>CALIZF010000008.1 GCA_938028765.1 uncultured Paracoccaceae bacterium
TCGGCCAACGGCGAGACCGAGATCGGCAAGATGATCGCCGAGGCGATGCAGAAGGTCGGCAACGAGGGCGTCATCACCGTCGAGGAGAACAAGGGGATGGCGACCGAGGTCGAGGTCGTCGAGGGGATGCAGTTCGACCGCGGCTATCTCTCGCCCTACTTCGTCACCAACGCCGACAAGATGGTGGCCGAGCTTGAGGACGCGCTGATCCTGCTGCACGAGAAGAAACTCTCGTCGCTGCAGCCGATGGTGCCGCTGCTCGAGGCGGTGATCCAGTCGCAGAAGCCGCTGCTGATCGTGGCCGAGGATGTCGAGGGCGAGGCGCTGGCCACGCTCGTCGTCAACAAGCTGCGCGGCGGGCTGAAGATTGCCGCGGTCAAGGCCCCGGGCTTCGGCGACCGGCGCAAGGCCATGCTGCAGGACATCGCGATCCTGACCGGTGGTCAGGTGATCTCGGACGATCTCGGCATGAAGCTCGAGAACGTCACGCTCGACATGCTCGGCCGCGCCAAGAAGATCGTCATCAAGAAGGATGACACCACGATCATCGACGGCGCCGGCGACAAGGCCGAGATTTCCGCGCGCGTCGCGCAGATCCGGGCGCAGATCGAGGAGACGACCTCGGACTACGACAAGGAGAAGCTGCAGGAGCGCGTGGCCAAGCTCGCCGGCGGCGTGGCGGTCATCCGCGTCGGCGGGGCGACCGAGGTCGAGGTGAAGGAGCGCAAGGACCGCGTCGATGACGCGCTCAACGCGACCCGGGCCGCGGTTCAGGAGGGCATCGTCGTCGGCGGCGGCGTCTCGTTGATCCAGGCGGCCAAGAAGCTTGCCGATCTGAAGGGGGCGAACCCCGACCAGGACGCGGGTATTGCCATCATCCGCCGCGCGCTGGAAGCGCCGCTGCGCCAGATCGCGACCAACGCCGGGGTCGATGGCGCCGTCGTGGCCGGCAAGGTGCGCGAGTCGAATGATCTGACGTTCGGCTTCAACGCCCAGACCGAAGAGTATGGCGACATGTTCAAGTTCGGCGTGATCGACCCGGCGAAGGTCGTGCGCACCGCGCTCGAGGATGCGGCCTCGGTCGCCGGCCTGCTCGTGACCACCGAGGCGATGGTGGCCGAGAAGCCCAAGGAAGAGAAGGCCGGCGCCGGCATGGGCGGCGGCATGGGCGGCATGGGCGGCATGGACATGTGATCCTGCCCTCCGGCGCAGCCCGGAGCCCGAGCCAGGAAAAGGGGGCCGCATGGCCCCCTTTTTCGTGCCGTCCGCCGCAGCCCGCCGCAAGCGAGTCGTCGCGGAAGAGCGCATGGGCGATGGCCTGCCGCGCCCGGAGGCCGGAGGTCGCGCAGCGGCGGGTGCCGGGTGCGGGAGGAAGACGATGCTGGTCTCGCGGGGGTCGGGGGCGATCACCGTGAAGCGCGGGCTCTGCACCGCGGTGCCGACCGGCCCGGCCCCTCGCCGAGCACGCTCGCCACCATGTCGAGCTCGCCCGCGAGCAGCGCATGGATCGCCGCCGTCCGGTCGGCGATGATGCGGTGGGTGATCGCGGCGACATGCGGCGTCTCGCCCCGCTGGTCCTCGAACCGGACGCGCTTTCGATGCATGCCGGTGCGGTACTCGCCGCAGACGCAGCGGCCCGTCGCGACCGTCGTCGCCGCCAGGCCCATCCGCCGGTGCGGCCCGGCGAACACCACGATCCCGGCCCACGGGCAAGGTCAAAGCTGCTGGCTGGGGTGGTGCGAGAGCGTCAGGCGCACGGTCAGCGGATCGACCGCCTCCACCGCGATCACGCTCGCCCGCGGCGTGCTGGCGACCGCGTGGCGCGAGGCCTTGTTCTTCTGCGGCGACTGCGTTCCTCTGCAGCGACGACGCAACGTCCCGGGCGTCGAGCAGGCTGCCGTCGCGGAACGTCACCCCCGGGCGCAGCCGAAAGCGATAGGTCGGCCCGTCGGCGCTGATCGTCCGGGATCGGGCCAGACGCGGCGCGATGGTGCCCTCGCCCGGCCGCACCAGGTGCGGTTGCTGGCTGCGGCGCAAGGTAAGCATGCTCAGCGCGCCGGCGGCGGTGGCCCGGAAGTTCCCGCTCGGCGGCCGTTGCGGATGGGACCAGGTCGGCGTCGTCCCGCGCGCCTGCGCGTCGGCCGGCCCGGCGGCCGGCAGGGCCAGCGCGACCGCGGCAAGCGCCGCGCGCCCTGTATCCGGCGCCCTGCGGCGCCCGTCCGGGTGCGTGCGTGTCCCGATGTCATCTCCGGGACCCTTCTGTCGTTTTGACGTGCCGGCGCGGCCCACCTTGGGGGCGGCGCCGGGGCTGTTCCTTGCCTGTCCGGGCGGCGAAGGGTTCGAGGCGCGGCGCGGGCGCCCGACGGGCCGGTGTCTTTGCCTCTCCCGGAACTTGCAGCGCACCACGGGCCCCCGGGGCAGGACAAGGAAGCCGCGTTTCACTGCGCGGAACCCGCGGGCAGAGGCCCTGCGGCCTGCCCCGCCTTTGCCGTGGCCGCCCCGCGGCGGCACGGCCCGCGACGGGGTCGCCTTCGGCGGCGCGGCTGGTGTAGGAAAGGGGGCGGCCGGCATCGGGCCGGCCGGGCAAGCGGCGGGGGCGCGCATGACGTTCGGCAAGGGCCATCATTTGCACCTGATCGACGGCTCGGCCTACATCTTCCGCGCCTACCACGCGCTGCCGCCGCTCACGCGCAAGTCCGACGGGCTGCCGGTGGGGGCGGTGGCGGGGTTCTGCAACATCCTGTGGACCGAGATCACCCGCGACAACGGCGGCGAGGCGCCGACGCACATCGCGGTGGTGTTCGACCATTCCGCCCGCACTTTCCGCAACGACCTCTATCCCCCCTACAAGGCCAACCGGCCCGAGCCGCCCGAGGATCTGCGCCCGCAGTTCCCGCTGACGCGCGACGCCACGCGGGCCTTCAACGTCGCCTGCCTCGAGGCCGAGCACTACGAGGCCGACGACATCATCGCCACGCTGGCGACCCGGGCAGTCGAGGCGGGGGGCAGGGTGACGATCGTCTCCTCCGACAAGGATCTGATGCAGCTGGTGGGCGGCGGCATCGTGATGCGCGACCCGATGAAGGACCGGCTGATCGACCGCGACGCGGTGATCGAGAAGTTCGGCGTGCCGCCCGAACAGGTGGTGGACGTGCAGGCCCTGTCGGGCGATCCGGTGGACAACATCCCCGGCGCGCCGGGCATCGGCCCAAAGACGGCGGCGCTGCTGATCCGGGACTACGGCGATGTCGAGACGCTGCTTGCTCGCGCCGCGGAAATCCCCCAGCCCAGGCGGCGCGAGACGCTGCTCGAGAACGCTGAGCGCATCCGCATCTCGAAGGCGCTGGTGACGCTCAAGCGCGACACGCCGCTCGATGTGACGCTCGAGGACCTCGAGGTCCGGATGCCCGACCCCGAGCGGCTGATGGCCTTCCTCGCCCTGATGGAGTTCCGCACGCTCACCCGCCGTGTCGCCGAGAAGCTCAAGGTCGCCCCGCCCGCGGTGGCCGAGGCGCCGGCCGCGGCAGGCCCGGCGCCCGCCCCCGCGCCCATCGACCCCGACGCCTATGCCTGCATCCGCGACCTCGACAGCCTCGATGCCTGGATCGCCGAGATCCGGGCGCGGGGCTTCGTCGCCATCGACACCGAGACCACCGGACTCGACGAGATGCGGGCCGCGATCGTGGGCATCTCGCTCGCGCTCGAACCCGGGCGGGCCTGCTACATTCCGCTCGGGCACCGGCAGGCGGGCGGCGAGCTGTTCGCCTCCGAGGCGCCGGTCGAGGGGCAGATTCCGCACGATCAGGCGCTTGCGCGGCTGAAGCCCGTGCTGGAGGACGCGAGCATCCTCAAGATCGGCCAGAACGTGAAATACGACTGGAAGATCCTCGCCCGCGCAGGCATCCGCATGGCGCCGATCGACGACACCATGCTTCTGTCCTATGCGCTGCACTCCGGCCGGCACGGGCACGGGATGGACACGCTGTCCGAGACCTACCTCGGCCATGTCCCGATCCCCATCAAGGACCTGATCGGCTCGGGCAAGGCGGCCATCACCTTCGACCGCGTGCCGCTGGACAAGGCCACGCGCTATGCCGCCGAGGATGCCGACGTGACGTTGCGGCTGTGGCAGCGCTTCCGCCCCGAGCTGCCGCGGGCACGGGTGACCACGGTCTACGAGACCCTCGAACGCCCGCTGGTGCCGGTGCTGGCCCGGATGGAGATGGCGGGCATCCGCGTGGACCGCGACACGCTGTCGCGCATGTCGGCCGCCTTCGCGCAGAAGATGGCCGCGCTCGAGGCCGAGATCCATGCGCTGGCCGGCGAGACCTTCAACGTGCAGTCCGCCGCACAGGTGGGCGAGATCCTGTTCGGCCGGATGGGCCTGCCCGGCGGCACCCGCACCAGGACGGGCCAGTGGCAGACCACCGCCGACGTGCTCGAGGATCTGGCGACCGAGCACGAGCTGCCCGGCCGCATCCTTGACTACCGCCAGCTGCAGAAGCTGAAATCGACCTACACCGACGCGCTGCAGCAGGCGATCAACCCCGAGACGGGGCGGGTGCATACCTCCTACGTCCAGGCGGGGGCGAACACCGGGCGGCTGGCCTCGACCGACCCCAACCTGCAGAACATCCCCGTGCGCACCGAGGAGGGGCGGCGCATCCGCGAGGCCTTCGTCGCCGGGCCCGGCATGCGGCTGGTGAGCCTCGACTACAGCCAGATCGAGCTGCGCATCCTTGCCCATGTCGCCGACATTCCGGCGCTGAAGCAGGCGTTCCGCGACGGGCTCGACATCCATGCCATGACCGCCTCGGAGATGTTCGGCGTGCCGCTCGACCAGATGACGCCCGAGATCCGGCGGCGGGCCAAGGCGATCAACTTCGGGGTGATCTACGGCATCTCGGGCTTTGGCCTGGCGCGCAACCTGCGCATCCCGCGCGACGAGGCGCAGGCCTTCATCGACACCTACTTCCAGCGCTTCCCGGGCATCCGCGCCTACATGGACGCCACCGTCGCCTTCGCCCGCGACAAGGGCCATGTGCAGACCCTGTTCGGGCGGAAAATCCACACGCCCGAGATCAACGCCAAGGGCCCCACGGCGGGCTTCGCCCGCCGCGCGGCCATCAACGCGCCGATCCAGGGCACGGCGGCCGACATCATCCGCCGCGCCATGGTGCGGATGCCCGACGCGCTGCGGGGCCTGCCGGCGACGATGCTGCTGCAGGTCCACGACGAGCTTCTGTTCGAGGTCGAGGCAAGCGCGGTCGAGGAGACCATCGCGCGGGCGCGCGCGGTGATGGAGCGGGCGGCGCATCCGGCCGTGCAGCTGTCGGTCCCGCTGACGGTGGATGCGGGGCAGGGGGCGAACTGGGCCGAGGCGCATTGAGCCCCCGCGCCGCCCCGTCGCGCCGCCCCGTCGCGCCGCTGCCCGTCCGCGCTGCGCAGGCCCGCGCGATTGCCTGCGCATCGGGCGTCCGCCCGGTTGCAGGGCCGGCCGGCGGCAGAACCGCGTTGCATCGGCGCGGCGCTTCCGGTTTATGCTGCGCCGCAAGACAACCCGGACGCGCCGCCGGACGGGCAGATGAGGGAGACCGAGGTGGCGGCAGCAAACCGCGACGACGCCTTCGTGGTTTTCGACCGCGTGCAGAAAAGCTACGACGGCGCGACGCTGGTCGTGAAGGACCTCAACCTGTCCATCGCGAAGGGCGAGTTCCTGACGATGCTCGGCCCCTCGGGGTCGGGAAAGACCACCTGCCTGATGATGCTTGCGGGCTTCGAGACGGCGACGCATGGCGAGATCCGCCTGGCGGGGCGGCCGCTCAACCGGGTGCCGCCCCACAAGCGCGGTATCGGCATGGTGTTCCAGAACTACGCGCTCTTTCCGCACATGACGGTGGGCGAGAACCTGGCCTTTCCGCTGGAGGTGCGCGGGATCGGCCGGGCCGAGCGCGAGGCGAGGGTCGCCCGCGCGCTCGACATGGTGCAGATGGGCGGGTTCGCGGCGCGCCGGCCGGCGCAGCTGTCGGGCGGCCAGCAGCAGCGCATCGCGCTGGCCCGCGCGCTGGTGTTCGACCCCGCGCTGGTGCTGATGGACGAACCGCTCGGCGCGCTGGACAAGCAGTTGCGCGAGCACATGCAGTTCGAGATCAAGCATCTGCACGACCGGCTGGGGATCACGGTGGTCTACGTCACCCACGACCAGGGCGAGGCGCTGACGATGTCGGACCGCATCGCGGTGTTCGACGACGGCGTGGTGCAGCAGCTTGCCAGCCCAGAAGAGCTGTACGAGCGCCCCGCCAACAGCTTCGTCGCCCGCTTTATCGGCGAGAACAACACGCTGCCCGGCCGGATCGAGACGATCTCGGGCGAGGCCTGCACCGTGCGGCTGGCGGACGGCGCGCTGATCGACGCGCAGCCCGTCAACGTGACCCGCGCGGGCGAGGCGACGATGGTCTCGATCCGGCCCGAGCGGGTCGAGGTGAACCCGGCCCGCCTGCCCCCCGGCGCGCACATGGTCGAGGCCGAGGTGCTCGAGTTCATCTACATGGGCGACCTCTTCCGCGTCCGGCTGAACGTTGCGGGCAACAGCGATTTCGTGATGAAGTACCGCAATGCGCCCGACGCGGGGCGGCTTGCCCCCGGCAGCCGCGTCCGCATCGGGTGGCGGCCCGAGGATTGCCGGGCACTCGACGCCGACAGCCGCACCGGCGGCTCCGCCGCGCCCGGCTGACCGGGCGCGGACCGACCGGGACGAACCGAAGAAACGAACCAACCAACGGGAGACCCATTGCATGCATCTTGGAACACTGCTTGCCGCCACCGCCCTGGCCGCCGGGCTTGCCGCGACCGCGGCCGCGCAGGAGGTCGTCGTGCTCGGCTGGGGCGGCGCCTACACCCAGAGCCAGGTCGAAGCCTACCACAAGCCCTTCACCGCGGCGACGGGCATCCGCGTTGTCTCGGTCGATGCCGACAACCCGGCGACGCCGATCAAGGCGCAGGTCGAGGCCGGCAACGTCACGATCGACGTGGCCTCGGTGGAATATGCCGATGCGGTGCGGCTGTGCGACGAGGGGCTGCTGGAGGTGATCGACCACGCCATCCTTGCCCCCGCGCCCGACGGCACCCCGGCGACCGAGGATTTCCTGCCCGGCATGCTGACCGACTGCATGGTGGGCACCGACGTCTTCGCCACCGTCTATGCCTACGACAAGACCAAGTTCGGCGACAATCCGCCCACCACCATCGCCGACTTCTTCGACACCGCACGATTCCCCGGCAAGCGCGGCGTGCGCCGCGGGGCCAAGGCGACGCTGGAAATGGCGCTGATGGGCGACGGCGTGCCGGCCGATCAGGTCTATTCCGTGCTTGCCACCCCCGAGGGGGTCGAGCGGGCGCTGGCCAAGCTCGGCGCGATCAAGTCCGAGATCGTGTGGTGGACGGCCGGCTCGCAGCCCGTGCAGCTCTTGGCGGACGGCGAGGTGGCGATGACGATCGGCTGGAACGGCCGGCTGTTCAACGCCGCGGTGGGCGAGGGGAAGCCCTTCGCCATCGTCTGGGACGGGCAGGTCTATGAATCCGAGGGCTGGGTGATCCCCAAGGGCGCGCCGAACCTCGAGAACGCGCTGAAGTTCGTCGCCTTCTCCACCGCGACCGAGCCGCTCGCCCGGGCCGCGGAATGGATCAGCTACGGCCCGCCGCGCGCCTCGTCGGCGCCGCTGGTGGGGGTGTTCCAGCTTGACGGCAAGACGCCGATGGGCCCGAACCTGCCCACCTCGCCCGAGAACCTGACGAACGCGCTGCTGTCGGACCTCGACTTCTGGGTGGACCGCGACGCCGAGCTGAACGAGCGCTTCAACGCCTGGCTTCTGGCCAACTGACGCCATGACCGGGGGGGCGCCCGCCCGCGCCCCCCGGTCCCCGCAAGGCAGGACCCCATGGCCGAGGCGACCCTGACCGGACCGACCGCGCTGCGCACCGCCAACGGCACGCCGCTGAAGGCGGCGCTGGCGCGCGCCTCGCGCCGGGCGCGGCTGCGGGCCTTCCTGCTGGTGGCGCCGCTTCTTCTGTTCATCGTCGTGACCTTCGTGCTGCCGATCGGGCAGATGTTGCACCGCTCGGTCCACAACGACGCCTTTTCCGCCCACATGCCCGCGCTGGGCGCCTGGTTCGCCGCCAACCCGCGCGGCACGGCGCCGGACGAGGCCGCCTTTGCCGCGCTGGCCGAGGATTTGCGCGCGGCGGCGGCGGCGCGCAGCATCGGCACGGTGGGCACGCGGATCAACTACGAGGTGCCGGGCACCCGCTCGCTGTTCACCTCCACGGCGCGCAACGCCGCCCGGCTGGCGCCGCCCTACCGCGAGGCGCTGCTGGCCCACAACCCCGACTGGGGCCGCGCCGATGTCTGGGCGGCGATGCGCGGGGCCTCGTCGGCCTACAGCGCATCGTTCTACCTCGCCGCGCTCGACCTGCGGCGCACCCCCGAGGGCGCGGTGGTGCGGGTAGAGCCCGGGCAGCGCATCTACGGCCAGCTGTTCCTCCGCACCTTCGTGCTGTCGGCGGCGATCACGCTGATCTGCCTTGCCCTGGGCTTTCCGGTGGCGCATCTGCTGGCCACCCTGCCGTTGCGGCGCGCGAACCTGCTGATGATCCTCGTGCTGCTGCCGTTCTGGACCTCGCTTCTGGTGCGCACCTCGGCCTGGATCGTGCTCTTGCAGGGGCAGGGGGTGGTGAACAACGTGCTCGTCGCGCTGGGCCTGGTGCCCGAGGACGGGCGCCTTGCCCTGATGCACAACGCGACCGGCACCATCGTCGCCATGACGCATATCCTGCTGCCCTTCATGATCCTGCCGCTCTATGCGGTGATGAAGACGATCCCGCCCGCCTATGCCCGCGCCGCCCGCAGCCTCGGCGCGACCAGCTGGACGGCCTTCCGCCGCATCTACCTGCCGCTCTGCGCGCCCGGCATCGGGGCGGGGGCGATGCTGGTGTTCATCCTCGCGGTCGGCTATTACATCACCCCGGCGCTGGTGGGCGGGGCCTCGGGGCAGCTGATCTCGAACCAGATCGCCTATCACATGCAGACCTCGCTCAACTGGTCGCTGGGCGCGGCGCTGGCGACGCTCTTGCTGGCGGCGGTGCTGGCGCTCTACTGGCTTTACGACCGGCTGGTGGGGATCGACAACATGAAGCTGGGCTAGGGCGATGGCGGCGCTCCCCCCCTACGCCTCGCCGCTGGAGCGGGCCTGGGCCTGGGCCTTCCGCGCCCTCTGCGCGCTGGTGTTCCTGTTCCTGATCGCGCCGATCCTTGTCATCATCCCGCTGTCGTTCAACGCCGAGGCCTATTTCACCTTCACCGAGCGCATGCTGAGGCTCGACCCCGAGGGCTTTTCGCTGCGCTGGTACGACAACCTTCTGACCTTCGGCATGATCGCCCCGGATGCCCCGCGCGATGCCGCCTGGTGGGCGGATGCCTGGGCGCATGCGACCTGGGTGCGGGCGGCGAAGAACTCGGTCATCGTGGGCGCGTTCTCGACCCTTCTTGCGACGGCCCTGGGCACGCTGGCGGCGCTGGGCCTTGCGCGGTCCGAGATGCCGGGGCGCAAGGCGGTGATGGCGATCCTGATCTCGCCCATGATCGTGCCCGTCATCATCTCGGCCACCGGCGTGTTCTTCTTCTTCTCCAACCCCGGCTTTCCGCTGCCCCATGTCCGGCTCGACCCGTTCGCGGTCGGGCTCGCATGGGACTGGCGGCTGACCAGCACCTACCTTGGCATCATCCTGGCGCATACCGCGCTGGGCATCCCCTTCGTCATCATCACGGTGACGGCGACGCTGGCGGGCTTCGACCGCTCGCTCCTGCGCGCGGCGGCCTCGCTGGGGGCGGGGCCCTGGACGGCCTTCCGCCGGGTGCAGCTGCCGCTGATCCTGCCGGGCGTGATCTCGGGCGCGCTGTTCGCCTTCGTCACCTCGTTCGACGAGGTGGTGATGGTGCTGTTCGTCGGCGGCCACGACCAGCAGACCATCCCGCGGCAGATGTGGGTGGGCATCCGCGAGCAGCTCTCGCCCTCGATCCTTGCCGTGGCGACGATCCTCGTCGTGGTGTCGGTGGCGCTGCTGACGGCGGTCGAGCTGCTGCGCCGGCGGTCCGAGCGGCTGCGCGGGCTGTCGCCGGGATAGCGGTGCGGCGGGGCGCAACGGCCCGGCGCCGGCGGGACCGCGGTTGTCCCGGGCGCCGCGGCCGTGCGACAGCGGGGCGCGGAGAGCAGCGGCCATGACATCAGCGGCACCGCCCGGGGGGCAGGAGCGCCGGCGGCCCCTGCCCAACCCGGGGTCGGCCGCGCGGGCGGCGGCGGGCCTTGACGCAGCGCCGGCGGCCCGGACGGGGGCCGGCGACAGGCGCGGCCGTCGCGCCCTGCGTGCCGACGCCCATCCGCCCGCCCGTCCGCCCGCCCGTCCGGCCGCCCATCCGCCGGCCAGTCCGACCGCCCGTCCGACCGCCCATCCGCCGGCCTGTCCGACCACCCGTCGGGCGGCGCGGCGGCGGCCGATCGGCCCCCGGCTGCGACCGCGGGCGGTTCGCGGCCCGGCTGCGGCGCTGCGGCATCGTCGGGGCGGGCTTGCGATGCCGGGGATCCGGGCGATGCGGGGCGTCGGCGCCCCGAACGCGGGCCCCGCACCCCGCCGGGCCGATGGCAAGCGGAGACTGCCGTGACGCGCGGCGATCTCGAACGGCATCAGGTGTGGGTCTACCTTGCCGCCCTCGTCGCGGGGGTGGCGCTCGGCCTTGTGCTGCCCGGGGCGGCCGGATGCCTCGAGGCGTCGCTCTGGCCGCTCCTCGGCGTGCTGATCCTCGTCACCTTCACGCAGGTGCCGCTGATCCACCTGCCCGAGGCGTTTCGCGACCGCCGCTTCATGGGGGCCATGCTGGCGGGCAACTTCGCGGTCGTGCCCCTGATCGTGGCGGGCCTGCTGCCCTTCCTGCCCGACGATCCGGCGGTGCGGCTGGGCGTGCTCATGGTCCTGCTCGTGCCCTGCACGGACTGGTCCATCACCTTCACCCATCTCGCGGGCGGCGACACCGGCCGCGCCATCGCGGCCGCCCCGGTCCATCTGATCCTGCAGATGGCGCTGCTGCCGGTCTATCTGTGGCTGTTCATGGGACAGGCCTTTCTCGAGATCTTCGCGGCCGGCCCCATCGCGACGGTGTTCCTGACCCTGATCGCGCTGCCGCTTGCGGCGGCATGGGCGCTCGAGCGCTGGGTGGCGGTGCGGCCCGGGCGCGAAGGGCTGATCGCGCGGCTGGGCTGGTTCCCGGTGCCGCTCTTGGCGCTGGTGGTCCTGCTGATCGCGGCAAGCCAGGTGCAGACGGTCGCGGCAGCGCTGCCGGTCCTGCCGCAGCTGGCGGGCGTGTTCGCGGGGTTCCTGCTGCTTGCCCTGATGGCGGGGCTGTGGCTTGCGCGGGGCCTCGGCCTGCCGCCGCGATCGGGCCGCGCGCTGGTGTTCAGCCTCGGCACGCGCAATTCCTTCGTCGTGTTGCCGCTGGCGCTGGCGCTGCCGCCGGAATGGCGGCTGGCGACCGTGGTCATCGTCGTCCAGTCGCTCGTCGAGCTGATCGGGGTTCTGTTCTATCTCCGGCTGGTGCCGCGGCTGCTGCCGCTGCGCTAGGCCGGCCGGCGGGGCGCGGCCCGGCCGGTCGGTGCCCAGCGGATGCGTCCGGTCGCCGCCCGGGACCGGCGGCGGGCGGTTGCGCCCCTGGCGGTCGGACCGGTCGAGGGGAACCGAGGGACATGATCGGCCCGAAGACCGCGCCCGGCAGCCGCGCTGCCAGCACCGCCGCGGGCAGGACGACGGGCCGCACGCCGCCGGGCCGGCGGCTAACCCGCCCCCACCATCCGCGCCACCCACCGCCACAGATGGAACAGCGGCCAGCGCAGCACGCTCGCCCCGGCCGCGAACACCAGCGCCCCGGCGAGCGCCCCGTTCTCCCACACCACATAGGCCAGCAGCGGCAGGCCCAGCGCGATCAGCAGCCAGGCCGCTGGCCAGTGGCTGCGCCGGCTGGGCAGCATCGCCAGCACCGCCGCCAGCACTGCCAACAGGCAGGCCAGCGCGAGCGAGGGCGTCACCGCCGACCCCTAGCGCGCCAGCCGGGCCGGCAGCCCGTTGGCCCAGGCCGAGATCGTGCCGGCGCCGAGGCACACCACCATGTCGCCCGGCCGCGCCTGTTCGCGCACCAGCCGCTCGAGGTCGTCCTCGTCCAGGATCGCGCGGGCGTGGCGGTGGCCGTGGGCGATGAGGCCGGCGACGAGATCGTCGCGCGAGGCGCCGGGGATCGGCTCTTCCCCCGCCGCATAGACCTCGGCGATGGCGACGACATCGGCCTCGTTGAAGCAGGTGCAGAAGTCCTCGAAGAGGTGCGACAGCCGGGTGTAGCGGTGCGGCTGGTGCGCCGCGATCAGCCGCGCCTTGGGCCGGTCGGCCAGCGCCTGCCGCGCGGCCCTGAGCACCGCGGCGATCTCGACCGGGTGGTGGCCGTAGTCGTCGATGATGGTGACGCCGCCCACCTCGCCCACCCTGGTGAAGCGCCGCTTGACGCCGCGGAAGCCGGCCAGCGCGGCGCGGATGTCCTCGGGCGCCATGCCGAGATGCCGCGCCACCGCCACCGCGGCCAGCGCGTTCGAGACGTTGTGGTCGCCCGGCATCGGCAGCGTGCAGCCCTCGATCACCGTGCCCTCGGCCTGCAAGGCCACGTCGAAGCGCGCCTGTCCGCCCTCATACCGCAGCCCCACCGCGCGCACGTCGGCCTGGGCGTTGAAGCCGAAGGTCGCCTTGCGCCGGTCGGTCAGCCGGCCGACCAGCGCCTGCACCTCGGGGTGGTCGGTGCACATCACCGCCAGCCCGTAAAAGGGGATGTTCGAGGCGAAGTCCTGAAAGCCCTTGCGCAGCGCGTCGAAGCTGCCCCAGTGCTCCATGTGCTCGGGGTCGAGGTTGGTGACCACCGCGATGGTCGCGGGCAGGCGGTTGAAGCTGCCGTCGCTCTCGTCGGCCTCGACCACCATCCACTCGCCCGCCCCGGCGCGGGCGTTCGAATCGTAGGCCTGGATCACCCCGCCGTTGATCACCGTGGGGTCGAACCCGCCGCGGTCGAGCAGGGTGGCGATCAGCGTCGTGGTGGTGGTCTTGCCGTGGGTGCCGGCGATGGCGATGTTCGACTTCAGCCGCATCAGTTCCGCCAGCATCTCGGCCCGGCGCACCACCGGCAGGCCGCGGCGCCGCGCCTCCTCGAGCTCGGGGTTGCCGGGCTTGATGGCCGAGGAGACGACGACCACATCGACCCCCGCGACGTTCTCGGCCCGCTGCCCCTCGAACACCCGCGCGCCGAGGGTCTCCAGCCGCCGCGTGATGTCGCTGGCGCGCAGGTCCGACCCCTGCACTTCGTAGCCCAGCGTCATCAGCACCTCGGCGATGCCCGACATGCCGATGCCGCCGATGCCCACGAAATGGATGGGGCCGAGGCCGCCGGGAAGCTTCGTCGCAGGGCTCATGACACCGGTTGTCCTTGCGCAAGGGTCTCGACCAGCTCGACCAGCCGCGCCGTCGCGTCGGGCCGGCCGTAGGCCCGCGCGCCGGCCGCCATGCGCGCCGCAATGTCGGGGTTGCCGAGGACGGTCGCCATGTGGCGGGCCAGCGCCTGGGGCGAAAGCGCGGCCTCGGGGATCAGGATGGCGCCCTCGGCGGCGACCAGCCCGCGGGCGTTGGCGGTCTGGTGGTCCTCGGCCGCGGCGGCGAAGGGGATCAGGATCGCGGGCCGCCCCACCGCTGCGATGTCGGCGACCGAGGAGGCGCCGGCGCGGCTGACGACAAGCTGCGCCTCGGCCAGTCGGCGGGGGATGTCGGCGAAGAACGGCGCCACCTCGGCCGGGACACCGGCCGCGGCATAGGCTGCCGTCACGCCGCCGGCGTCCTCTGCCCGCGCCTGATGGGCCACCCGCAGCCGGGCGCGCAGCGCCTCGGGCAGCAGCGCCACCGCGGCGGGCACCGTTTCGGAGAGGATGCGCGCCCCCTGGCTGCCGCCGATCACCAGCAGCGACAGCGGGCCGTCCCCCGGCGGAGCATAGGGCGCGCCGGCACGGTCGCGCACGGCGGCGCGCACCGGGTTGCCGGTGTGGACCCCGGCGGCCCCCGCGGGCAGGTCGGTGGGCCAGCTGCCGCAGGCCACCGCGTGGACGCGCCGGGCGAAGACGCGGTTGACGCGGCCGAGCGCCCCGTTCGCCTCGTGCACCAGCCGCGGCAGGCCCAGAAGCCAGGCCGCCGCCAGCGCGGGGATGGTGGGATAGCCGCCGAAGCCCGCCACCACCGCCGGCCGGTCGCGCCGCATCGAGGCGAAGGCGCGGCCGATCCCCGCGGCCAGGCGGAACGGCACCGCCAGTCGCGCCAGCGCCCCGCCGCGGGCGAAGGTGGCCGAGGGGATCGTCTCGACCCGCACCACATGGGGAAAGCCGCCCGTGAAGCGCGCGCCGCGCGCGTCGGTCGAAAGCTTCACCCGCCAGCCGCGGCGCACCATCGCCTCGGCCAGCGCCTGGGCGGGAAACATGTGCCCCCCCGTGCCCCCCGCGGCAAGGACGAGCAGCGGCTGTCGCGCCGGGGCCATCACCCCCTCCGCTTGACGAGGATGTCGCCGATGCCGCCCTGCGGCCGCGTCCGGGTGAAGGCCAGCAGCATGCCGATGACGATCCCCACCGCGATCAGCGACGAGCCGCCGTAGCTCACGAAGGGCAGCGTCATCCCCTTCGCGGGCAGCAGGCGCACGGCAACGCCCATGTTGATGATCGCCTGCACGGCGAACATGCAGGCCAGCCCGGTGCCCGCGAGGCGGATGAAGGGATCGCGCTCGCGCCGCAGGCGCATCAGCGCGCGCAGGGTGACGGTGGCGAAGAGCGCGATGATCGCCAGCACGAGGACCAGCCCGTATTCCTCGGCCGCCACCGCGATGATGAAGTCGGTGTGCGCGTCGGGCAGCGACCACTTCACCTGCCCCTCGCCCACGCCCACGCCGAAGAACCCGCCTTCCTGGATGGCGTTGGTGGCATAGCCGAGCTGGGTGCGCGGGTCCACCTCGGGCGTCAGGAAGCCGTCGATCCGCCGGGCGAAATGCTCCGACCCGTTGTAGGCCACGACCCCGCCCGCCACCGCCAGCCCCGCGATCACGACCAGCAGCAGCATCGGCGCGCCGGCGACGAAATACATCACCCCCCAGGCGAACAGGATCAGCGCGGCCTGCCCGAAATCGGGCTGGATCGCCAGCAGCGCCACGATCGCCACCAGAAGGGCGAAGGACAGGCCCTTGCCCGGCGGGCCGTTCAGCTCCTGCCCCGCCGCCATCAGCCAGGCCGCGAGGATGACGAAGCAAGGCTTGAGAAACTCGGAGGGCTGGACCGCGGCGAAGCCGAGCGAATACCACCGGACCGCACCCTTGCCGAAATCGGTCCCGAGGACGGGCAGCAGCGCGACCGCCACGAAGGCGCCGAGAAAGCCGAGCACGCCGAGGCGGCGGATCGTGCGCGGCGACAGCAGCGACACCAGGATCATCGCCGCGAGGCCAGCGCCCCCGAACAGCATCTGCCGCTCGACATAGTAGAATCGAGGCAGGCTGTTGCGTTCGGCCAGCGGGACCGAGGCCGCGAGGCCGAGGAGAAGCCCGATCCCGAAGAGCACGAAGACCGCCGTCAGCGACCAGCGGTCGATCGTCCGCCACCAGCGCGGAAGGATTGGCTCGACAGCGCGCACGGGAAGTGCGCCATGCACCATCTCGGTCATCGCCCTGCCTGTCCTGTCGCGCCGCGCGGCGCCGCCTGCCCGCCGCCCGTGTCCGTGCCGGGCGTTCCGGAGAAGTCTAGCGGGAACCGCGGCGCGAGGCCAGCAGAAAGGCGGGCGTCGGGGCCCGCCGCGGTCTGCGGCGCGCGCCGGCGTTGACAGCGGGCCGGACCGGCCCGATAGCGGCCGCGCCCCCCCCTCTGCGAGGCCTTATGACCGTCCCCGCCCTCGACCTCACGCGCGTGCTGCCCCACGCGGTCATCCCCGGCCTGCCGGGCCTGCACCGCGGCAAGGTGCGCGACAGCTACGACCTGCCCGACGGCACGCGCCTTCTGATCGCCACCGACAAGCTGTCGGCCTTCGACCGGGCGCTGGCGGTGATCCCCTGGAAGGGCCAGGTGCTGACCGGGATCGCCCGCTTCTGGTTCGAGGCGACGGCCGACATCGTGCCGAACCACGTGCTGGGGTACCCGGATCCGAACGTGCTGCATGCGCGGCGGGTCTCGATCCTGCCTGTCGAGGTCGTGGTGCGCGGCTATCTTGCCGGCACGACCTCGACCTCGATCCTGTCGATGTACAGGGCCGGGGCGCGCACGGTCTATGGCCACCGGCTGCCCGAGGGGCTGCGCGACAACGAGGCCCTGCCGCACCCCATCGTGACGCCCACGACGAAGGCCGGCGACGGCGGCCACGACGAGCCCCTGACGGCCGCCGAAATCCGCGACCGGGGTCTTTTGCCGGCCGGCCTCTGGGACCGGGTCGAGGCGACAGCGCTTTCCCTTTTCCGACGTGGACAGGCCATCGCGGCCGCCAACGGCCTGATCCTTGCCGATACGAAGTATGAATTCGGAACATTGCCCGATGGCACCCTGCTGCTGGCGGACGAGCTGCACACGCCCGACAGCTCGCGCTTCTGGCTGGCCGAAGGATACGGCGCGGCCCTCGCCGCCGGGACGCGGCCGCCGTCCTTTGACAAGGACGTGATCCGCGCCTGGGTCGCCGCGCGCTGCGATCCCTACCGCGACCCGATCCCCGAGATCCCGCCGGCGATGATCGCCGAAACCGCGCAGACCTATGTCGCGGCCTTCCGGGCGATCACCGGCGGGGGCTTCGTGCCCGACATGCGCGGGGCGACCCCGCTCGACCGGATCCGGGCGAACCTCGCGGCCTTCGGCGCGACCTGACACGCGCACCGGCGGGGGCGCCCTGTCGCCCCGCAACCTGCACCTGGGGCGAACGCCCCGGTCGGCGAGGTCAGCCCCGCCCGATCCGCCCGCGCCGGGGCGGCTTCCGGTCAGGCCGACACCCCCGACGGCCCGGGTGCGGCGCGGTCGGCCGCGGCGCCGCAGGACGCTTCGGACGCCGGCGCCAGCCGGTCGGCGATGCGGGCGCCGACGGTGCGGAACGGCTCCGACAGCGAGGGCCGGCCGGCGGGGTTGCGGGACGTCTCGACCATCCGTGCCTTCTGTTCCTGTCGGAGGTTGCAAGCCGCAGGATCGCCGCGCCGCTTGCGCGCGGCCACGGCCTGGGTCAAACCGGCGCTGCGGCAACCGGAGGGATGCGGATGCGGGCGCTGGTGCAGCGCGTCAGCGAGGCGCGCGTGACGGTCGCGGGGCGGCAGACCGGCGCGATCGGGCCCGGCCTTCTGGTTCTGGTCTGCGCCATGCAGGGCGATACCGAGGCGAACGCGACCGCGCTGGCCGCCCGCGTCGCGCGGCTGCGCATCTTCCGCGACGATCTGGGCAAGATGAACCGGTCGCTTCTGGATACCGGCGGGGGCGCGCTGGTCGTCAGCCAGTTCACGCTGGCCGCAGACACCAGCCGGGGGCACCGGCCCGGCTTCTCGGCCGCGGCCGACCCGGCCACGGGCGAACGGCTGTGGCGCGCCTTCGGTCAGGCGCTGGCGGCCGAGGGCGTGCCGGTCGAATGGGGCGAATTCGGCGCCGACATGGCGGTGGCGCTCGTCAACGACGGGCCGGTGACGATCTGGCTGGAACGCTAGCGCCTCAGCGGAACGGGTTCGGGCGGCGCCGAAGGCCGTCCACGCAGTCGATCAGCGCCAGGATCGAGGCCGAGGACCCGGCCAGCGTATAGCTTTCCACCGGCTGGTTGCGGTCGTTGCGCAGGTAGAGCGCATTGCCCTGCATCACCTCGAGCAGGAACTGCGTGCCGGTGCTGTCGTCGGGAAGGTTGAAGAGGACCGAGCTTTTGTAGAGTTCGGCGTTCGTCAGGGTCCACGGCGCGCGCCGGTCGATCTGCACGATCAGGTCGGCTGTTTCGCCTTCGCCGAGGCTCCAGGCAGTCGAATAGAATTGCAGCTTCACCGGGTTGCCGGCGTCGGCCCAGACGCTGAAGGTGACGCCTGGCCGCGTCACCCTGGCCACGCAGGCGATGGACCCGTCGTCGAACCGGACGACCTGAACCTCCCACGCGCGGCGCTGGAACAGCGTGCGCGACTGGATGTCGGCCAGTGCAGGGCCCGCCACCATCGCCGCCACGCCGGCGGCCACACCCCATCCCCCTCTGCGCATCGCACCCCCCTGGCCGGACGCCGAAACGTTCCCGGGCAATCGGCGCAAGATCAAGGCGGATGCGCGGCGTAGGCAGGACCTCAGGCGCCCTCGGCCCAGTCCCAGGGCGTGGTGAATTCGCCCAGCTTGTGGGCGAGCGCTGCGGCATCCACCGGCCCCTTGCGGCGCAGTCTCGCCACCAGACCGCGCTTCCTGTCCTCGACCACCTCGGCCACCTCGGCAGCGATCCCGGCCTCGGCCAGGGCCGCGTCGAACACCCGGCGGATTGCGCGCTTGCGCAGGTCGGGCTTGAAGATCTTGCCGACCGCAGTCTTGGGCAGTTCGGGCAGGATCTCGATGTGCTTGGGCACCGCCGCGCGTTCGGTGATGGTGGTGCGCGCGTGTTCGACGAGCGCCTCGACCGTCACCGACTGTCCGGCAACCAGTTCGACATAGACGCACGGCAATTCGCCTGCGAAGGCGTCGGGCTGGCCGATGGCGCCGGCGAAGGCAACCGCGGGATGGGCCAGCATCGCCTCCTCGATCTGGGCGGGGTCGATGTTGTGGCCGCCGCGGATGATCAGATCCTTCGCCCGGCCGGTGATCCAGAGGTAGCCGTCGGCGTCGATCCGCCCGAGATCGCCGGTCCGCAGGAAGATCCCCTCTGCGAAGAGGTCGCGGTTCTTGTCCTCTTCGGTGTAGGTCGATCCGGCGAAGACGCCGGGATTCGACACGCAGATCTCGCCCACCTCGTCCACCGCGCATTCGCGAAAGCCGTTTCCGTCCTTCTGCAGGATCCGCACGGTCGTGTAGGGCAAGGGCAGGCCGACCGACCCGATCTTCTTCATCCCGTCCACCGGGTTGCAGGACACAAGGCAGGTGGCCTCGGTCAGGCCGTAACCCTCGGCGATCTCGACCCCGGTCGCGGCCCTGAACCGGTTGTAAAGTTCCACCGGCAGCGCGGCCGAGCCCGAGATCGCCGTCCGCAGCGACGAGACATCGGCGTTCACCGGCCGCTGCATCAGCGCGGCGATGGCGGTCGGGACGGTGATGAGGAAGGTCACCTTCCAGCGTTCGATCAGCTTCCAGAAGTTGTCGAAGACACCCTCGCCCCGGTAGCCGGCGGGCGTCGGGAACACGACATGCGCGCCCGAAGCGATGGCCGACATCATGATCGGGTAGGCGGCGAACACATGGAAGAGCGGCAGCGGGCAGATCAGCACGTCCTGCGCCTTGAACAGCAGGCGCCCGCCCAGCCAGCCGTTGTAGATCATGCCGGAATACTTGTGCTGCGCCACCTTGGGCATCCCCGTGGTGCCGCCGGTGTGGAAATAGGCCGCCACCCGATCGCCCGTGCTGTCGGGAAATGCCAGACGGTCGGGCTGCCTGCGCAGCTCGGCGGCGAAATCCAGCACCTTCGCGTGGTGGCGCGGCGGGTTCTTCGGCCGGATCAACGGCACGATCCACGACTTGGGCGGGGTCAGGTAGCGCAGGAGGTCAACCTCGAGCAGCGTTTTGACGTTCGGGGCATGGCGCAGCGCCTCGGCTACCTTCTGCGGCACATCGGTCTTGGGAAAGGCCTTCAGCGTGACGACGACCTTCGCCTTCGTCTCGCGCAGGATGGCGGCGATCTGTTCGGGTTCGAGCAGCGGATTGATCGGGTTGACGATGCCGGCAACCGCACCGGCAAGCAGCGTGACCGCGGTTTCGACCGAATTCGGCAGGACATAGGCGATCACGTCGCGCTCGCCCACGCCGAGGCTGCGGAAGAGGTTCGCGGCGCGGTTCGTCCGCCGCAAGAGGTCGTCCCAGGTCACCGTCTCGGCCGGGTCCTTCGGGCCAGAGGTCAGCTGGAAGCTGATCGCGGGCCGGCCGCCGTGGCGGGCGGCCACGTCCGACAGGAAGGCATGCAGCGTCTGCGGCACAGGCCGGGCGGACCAGGGCGCCTCGGCCTCGATCCCGGCGACATCCTCGCGCGTGCGGAATTCGGTGATCGCGTTCATCGGCTTCCCTCCCCTTCGGCCGGCAGGTCTGCGCCTGCCTGAACGGCAGTCTACAATCGCACGGGCGGGCTTTCACGCAAGATCGACGCCGCGTCACGATTCCGGCGGCCGGGCGGGTTGTCGCCACGTCACATCTGTCTGTGCTGGCTGCGGGTGCGTGCGAGGCGGCCACGACCAGCGTCCTTTCCGACTGGCACGGCGCGGGACGCGCGACGCGGGCGTTGCGCCGGCGGCGGCTGCCGTAACAAGGCCGAACAGGCGCAGCATGTGCGCGACCTCGTGCGCGTGGCGCGCCGGGACGGCGAGCTCTCCGCCGTCTGGGTCATCACGGTCGACTGCGACCGACTGCTCGCGCCGTTGCCCGGCGTCGAGGACTGGATTTGAATCCGGGCCTACACGGGGCTTTACGACCATAACCTGCGTGCCAAGCACGCGCAGGCAGAATGGCCGCCCCTGCGGCGGTGACGCGCGGTCAGGCCGCCCGGCCCCCGGTGAACTGCAGCCGCGCGAGACGGGCGTAAAGCCCGCCCTCCGCCACCAGCACGTCGTGCGTGCCGGTGGCGACGATCCGGCCCCGGTCGAGCACCACGATCCGGTCGGCCTGCTTCACCGTCGCAAGGCGATGCGCCACAACCAGCGTGGTGCGCCCGCGCGCCAGCCTTTCCACCGCTTGCTGAACCGCGCGTTCCGATTCGGCGTCCAGCGCCGACGTCGCCTCGTCGAGGATCAGCACCGGCGCATCGCGCAGGATCGCCCGGGCGATGGCGATGCGCTGCTTCTGCCCGCCCGACAGCAGCATCCCGCGTTCGCCGAGCGCGGTGTCATATCCCTGCGGCAGAGCGGCGATGAAGTCGTGCGCGGCCGCCGCGCGGGCCGCCGCCTCGACCTCGTCATCGGTCGCGTCGGGCCGACCGAAGCGGATGTTCTCGCGCGCCGAGGCGGCGAAGATCACCGGATCCTGCGGCACCAGCGCCAGATGACGGCGGAAGGCCGCCCGAGTCATGTCGCGCAGATCCGTGCCGTCGAGAAGGATGCGCCCCCGGTCGGGGTCGTAGAACCGCAGCAGAAGCTGAAGAATCGTGGACTTGCCCGCCCCCGAAGGACCGACCAGCGCCACCGTCTCGCCCGGGCGGACATGCAGCGTCACCCCGTCGAGCGCGGCCTGGCCGGGTCGCGTCGGATAGGCGAAATGCACGTCCTCGAACCGAATGTCGCCCCGGACCGGCACCGGAAGCGCCACGGGGCGGGGCGGGTCGGTCACTGTATCGGCAGTGTTCAGGATCTCGACCAGCCGCTCGGTCGCCCCCGCCGCGCGCTGCACCTCGCCCCAGATCTCGGACAGCGCGCCGACCGACCCCGCGACCATGACGGCATAGATCACGAACTGCACAAGCTCGCCCGGCGTCATCGCGCCGGCCCGCACGTCGTTCGCGCCGACCCACAGTACCCCAAGGATGCCGGCGAAAGCGAGGAAGATGACGATCACCGTCATCGCCGCGCGGGTGGCAATGCGCCTGCGGGTGGCGTCGAAGCTGGCTTCCGTGATCTCGGCGAAGCGGCGGCGCGAGGGATCCTCGTGGGTGAAGGCCTGCACCGTCTGCACCGCCAGAAGCGCCTCGGACGCATTGCCCGACGAGGCGGCGATCCAGTCCTGCGTCTCGCGCGAAAGGCGGCGCAGGCGACGGCCCATGACGACGATCGGCACGATCACCGCCGGGACGATCAGCATGACAAGGCCCGTCAGCTTCAGCGAGGTCAGCGCCAGCAGGATCAGCCCCCCCACGAGGATCAGGGCATTGCGCAGGGCAACCGAGATCGAGCTGCCGACGACCGACAGGATCAGCGTCGTGTCGGTGGTCAGCCGCGACAGCACCTCGCCGGTCATCATCCGTTCGTAGAAGGCGGGCGACAGGCCCAGGACACGGTCGAAGAGCGTCTTGCGGATGTCGGCAACCACTCGTTCGCCGAGGCGCGTGACGAGGTAGAAACGAACACCGGACCCGACCGCGAACAGCGCGGCGATGCCGAGCGCGGCGGCGAAATAGGCGTCCAGCAGTTCGGCCCCGTCCATGAAGCCGTCCACGACGCGACGCACCGCGATCGGCAGGACAAGGCTGACCGCCGCCGTGGCCACCAGCGCCACCCCGGCCGCCACAATGGTCAGCCGGTAGGGCGCAAGGAACGGCACCAGACCGCGTAGCGCGCCGACGCGCCGGGATTTTGCGCGCTCCTCGTTGTGGTCGATGGCGGTCATCCGAACTCCCCTGCGCGCCCCGTCTAGAAGGCCGCGCGCCGCCCTGCAAGCGGGCGATCCGCCGCGCCGCCGGTCACGGGACCTTTGCCGGATCGTGGTCGGGAAAGGCGAGCGCGATCATGCGCGCGCGCCGCCCGGCCGGAGCCAGCGCCGCGGCCGCGCAGGCAGGGCCGAGGGCAGCCGATGTCGCGCGGTCGTCGAGAAGCGGCACCATGTCCCGCCCGCCCGATGCGCCGGACAAGCTCGGCCAGTTCCCACGCAAACCCCTACCTGCCCGGACAGATACGGTTCAATGCGTGAAGCCGCATGCCGATCCCCCGAGCTGCGCCGCAAGCTCGGCGACCGATGGATAGTCGGTCCGTCCGGGGTCGATCCCGTTCAAACGGCCCGCTCCACCATCATCTTCTTGATCTCGGCAATCGCCTTGGCCGGGTTCAGCCCCTTGGGGCAGGTCTTGGCGCAGTTCATGATCGTGTGGCAGCGGTAGAGCTTGAAGGGATCCTCAAGCTGGTCGAGCCGCTCGCCCGTCGCCTCGTCGCGGCTGTCGATGATCCAGCGGTAGGCGTGCAGGAGCGCGGCCGGGCCGAGATACTTGTCGCCGTTCCACCAGTAGCTCGGGCAGGCGGTCGAACAGGATGCGCACATCACGCATTCGTAGAGCCCGTCGAGCTTCGCGCGGTCCTCGATCGACTGGCGCCACTCCTTCGCCGGGCGGTTCGTGCGAGTTTCCAGCCAGGGCATGATGCTCGCGTGCTGGGCGTAGAAATGCGTGAGATCCGGGATTAGGTCCTTGATGACCGCCATGTGCGGCAGCGGATAGATCTTCACGTCCCCCCGGATCTCGTCCATGCCCTTGAGGCAGGCGAGCGTGTTGCCCCCGTCGATGTTCATCGCGCAGGACCCGCAGATCCCCTCGCGGCACGACCGGCGGAACGTGAGCGTCGGATCGATCTTCGACTTGATCCAGATGAGCGCGTCCAGAACCATCGGTCCGCAATCGTCCAGATCGACGAAGTATGTATCCACCCGCGGGTTCTGACCGTCGTCGGGGTTCCAGCGATAGATCAGAAACTTGCGGACGTTCTTCGCGCCCTCCGGCCGGGGCCAGGTCTTGCCGGTGCGAATGGTCGAGTTCTTGGGCAGGGTGAATTGAACCATCGGTCAGCTCCGGTGCGGGGCGGCGGTCGGCCGCCGGGGCGATGCGGGAGTTCGGGTTATGGTGGCGGGGGCGGCAACCCTGTCAAGCATCGCCGCTATCCGGCGTAGGGCCGGCCGGGCGGGCGGCCGGTTGCGTGCAGGATGCAGGCGCGCGAGGCCTCCTCGCCGCCGGTGCGGTGGGTCACGGTCAGGTCGAGGTCCATCCGCCGCTCGATCCGCGGGCCTTCGGGGCCGAAAGTCGCGCCCAGCCGCACCTCGCCGCCGAGGCGCGCCCCGGGCGCGGCCGCCTCGTCGCGGCAAATCCGCTCGGCCTGCGACACCGGCATCGGTCCGCATGCCGCCAGCGCCAGCGCGACGGACACGGCAGGGGCGCGCATCAATAGACGCGCGCCTTCGGCGCGATCTTCTTAGGGTCGATCCCGCCTGCTTCGGGCCCGGTCAGCGGATCGGTCTTGACGGGGCGGTAGCCGAGCCGGACCGACGCGCCATCCACCCAGGCCAGCGTGTGCTTGCGCCAGTTCGCGTCGTCGCGGTTGGGATAGTCCTCGTGCGCATGGGCCCCGCGGCTTTCCTTGCGCGCCTCTGCGCTGACGATGGTGGTCAGCGCGTTCGGCATCAGGTTCGCAAGTTCCAGCGTCTCCATCAGGTCCGAGTTCCACACGAGGCTGCGGTCGGTCACCTTGAGGTCGTCCATTCCGCGGGCGATGCGTTCCATCCTCGCCACCCCTTCGGCAAGGGTCTTCGAGGATCGGAACACCGCCGCGTCGGCCTGCATCGTCCGCTGCATCGCCAGCCGCAGCTCCGCGGTCGGCGTGCCGCCGTCGGCGTGGCGCAGGGCATCGAACCGCGCCAGCGCGCGGTCCACCTCGGCCCGGTTGGTCGCGGGCACCGCGCCCTTGCGGTCCACCACCTGACCGGCCCGGATCGCCGCCGCCCGTCCGAACACCACAAGGTCGATGAGGCTGTTGGACCCCAGCCGGTTCGCCCCGTGGACGGACGCGCAGCTCGCCTCGCCCACCGCCATCAGGCCGGGGAAGACCCGGTCAGGGTCGTCGGCGGTCGGGTTCAGGACCTCGCCCCAGTAGTTCGTGGGGATCCCGCCCATGTTGTAATGCACGGTCGGCAGCACCGGGATCGGCTGCTTGGTCACATCGACGCCGGCGAAGATCCGGGCGCTTTCGCTGATGCCCGGCAGGCGCAGTTCCAGCGCATCCTTCGGCAGGTGGCTGAGGTTCAGGTGGATATGGTCCTTCTGCGGCCCCACCCCGCGCCCCTCGCGGATCTCGATGGTCATGCAGCGGCTGACCACGTCGCGGCTGGCCAGGTCCTTGTAGGTGGGCGCATAGCGTTCCATGAAACGCTCGCCCTCGGAGTTGGTCAGGTAGCCGCCCTCGCCCCGGGCGCCTTCGGTGATGAGGCAGCCCGCACCGTAGATGCCGGTGGGGTGGAACTGCACGAACTCCATATCCTGCAGCGGCAGCCCGGCCCGCGCCACCATCCCGCCGCCATCGCCGGTGCAGGTATGCGCCGAGGTGGCGCTGAAATAGGCGCGTCCGTAGCCGCCCGTCGCCAGCACCACCATCTTGGCGTTGAAGACGTGGATCGTGCCGTCGTCGAGCTTCCAGGCGACGACGCCGGTGCAGGCACCGTCGGTGACGATCAGGTCGAGCGCGAAGTATTCGATGTAGAACTCGGCCTTCTGCTTGAGGCTCTGGCCGTAGAGCGTATGCAGGATCGCATGTCCCGTCCGGTCGGCGGCCGCGCAGGTGCGCTGCACCGGCGGACCCTCGCCGAATTCGGTCGTGTGGCCGCCGAAGGGGCGCTGGTAGATCTTGCCCTCCTCGGTGCGCGAGAACGGCACGCCGTAATGTTCGAGTTCATAGACCGCCTTGGGCGCCTCGCGGGCGAGGTATTCCATAGCGTCCATGTCGCCCAGCCAGTCCGACCCCTTCACGGTGTCGTACATGTGCCACTGCCAGTGGTCCGGCCCCATGTTGGCAAGGCTGGCCGCGATGCCGCCCTGCGCGGCCACCGTGTGGCTGCGGGTCGGGAACACCTTGGTGATGCAGGCGGTCCGCAGGCCCTGTTCGGCCATGCCCAGCGTCGCGCGCAGGCCTGACCCGCCCGCCCCCACCACCACCACGTCGTAGTCGTGCGTCTCGTATGCGTAGGCTGCCATGTCGTCCTCAGAGCGCGATTCGGGCCAGCGCGAACAGGCCGGTGGCCAGCGCGCCATAGCTGAACACGGCCGCGGCGATCAGCGCCGCCTTCCGCGCGGTGCCGCGCAGGTAGTCGTCGATCCAGACCGCCGCGCCGAGGCGGAAGTGATGCATCCCCACCGCCAGCGTCAGCGCGGTGACGATCGCCGGGAACGGGCGGGCGAAGGTCGCCATGACCTCCGCCTGCGGCTTGCCGAGCGTGGACCCGACGATCCACAGGAACGACGGGATCAGCAGCGCCAGTCCCACCGCCGACACCGTCAGCGCCCAGTGATGGTGCGTGCCCGTGCGCCCGGCCCCCCGGCCCACAGCGCGCTTGTAGTCGGTCAGATATCGCATGGTCGGCCTCAGATGATCAGCAGTGTCAGCACGGTCAGGACGACCGATCCCACAAGGCAGGCGATGCCCAGCCGTTCCGCCGTGGGCAGGTCCAGCCCCTTGCCCGCATCGTAGTAGAGATGCCGCAGCCCCGCGAGGTAATGGTACCACACCGCCCAGAGCGACCCGACGAGGACGAGGATCCCGAACCAGGACCGCACGAAACCGTCCACCGCGGCGAAGGTCTCGGGCCCTGCGGCGGCGGCCAGAAGCCAGGCGATCACCAGCAGCGCCCCGGCGACCAGGCCGTTCCCGGTGATCCGGGTCAGGATCGAGGTCAGCATCGGGATGTGCCAGCGGTAGATCTGCAGGTGCGGCGACAGCGGGCGCACCACGCCCCGTTTCGCGTCGGCCATGCTCGGCTCCTTCTCGGCTTGTCGCGGCGCGCCGCGCCGCATCGCTGACGGGCGCAGTCATAACGTATCGCACGGCCCTGTCACGCACTCCGTGCAGCTGCGGCATACGGAGGTGCACAACCGCGACAATAAGGCACCCCTTCGTGATCACAGCTCGACGGCGCGTGATCACATAGGCCGGAATGCAAGCGGCCGCGCCGTGGCCGGCGCGGCCGCGTCACGCCCGGAAGGCGGCGGCAGGGTCAGGGATAGCTGAAGGCGAACGAGATCGAGCCGATGATCCGGCTGTCGTCGGGCGCCGGCAAGGTGGTGCCGTGATAGGCGAGGTCCAACGAAACCACGTCGCTGACCGCGTAGGACGCGCCCGCTGCCCAGTACTGGTGCCCGCCGTTCGAGATGGTGCCATAGCGGGCGTTCACGCTGAAGGCGTCCGTGATCGCATAGCTGCCCAGAACCCGGCTGTTCACTGTGCCGGTGTCCGGATCCCAGGCGAAGCGCGCACCGAGGTTCAGTTTCGGCGTGACGTCGTAGCCGAGCGACAGGATCGCCTCGCCGCAGCAGTCGCCGGTGCCGTTGTAGAAGTAGCGGGCATACTGCACGTCATAGCTGAACGCGCCGATGCTGTTGCGGTAGCCGGCGTAGAGGTCGTACTCGAACGTGTTCCCGGCGCCCAGCAGGCCGGGGTCCACGTTCGACGCCCAGACCCCGGCGTAGAAGCCGGCGATCTCGGCTTCGACATAGGGCTGGAAGGCGAAGCCGTTCGACTGCGCGGCACCGTTCGCCTCGTATTCCGACACGACAGACGCGCCGAACGAGAACGACAGCTGCTGCGCCGCGGCGACGGCGGGGGTCAGGATCGCGGCCGCAAGGACCGATGGCAGAAGAAGGCGGTGGTTCATGACAGTCCAACCGTTGTTGCGATAACGCCATGACAAAACCATGAACCCGCCGCGAACTCCACGGGGCAACCGCGCATTTCCCCGCACTGTCCACACTTCGCAACAGGTGTTTCGCGCGCTGCCCGCATTTCGTGCGCCGCACCCTACGGCCTGCCCGCAAAGGCGCATTGTCCTGCGGCGCCGGCCGGCGCGTCAGCGCGGAATCAGCGCCCAGTAGTCGAGGTCCAGAAGCACCTTCGGGTGATGCCGGCCCTCGGCGTCCTTTAGCGCGAAGGGCTCGCCCCCGTGCTTGTAGGCAACCAGCCGCAGCCGCAGGGCGCCCACGCCGGGGGCCGGCGTCTCGGCCCGGTCGAGCACTTCGGACCAGGCCCGGACGGTATCGCCGGCAAAGCACGGGTTCACGTGCTGGCCGCCGTTCAGCGCCACGATCATCTGCGCGTTGGCCAGCCCGTTGAACGACAGCGCGCGCGCCAGGCTGATGACATGGCCGCCATAGATCAGCCGCCGCCCGTCCGGGCGCCACGTCGCGTCGAAATGCACCTTCGCGGTGTTCTGCCACAGCCGCGTGGCCAGCATGTGCTCGGCCTCCTCGACCGTCACGCCGTCCACATGGTCGATCCTCTCGCCCACGGCATAGTCGCCCCACCGCCAGGGCTCGCCCGCCAGCCCGAAGTCGTAGCGCGTGAAGTCGAGGCCCGGGGGCACGACCAGATCGGCCGCAGCGACCGCCGGCGCAAGCCGTGGAACCACAGGCGCGGGCGCGGGCGCGTCCGGCCGGTTCTTCCGCACCATCACCCAGCGGACATACTCCAGCACGGTTTTCCCCCGCTGGTTCAGCCCCCGCGTGCGCACCCAGACGACGCCCGTCTGGCCGTTCGAGTTCTCCTTCAGCCCGATCACCTCGGATTCCGCCCGCAGCGTGTCACCCGGCCAGACGGGCGCCAGCCAGCGCCCCTCGGCATAGCCGAGGTTCGCCACGGCGTTCAGGCTGATGTCGGGGACCGTCTTGCCGAAGACCGTATGAAAGGCGATCAGGTCGTCCACCGGCGCCGCCGGCAGGCCGCAGGCCCGCGCGAAGGCGTCCGAGGAATAAAGCGCCCCCCGCGCAGGGTAGAGCGCGTGATAAAGCGCCCGCTCGCCGCCCGACACCGTCCGCGGCACGGCATGGGCGATAACCTCGCCCAGGCAATAGTCCTCGAAGAACCGGCCCGCGGTGGTCTTGGCCGGTTCGTTGCGCAGGTGCAGGGTCATCTCACATCTCCCCCAGCTTGAGGTCGGGCGAATAGGTCGCGTCCACGTCCTTCACCACCGCCTGCGCACAGCGCATCACGCCGCGCGCGGCGTCGAAGGCGTAGGCGGGGCCGCCGTGCAGCTGCCAGCCCTGCGCCAGCGCGCGCGTGACCTTGTGGCAGAAGGCGGCGGTGTCGTCCTCGGTCAGCAGGCGGTAGGCGCGCATCGGATCATCCCGCATAGGGCCAGTAGCCCAGCCAGGTGTGGATGAACCCGACCGCCAGCATCGCCACCACCGCCCCGGCGGCAGCGGCGGCCTCGCGCGCGGGCGGCGCGGGCGGCGGCGGGGCCGGCCGCGGTTCGGCGCGGTTGATCAGGACCACCGCGATCACCGCCCAGGCCAGAAGGCCGCCGAACAGGATCACCGAGGCAAGATCGCCGTTGACTAGAAGATGCGCCACCGCCCAGGCCTTGAAGCCCGTCAGCTGCGGGTGCCGCACGACGCGCGTGATCCGCGTCCGCATCCCCGACGCCGCGAAGAGGTAGAACCCGATCAGCACCAGCAGGTTGTTGACGTGGACAAGGAACGGCGGCGGCGACCACAGGACCGTGACCGGCGCCCCGCGATAGCCCACCACCATCAGCACGACCGACGCGACCAACAGCACCGCGACCACGCCCTTGCCCGCCTCGCCCATCGGCGCGCGCAGGCCGGGCGCCAGCCGCTTGAACAGATGCGCCCCCGCCCAGAGCAGGACGCCAAAGATCAGGACTGCGGTCATGCTGCGACACCTCGCTGCGACGCCCCGCGGCCGGTGGCGATCCGGCCGGGCGCAGGGTCTGCGGGCAGGGCAGTCGTGCCGGCCGGCCCCGATCGCCCGGTGGGGCCGGCCGCCCGGATCGCCGCCCGCGCGGACAACCCGCCCGCGCCCCCTTCATCTTGTCCGAAATACTCCCCGGGGGTGAGCCGCGGAGCGGCGAGGGGGGTGGGAAGCCCCCCTGCGGCGGATCCGCAATCGTCCAGCGGCGCGGTCATGCGGCCTCCAGCGCCGCGATCGCCGCAGCCTTCGCCAGCGTCGCCCGCGCGCTGGCAACGTGCAGATTCTCGACGATACGCCCGTCCACCACCGCCACGCCCTGCCCCGCTGCCAGCGCCGCCTCGAAGGCGGCAATCTGCCGGCGGGCGAGGTCGATCTCGTCGGCCGAGGGGGCGAAGGCGGCATTCGCGGCGGCGATCTGGTCGGGGTGGATCAGCGTCTTTCCGTCGAAGCCCATGTCGCGCCCCTGGGCGCATTCGGCCGCCAGCCCCTCGGCGTCGCGGAAGGCGTTGTAGACGCCGTCGACGATGACCGCGCCGTGCGCCCGCGCCGCCAGCACGCACAGGCCGAGGCCGGCCAGCAGCGGCAGCCGGTCCGCGCGGAACCTTGCGCCGATGTCCTTGGCAAGGTCGTTCGTGCCCATGACCATGCCCTGAAGGCGCGGATGGGCCGCGATCGCGGCCGCCTCCAGCATGGCCATCGGCGTCTCCATCATCGCCCAGAGCGGGGTTTCGGGAATGCGCGCCGCCACGGCCTGCACGTCGGCGGGCCCGTTCACCTTGGGGATCAGCACCGCCTCGACCGCGATGCCGGCGAAGGCCGCGCAGTCGTCCGCCCCCCACGGCGTGTCGAGCGCGTTGATCCGCACGATCCGCGCCCGCGGCCCGTAGTCTGCGGAGGACAGCCACGCGGCCAGCGCCGCGCGCGCCGCCGGCTTCTCGTCCGCGGCGACGGCATCCTCGAGGTCGAAGATGATCGCATCGCAGGGCAGCGTCAGCGCCTTTTCCAGCGCCCGTGGCTTCGATCCGGGGATATAGAGGACCGAACGCCAGGGGCGGTCCGTCGGGGCCATGATTCGCTCCGTGGCGGATGGTTGCGTATCCCGTCGCATACACCATAGCCCTGCCGCGGACGCAAGAGAAGTCATGCCGCAGCGCAGCAGGCGAAACAATCTTGCGTCGGCGTGCAGCGATCCGGACGGGTGCGCCGGGGATGGCCCGGCCCGGCGCGCCCCCCGAGCGCACGCGACGCGGCAGCGCAGCCCGGCCGCTGCCGTTGCCCCGGGCTGCGCCGCTGGCTGCGGGCGACGCGTTAACCCGATCTTGGCGCCTGCGCGCAAGCCTTCATCGATGCGGCGCGGCGATGGCCGAGGCGCAGCTGGATCTTCCCTTCACCATGATCGGGCGGCCAGATGCCGCCCCGGACCGAGGCGTGTCATGTTCCGAACCCTTCCCCTCCGCATCCTCTGCGCCGCGGCGCTTGCGCTTGCGCCGACCCTTCTGCCCGGTGCCGCCACGGCGCAGGGCCGCGCCTGCGCCCCGCGCGCGGCGGTGATGGCCGCCCTGTCGGGCACCTGGGGCGAGACGCGCCGCGGCATCGGCCTTGCCGGCGACGCGGCGGCGGTGGTCGAGCTCTTCGCATCCGACACGACCGGAAGCTGGACCGTGACGATCACCACGCCCGCGGGCCTGACCTGCCTGATCGCCGCCGGCACCGGATGGGAGGCGCGGTCGGACGACCTGCCCGCCGAGGGCAGTCCGACCTGACCGCTAGCCGAGGCCGTCGGCGATCAGCTTGCCGCCCGCGGCCAGCAGCAGCGCCCAGGTCAAAGCGAAGAACGTCCGGTCGCTGACCCAGTGATGCGCGCGCACGCCGAGCCAGGTCCCCGCCACCGCCACAGGCGCCAGCGCGATGGCGGCCCCCAGCATCTCGGGCGTGAACAGGCCGAGTGTTGCGAAGGCCACCGCCTTCAGCGCGTTGCCGACGGTGAAGACGATGACGCTGGTGGCCTGGAATGCCGTCTTGGACAGACCCCGCGCCAGCATGTAGACCGCCGCCGCCGGCCCGCCCGCATGGGCGACGAAGCTGGTCAGCCCCGCGGCGAAGCCCCAGCAGAGCCCCGCCAAAGGCCCCACCGGGCGCGGCCGGATGACGATCCAGCCCGCGGCGCGCGCGCCCGACCACAGCACGAACCCGACCGCCACAAGGCCGATGATCAGCCGGAAGGCGTCCGGATCGACGACGGCCACCAGCGCCCAGCCCGCCGCCGTGCCCGGCAGCCCGCCGAGGATGAGAAGCCGCGCCGACTGCGCATCCCACTTCCGCCAGTAAGGCCGCAGCGCGGCCGCATCCATCACGATCAGAAGCGGCAGCATCAGCGCCAGCGCCTGCGCGGGCGGAACCACCAGCGCCAGAAGCGGCGTCGCCGCGAAGGCCGCGCCGGACCCGAAGCCGCCCTTCGAGATGCCGGCGAACAGCACCGCCGGCACCGCCACTGCCACGAACGCCCAATCCAGCACCGCGCCCCGCCTGCCTTCCCGCGCCCGGCGTCCCGCCGCCCGGCCTAACGCAAACACCGCAGGTCCGCCAGCGCGGCCGGGCTTGCGCGGGCGGCGGGGCAGGCCTAAAGCCGCAGCCACTCGACGACGCCGGGAGAGGGACCATGGCCAGACCGAAGATTGCGATGATCGGCGCGGGGCAGATCGGGGGCACGCTCGCCCATCTCGCTGCGATCAAGGAACTTGGCGACATCGTGCTGTTCGACATCGCGGAGGGCACGCCGCAGGGCAAGGCGCTGGACATCGCGCAGTCCGGCCCCTCGGAAGGCTTCGACGCAAGCCTGAAGGGCACCAACAGCTATGACGAGATCGCGGGCGCCGACGTCTGCATCGTGACCGCCGGCGTGCCGCGCAAGCCGGGGATGAGCCGGGACGACCTGCTGGGCATCAACCTGAAGGTCATGAAGGCCGTCGGCGAAGGCATCCGGAACCACGCCCCGAACGCCTTCGTCATCTGCATCACCAACCCGCTCGACGCGATGGTCTGGGCGCTGCGCGAGTTCTCGGGTCTGCCGCACCACATGGTCGTCGGCATGGCTGGCGTGCTGGATTCGGCGCGCTTCCGCCACTTCCTGAGCCTCGAGTTCAATGTCTCGATGCGCGACGTGACGGCATTCGTCCTCGGTGGGCACGGCGACACGATGGTGCCGCTGGTGCGCTATTCCACCGTGGCGGGCATTCCGCTGCCCGACCTCGTGTCGATGGGCTGGACCACGCAGGAGCGGCTCGATGCCATCGTGCAGCGCACGCGCGACGGCGGGGCCGAAATCGTGGGCCTGCTCAAGACCGGCAGCGCCTTCTACGCCCCGGCGACCAGCGCCATCGAGATGGCCGAGGCCTACCTCAGGGACCAGAAGCGCCTTCTGCCCTGCGCCGCCTTCTGCCAGGGCCAATACGGGCTCGATGGCCTTTACGTCGGCGTCCCGACGGTGATCGGCCAGGGCGGAATCGAGCGGATCGTCGACATTGCGCTCAACCGCGACGAACAGGCGATGTTCCAGAAGTCGGTCGATGCCGTCCGCGGCCTCGTGGCCGCCTGCAAGACGATCGACCCGACGCTGGCCTGACCCGAGCATGCGCCCCTCGGCTCGCGCAGCCGGGGGCACACCCTGCGGCGCGAGGTCGGCGCTGCCGCATGACCCGCCCCTCGCCGCCCCGGGCCTCGCCCCCGGGGCTGCGGCAGCGGGCATTTCGTCCGACATCGCCGCGACGGGCCTTGCTGCGGCCGCGGCGGCGCTGGCGGCGCCCCCGGCGGACGACTGCGGCCGAATGGCGCTGGCCGGCGTCCGCTTCCTGCGCGGGCTGAAGCGCGCGCTGCCTACGCGCTGGACCCATGGGGTGGCGTCCGACCGGACCAGGGTTCCGGTCCGGCGCCCGCCGATCCCCCGGAATGGGCGCACGGCGCGGACGTGCTGTCCTGGGCGCGGCAGGGCGCGCGGGTCAGCCCCGAGACCTCGCGCGCCTTCGGGCGGCCGGTGCGCGGCGATGCCTTCCTGGTCGTGCCGGTCCTGCCCCGATGCCGCCGGCCGCGACTGCGCCGCCCGGACGGACCGAGCGGATGCTGCTGGCGGCGCTGACCATCCTTGCCCTCGCCGTGCCGCTGCCCGAGGCCGGGAATCCTGCCCTGACGCCGGACGAGTTCACCTCGCTTCTGGTCACGCGCGCGGGCTGGGGCAGCCTTCTGATCGACCGCCGGGCGACCGACACACACCGGCCTTCTATGCGCTGCTGAAGGGCTCGGTCGCGCTCGTCGGCGAGGATCGCGGCGCGGTGCGCGCGCTGAACCCGATCCTGCACGACGCCGCGGGACCGGGCGTCTGGGCGATCGCGCGACGATCGGTGCGGCGGGGGCGGGCCTCATCGCGGCGGCGGCGTGCGTCCTGTCGGCGATCCTGATCGCCGCGGCGCGCGAGGTGCGGATGTATCCGCGCGTCACGCTCGGTGCGGGGCTTGCGGTCCTTGCGCTGATCGCGGCGCTCGCGCGTCATCCGCTCGGGCGCGACCCCGACCGCGCACCCCCGCGGGCGGGGTGGCTGTGGGCGGGCGTCGCGCTGGCGGCCGCGGGGGCGTTCCATGCGCAGGTCTCGGCGGTGTTCGTGATGGTGCCGCCGCTGGCGGCCGTGTTCGTCGCGGCGGCGGCGGCATGGGTCCGGTCCGCGGCGCTCGCACCCTTCCATCCGGCGGAGCGTCAGCAGACGGCCCTCGATGCGCTTGCGCCCGTGATCGCCCGGTTCGATCCCGCTACCGATACGCTGGTGCTGGGCCCGCGCGACGACGAGACGAACCTGCGCTCGAACCACCCGGCCCTGTTCGACGGGGTGCGAGCTGTGCTCGGGTTCCACGACGGGAACCGGCGGCCGCCGTTCGAGACGCGGATGCGGTCGCGCTTCGCGCTGCGGGGTGCGGCGGCGCACCTCGCGACACCGCCGGGGCGCCTGTGGTGCCTGCGCGAAACCGACCCGCCGCTCCCGATCCCGCCGGCAGCATCGGCGGACCCCGCCCTCGATCTCCTGGCCGCGCGGGGGCCGGTCGTCGAAAGCCATGCCGCGGGCCGGTCGAGCTTCGACATCCACGCGATCGCCCCCCTGAGTCGGGGCCCCGGCGGCGGCATACGGCTTGTGATCACAGTCGAAAATCGAGTGATCACAATTGGTGGATTTTCGTGGTGTGCAACGGTATGCGACACCGATTCCCGTTTGCAGGCCCCGCGCAGTGTGGCAAGGCGACGCGCAAGGGCGGGCGAAGGACCCGGGGGACGAGGGACGAAGGCGGCATGAACATCCACGAATACCAGGCCAAGGCGCTGTTGCGCAGCTACGGCGTGCCCGTTTCGGACGGTCGGCTGGTGCTGCGGGCCGAGGATGCCAAGACGGCGGCCGGCGAGCTCGACGGGCCGGTCTGGGTCGTCAAGGCGCAGATCCACGCCGGCGGCCGCGGCAAGGGCCGCTTCAAGGAACCCGAGGCGGGCGAGAAGGGCGGCGTGCGCGTGACCCGGTCGGTCAGCGAGGCGGCCGAGGCGGCCGCGCAGATGCTGGGCCGCACGCTGGTCACGCACCAGACCGGCCCCGCGGGCAAGCAGGTGGGCCGCATCTACATCGAGGACGGCAGCGACATCGCGCGCGAACTTTACCTTGCGCTGCTGATCGACCGGAAGACCAGCCGCATTTCCTTCGTGTGCTCGACCGAAGGCGGCATCGACATCGAGGAGGTCGCCCACGCGACCCCCGAGCGGATCCTGACCTTCACCGTCGATCCCGCGACCGGCATCCAGGGCTTTCACGGCCGGCGCGTCGCCTTCGCGCTCGGCCTCGAGGGCAAGCAGGTTCGCCAGTGCGTCGATCTGGTGACGCGGCTCTACCGCCTCTTCGTCGAGAAGGACGCCGAGATGGTGGAGATCAACCCCCTGATCGTCACGGCGGACGGCGACCTGCGCTGCCTCGACGCCAAGATGGGGTTCGACAACAACGCGCTGTACCGCCAGCCGGGCATCCTCGAGCTGCGGGACGAGACCGAGGAGGATCCGAAGGAACTCGCGGCCTCGAAGTTCGACCTGAACTACATCGCGCTCGACGGCGAGATCGGCTGCATGGTGAACGGCGCGGGCCTCGCCATGGCGACGATGGACATCATCAAGCTCTACGGTGCCGAGCCTGCGAACTTCCTCGACGTGGGCGGGGGGGCGACGAAGGAAAAGGTGACCGAAGCCTTCAAGATCATCACCTCGGACCCGAACGTGAAGGGCATCCTCGTCAACATCTTCGGCGGCATCATGCGCTGCGACATCATCGCGGAAGGGATCATCGCCGCGGTCCGCGAGGTGGGGCTGAAGGTGCCGCTGGTCGTGCGGCTGGAGGGAACCAACGTGGACATCGGCAAGCAGATCATCGCGCAGTCGGGTCTGAACGTGATCGCCGCCGACAACCTGTCGGACGCGGCGCAGAAGATCGTCAAGGCGGTCAGGGGGTAAGGATCATGGCCGTTCTCGTCAACGAAACCACCCGCGTCATCTGCCAGGGCATCACCGGCAGCCAGGGCACCTTCCACACCGAGCAGGCGATCGCCTACGGCACCCGCATGGTCGGCGGCGTGACGCCGGGCAAGGGCGGCACCGAACACCTGGGCCTGCCCGTGTTCAACTCGGTCCACGAGGCGGTGGCGCGCACCGGGGCCGACGCGACGGTGATCTACGTCCCCCCGCCCTTCGCGGCCGACTCGATCCTCGAGGCGATCGACGCTGAGGTGCCGCTGATCGTCTGCATCACCGAAGGCATCCCCGTCCTCGACATGATGAAGGTCAAGCGGGCGCTTTCCACGTCGAAATCCCGCCTGATCGGGCCGAACTGCCCCGGCGTGATGACGCCCGGCGCCTGCAAGATCGGCATCATGCCCGGCAACATCTTCAGCCGCGGCCGGGTGGGCGTCGTGTCGCGCTCGGGCACGCTGACCTATGAGGCGGTCAAGCAGACGACCGACGTCGGGCTGGGCCAGTCCTCGGCCGTCGGCATCGGCGGCGACCCGATCAAGGGGACCGAACACATAGACGTGCTGGAGATGTTCCTGGCCGACCCCGAGACCGACGCGATCATCATGATCGGCGAGATCGGCGGCTCGGCCGAGGAGGACGCAGCCCAGTTCCTGATCGACGAGGCGAAGCGCGGGCGGAAGAAGCCGGTCGCGGGCTTCATCGCCGGGCGCACCGCGCCCCCCGGCCGCCGCATGGGCCATGCGGGCGCCATCGTCTCAGGCGGCAAGGGCGACGCAGGCTCGAAGATCGAGGCCATGAAGGCCGCGGGCATCGTCGTGGCCGACAGCCCCGCAGGGCTGGGCGAGGCGGTGCTGAAGGCCATGGGGCGCTGAGAGGAAAGACATCCGCGATGAACGCACAGCACGACACCTCCGAGGCCGACCGGCGCCGCACGCGCGCCGTCCTCGTCGCGCATCTGGCGCTTGCCGCCGGGCTTCTCGCCGCGCTCGCGGTGTCCGCGGCGGGGGTCGATGCGGCCGGCCCCCTTTTCGCGCTCGGCCGCTGATCCGCGCCGATCCATCCCGAACGCTCAGGGAACCGATCATGACCGACCAGAGCCCCAACGACGTGTTCAAGGCCTCGTCCTTCCTGCAGGGGGCGAACGCCGACTACATCGACGCGCTGCACGCCCGCTATGCGACGGATCCGGCCTCGGTCGACGCGGCCTGGGCCGCATTCTTCCGCGACCTCGGCGACAGCGACGCGGATGCGCGGCGGCAGGCCAGGGGGCCGTCCTGGGCGCGGGGCGACTGGCCGCCGCAGCCGGCCGACGAACTGACCGCAGCGCTGACCGGCGAATGGCCCGCGGCCGCGCGCGAGGCGAAGGGGGCCGGCCAGAAGATCGCGGCGAAGGCCGACGAACGGGGCGTCAGCCTGTCGGACGCGCAGATCCAGCGCGCCGTCCTCGACAGCATCCGGGCGCTGATGCTGATCCGCGCCTATCGCATCCGCGGGCATCTGGTGGCCGACCTCGATCCCCTGGGGATGCGGGACCAGACCCCGCACCCCGAGCTCGACCCGCGGTCCTACGGTTTCACCGACGCGGACATGGACCGGCCGATCTTCATCGACAACGTGCTGGGCCTGCAGCTGGCGTCGATGCGCCAGATCCTCGACATCGTGCGGCGCACCTACTGCGGCACCTTCGCGCTGCAGTACATGCACATCTCCGATCCCGAGCAGGCCGCCTGGCTGAAGGAGCGGATCGAGGGCTACGGCAAGGAGATCGCCTTCACAAAGCAGGGGCGCAAGGCGATCCTCAACAAGCTGGTCGAGGCAGAGGGGTTCGAGAAGTTCTGCCACGTCAAGTTCATGGGCACGAAGCGCTTCGGCCTTGACGGGGGCGAGGCGCTGATCCCGGCGATGGAGCAGATCATCAAGCGCGGCGGGGCACTCGGCGTGAAGGAGATCGTGGTGGGCATGCCGCACCGCGGCCGCCTCAGCGTGCTCGCCAACGTGCTGATGAAGCCATACCGCGCGATCTTCAACGAGTTCCAGGGCGGCAGCTTCAAGCCCGAGGACGTGGACGGGTCGGGCGACGTGAAATACCACCTTGGCGCCTCGGCCGACCGCGAGTTCGACGGCAACGTGGTGCACCTGTCGCTGACCGCGAACCCCAGCCACCTCGAGGCGGTTAACCCCGTCGTGCTGGGCAAGGCACGGGCCAAGCAGGACCAGTGGGGCGACACCGAACGCAAGATGGTGTTGCCCGTGCTGCTGCACGGGGACGCGGCCTTCGCGGGCCAGGGCGTGGTTGCCGAATGCTTTCAGCTGTCGGGCATCCGCGGTCACCGCACCGGCGGCACCATCCACATCGTGGTGAACAACCAGATCGGCTTCACCACCGCCCCGCACTTCAGCCGCACCAGCCCCTACCCGACCGACATCGCGCTGATGGTCGAGGCGCCGATCTTCCACGTCAACGGCGACGACCCCGAGGCGGTCGTGCACGCCGCGCGGATCGCCACCGAGTTCCGCCAGAAGTTCGGCAAGGACGTGGTGATCGACATGTTCTGCTACCGCCGCTTCGGCCACAACGAGGGGGATGAACCGATGTTCACCAACCCCGCGATGTACAAGCGGATCCGCCAGCACAAGACGACGCTGCAGCTTTACACCGAGCGGCTGGTGAAGGACGGCCTGATCCCCGAGGGCGAGATCGAGGATATGAAGGCCGCCTTCCAGGCACGCCTGAACGAGGAATTCGAGGCAGCCAAGGACTTCAAGCCCAACAAGGCCGACTGGCTCGACGGGCGGTGGAGCCACCTCAAGCGCGAGGGCGAGGAATACCAGGCGGGCCAGACCGCGATCGCCCCCGAAACGATGGCCGAGGTCGGCGCGGCGCTGACCCGCGTGCCGCCGGGCTTCGACCTGCACCGGACCGTCGCGCGGCAGCTCGAGGCCAAGGCGACGATGTTCGAGTCCGGCCGGGGCTTCGACTGGGCCACGGCCGAGGCGCTCGCCTTCGGGTCGCTCCTGACCGAGGGCTTTGCGGTGCGGCTGGCGGGGCAGGACTCGACGCGCGGCACCTTCAGCCAGCGGCATGCCGCGCTGATCGACCAGACGACCGAGGAACGCCACTATCCGCTGAACCACATCAGGTCCGGGCAGGCGCGGTTCGAGGTCATCGACTCGATGCTCTCGGAATACGCGGTGCTCGGGTTCGAATACGGCTATTCGCTGTCGGAGCCGAACGCCCTGACGCTGTGGGAGGCCCAGTTCGGCGACTTCGCCAACGGCGCGCAGATCATGTTCGACCAGTTCATCAACTCGGGCGAATCGAAATGGCTGCGCATGTCGGGCCTCGTGTGCCTTCTGCCGCACGGGTTCGAGGGCCAGGGGCCGGAACATTCCTCGGCCCGGCTGGAGCGGTTCCTGCAGATGTCCGCACAGGACAACTGGATCGTGGCCAACTGCACAACGCCGGCCAACTACTTCCACATCCTGCGCCGGCAGCTCCACCGCAGCTTCCGCAAGCCGCTGATCCTGATGACGCCGAAGTCGCTTCTGCGGCATCCGATGTGCGTTTCGGACGCGGCGGACTTCACCACCGGAAGCCAGTTCCACCGCGTGCTGTGGGACGACGCCCAGAAGGGCCATTCGACCCTCGCCCTGCGCCCGGACGCGGAAATCCGCCGTGTCGTGCTCTGCTCGGGCAAGGTCTATTACGACCTTCTGGCGGAACGCGACGCCCGTGGGGCTGACGACACCTATCTGCTGCGGCTGGAGCAGTTCTATCCCTTCCCCGCGCTCAGCCTCGTCAAGGAGCTCGAACGCTTCAAGCAGGCCGAAATCGTCTGGTGCCAGGAAGAGCCGAAGAACCAGGGGGCGTGGTCCTTCGTCGAGCCGAACATCGAATGGGTTCTGACGCGGATCGGCGCACGGCAGACGCGACCTGCCTACGCCGGGCGCGCCGCCAGCGCCTCGCCCGCCACCGGTCTGTCCTCGCGCCACAAGGCCGAGCAGGAGGCGCTGGTGGCCGAGGCGCTCGGTGCACGGAGCTGATCCCATGGCCGTCAAGGTCCGCGTTCCCGCGCTCGGCGAAAGCGTGGCCGAGGCGACGGTCGCCACCTGGTTCAAGCGGCCGGGCGATGCCGTGGCCGCCGACGAGATGCTGTGCGAGCTCGAGACCGACAAGGTGACGGTCGAGGTTCCCAGCCCTGCGGCCGGCCGGCTGGCCGAGATCGCGGCACCCGAGGGTGCAGCGGTGGCGCCGGGCGCCCTGCTTGCGACGGTCGCCGAAGGTCCGGCGGCCGCACGGATTGAAACGCCACCAAGGGGTGCCGCGCCGCAGGCGGGCACGGGAGAGGGCAGAATGGTCGATGTGATGGTGCCGACGCTCGGCGAAAGCGTGACCGAGGCGACAGTCAGCACCTGGTTCAAGAAGCCCGGCGACACTGTCGCCCGGGACGAGATGCTGTGCGAACTCGAGACCGACAAGGTCTCGGTCGAGGTTCCGGCGCCGGCGGCCGGGGTGCTGGCCGAGATCCTCGCGCCCGCGGGCGCGACGATCGCCGCGGGCGGGCGTCTTGCGGTCATCAGCGCCGGCGAAGGTGCCGCGGCCGCGGCGCCGGCCGAGCCGCCGAAGGCCGCCGCCCCGGCCCCTGCGCCTGCCCGCGACGTCGAGGATGCGCCCTCGGCGAAGAAGGCGATGGCCGAGGCCGGCCTGTCGCGGGACCAGGTGACAGGCACCGGCCGCGACGGCCGCGTGATGAAGGAGGACGTTCAGGCCGCCATCGCCGCGGCGAAGGCAGCGCCCGCGCCTGCGGCCCCCATGCCGGCGGTCACCGTGGCCGCCCCGCCGCGCGCGCCCGTGCCGGCCGAGGACGCCGCGCGCGAGGAACGGGTGCGCATGACGCGCCTGCGCCAGACCATCGCCCGCCGCCTGAAGGACGCACAGAACACCGCCGCGATGCTTACCACCTACAACGAGGTGGACATGTCGGCGATCATGGACCTGCGCAACGAGTTCAAGGACGCCTTCGAGAAGAAGCACGGCGTGAAGCTCGGCTTCATGTCCTTCTTCGTGAAGGCCTGCTGCCATGCGCTGAAGGAAGTGCCCGAGGTCAACGCAGAGATCGACGGGCAGGACGTGGTCTACAAGAACTATGTCCACATGGGCGTGGCGGTCGGCACGCCCACGGGCCTCGTCGTGCCGGTGGTGCGCGACGCCGACGCGATGTCCTTCGCCGCCATCGAGAAGAAGATCGCCGAACTCGGCGCGCGCGCGCGCGACGGCAAGCTCAGCATGGCCGAGATGCAGGGGGGGTCGTTCACGATCTCGAACGGCGGGGTCTACGGGTCGCTGATGTCCTCGCCCATTCTCAACCCGCCGCAGTCGGGCATCCTCGGGATGCACAAGATCCAGGACCGCCCGGTGGTGGTGAAGGGCCAGATCGTGGTGCGGCCGATGATGTATCTCGCGCTCAGCTACGATCACCGGATCGTGGACGGGAAGGGGGCGGTCACCTTCCTCGTGCGGGTGAAGGAGGCGCTCGAGGATCCGCGGCGGCTGCTGATGGATCTGTGACCGGCCGCAGACAGACCGAACACGGAAGGGATCGCCGATGCCCGAGATCACCGCCCTGACCCTTGCGGGCCTTCTGCAGTGCGTGCAGTTCGCGCTGGTGTCGATCGCCGCCAACCGCGAGGTCGGGCCGCAGGTCACGCTTTCCCCGCGCGACGGCGTGGACCTGCGCGCGATGGTCAGTCCCCGGACAGGGCGGCTGATCCGCGCGCTCGACAATCATTTCGAGGGGCTGATCCTTTTCACCCTCGCCGTGGTCGCCGTCACGCTGGCGGGCAAGTCGAGCGGCCTGACCGCCGCTTGCGCCTGGGTCTATCTTGCCGCCCGCGTTCTCTATGTGCCCGCCTACTGGCTGGGCCTCGTGCCCTGGCGGTCGGTGATCTGGATGGCGGGCTGGGGGGCCACCGTCGTGATGCTGCTGGCGGCCCTTCCGTGATCCTGCCCGATCCATCCCGCCCGACCGCCCCTGAAACGCCGCGGCGCAGGCCCCGGCCGCGCCCGTGACCCAAGACGCGAGGACATCATGGCTTCCTACGACCTCATCGTGATCGGCGCCGGCCCCGGCGGCTATGTCTGCGCGATCCGCGCCGCGCAGCTCGGGCTGAAGGTCGCCTGCGTCGAGGGGCGCGCGACGCTCGGCGGCACCTGCCTCAACGTCGGCTGCATCCCCTCGAAGGCGCTGCTGCACGCCAGCCACCAGCTGCACGAGGCGCACGAGAATTTTGCGAAGATGGGCCTCGTGGACGCAAACCCGCGCATCGACTGGGCGAAGATGCGCGCCTACAAGGACGACGTGATCGCCCAGAACACCCGGGGAATCGAGTTCCTGTTCAAGAAGAATAAGGTCACCTGGATCCGGGGCTGGGCCTCGATCCCCGCCCCCGGTCGGGTGCAGGTCGGCGACGAGGTGCACGAGGGCAAGGCGATCGTGATCGCCAGCGGCTCGGAAGCCTCCACCATCCCCGGTGTGGCGGTGGACGAAGTGACGGTGGTTACCTCGACCGGTGCCCTCGACCTCGCGAAGGTCCCGCAGTCGATGGTGGTGATCGGCGGAGGGGTGATCGGGCTGGAACTCGGGTCGGTCTACAGCCGCCTCGGCACCGCGGTGACCGTGATCGAGTATCTCGACCACCTGATCCCCGGCAACGACGGCGAGGTGCAGAAGGCGTTCGAGCGCATCCTGAGGAAGCAGGGCCTTGCCTTCGAGACGGGCGCCGCCGTGCAGGGCGTGACGAAGGGCGAGGGCGGCGCGACCGTCGCCTGGCAGCGCCGCAAGGACGGGTCGCTGCACGAGACGAAGGCCGATGTCGTGCTGGTGGCCACCGGGCGGCGGCCTTACGTCAAGGGCCTCGGCCTCGACGCGCTCGGCGTGCAGATGACGCCGCGCGGGCAGATCGCGGTGGACCGGCATTTCGCCACCTCTGTGCCGGGTATTTACGCGATCGGTGACTGCATCCCCGGCCCGATGCTGGCCCACAAGGCCGAGGACGAGGGCTATGCGGTGGCCGAGGTGATCGCGGGCCGCGCGGGCCATGTGAACTACGGCGTGATCCCGGGCGTGATCTACACTCACCCCGAGGTCGCCAGCGTCGGCGCCACGGAAGAGACGCTGAAGGAGGCGGGCACCGCCTACAAGGCCGGGAAGTTCAGCTTCATGGGCAACGGCCGGGCCAAGGCCAACTTCGCGGCGGACGGGTTCGTGAAGATTCTCGCCGACGCGCGGACCGACCGCATCCTCGGCGCCCACATCATCGGGCCAGGTGCAGGCGATCTTATCCACGAAATCTGCGTGGCGATGGAATTCGGCGCGGCGGCCGAGGATCTCGCGCGCACCTGCCACGCCCACCCGACGTACTCCGAGGCGGTGCGCGAGGCAGCGCTGGCCTGCGGCGACGGCGCGATCCACGCCTGACGGCGGCCATCGGGGACGGCGGCGCCGCGCCGGTCGCGCCCGAACGATACCCGGCCGGCGTTGCGTCGCCGGCGTCCTCGGTTCCGCCCCTCGCAAGTCGCGCCGCCGTGACCCCTGCGGCGAGGAGTTCAGCCCGGTCTCATGTCGATATCGCGGGCACGATCGGCGGCTCCGCCTTCAGCGCAGCACGGCAGCCGCCGATGACGGTCGGCGCATCGGCGACCTGCTGCGCAAGCGCGCGGTGGTCAGCCCGGACGAAAACTCTGGCAATCCCCTCGTGCGCACCGTGCCCGGGCACATCGGCGGTCGCTTCAGCGGCCGTGCCGAGGCCGGCAGGATCGGCGACATCCTGCCCGAACCGGTCACCGAGGGGCCGCTGGCCCCGGGCGGCGGCGTCACGCGCTTCGGGCTCATCGATGCGACCGGGGGGCGGGGAGGTGCCGAGTGCCGTGCGAGGCGGCGCCCCAGTCCGCCGACCGGCGGCGGCACGATCCCGGGGCGAGATCGCGGCGACCTGCGCCACGGCGGCGATGGCGACGACCGCGCTACCGGCCTCGGCGGCGGGCGCGCCGTGCTGCGCTTTGCGCCCGACGCGGTGATCCGGTTCGACGGCGTCGCCGATCCGACAGCCCTCGCAGCCGCGATCGACGTCCTGTGACCGGCCTCAGGCGGCGAGGTGCCGCAGGCCCTGCGTGACGTCCGTCCGCACCGCCAGCCGCAGGGCGGGCTCGTCGCCGGCCCGCAGCGCGGCGAGGATCATGCGGTGGTGCTGCGGCGGCTCGTGCCGGCGCAGCCGGGCATAGAGCACCCGCATGGTCGGGCCGAGTTGCAGCCAGATCGTTTCCGTGATCGCGAGCATCGCCGGCGACTGCGCGCGCAGATAGAGCGTGCGGTGAAACTCGAGGTTGGTGCGGATATAGGCGATGGCATCGGCCTTGACCACCGCCTCGGCGATGCCGCCGTTGATCGTCGTCAGCCGCTCGATCAGCGCGAAATGGGCGCGCGGCAAGGCGCGCGCGGCCAGTTCCGGCTCGATCAGCGCGCGCAGGGCCGCCAGTTCCTCGATCCGCTCGGCGCTCAGCTCGGGCGTCGCCACCCGCCCCGAGGCCGACAGCGCAAGCGCCCCTTCGGCGACCAGCCTGCGCACGGCTTCGCGCGCGGGCGTCATCGACACGCCGAACCGCGCGCCGAGGCCCCGCAGCGTCAGCGCCTCGCCCGGGCTGATCTCGCCGTGCATCACCTGCTGGCGCAGGGTCCGGTACAGCCGATCGTGCGCGGCCATCGTCTCGGGCTGGCGGGGGGGCGTGGTCATCCGCGGATCAAACTGCGGCGCGGCGGCTTCGTCAACGCCCTGTGCCGGCGTCCGCGCCGAAGCGCCAGCCGTGCAGCGCCGAACCTTCGGCCCGCAGCCAGCGCCGGAGCGTCGCATGGCCGGGGCACAGCCGCTCGACCTCGGCCCAGAAGGCGGGCGAGTGGTTCATGTGGACAAGATGCGCCACCTCGTGCGCGGCGACATAGGCCAGCACCGGCGGCGGCGCCATCGCAAGGCGCCAGTTGAACATCAGCCCGCCGTCCGCCGTGCAGGATCCCCACCGGGACCGGGTATCGCGCAGCGTCAGCCGGGAATAGGACCGGCCGGCCCGCAGCGCCAGCGCGTCGCAGGCGGCCGTCAGACGGTCGCGCGCCAGCAGCCGCAGGAAGCCAGCCACCCGCGCCCCGGCCTGGGCCGGATCGCCGGGAACCTCGAGCGTGTCCGGCGTGCGGCGCACCGGTCCGCGCCCGGCCACGGCCTGCACGCGCAGCAGCCGCCCCTCGACCGGAAGCCGCGCGCCCGGCGCCACCGCTATCGCCCGAGGCACACGCGCCAGCGCATCGCGGATCCAGCCTTCGCGGTCGCGCACGAAGGCCAGCGCCTCGGCCTCGCGCAGGCGGGGCGGCACGGTCAGCGTCACCCGACCGTCGAGGCCCGAGACGCGCAGCGACATTCGCCGCGCCCGGGCCGACCGGCGCAGCGTGATCTCGACGGGCGGCGGACCTGGCAGGACGGGCATCGGAACCGGCGGCAGAGTTTCTCGAGCCGCTATCCTAGCGCCGCCGCGGCATCTGGGCAAACGTCGGCATGGCCGCAGCAAGGCCCTTGTCAGCGCCGCGACCCTGTGAGAACTGCATCCGACTCGGCCACAGCCTGAATCGCGAGGGAACCATGCCCAAGGAAGAATGGGGCACGAAGCGCATCTGCCCGACGACCGGCCGCCGCTTCTACGACCTGAACCGCAGCCCTATCGTCAGCCCCTACACCGGCGAGGTGGTTGATATCGAGACGGTGCGCCGCCGCGCCACCGGCGCGATCCTGGCGCAGGAGGCCAAGGCATCGCGGCTGCTCGACGACGACCTCGACGCCGAGGATCTGATCGAGGCCGAGGCCGCGGACGACGCGGAACTCGACGCCGAGCTTCTGGAAGCCGACGAGGACGAGACGGTATCGCTCGACGACCTGACGGACGTTCCGGGCGGCGAGGAAGAGGTCTGACCGCCCGCGCTTTTTCCCCTTGCACGGGCCAAGGGCGTCGCCTAAAGACGCGCGCAAGCCCGGACAACCGGGCCGACCTCGGTGGGGCCATAGCTCAGTTGGGAGAGCGCTTGAATGGCATTCAAGAGGTCAGGGGTTCGACTCCCCTTGGCTCCACCAGACTTCCCGCTTAAGGGCGCCTGACCGGACAAACGGACCCATCGGGGGGCAAGCGCAGCTTCCGCCGCGACGGGGCGGCACGGCGGGGCAGGAACGCTCCGGCACGCGCGCCGAGACCCTCTGCCACCGCACCGCGGCGCTGAGGGGCCTCCGGCCCGGGTGACCGGAATGAGCTACGTCATACAGGGGCGCGGCGGGATCGGTTCTGCGCGGGTTTCGGGGCGGGGTGCGGCATGCGGTTTCGTCCGTTCAAGCCGGCGACGCCGCGCCCATGACCGATCAGGGTTCGGGGACGGTCGCGGCGGCCGTCGGTCCGGTCAGGCCGATCCGAAGCCGCCCGCCATCCGGTCGCGCAGCCGCGCCCATGCGGCGCGCAGCTCGAGCACCGGACGGCGCAGCCCGTGCAGCGGCAGCGGCCGCAGCGGCGCGAAGGGCAGCGGCAGCGCGCCATCGTCGCCCGTGACCAGCCAGCGCGCCACCGCGCGGCCGGATGCCGTCGCCATAGCCACCCCCCGGCCGTTGTAGCCAAGGCACGCGACGAGGCCGGGGGCAAGGCGATGCACGCGCGGCAGGTGGTCGACGGTCAGTGCGACCCTTCCCGCCCAGGCGAAATCCCACCTCGCGCCCGAGACTCCGGGATAGAGGCGCACCGCGGCCTCCCGCACGAAGCGGTAAAGCGCGTCGGGGTTCGTCGCGCCGAACGATCCGCGCGCGCCCATCACCAGCCGCCCCTCGGGCGACAGCCGGAAGTAGAGCAGGATGCGCTGCGTGTCCGACACGACATGCCCGCCCGGCAGGACGCCGGCGCGCACGTGATCGGGCAGCGGCGCCGTCGCCACTTGCAGCGAATGGACCGGCACGATCGACTGCGCGAGGCCAGGCCACAGCCCGTCGGTATACCCGTTCGTGGCCAGCAGCACCTGCCCCACCGTCACGCTGGCCCGCGCCGTCTCCACCCGCCAGCCGTCGCCCGTTTGCGTCAGCCGCAGCGCCGCGCTGCCGCCGTGCACCCGCGCGCCCGCCCGCAAGGCCGCAGCGGCAAGGCCGCGGGCGTAGGCCAGCGGGTTAAGCGCACCGGCCCGGTCGTCCAGCATCGCGCCGGCGTAGCGCCCGGTGCCCAGAAGGGCTGCTGTCTCGTCCCGCCCGGCCAGCCGCACCGGCGCACCGCGTGCAGCCCATTGGGCCACGACCGCACGCTGCCGGTGAAGGGCGGCGGCATCGACGGCAGCGTTGAGCCAGCCGCAGCGCCGCAGGCCGCAATCGATCCGGTGCCGCTCGATCAGGTCGTAGACCACGCCGGGCGCGTCGCCGGCGAAGGCGGCGATCCGCGCGCCGCGCTCCGGCCCGAACCGGCGGGCGAGGTCGTCGGGCGACCACTTCAGGCCGGCAAGCACCTGCCCGCCGTTCCGGCCCGAAGCCCCGTGACCCGGCCCGCCGGAATCGACGCAGACAACCGACCGCCCCGCCTCGGCCAGGTGCAGCGCGGCCGACAGTCCGGTGAAGCCCGCCCCGACGACGCAGACATCCGCCGTCGCCGGGGTGTCGAGCGGCGGCGTCTCGGGCGCAGGCGGCGCCGTCGTCGCCCAGAGCGATGCCGCTTCGCTCATGCGCCCCCCGTCAGCCGCGCCTCGCGCCAGGCGATCGCGGCCTTCAGTCCCTCGATCGCGCGCAGCCGGTTGAACTCGGCCCGCTCCGGCCCGCCGGTCGCCTCGATCAGGATGTCGATTTCCAGCGCCTGATCAAGCGCCGCCCGCAAGCCCATGACCTCGCAGGTGCGGTTGATGGCCAGTTTGGTCAGCCGCACCGAAGCCTCGGCCCCCGCGCGGATGTCCTGCGCGCGTGCCCGCGCCGCGTCCATCAGCCGGTCCGCCGGCACCACGGCGTTGACGAGACCCAGCCGGAGGGCGCGGTCGGCGTCGATCCTGTCCTGCCCGCACAGCAGGATTTCCCGCGCCGGCCGCGCACCGACCACCCAGGGCAGCAGCAGCGCCACGATGCCGGAACCGAAGCGCACTTCGGGCGCGCCCATTCGCACGTCCTCGGCCGCGATGGCCAGGTCGCAGGCCAGCGCGATCTCGAAGCCGCCGCCGATGCAGGGGCCGTGGACGGCGGCGATCGTGGGCATCGGACAGTCCCAGAACCGCATGATGATTGCAAGGTCCTCGGTCAGCACCCGCCGCCACCCGTCGGCATCGCGCGGCCCGCACGACGCCGATGCCTTGAGGTCGAAACCCGCGCTGAACGCGCGCCCTGCCCCCGCCACGATCACCGACCGCACCTGCGGATCGGCCTCGGCCCGGTCGAGGGCGGCATTGAGATCGACGATCATCGCCGGGTCGATCGCATTCAGGACGTGCGGCCGGTCCAGCAGGATTTCGGCGGCACCGTCGCGCACCGCGTAGCGCAGGGTCGTGAAGTCTGCCGCGTCGCTCATTGCCCTACCCCTGTCGCATGACCGGAGCGCGGCCCGGCTCCCGCGGAACCCGCCGCGCCCCGCCCGGCCGGGCACCTCAGCCCAGCATGAACTTCTGCCATTCGTCTTCCCACTTGCTCCAGTATCTCGCCACCTCGGCGTCGTTGTAGAGGACGGCGTTGGCGATGTTGTCGGGGTGGGTAACGATGAAGCGCGCCTGTTCCGGCGTCGCTTTGGCGGCCGCGGCGGTCGAGACCGGGCCGTAGGTGCCGATCGGCAGCAGCCGTTCCTGCACCTCGTCCTGGATGACGTAGTTGATCACCTCCATCGCCAGATGGCGGTAGGGCGTGCCGCGCGGGACGACATAGGCGTTGCCCCAGGCGATGGCGTCGTTGAACGTCATTGACACCGGTGCCCCTTCCTGCATCGCGGCGAGAATGCGCCCGTTCCAGGCCAGCGCCATCGCCACCTCGCCGGTGGACAGAAACTGCGGCGGCTGCGCGCCCGCAGTCCACCAGACGGCGATGTGCTTGCGGATCTCGTCCATCTTGGCCAGCGCCAACTTCACCTTGTCGTCGGTCGCGGGATAAATCTCGCCCCGCGGCACACCCGCCGCCCGCAGCGCCGCCTCGTAGTTGTAGTAGAGCCGCGCATAGAGCGACCGCGGGCCCGGGAAGTCCTGCACGTTCCAGAAATCGGCCCAGCTGTCGGGCTGCGGCCCCCCTGCCGGAAAGGCCTCGGTCGAGAAGGCGACGACGGAGGCGCCGGTCGAGGTGTAGACGCCGTGCTCGACACGCCAGGCGGGATCGAGATGTTCGGCCTTCACGATCGAATAGTCGATCGGCTCCAAGAGGTTGTCGGGCACCGCCTGATAGATGAACTGGCCCCCGGCGTTCACGAGATCCCATTCGACCGCGTTCGCCTCGACCATCGCCTTGATCTTGGCATAGCTGGTGGGTGAATCGTTGACGATCTCGATCCCCTTCAGGAGCGCGAAGGGATCCATGAAGGCGGCCTTTTCGGTCGCGGACAGGGCGCCGCCCCAAGAGGTGAAGACGAACGGCCGGCTTTGCGCCCGCGCGGGCCGGACCAGCCCGCCCGGTACAACCCCGAGAACCCCGAGCGCCGCGGCGGATTTGAGCAGTCTGCGTCGGTTGTGCATCATCCTTCCTCCTTCCTGTCGGTTGCGCCCCCTGCGACCTCGGACGGCAGCAGCCGGGCCTTGGCCGGATCCCACGCGATCCGGGTTGTCTGCCCCGCCGCCAGCGGCGGGGTGTTCATGGCGCGCGACCAGACATCCTGCCCCGACGGAAGGCGCAGCCGGGTCGCCGTGAGTTCGCCGAGATAGACGACTTCTATGACCACCGCCTGCGGCCCCTCGACTGCGCCGGTCGCCAGCGCCTCGGGCCGCACGAGAAGGAGGGCAGGCCCCGGCGGCGGCTGACCGGGGCATGCGGGCAGGACGAACCGCCCCGGCAGTCCGTCGAGGTCTACGGTCGCGTGCGCGGCGTCGGCTGCACGGATCTGCACCGGGATAAGGTTCGATTCACCGAGGAAGGCCGCGACCCAGGCGCTGTCGGGCGCCTCGTAGAGGTCTACCGGCGTGCCGATCTGCGCGATCCGCCCGTCGCGCATGATCGCCACGCGGTCCGACATCACCAGCGCCTCTTCCCGGTCGTGGGTGACATAGATCGTGGTGCGCGGCGCCTCGGCGTGCAGGCGGCGGATCTCCAGCTGGACATGCTTGCGCAACTGCCGATCCAGCGCGCCGAGCGGCTCGTCCATCAGCAGAAGGTCGGGCTCGATCACCATCGCGCGGGCCAGCGCCACCCGCTGCTGCTGGCCGCCCGACAACTGGTGAACCGCGCGGGCCGCGAACCCGTCGAGCCGCAGCATCGCCAGCGCCGCCTCGACCCGCCGGACCAGGTTGGCGCGCGGCACCTGCCGCGCGCGCAGGCCGTAGGCGACGTTCTCGAACACGTTCAGATGCGGGAACAGGGCATAGGACTGAAACACCATGCCGATGTTGCGTGCCCGCGGCGGCACGGCGGTCACGTCGCGCGCACCGATCCGCACCCGCCCCGCGTCTGGGTCGAGGAACCCCGCGGCGATGTTCAGAAGCGTCGTCTTGCCGGACCCCGAGGGGCCGAGCAGCGTCAGGAACTCGCCCGGCCGGATGTCGAGCGTGACGGGGCGCAGCGCACGGACGGCGCCGAACCGTTTTTTGATCCCTTCGAAGGCGACGGGAACCCCTGCGACCGTCACGGGCGCCCCTCCCCGGTGCGGGCGGGGGCAGCGTGGCGCAGCCACTGCACGGCGACGAAAAGCACGATGGTCAGGACGAGGATCAGGGTCGATCCCACGGCGGCCACCGGCGTGAACTCGACGCGGATCTGTTCCCACAGCTTCACCGGCAGCGTCTTGGTCCCGATCCCGGCGATGAAGATCGCGATAACCACCTCGTCGAACGAGGTGACGAAGGCGAAGGCGCCGCCCCCGGCAAGGCCCGGGAGGATCGCGGGCAGCGTCACCGTGCGAAACACCCGGCCCGGCCCTGCGCCAAGCCCCTCGGCCGCGCGCACGAGGTTGGGGTCAAGCCGCTGGAGCGATACGCCGACATTGATCACGACGAACGGCAGGCAGAGGATCGCGTGGCCGAGCGCAAGGCCCAGCATCGTGCCGTAAAGCCCAAGGCTGCGGGTGACGTAATAGAGCGCAACCGAGATCATAATGACCGGCACGATGATCGGCGACAGGACCAGCCCGACCGCGACGGTGCGCGCCCCGGCGCGGCAGCCGTTCGATCCCGATGGCGGCCAGCGTGCCGGTCGTCACGGCGAAGGCGGTCGCACTGGCGGCCACCTTGGCGCTGTTCGTCAGCGCGGTCATCCAGCCGGGATCGGCCCAGAACCGCGCATACCAGCGCCACGAGAGGGCATCGGGCGGAATGCGGATGAACGAGGCGTCATTGACCGATGCCGGCACCACCGCGAACACCGGCAGCAGAAGGAACGCAAGCACCACCGCCCCGGCGGCCTGCCCCGCCGCAGCGCCGGCCGACCGCCGCGCCGTCATCGCGCCACCACCGTGCCGATGGCGACGACGCGCGACGCGACCAGCAGCACAAGCAGCACGATCCCGAGCAGGATGAACGACGCTGCCGCAGCAAGCGGCCAGACCAGCCGATCATTCACGAACCGGTCGATCAGCATGGCCGCCGTCTGGTTGTGCGGGCCGCCAAGCAGCGCCGGGGTGATGAAGAAGCCAAGCGCGAGCAGGAACACGAAGGCCGCCCCCGCCAGCACGCCCGGCATGGTCAGCGGCAGGAACACCCGCAGGAAGGTCGTCCGGCCCGAGGCGCCCAACCCTTCGGAGGCCTGCAGAAGCCGCGGATCGACCTTCAGCATCGCGGCGTAGACTGGCAGGATCGCATAGGGAAGAAGGACATGCACCATCCCGAGGTGCACCCCGATGTCGTTGAACAGCAGCCGCAGCGGCCGGTCGATCAGCCCCGCCTCAATCAGCAGGGTGTTGACCGGTCCCCGCCGCTCCAAGAGCAGCATCCAGCTGAACGTGCGGACCAGAACGCTGATCCAGAACGGGACCAACACGCAGTAGAGCGCGAGGCTGAACCAGACCCCCCGCACGCGCGTCAGCAGCCAGGCAGCCGGATAGGCCAGTAGCACGCAGATCACCGTCACCACGAGGGCCAGCCGCAGTGTGTTGACAAAGACCGCGCGGAACACCTCGGAACCGAGGATTTCGGCATAGGCGGCATGCCAGCCGCCGGGCGCCTGGAAACTGAGCCACAGAAGCTGCGCCAGCGGCCACAGGAACCAGAGGCCAAGGAACGCCCCGGCCGGCAGCAGCAGGGCCGCAGTCACCGCCGCCCGCCGTCCGCGCTGGTCCCGCGCCACCGCCATCGTCAGCACCAGCCCGTATAGACGGACAGGCCCCGCCGTGCGATCTGGCCACCGATCACCGCGCGCTGGATCTCGGACGTGCCTTCCCAGATCCGGTCCACGCGGACGTCGCGGTAAAGCCGTTCGACCGGGTTCTCGCGCATGTAGCCGCGCCCGCCGAGGATCTGCAGCGACCGGTCGATCACCCGTCCCGCCACCTCGGAACAGAAAAGCTTCAGCGCGCTGGCATGGGCGTGCAGACGCTTGTCGTCGGCGCCCCGGTCGATCTCCCAGGCGACGCGGTAAAGCATCGACTTGGCCGCGAAGATCTCCACCGCGCTGTCGGCAAGCTGGAACTCGACCCCTTGGAAGGCCCGGATAGGACGTTCGAACTGGTGACGCGCGTTGGCCCAGTCGTTCGCCAATTCGGCCGCGCGGATCGCGGCGCCGAGCGCGTGGCTTGCGATCTGAAGCCGCGCCTCGACGAACCACGATTTCGTCAGTTTCAGCCCCGCGCCGATCCCGCCCAGCACCCGGTCGCCGGGCACCGGCACGCCCTCCAGCCGCAATTCCGCATGGTCGAAGGCGAAATTGTGCATGAAGGCGGGCGAGCGGAGGTGGACCAGGTTTTCGGCGGGCTTGTCCACGAGGAAAAGGGTCGGCTTGTCCCGGTCGCCGTCCACATGCGCGTGGACGATCACGAAATCCGAGGCGTTCCACGAGGTGACGAACCATTTCTCGCCGGTCAGCCGCCAGCGCGGCCGCCGCCGTGACGCCCGCCATCAGCCACATCGCCCCCCGCCAGCCGAGCGCCTCGGCCAGCAGCGACAGGGGCAGCGCCGCGGCAAGGTTGCCGAGCGTGCCGGTGCCGATCACCAGGCCCGTCAGCGCCCCGAAGTCGGCAGGCGGCCACAGCCGGGCGAAAAGGTAGGTGGGCGCCATCAGCATCGCCGAACACCCGACCCCGATCAGCGCCATCGCCACCTCGACCGCACCCGGCCCATCGGCCAGCGCGAACAGCGCCGCCCCGCCGGCGCCGGGGCCGGCCAGCAGCACCCCCGCGGTCCGGCGCGGCCCGATCCGGTCCAGCGCCCAGCTGACCGGCAGCTGCATCGTCGCGAAGGCGACGAACCACCAGGCGGACGCGCGCGCCAGCGCGGCCGGGTCCACCCCCGGATCGACCGCCAGCGCCGGGGCCAGCACGGCCAGGAAGGCGCGGTAGAACTGGCTGAGGACATAGCCTGCAACAAGGCTTGCGATCGCGGCGCCCATGCCCCTTCTCCGACGACTGCCGGCAGCTTCGGCCGACGGCGCGCAGGGCGCAAGGCCGCACGAACCGGCGCACCGCCGCAACCGCGCCGCCGGTTTGGCACGCCGCGGCGGAAAGAGGGGAATAGCCCGCGCGACACGCCCGGCGGGGGCACATCGACACGCACGGCGCGGCAACGCACGCAGGGGCAGATCACGGACGGGCGGCGAACGGAGGGGCACGATCGGCCGGGTCGGCATCCTTGCGCGCAACGACAGCCTCGTGACGGGCGGGGCTTGCTGCGCTTTTCGCCGCGCCCGGCCCCGGCGGCGGTCGTCCGACCGCGGCCCGGGGCTTAGACCGGCAGGATATCGCCCGCCGCCCGCTGCGCGTGGAAATCCGCGACGAAGCCCGCCAGCCGCCCGGATGCGATCGCGTCGCGCAGGCCGGCCATCAGCGATTGATAGTATTGCAGGTTATGCCAGGTCAGCAGCATCGACCCGATGATCTCGTCCGACCGCACCACATGGTGCAGATAGGCGCGGCTGTAGCCCCGGCAGGCAGGGCAGGCGCAGTTTTCGTCGAGCGGCCGCGGGTCGTCGGCGTGACGGGCGTTGCGCAGGTTCACCGGCCCTCGCGGCGTCCAGGCCTGACCGGTGCGGCCCGACCGGGTGGGCAGCACGCAGTCCATCATGTCGATTCCGCGCGCCACGGCGCCGACGATGTCGTCGGGCTTGCCGACCCCCATCAGGTATCGGGGCTTGTCGAACGGCAACGTTCCGGGGGCATGGTCCAGCACCTGAAACATCGCGTCCTGGCCTTCCCCGACCGCAAGTCCCCCGATGGCGTAGCCGTCGAACCCGATCGCGGTCAGCGCGGCGGCGCTTTCCGCGCGCAGGTCGGGATAGACCGAACCCTGCACGATCCCGAACAGCGCATGCCCCGGCCGGTCGCCGAAGGCGTCGCGCGACCGCGCGGCCCAGCGCATCGACAGCCGCATCGAGGCCGCCGCCGTCGCGTGATCGGCCGGGAAGGGCGTGCACTCGTCGAAGGCCATCACGATGTCGGACCCGAGCAGGCGCTGGATCTCCATGGAGGTCTCGGGGCTCAGAAGGTGCCGCGACCCGTCGATGTGCGAGGAAAAGCGCACGCCCTCCTCGCTCAGCTGCCGCAGCGCCGCGAGGCTCATCACCTGGAACCCGCCGGAATCGGTCAGGATCGGCCCGTCCCAGTGCATGAAGCGGTGCAGGCCGCCGAGACGCGCGATCCGCTCGGCGCCCGGTCGCAGCATCAGGTGATAGGTATTACCCAGGATGATGTCGGCACCGGTCGCGCGGACGCTTTCGGGCAGCATCGCCTTGACGGTGGCGGCCGTGCCCACCGGCATGAAGGCCGGCGTGCGGATCGCGCCGCGCGGGGTGTCGATCACGCCCGTGCGCGCCTTGCCGTCGGTCGCCGTCACGCTGAAGCTGAACCCCATGCCCTTCCCCTCTCCGGCCGCGCCGCTTCTAGATCAGACGGGTGCCCGCGGCCAGATGCTGTGCCTCCGTCGACAGCACCCCCCCCCACCACCCGTCTGACGGGCGACACCACCGGGGCGGGGGCGGCGATGCCCTGCTGACCGCCGCAGCGCGGCGCACAGGCATCTGCGTCTGGGGCGCGACGGGCTTGGGCGGCGGCGGCAGGGGCACACCGGACGCCGGGCCGGTCAGCAACGCGCTGACCGGCAGGGCGGCGGCGGATGCCGTCGCCCGGCGCGGCGCGCAGAAGATCGGTCCTGGCACCGCGCGCAACAGGATCGACCTGCGCGACCTCGACCTCGCGGTCATCGGCACGGCGGCACAGGCGCGTCTTGCCGCGGCCGCGGCGAAGGGCAGCCTGCGGCGGACGCCGACAGCGACGGTGGGACCGATGGCGCGATCACCCTTGCGGGCGTCGGCGTGCCCGGCGTTCGCGCTGGTGCCCGCCCGGCGGAAGTGACATGGATCAAGGACGCCCAGGGGCAATCGCATCGAGACTTGGCCCCGCAACCCGCGCGAGGAGTCGACCATGCTGACCATCCGTTTCCCCGGGCCCGTATCGGGTGGCCCGACCGCCCTGATCGGCGCGCTGGAGGCGCTGTTCCTGAACGCCACGCTTGACACGACCTCGGCCAGCGGGTTCACCGCCTCGAGCGGCGGCATGACCTTCACGGTGACCGGCAGCGGCATCACCTATACCACGATCCCCTTCCTCGGCACCTATCCCAGCGGGGGCACGCTGACAGGGATCAGCGTGACCGAGGCGGGCGAAGAGGTGCTGTCGGTGACCGGCAGCCTCGACCTCCGCCAGCTGTTCGACGCCGCAGTGGCCGAAGCGCTCGGGACCGACGGCGGCGCGCTGGAACGCTTCTTCGGTGACCAGACCTACGACTACCTCGGGCGGAACAACGCCGACATCTTCCTGCCCGGCACGCTGTCGGGCGACGGGATCCTCCTTGATCCGCGGGGGAACGACCTCTTCCGGACGGCGGGCGGCAACGATGCGGTCACCGGCGGCAGCGGCGACGACACGGTGCGCGGCGGCGCGGGCAACGACACGCTGTGGGGCGAGGCGGGGGATGATCGCCTGTTCGGCGATGCGGGGAACGACTTTCTGCTCGGCGGCGACGGCGCCGACCGGCTGAGCGGCGGCACCGGCCGCGACACGCTGGACGGCGGCGCGGGGAACGACATCCTGGCCGGCGGCACGGGGGCCGATGCCTTCGTCCTCGCCGCAGGCGGCGGGCGCGACCGGGTGACGGATTTCGAGACCGGTGTCGATGAGGTGCTGGCGATCGGCGGTGCCCGCTTCACCGGCGGCCGCTTCCGTGGCGGCGAGGGCGACGTGCGCTTCACCACGTCGGACGGCAACGGCCTTGTGCAGATCGACATCGACGGCGACCGCAAGGCGGACGCGACGCTGGTTCTGGTCGGCGTCGCCGCCTTCTCGGCCGACGACCTGCTGATGGGCTGACCGGGTCAGGGAGGACCGGACGCTGCGGGGCTGGACCGCCCCCGCAGTATTTCCTATATATCTGGTCGGGAAATCCGCGCCGCAGCCGGGGGTCGTGCATGAATACCCAACCGACCGATCGCATCGAGGGCACGCCCCTGATCCGCCCCTCGACGACCGACCACCCGCTCTACCCCGCTGTGGTCGAGGCGTGCCGGACCGTCTATGACCCGGAAATCCCGGTGAACATCTTCGACCTCGGCCTTGTCTACACGATCGAGATCAGCCCCGAGAACGCGGTGGACATCACCATGACCCTGACCGCCCCGGGCTGCCCGGTTGCGGGCGAGATGCCGGGCTGGGTGGCGAATGCGGTGGAACCGCTGCCGGGCGTCAAACAGGTTGACGTGCACATGGTGTTCGACCCGCCCTGGGGGATGGACATGATGAGCGACGAGGCGCGGCTGGAACTCGGGTTCATGTGAGGCAGACGATGTTCGGCATCCCCGGCAAGCAGGCCGTGACCCTGACCCCCGCTGCCGTGCAGCAGATCGCGCGGCTCATGGCGCGCGACGGGCGCGCGGGGCTGCGCATCGGCGTCCGGAAGGGCGGCTGCGCAGGTATGGAATACACGATGGAGTTCGCCGACAGCGTCAACCCGCTCGACGCGGTCGTGGAACAGGACGGCGCGCGGGTGATGATCGCGCCGATGGCGCAGATGTTCCTGATCGGGACCGAGATCGACTACGAGACGGGGCTCGTCTCGTCGGGCTTCCGCTTCCGCAATCCGAACGTCGTCGAAAGCTGCGGCTGCGGCGAATCGATCAAGTTCGCCGACCCGCCGCCGCCCGCGACGCCGGCCTGACGGCCCGTCAGTCCGACCCCCGCGCGGCGCTGCGCGCGGACACGAGGCCGCGCTGCACCGCCCAGGCCAGCACCGCCGCGCCGAGGCCCACGGCATCGGTCAGCCAGCCGCCATCGATCATGGCGAAGGCCGCCAACAGCAGCAGCGCCCGCAGGGGCATGGCCAGGTGGCCGAAGAACCACCCCTGCACCGAGGCCGACAGCAGGAACACCCCGAAAGTGGCCGAGGCGGCGACGTGCAGGACCTCGCCCCACCCCCCCTGCATCAGCAGGGCGGGCGAGGAAAAGAACATGAACGGCACCACGAAGGCGGCAAGACCGATCTTGAAGCTTTCGACGCTGGTCTTCATCGGGTCGGACTGCGCGATCGCAGCACCCGCATAGGCCGCCAGCGCGACCGGCGGGGTGATCGCCGACATCACCGCGAAGTAGAAGATGAAAAAGTGCGCCAGCAGCGGCTCGATGCCCAGCTGGACCAGGCCCGGCGCGATCACGCTGGCCGCCACCGCATAGGCGGCGGTGGTCGGCATCCCCATGCCGAGGACGATCGACACCACCATGGCGAAGAACAGCGCCGCGATCTGGCTGTTGCCCGCGAGGCCCAGCAGCATGGACGAGAACCGGGTGCCGAGACCGGTCAGCGCGATCACGCCCACGATGATCCCCGCCGCGGCGCAGACCGCGACAAGCTGAAGCGCCATCTTCGCCCCGAGTTCCAGCGCATGGACGACCGCCCGCGGGCCCATCGGATAGGGCGTCAGCCACGACACGACCGCCGCCGCGGCCATGGCGAGTGTGCCCGCGCGGATCACCGAATAGCCCGCGAACAGCGCGCCGATCAGGATCAGGATCGGGACGAAGAGGAAGGCCTGCCGGGCGAGGCGGGAAAACTGCGGCAGTTCCTCGCGCGGCAGTCCCTGCATCCCGTGCTTGCGCGCGGCCAGATCGACGTTGAAGTAGACGCAGGCGAAGTAAAGCAGCGCCGGGATGATCGCCGCGATCACGATCTGGGCGTAGGGGATGCCGGTGATCTCGGACATGATGAAGGCGCCCGCGCCCATGATGGGGGGCAGGATCTGCCCGCCGGACGAGGCTGCGGCCTCGACCGCCGCCGCGGTCTGCGGCTTGTAGCCCACGCGCTTCATCAGCGGGATGGTCAGCGACCCGGTCGCCACCACGTTGCCAGCCGAGGTGCCGTTGATCGTGCCCATCAGCCCGCTGGCGAATACCGCCACCTTGGCCGGGCCGCCGCGGGCGTGACCGGCGGCGGCGAAGGCGAAGTTGACGAAATATTCGCCCACCCGGCTGGCCTGCAGGAAGGCCGCGAAGACGACGAAGAGAATGATGTAGGTCGAGCTGATCGCCGTTGTGGGGCCAAGGATGCCCTGGTCGGTGTAGATGTAGGTGAAGAAGCGCGCGGGCGCATAGCCGCGGTGCTGCAGGATCCCCGGCAGCCAGGGCCCGACGAAGGCGTAGAGGACGAAGATCGCGGCGATCAGCACCAGCGCCAACCCCGCCAGCCGCCGCGTCACCTCGAGGATCAGCACGACCCCCGCGATCGCGGCATACATGTCCGCCGTCTTGGCCAGCGCCGTGCCCGCCCGCAGCCGCAGGAAGGGCGCGTGCACGATGATATAGAGCGCGACCGCCACCGCCGCTGCGGCCAGCGCGGCATCGCCCGGGTCGATCCGGCCCTTGTCGCGCGGCGGCGCGATCCACGACAGCGCGATGACCCAGGCCACCCCCAGCGTCAGCGGCAGGCCGAAGGTCAGCGCATAGGCATCGCGCGCCGCCGCCTGGTCCACCCGCGCGCCGCCGGCGAACAGCACCGCCTGCGCCAATGCCAGCAGGATCGCGGCCGCGCCGGGCAGGATCAGCAGCCGGCGCAGCCCCTCGGGCAGCCGCCCGTCCCCCGGCTGCGCCGGAAAGGTCGCCGCGCCGAAAAGAAGGAAGCTCAGCGCAAGTCCCCCGCCCACGTGGATCAGGCGATAGGTCCAGGTCTCCAGCGGGTAGAGGTTCATCACCCCCACATGGAACGCCGTGTAGGCCACGCAGGCAGCCGCGACCGCCCATCGGGCGGCGCCGGTCAGCGCGCGCTGGTTCGACTCGACAATCTCGGCATCGACCCCGTCGGCGATGTTGCGCGGCTCGGCCGCGCGGCCGGGTTCGGCAACGGTCATGGCGGTTCCCCCTGTCGGGCCCTCGGCCCTGCAGCGCCCGCGTGCCCGGGCGCCCTGTGGTCGGCGCCGGCACGCGCGCGGGCGCATGCCGGCCGGTCGCGGGGCGCGCGCTACCGGCGCGCCGCCGGGATTACCTGAGGTTGTCGGGAATGACGATGCCCTTCTCGGCGAAATAGCGGACTGCACCGGGGTGATAGGGCATGAAGGTGTTCTTGTCCCAGTTCTCCGGCAGCGTCTCCTTCGCGGCCGCGTGGATCTGCACCATGCGGGCGGGGTTCTCCATCGCCAGCTTGGTGATCTCGTAGGCCAGCGATTCCGGCATGTCCTTGTGCGCGATGGCGAAGTTCCACAAGGCGACGGTCGGCTGGTCGTAGTCGTGCCCGGCGTAGGTGCCGGCCGGGATGGTGAACGGCGCCATCGCCGGGAAGGCCTCGAGGATCTTCGGCAGTTCTGCCTCGTTGAAGCCGAACATCACCACGTCCTGGCTGGCCGCAAGCTCGGCGAAGGCGCTGATCGGCACGCCGGCGGCGAAGGCGAAGGCGTCGATCAGGCCGTCCTGCAGCTGGCCCGCCGCATCCGCGGCGCCCGCGTTCGAGATCGTGGCATTGACGCCGAGCGCGCCCATGAATTGCGGCCAGTAGGTGCCGGGCGTGCCGCCCGCCGGACCGACCGAGACGCGCTTGCCGTTCAGGTCGCTGACCGACGTGATCCCCGACCGGCGCAGCGCGATGACCTGGAACGGCGTCTGATACATCGGGAACAGCGCGCGGATCGAGCGGTGCTCCAGCCCCGGGGCCAGTTCCGACTTGCCGATCCAGGCGTCATAGGCCGGGCCCATGGTGACAAGGCCCATCAGGTGGTCGCCGGTTTCCACCAGCGTGACGTTTTGCACCGGCCCGCCGGTCACCTCGCCGGTGGCATTGAGCCCCAGCGCCTCGGCGATGAAGCTGGCAAAGCCGTTGCCATAGACGAAATAGGTTCCGCCCTGGCTTGCCGTGCCGATGGTCACCTCGGTCGGCCAGCCGGTCTTGTCCATCGCGGCCGCCGGCAGCGCAAGGACAGCGGCAAAGGCCGCGGCGAGCGTCAGTCGCATGAGTTCCTCCCGTGTTTGGTCGTATCGTCGATCGGATCCGCGCGGTGCACGGTCATGCCGAAGGCTGGGCAGCGTTGCGCGGCGCTGTCAACCGCCAATCGGCCCGGTCAGGGCGCGCCGGTCAGCGCACGGACACCCTGCGCGATCACCACTTCCTCGTTCGTCGGGATCACCAGCACCGCGGTGCGCGACAGCGGGGCCGAGATCGCCAGCGCCCCGCACTCGTTCGCGGCGTTGTCGAGGTCGATGCCCAGCCAGCCCATCCCCTCGCACACCCGCCGGCGGATCGCCCGCGCGTTCTCGCCGATGCCGCCGGTGAACACCAGCGCGTCGATCCCGCCCAGGGCGGCCGCCAGCCCGCCGAGTTCGCGCCGGATGCGGAACACGAAATAGTCGATGGCCTGCGCCGCCTCGGGCGCGCCCGAGGCCTGAAGCGCGCGCATGTCGCCGCTGATCCCCGACAGGCCCAGAAGGCCCGACCGGCGATAGAGCAGATCCTCCAGCCGGTCGGCGTCCCAGCCTTGCCGCATCAGGTGCAGGACCACGCCGGGGTCGAGCTGGCCGCAGCGCGTGCCCATCGGCAGCCCGTCGAGCGCCGAGAACCCCATGGTCGAGGCGACCGACCGTCCGTCCGAGAGCGCGCACATCGACGCCCCGTTGCCCAGATGCGCGATCACCACCCGCCCGCCGGCCAGCGTGGGCGAGATGCGCCGCAACTCGCCCGAGACATAGGCGTAGCTGAGCCCGTGGAACCCGTAGCGCCGGATACCCGCGGCATGGAAAGACCGCGGCAGCGCGAAGCAGTCGTTGACGAAGGGCTGGCGGCGGTGGAACGCGGTGTCGAAGCACGCGACCTGCGCCGCGTCCGGAAAGGCCGCGCGCGCCGCCGCGATGCCGGCCAGGTTGTGCGGCTGGTGCAGCGGCGCGAAGGGCGCGTAGGATTCAAGCCGCGCCACCAGCGCGTCGTCGAGAAGCGCCGGCGCGTCGAGGTCCGGCCCGCCGTGGACCACCCGGTGGCCTACGGCCTGCACGGGCCGGTCGGGCAGCGCCTGCGCGAAGGCCGCCAGCACCGCGTCGAGCGCGCCGCGGTGGTCTGCAAACCCGTCCAGCGCGGCCAGCACCGCGCCGTCGGCCGTCGTCACCGTCAGCGTCCCCTGCCCGCCGCCGAGCCGGTCGGCATGGGCGGTCGCCAGCCGTTCCAGCGACACTGCATCGAACAGCGCCGCCCGCAGCGAGGACGACCCCGCGTTCAGCGTCAGGATCGCCCCGCCCGTCATGCCGCCCCGACCCGCGCCTGGTGCAGCGCGGCGACGGCGGCCGAGACCAGCCGCGCCATCGGCCCATCGGACCGGCTGGTGAGAATGACCGGAACCCGCGCGCCCAGCACCACCCCGGCGCCCTCGGCGTGGCTGATATAGGCCAGCTGCTTGGCCAGCATGTTGCCCGCGTCGATCCCGGGCACCACCAGCACCTCGGCGCGCCCTGCGACCTCGCCCCGCAGGCCCTTGGCCCGCGCCGCGCCGATGTCCACCGCATTGTCCATGGCCAGCGGCCCGTCCACGAGGCCCCCGGTGATCTGCCCCCGTTCGGCCATCTTCGACAGAAGCGCGGCGTCGATGGACGAGGGGATGGCAGGGTTCACGGTCTCGACCGCAGACAGCACGCCCACCCGCGGCGTTGCGATGCCGATCGAGATGGCAAGGTCGATGGCGTTCTGCACGATATCGACCTTGGTCGGCAGGTCGGGGGCAATGTTGATCGCGGCATCCGTCACGATCAGGGGATGGGGAACGCCCGGCACGTCCATCACGAAGCAATGCGTCAGCCGTCGCCCGGCGCGCAGGCCGCGCTCGCGGTCCACGATCGGGCGCAGCAGGGTGTCGGTGTGCAGGTGCCCTTTCATCAGCGCCCCCGCCCGCCCCGCGCGCACCAGATCGACCGCCGCCTGCGCCGCCGCCTCGGGTCCGGCGGCGGCCACGACCTCGATCCCGGCAAGGTCGGCCTTCGCCGCAGCCGCCGCCGCGGCGATCCGCGCAGGATCGCCCACCAGCACCGGCGTGATGATGGTGTGCCGCATCGCCATGAGCGCGCCATCGAGCGAGGCTGCATCCTCAGGGCAGACCACGGCCGTCACCAGGGGCGGCAGCGGTTCGGCGCGCTTCAGGATGGCCTCGAAGTGCCGGTGGCGCTGCACGATCAGGCCGGGCACGTGCAGGTCGCCGAAGCGCGCCGCGCGCGGCGGCGGCGCCACCGTCGCCGCACCGGTGACGATCGCCGCCCCGTCGGCGACCCGGCGCACCTCGGTGTCGAGCCGCACCGTGCCGTCCGCGTCCTTGCCCGCGACGGTAACGCGCGCCACCACCTCGTCCCCCGCCTCGGCGCGGGCGTGGAACTCCAGCCGCTGGCTGCGGTAGAGCGTTCCAGGTCCCGGCAGAAGGTTGCCGACCACCGCCGCGATCAGCGCGCCGAGGAACATCGCGGGCGCGACCGCCTCGGGTGCGCCGTCGCCGTCGCCGTCCACCTCGGGCAGATACATCGGGTTCTGGTTGCCCGAGATCCGGGCGAAGGCATAAAGGTCGTCGGCGGTGATCAGCCGCATCAGTTCCGCGGTGTCGCCGGGGTTCAGGCGGTCGTAGGGGCGGCTTTCGATCATCGGCGTAACGGGGTCCGGACTGGCCCCGAAGGCATCGCACGCCCGCCCGCGACCTGGCAACCCGCCCTGCCGCCGCAGCCTGCGGCCTTTACGCCGCCCGCAGCCCCCCTATCCTTCCGCCGGATCGGAGGCCGCCCTGTTCGTCGTCACGCCCGACAGCGTCTGGAATCCCGCCGCCCTCGGCCACGGAAGGCCCGACCGGCCGCTGATGGGGCGCGCGCAGACGGTGCTGCCGCGGGGTCTTGTGGCTGACCGGACATTCTGGCGGATCCTGCTCGAATATCCGTTTCTGCGCTACGCGATCGTGCTGTTCCCGATCCCGGTGGCGATCCTCGTCTGGCCGCACCTTGCGCTGCCGATCTCGGGCGCGCCCCTGCTGATGTTCCTGCTCGTGCTCTACGTCGAAGGGAACGTGCTGTCGGTGCCGACGGCGGCGCGGCGGCGGGCGCTGATCGACGCGGCCGAGGCCGACCGGGGGCTGGACCTCCTCGCTGTGCGGGCACGGGCGGCGCTGACGCGGATCGCGGCCGGGCGCGGGATGGCGGCGGGCCGGCTGACGCTGGTGATCGAACAGTCGCCGATGGCCGCCATGCCGCCGCTGACGCTCGCCTCGCTGCGCGACGAGGCGGGCACAATCCTGCCGCTGTCGGCGACCGAGGCGGCCGACATCCGCGGCATCCTCGATCCCGCGCCGGGGCCGGGGCGGCTCGATGCCCGGCTTCTGCATCGCATCAACCTGTCGCGGGCCGAGACGCTGCGGGCCTTTGCGCTCGATGCCGCGGCAATTCCGGCCCATGCGCGGCTCGCCGCGATGGCGCGGGCGCGGCAGGCATCGGGCAACGAGGCATCGGGCAACGGGGCGTCGCGCGTCTAGGGGTCGGGCAGCGCCGCCACGAGGGCGGCGAAATGCTCGCCGCGTTTCTCGAAATTCGGATACTGGTCGAAACTTGCGGCTGCAGGGGCCAGCAGCACGACCTCGCCCGGCTCTGCCTCCGCCGCGGCCAGCGCCACGGCACGGTCCAGCGATCCGCAGAGCGCGTGGGGCACATCGCCCAGCTGCAACGCGAAATCGGCGGCGGAGTGCCCGATCAGATAGGCCTTCACGACCGAGCCGAGATGCGGGGCCAGCGCCGCGATCCCGCCCTCCTTCGCGAGGCCGCCGGCGATCCAGCGGATCCGCGGGAAGGCGGCCAGCGCACGGGCGGCGGCATCGGCGTTGGTGGCCTTGCTGTCGTTGACGAAGCGCACCCCGGCCCTTTCGCGCAGGAACTGGCTGCGGTGCGGCAGGCCGCGGAAGCTTGCCAGCGCGCCCTCGATCTCGCGGGGGGCAAGGCCGAGCGCACGGGCGGCCGCCCAGGCGGCGGCGGCGTTCTGGTGGTTGTGGGCGCCCGGCAGGCCCGGCAGCGCGCGCAGGTCCGCCGCGGCGACCTGCCGGCCCTTGCGCCATTCCGCAAGGAACCCCTTCCGCGCGAACACCGACCAGCCGAACCCCTCGAGCTTGCGGCCGGACGAGATGCGGATCACCCGGTCGTCGCCCGGCCCCTCGGCCAGCGCGCCGGCAAGGAAGCGCCCCTCGGCCTCGTCCACGCCGATCACCGCGCGGTCGGGCCCGCCGAGCGCGAACAGCCGCGCCTTGGCGGCGAAATAGCCGCCCATGCCGCCGTGCCGGTCGAGGTGGTCGGGCGAGAGGTTCGTGAACACCGCCACGTCGGGCGTCAGCGCGCGGGCAAGCTCGGTCTGGTAGGACGACAGTTCGAGAACGACGATCCCCCCGTTCCCCGGCGGGTCGAGGTCGAGCACGCCGCGCCCGATGTTGCCCGCCATCTGCGCCGGCCGCCCGGCCTCGGTCAGGATGTGGTGGATCAGCGCGGTCGTGGTGGACTTGCCGTTCGACCCCGTCACCGCCACCACCCGCGGCGCTGTGTCGAACGCCGACCAGTCGGCCTGGCCGAGACTGCGGAAGAAGAGGCCGATGTCGTTGTCCACCGGCACGCCGAGATCCAGCGCGCGGGCGATCGCCGGGTGCGGCGCGGGGTAGAGGTGCGGGATGCCGGGCGACGTGACCAGGAGCGACAGCCGCGCGAGGACCGCGTCGCGCCGCAAATCCTCGGGCGCAAGTCCTTCGGCCTCGGCCCGCGCCCGCGCCTCGGCGCTGTCGTCCCAGACGATCGGCACCGCCCCCCCGGCCGCCAGCGCCCTCGCGGCCGCGAGGCCCGACCGGCCGAGGCCTAGCACACCCACCCGCGCGCCCGCATAGCCCTGAACCGGAATCACCGCCCGCCCCCGTCCGCTGCCCGCGAGCCATTAGGGCCGCGCGGCCGTCGGCCGCAAGCAGGCGCGGCCGCAGACGGCCCGAGGGAAGGTCTCGGTGGTCAACCATCCGCCGAGGAATGTCGCGCCGACGCGGCCAGCGCCGCCAGCACGGCGCAGGCGGCATCCGCCTGCGCCTCGGGCACCAGGACGTGATCGTGGTGGAAGGCCGCGATCACGTTGGCGGGGATCCCCGCCGCCGCCAGCGCCCCCGACACGGCCGCCGTCAGCCCGACCCCGTCGAGCGCCGATGCAACCCGCAAGGTGAGACAGGCGAACGGCGCGCGCGTCTCGAACCCGGCCGCGCGCGCCGCATCCAGCGGCAGCACGAGCGACAGCCCCTCGGCCTCGCGCATCGTCGCCAGCGCCAGCGGCGCCAGCGTCGCGGCCCGGGCCGGGTCGGCGACACTGGCGACGACGAAGGCGCCGGGCATCCGGTCCGGCACCGCGCCGGCGATCATAGCCGCCGTGCCGCGCACCGGGTCAGACGGCGGCAACCGCGCCCTCCAGCATCGCGCGCACCTGTGCTGCCACCGTCTTGAGGCCCGGATTGTCGATCGCGGCCATAGAGGCGACGGGGTCGACCGCGCTGACCTCCACGCCGTCGCCGGTCTCGCGCAGGATGACGTTGCAGGGCAGCATCGCGCCGACCCGCGGTTCCATCCCGATCGCCTCCCGGGCCATCGCGGGGTTGCAGGCCCCGAGGATGCGGTAGCCGGGCATCGACCAGCCGAGTTTCTTGTGCATCGTCGCGGCGACGTCGATCTCGGTCAGCACCCCGAACCCGGCGGCGGCTAGCGCGGCGCGGGTGCGGGCTTCGGCCTGATCGAGGGTGACGCCGGGCAGATGGCGGTCGAGCGTGTAGGGCATGGCGCGGCTCCTGTTCCGATCCCGCGGGCGATGCTAGCCGCGCCGGCGCCGGGGCGGAACCAGGCGGATGGCCGCGGCCGATCGGCAGGGGTCGCGTCGCCCCTCCACCCGGCGGGCGCGGTTCGCGCGCCCCGCGACGCAGCCCGGGGCAGGACGCGGCCCATGGGCGGCGCGGGATCGCACGTGCGACGGGGCCGCCTGCGCCCTGACGCCGCCCTGCGCCGCGACGGCCGGCAAGCACTGTCCGCCGGGCGGCGCGGCACATTCAGGCCCGGCGCCTTGCGGCGGTGTCGGCCGCGGACGAGGCCTGCATTTCGCCTGCGCCTGCCGGCTCAGCGCACCTTCAGCGTGGCGAGCCCGATCAGCGCGAGGACGAGGCTGATGATCCAGAACCGGATGACGATCTGCGGCTCGGCCCAGCCCTTCTTCTCGAAGTGGTGGTGGATCGGCGCCATCAGGAACACGCGCCGGCCGGTGCGCTTAAAGTAGAGCACCTGGATGATCACCGACAGCGCCTCGAGCACGAAGAGGCCGCCGACGATGGCCAGCACGATCTCGTGCTTGGTGCAGACCGCGATCGCGCCGAGGGCGCCGCCGAGCGCCAGCGACCCGGTATCGCCCATGAACACGGCCGCCGGCGGGGCGTTGTACCAGAGGAACCCAAGGCCCCCGCCGGCCAGCGCGGCCGTGAACACCAGAAGCTCGCCGGTGCCCGGCACGAAGTGGACGCCGAGATAGTCGGCGAAGTTGAAGTTGCCGACGACATAGGCGATCACGCCGAGGGTCGTGGCGGCGATCATCACCGGCATGATCGCAAGGCCGTCGAGGCCGTCGGTCAGGTTCACCGCATTGGCGGCCCCGACGATCACGATCATGCCGAAGGGCACGAAGAACCAGCCGAGGTGCAGCAGGACGTTCTTCAGCAGCGGCACCGCCACCGCGCCCGACAGCGCCGCGGGGTGCACCATCACCACCGCCGTGGTCGCCGCGCCGGCGATCACCAGCCCGAGCAGAAAGCGGACGCGCGACGACAGGCCCCGGGTGTTCTGCTTCGTCACCTTGGCATAGTCGTCGGCAAAGCCGATCGCCGCGAAGGCCAGCGTGACGCCCAGCACGATCCAGACATGGACGTTGTCCATGCGCGCCCAAAGCACGGTCGAGACCGTCAGCGCCGACAGGATCAGCAGGCCCCCCATCGTCGGCGTGCCGGCCTTGGCGAAGTGGCCCGCCGGGCCGTCGGCGCGGATCGGCTGGCCCTTCCTCTGCTTGACCCGCAGCAGGTTGATCAGCGGCCGGCCGAACAGGAACCCGAACACCAGCGCGGTGAAGAACGCCCCCCCCGCCCGGAAGGTGATGTAGCGGAAGAGGTTGAACACGTCGCCGCCGTCGGAGAACTGGATCAGGCCGTAAAGCATCGCGCGAAACCTCAGGGTGCCCTGGACGGCGCGGGTTGGCCGAGTTTCAGCATGGCGTCAACCACCAGCGACACCTTCGAGCCTTTCGAGCCCTTGACCAGCACCACATCGCCGGGATCGGCGAGGCGACGCGCGCGGGCGGCAAGCTCGGCCGCGGTTTCGGTCCAGTCGCCCCGGCGCGCGGGGGGCAGCGCGTCCCAGAGGGCGCGCATCAGGGGGCCCGCGCAGTGGATGCGGTCGATCGCGGCAACGGCGGGATGGCTGGCCAGCGCGGCATGCATCGCGGCCGCGTCGGGGCCGAGTTCCAGCATGTCGCCAAGCACCGCGATCCGCCGTCCGCGCGCGATGCGGCCGAGGCCGTCGGCGGGCCTCTGCGCGGCCAGCACCTCGAACGCCGCCGCCATCGAGGCCGGGTTGGCGTTGAAGGCGTCGTCGATCAGCGTGACGGCGGCGGTGTCGTCGGCCGGATCGAGCTGCAGGATGTGGCGCTGGCCCCGCCCCTCGGGCGGCTGCCAGCGGCCGAGGTCCAGCGCGGCGAGGGCGGGATCGGCCCCGGCGGCGCAGGCGGCGGCCAGGGCGGCCAGCGCGTTCGACGCGAGGTGCCGTCCCGGCGCCGACAGACGGACAAGCAGCGCGCCGAACGGGGTGACGGCGCGGCCCGCGCTGCCCTCGGCCCCGAGGGCAAGCTCGCTCCAGCGCCAGTCGGCGCCCTCGGCCCCGAAGGCGACGGCGCGCGCCCCGGCCCGACCGGCCGCCGCGAAGAGGATCGGCGACTGCTCAAGCCCCGCGGGCAGAACCGCCGTGCCGCCGGGTTCGAGCCCGGCGAGGATGTCGGCCTTTTCCTCTGCGATCGCGGCCAGCGAACCGAGCGCCTCGAGATGCGCGGGCCCGATCGTGGTGATGACGGCGACATGCGGCCGTGCAAGCCGCGACAGCGGCGCGATCTCGCCGCGGCGGTTCATGCCGATCTCGACCACGGCGAAGGCGGCGGTGCGCGGCATCCGCGCGAGCGTCAGCGGCACGCCCCAGTGGTTGTTCAAGCTGGCCGCCGCGGCATGGGTCGCCCCTGCGCGCGTCAGGATGGCGCGCAGCATCTCCTTCGTCGAGGTCTTGCCCGCGCTGCCCGTCACCGCGATCACGCAGGCGCCGCTGCGGGCGCGGGCGGCCGCGCCGAGTGCCGTCAGCGCGGTCTGCGTGTCGGGCACGATCAGAAGCGGCGCATCTGCGGGCAGGCCGGGCGGCACGCGCGCCACCAGCGCCGCCGCCGCGCCGCGCGCCAGCGCGTCGGCCACGAAGTCGTGCCCGTCGCGCGCGGCGGAAAGCGCCACGAAGAGGTCGCCGGGGGCGAGCGTGCGGGTGTCGATCGACACGCCGGTCGCCGCGAAAGGGGCGGTCGCTGTGCCGCCGGTCGCCGCCGCGGCCTCGGCCGCGCTCCAGAGGGCTTCGGTCATGGAGTGCGTCCCGTGCAGGGAGGGCGGGTCACCGGATGTCTCCGTCCAGCGCGGCTACGGCGAGGCTGGCTTGCTCGGCGTCGTCGAAGGGATAGACGGTGCCCGCGATCTCCTGCCCTGTCTCGTGGCCCTTGCCCATGATCAGCAGCGCATCGCCGGGTTCGAGCCGCGCGGCCGCGCGCAGGATTGCCTCGGCGCGATCGCCCACCTCGTCCGCCGTCGGGCAGCCGGCCAGCACGGCTGCGCGGATCGCCGCGGGATCCTCGCTGCGGGGGTTGTCGTCGGTGACGATGACGAGGTCGGCCCCCTCGGCAGCGGCCGCGCCCATCAGCGGGCGTTTGCTGCGGTCGCGGTCGCCGCCGGCGCCGAGGACGGCGACGATCCGCCCCACCACATGGTGGCGCAAGGCGGCCAATGCGGTCGCCACCGCATCAGGCGTGTGGGCGTAATCGACATAGACCGCCGCCCCGTTCCGCCGCCGCGCGACAAGCTGCATCCGCCCGCGCACGCCCTGAAGCCGCGGCAGCGCGTCGAGCACCGCGCCGGGATCCGCGCCCGCGCCCCCCGCGGCCCAGGCAAGACCCGCCGCCACGGCGACGTTGGCGGCCTGGAACCCGCCCACGAGATCGAGCCGCACGGTGCGCCGCCACGACCGCGGCGGGGCGGACCATGCGAAGGCCACGCTCTGCCCGCCCTCGTGGAAGATCCGCCGGTCGATCCGCAGGGCTGCGTCGGGATGCGCCCCCACCGTCAGAAGCGGCCCCCGGCCGGCCAGGCGGGCGGCGAGGTCGCGCCCCGCGGCCCCCTCGATGCAGACGACCGCCGTGCCCTCGGCCGGCAGGCAGCGCGTGAAGAGGCCCGCCTTGGCCTCGAAATAGGCCGCCATCGTGCCGTGATAGTCGAGGTGGTCCTGCGTCAGGTTGGTGAAACCGGCCGCCGCCAGCCGGACCCCGTCGATCCGCCGCTGGTCGAGGCCGTGCGACGACGCTTCCATCGCGCAATGGGTGACGCCCGCCGCCGCCGCCGCCGCCAGCAGGCGGTGCAGCGCGACCGGGTCGGGCGTGGTGTGGGTGGCGGGGGCGGCGACATCGCCCTCGACCCCCGTGGTGCCGATGTTGATGGCCCGGTGGCCGAGCGCCTGCCAGATCTGGCGGGTGAAGCTTGCCACGCTGGTCTTGCCGTTCGTCCCGGTCACGGCGGCGACCTGGGCAGGCTGCGCGCCGAACCAGAGCGCGGCGGCGGCGGCGAAGGCGCCGCGGGCGTCGGCCGCCACGACGACCGGCACCGTGCGGCCGGCCAGCGCGGCGCGGGCAATCGCCTCGCCCGCAGGATCGGTCAGGATCGCGACGGCGCCCCGGTCAAGCGCTGCGGCGGCATGGTGCGCCCCGTGGTCGCGGCTGCCGGCGAGGGCGGCGAAGAGGAAGCCGGGCCGAACGGCGCGGCTGTCGGCGGTCAGACCCGCGACGGGCACCGTGCCGCCGCCCGCCGACAGCGCCAGCCCGAGGTCGGCGAGCGTCCGCCCCCCTCGCCCTGCCGCGCCTTCTTCCCCGGCCATGTCGCCCGTCCCCGTCGGCACTTCAGTGTCGCACCGGTATTACCCCGCCGGGTGGGCTGGGTTCAATCACGGGCCGCAGGCCGAGGAGCGGGCCGATGCGGCGCACGATCTCGCCCGTGACCGGCACGGCGGTCCAGCCGGCGGTGCGCCGCGCCTCGGTGCCCGAGGTTTCCACGGGCTCGTCCAGCGACACCACGACCACCCAACGCGGATCCTGCATCGGGAAGGCGCCGGCGAAGGTCGCCATCACCCGGTCGTCGTAGTAGCCGCCCGTCGGGCGCATCTTGTCGGCCGTGCCGGTCTTGCCGCCCAGGGCATAGCCCGCGACCTCGGCCAGCTTCGCCGTGCCGTCGGTGACGGTGCGGCGCAGCATCGTGCGCATCGCGCGCGAGGTCGCCTCGGACATCACCCGCACGGGCGGCGGCGTCTCGGCCCCGGCGACCAGCGTCGGCGTCACGCGCAGGCCGCCGTTCACCAGCGCGGCATAGCCGACCGCAAGGTGAAGGGGCGAGGCCGCCAGGCCGTGGCCGTAACTGATCGTCGCCGCCGCGATGTCGCCCCAGCGGCGGGGCAGCTTCGGCCGGCCGGTCGGCGCCTCGGACAGTTCGAGCGTCACGGGATCGAGGAACCCGAGGTTGCGCAGGAACGCCTCCTGCCGGACCGGCCCGATGGCGGAGATCAGCCGCGCGGTGCCGATGTTCGAGGATTTCACGATCACGTCGGTGACCGACAGCGCGGGCCCGTAGTTGCGGAAGTCCCGCACGCGGAACCGGCCCAGCATCATCGGGCCCTGGGTGTTCACCATCGTCTCGGGCGTCACATGCCCGAGTTCCAGCGCCTGCGCGACCGGAAACACCTTCATGACCGAGCCGAGTTCGTAGACGCCCTGCACCGCGCGGTTGAAGATCGGGCTGTCGGCCGGATCGCCCGAGACGGGGGGCGGGGGGCGGTCGTTCGGGTCGAAGTCGGGCAGGGACACCATGGCGACGATCGCACCCGTCCGCGCCTCCATCACGATGGCGGCGGCGCCCTTGGCGTTCAGCATCGTCATGCCGGCGCGCAGCACGTCGGTCACCGCGGCCTGCACCGTCGTGTCGATGGTCAGGCGCAGCGGCTCGTCCAGCCGCGCGGGGTCGCGCAGGCGGGCGTCGTAGGCGCGCTCGATGCCGGCGCTGCCCACGACCTCGGCCGAATGCACGCCCTCGGCGCCGAAGGTGGCGCCGCCCAGGACATGCGCGGCGATCCGGCCGTTGGGGTAGATCCGCGTCTCGCGCGGGCCGAACAGAAGGCCGGGTTCGCCGATCTCGTGCACCGCCTGCATCTGTTCGGGGCTGATCCGGCGCTTGATCCAGAGGAAGGCCCGGTTGCCCGTGAACTGCCGCAGCAGGTCGTCCTCCTTGAGATCGGGGAAGATCTGCGCAAGGCCCCGGGCGGCGCGGACCGGGTCGACCATCGCCCGCGGATGGGCATAGAGCGCATGGGTGACGAGGTTCGTCGCCAGAACGCGCCCGCGCGCGTCCACGATGTCGGCCCGCTGCGCCTGGATGGTCGCGGCGCTGCCCGACCGCCGGGGCTCGGCCACCGGCGTTGCGGCCAGCACGCCCATGCGCATGGCGACAAGGCCGAAGCCCGCGACAAAGCCGCAGGCCAGCATGAGCAGCCGCACCTCGGCGCGCGCGCGGGCGCGGTCGCGCATCGCCTCGTGGCGCAGGCGCAGGTTCTCGGCCTCGATCCGGTCCGGATTCTCGCCGCGGCTGCGGGCGCTGAGGATCCGGGCGAGCGGACGCAGGGGCGTGCGGATCATCCGTCCTCTCCGGTGCTTGTGGTATCGACCACGGCGGCGGGGTCCGGCGCGGCCGGATCGCGCGGGGGCGGCACCGGCAGTTCGCCGATGCGGGCGAATTGCTCGGGCGTCATCGGCAGAAGGCCGAGGCGGTCGAACCCTGCCGCGGTCAGGTCGGCAAGACGGTCGGGGCGGTTGAGGAACGCCCATTCCGCGCGCTGCACCGCGATCGCCTCGCGCAGTTCGGCGATCTCGCGCTGGACGGCGCGCTGGTCCTTCAGCGCCTGCTGGGTCGCATAGTTCTCGCGGTAGGCCCAGAAGGCCAGCGCCATCACGGCGACCGCGGCGGCGACGGACAGGAAGGTGCGCAGGAGGGGTCGCATCAGGTCAGCGGTCTTTCCGGTCTGGCAGGCGGGGAACGGCAAGCGCGGTGGGGTCGGGTAGCGCGGCCGGGGCGGCCGTGCGGCGGCCGATCCTGAGGAGGGCGGACCGCGCACGGGGGTTGGCCGCGATCTCGGCCGCCTCGGGGGCGACCGCGCGGCGCGTGACAGGCTCGAACCGGGCCGGGCGCGGGGCGGCCTCGGGCGCGTGGCGGCTGGCGGCGGGGCCGCCCGCGGCCTCGGCGAAGAACCGCTTCACGATCCTGTCCTCAAGGCTGTGGAAGGTCACCACCGCCAGGTGGCCGCCCGGCCGCAGCGCCCGCTCGGCCGCGGCAAGGCCCGCCAGAAGCTGCCCGAATTCGTCGTTCACCGCGATCCGCAGGGCCTGGAAGCTGCGGGTGGCGGGGTGGCTCTGGCCCGGCTTCGGGCGCGGCAGGCAGGACTCCACCACCGCCGCAAGCTGGCCCGTGGTCGCCAGCGGTCGGGCCGCCACGATCGCGCGGGCGATCCGGCGGGCCGCGCGTTCCTCGCCGTAGTGGTAGAGGATGTCCGCCAGCCGCCCCTCCGCTGCGGTATTGACAATGTCGGCCGCCGTCGGGCCTTCGCCGCCCATCCGCATGTCGAGCGGACCGTCGCGAAGAAAGCTGAAGCCGCGTTCGGCGCGGTCGAGCTGCATCGAGGACACGCCGAGGTCCAGCACCACCCCGTCGAACGGCCCGAAGGCGTCGAGCCTGTCGAACGTCGCCTCCACGAGGCGCAGCCGGTCGCCGTAGCGTGCCTGCATGGCCCCGGCCGCGGCGATGGCGGTGGGGTCGCGGTCGAGCGCGGTGACCCGCGCGGCGCCGGCGTCGAGCAGCGAGGCGGAATAGCCGCCGGCCCCGAAGGTGCCGTCCATCCAGTCGCCCCGGATCGGCGCGCACAGGCGCAGGATCGCGCCGATCAGCACGGGAACATGCGCCGGGCGGTCCAACGCCTCAGCCCCTCGGCCGGCGCTTCAGCGCCTGCACCGCATCCTCGCCAGCGCGCAGCACGCTGGTCTCGGCCGCGGGTGCTGCGGCTTCGGCCGCCTCGGCGGCATCGTAGGCGGCCTGCGGCCAGAGCCGCAGATAGCCGCCGCGGCCGGCGAACACGACGAAGCCCTCGCCCTCGGCCAGCCCCAGCCGGTCGCGCAGCCGGCGCGACAGGACGCAGCGTCCGTCCTCGTCGATGCGGATGGTCTCGGATTTCTCAATCAGCTTCGAGGTCAGCTCGGCCTGCCGCGGATCGTCAGGGTCGAGCGCGTCGATCGCATCCGCGATCTCTTGGTGCCCCGCGAAGGTATAGCCGGTGATGTAGGGAAAGCGGTTGTCGCCCCAGGCCAGCACGAGCCGCACCTTGTCGCCCGGCGCCCCCTTCCAGGCCGGATCGCCCGCCTCGAGAACCTCGCGGACATCGCGCGGCACCGTCAGGCGCCCCACCTTGTCCACCTTGGCCTCGTTGACGCCGCCGAACCGCAAGGCCCGCCCCCTGCCCCGCCAGGTCAGGCCCCGGAACGGAAACGGCGGATCGGGTGCTGCCAGGAACCCGATCCGCCGCCCTCGTCCCGTCGCCGGGTTGGACCGGACGCGCACGCCACCTGGGGGGATGTCGCTTACGCGGCGCGCCGGATCTTCGTCGTCCTAGGGGGGAGCCTGATGAAACCTGCCTCGGTGCCTTTCGGGATCGTTACCGTCGTCCCTTGTCTGCCCGCCCTTTCGGATGACCAAGGTATGCCGCGGAATTTCCCTCCAATCAAGGGAAATCTACGGAAATCGACGGATTCGGCGGAAGTCGCACGCAACCCTCGGGCCGATCTGGCCAGCAGATTCAACATGGTGGGGATAGATGGTCTGCGGTCACCAGATGCGGCATGGCCCTCGAACCGGCAGTTCGGTGGGCCGACGGGCGGCACGGCGGCGAAGGGTGCGGAATCGGGCGGAATCAGCCGGCAGGGCGCCGCGCATCACGCGCGCGCACGCCGCGGTGATTCGGCTCGAGGGGGCGCGATCAGCCCATGCCGCCGTCGATCAGACGGCGGGCCAGCGCGGCATAGGCCGCAGCTTCCGGCCCGTCGCCGAGCGCGACCGGCGTGCCGGCATCGCCGGCAAGGCGGGTTGCAAGCGTGATCGGCAGCGCGCCGAGGAACGGCAGCCCGCGCCGTTCCGCCTCGGCCGCCACCCCGCCCTGGCCGAAGATCGCCGTCTCGTGCCCGCAGGCCGGGCAGCAGAAGGTTGCCATGTTCTCGATCAGCCCGAGCACAGGCACCTTCAGCGCGTCGAACATGTGGATCGCCTTGCGCGCGTCGATCAGCGCCACATCCTGCGGGGTGGACACGACGATGGCCCCGGTCACCCGCGCGCGCTGGCACAGCGACAGCTGCACGTCGCCCGTGCCCGGCGGCAGGTCCACGATCAGCACGTCGAGCTCGCCCCAGGCGACCTGCCCGAGCATCTGCTGCAGCGCGCCCATCAGCATGGGCCCGCGCCAGATGACCGCCTCGCCTTCCTTCAGCATCAGGCCGATCGACATCAGGGTGACGCCATGCGCCCGCAGCGGCAGGATCGTCTTGCCGTCCGGCGATGCGGGATGGCCCGTCGCGCCCATCATGCGCGGCTGCGACGGCCCGTGAATGTCGGCGTCAAGCAGCCCGACCCGCCGCCCCGCGCGCGCCAGCGCCACGGCGAGGTTCGACGACACGGTGGACTTGCCCACCCCGCCCTTGCCGCTCGCCACGGCCAGGATGCGGTCCACCCCCGGCACCGGCTGCGGCCCGCCCTGCTGCGGCGTCGGGTGGCCGCCGATCTTCAGGGAAGGCGGGGCGGGCCGGGCGGCGTGAGCGGTCATCATAGCCTGCACCCGCGCGACACCGGGCACGCGCGCGACCGCCGCCTCGGCTGCGGCGCGGGCGGGTTCGAGGGCGCGCGCCGCCTCGGCCGAGGGCGCCTCGATCACGAAGCTGACGCGGTCGCCCTCGACGGTCAGCGCGCGCACGAGGTCGGCCGAAGCCAGGGTTCCGCCGCCCGGCACAGCCACGCCCGCCAGCGCCGCCATCACGTCGTCCCGCGAAACCGCCATCGCCGCCCCCGCACGATTCCCGTGCCACAGTTGGCGCGACGCGCGCGCCGCCGCAAGATGCCTTCAGCGGCACTCGTGCCGCCCGGTTTTCGCGCAACCTGCCCGCGCAGCGGGCAACAGGTCACGGCAGGACGCAGCCATGCGGATGCTGCAGGGCAGCATTGCCGCGGAAAAGATTGTGCAGTCGCAGAATCCCTCTATCTTTGGGATCGAGGGCGGTTGCGGCGCGAATGCGTCATCCCGCAGGAAGAACGAGGGAAGAAAATGGCTTACGCACCGTCATCGCGGTCTGCACCGGCGGCCGGAGCGGCAGCGGGTTTGTTCGACCGTATCGCCCGGACGCTGCGCCGCCGCAAGGTCTATCGCGCGACCGTGCGGGAGCTAAGCGCACTGACGACCCGCGAACTGTCCGATCTGGGCATTCCGCGGTCGATGATCACCCGCGTGGCGCTGGAGGCGGCGCGCAACGCGGATTGACGGTTGAGGATCGCGCGGCCCCCTCCTCCTCCCTGGGGCCGGGCGCACTTGGCGGCGGCGCGCCACTCCTCCCTGCGCGCCGCCGCATTTTCCGATACGGGCGCCCCCTCGGGTAGCCTGGCAGCGACGCGAAGCCCCACCTCCTCCCCGGGGCGTGCGCGTTCGGCGGCGGGACCACTCCTCCCCGGTCCCGCCGCCATCCGATACCGGCCTCGGGCCGGACAGGCGTTCGCGGCCCGACCTCCTCCCCAGGGCCCGCGAAACGCGGCGGGCCGACCTCCTCCCCGGTCCCGCCGCCCCTCTTGCCGGCCCGAGGGCCGGAACGGCGTGTGCGGCCCATCCTCCTCCCCGGGCCGGCCACAGGCGGCGGCCCCTTCTCCTCCCCGGGGCCGCCGCTCCCATCCCGCGGGATGCGAAACCCGGCCAGGACCAGGCACGAACCGGGATCGCGATGCCTGCTCTTGCCGGTGCCGGACGCGGACCGCATGGTGCGCGCGCGGTGTGGTCGGAGGCGTGCTTGCGCGGATCGATGGTCGCGGCGGCGCTGGTCGCGGCGCTCGCCGGATACGGCAGTTCGGTGGCCATCGTGCTGGCCGCCGCGGCGGCGGTCGGGGCGAGCCCCGCGCAGACGGCGACCTGGGTCTTCGCGCTGTGCCTGGCCAAGGCCGCGGGCAGCGCCGTCCTCAGCTGGCGGACGCGGGTGCCTGTGGTTCTGGCCTGGTCCACGCCGGGCGCTGCGCTGGTCGCGGCCTCGTCAGGGGTGACGCTGCCCGAGGCCGCGGGGGCGTTCCTCCTCGCGGGCGGTCTCGTGGCGGCGACCGCGGCAGTCCGGCCGCTCGAGCGCGCGGTTTCGGCGATCCCCGAGGGCGTGGCGGCGGGAATGCTGGCGGGCGTGCTGCTGCCCTTCGTCATGGGGCTTGCGCGGGCGGTGCCCGACGGCTGGGGGTTCGTGCTGGCCGTGGTGCTGGCCTTCGCGGCGGTCAGGCCCTTCGCGCCGAACCTCGCCGTGCTGGCCGCGCTTGCCGCCGGGGTCGCGGCGGCCGCGGCCGGGCCGGGCCTGCCGGCGGTGCCGCTTGCGCTGCCGCCCCTGCGGCCGGTCATACCCGCCTTCCGGGCCGAGGCGGTGCTGGGCCTCGGCGTGCCGCTGTTCCTGGTCACTATGGCCGCGCAGAACCTGCCGGGCTTCGCGGTGCTGCGCGCCGCCGGCTACGACCCGCCGGTGCGGCCCGCACTGGCGGTGACCGGCGGGCTGTCGGTCCTCGGGGCGCTGTTCGGAGCTCACGGCATCAACATGGCCGCGATCACGGCCGCAATCTGCCTTGCACCCGAGGTGGAGCCCGATCCGGCCCGGCGCTGGCGCGTCGGGCTGGTCTACGGCGCGGTCTGGGTGGGCCTCGGCCTTGCCGGCGGCGCGCTGGTCGCGCTCATCCCGGCGCTGCCGCCTGCGGTGGTTGCGGCCGTGGTCGGGCTGGCGCTGATCGGGCCGTTGGCCGGCGCGCTCGGCGCCGCCTTCGCGGCGCCCGAGGGGCGCTTCGCGGCGGCCGTCGCCGTGGCCGTCACCGCATCGGGCCTCGCCGCCTTCGGGATCGGTGCGGCGTTCTGGGGCCTTGCGGCGGGGCTTGCCGCCCATGCCCTCGATCGCACGGCGCGGCGGTGACCGGTCAGCCCGTCCGGCGCAGCCGTTCCCGCCACAGCGTGAACAGCCCCGCGCCCACTACAATCGCCGCGCCCGCCGCGATGTTCCAGGTCAGCACGTCGCCGAACACCGCGACACCGATGCTGGTGGCGAACACGAGCTGCAGGAAGGCGAAGGGCTGCACTGCGCTGGCCTCGGCCACTTCGTAGGCGCGGATCAAGAGGTAATGCCCCAGCACGCCGGTGACGCAGAGCACGGCCATCCAGCCCCAGTCGGGCGCCGCCATCGGCTGCCAGAACCAGATGCCGACCGCCGTCATCGCCACCGCACCCGCTGTGCCGGTCCAGAAGAAGCTGACCATCGCCGGATCGTCGCGCGAGACATAGCGGGTCAGCAGCGCATAGAGCGCGAACATCAGCGCCCCCAGCAGCGGCAGGGCCAGCGCCGGGGTGACGGCGGCCTGGCCGGGCTGAAGGATGACGAGGACTCCGAGGAACCCGATCCCGATGGCCGTCCACCGCCGCCAGCCCACCCTTTCGCCCAGAACCGGACCCGACAGCGCCGCCACCATCAGCGGATAGGCCGCGAAGATCGCGTGCGCCTGCACGAGGCCGAGCAGGACGAACCCCGCCACCGCGACGCAGATCTGCGCGACCAGCAGCACCCCGCGCAGGATCTGAAGTCCCGGCCGCCGCGTGCGCACTGCCGCGGCCAGGCCGCCCCGCGCGCGCGCCGCCAGCGCGGTCACGAAGGCGGCGAAGAACCAGTAGCGGATCATCACCACCATCGGCACGTTCGTCGCCTCGGCCAGATGGCGCGAGATGCCGTCCTGCGCCGCGAACACCACGGTGGTGGCCACCATGAAGGCGATGCCGCGGCGGGTGCTCTGCGCGATCACCGTCTTGCCCCGGTGCGCATCAGCGTGAAGAGGCCGGCGGCCGTGACGATGGCGGCGCCGATGACGGTTTCGGGCGTCAGCGCCTCGCCGAACACGGCAACCCCCATGACCGAGACGAACACGAGCTGCAGGTAGGCGAAGGGCTGCACCGCGCCCGCCTCGGCCACCGCATAGCAGCGGATCATCAGCCAGTTGGCCAGCACCGCCACCAGCCCGTTGGCCAGCGTCAGCGCCCAGTCGCGCGGGCCCATCGGCTCCCAGAACCAGATGCCTGCGGCGGTGGTCAGCACGGCGCCGAGGAGGCCGGACCAGAAGAAGGCCACAAACGGGTCTTCCCGCCGTGTGGCGAGGCGCGTCAGCACGGAATAGAGCGCGAACATCGCCGCCGAGACGAGCGGCAGCAGCGCGAGCGGCGCGAACAGATCCGATCCCGGCCGCAGGATGACGAGGATCCCCGCGAACCCCGCGGCGATGGCCAGCCAGCCCGACAGCCCCAGCCGCTCGCCCAGCACCGGCCCGGCCAGCGCGGCGATGATCAGCGGGCAGACGGCGAACACCGCATGCGTGTTGATCAGCCCGATGGCGACGAAGCTGGCGACGATCACGAGGATCTCGGCGATGTGCAGGACCGCGCGTGCGCCGTGGATCAGCGGCTGCACCGTGCGGACGGACCCGAGCCCGCCCGGCCGCCGCAGCGCCAGCGCGACGACGAAGGCCGCGAAGAACCAGTATCGGATCATCACGACCATGAGGACGCTGTATTCGCCGGCGAGGAACCGCGTCAGACCGTCCTGCACTGTGTAGCACGCGACCGTCGCCACCATCAGCAGGATGCCAAGGCGCGTGTTCTGCGCCGTCATGGAAGCCGCGCCGTCGTCATGTGCCGCTTGCGGCCGAAACCCGGGGCTCGCTCTACCCGAAACCCGGCGGCCTGCAGGGCCCGGCGGACATGGCCGGCGGCCGTGTAGGTCGCCGCCGTGCCGCCCGGCGCGGTGTGGCGCGCAACGGCGGCAAGCAGCGCGGGCTCCCAGAGTTCGGGGTTCTTCGCCGGGGCGAAGCCGTCGAGGAACCAGGCGTCCGCACATCCGTCCCAGGCCGGCAGGGTCTGCCGCGCGTCGCCCACGATCACCGTCAGGTCGAGATCGCCCGCGGCAAACCGCCGCGCGCCTGAATCCCAGACGGCCAGCAGGGGGGCAAGCGCCGCCGCCGCTGCCGGGAAGGGGGCCAGCGCGCGGGCCATCGCGGCGGCCGGCAGCGGCGCGATCTCGAAGGCGGTATAGGCCAGCGGGCCGCGCACCCCCGCCGTCCGCCAGGCGATCAGCGCGGCGGCGAGGTTCAGCCCGGTGCCGAAGCCCGTCTCGGCGATGCGGAAGCCGGGGCGGAACCGGGCGGGCAGGCCGTTGCCTGCGAGGAAGACGTGCCGCGTCTCGTCGAGGCCCCCGGTGTGGTAGGGGTCGCCGTGCGCACGGCTGACCGGCGTGTCGCCCTGCCAGTCGATCGCCGGTCCTGCGCCGCCGCTCTGGTCGCTGCCCGTCATCCGCCCTATTCCTCCGCGGCAGCGGTGGCCGAGGGGACGGGGAATGGCAAGGCCCGACGTGACGGTGATGGGCGCGGGCGTGACCGGCCTTGCCTGCGCGGTCGCGCTGGCCCGCCGCGGCGCGCGGGTGGCGGTGGCCGATCCCGGCGGCGTCGGCGCGGGCGCCTCGGGCGGCGTCGTCGGCGCGCTCGCCCCGCACGCGCCCGACCGCTGGGGGCCGATGCAGGCGTTCCAGCTGCAGGCCCTGACCGCCGCACCCGCGTTCTGGGCCTCGGTCGCGGCATGCGGGGGCGTCGATCCGGGCTATGCGCAGGTAGGCCGCCTGATGCCGCTGGCCGATGCCGCCGCCGTGGCGCGCGCGCGGGCCCGCGGGGCGGCGGCGGCCGACCGATGGGGCGGGGCCGGCCTCTGGCGCGTCGTGCCGGCGGGGGACGGGTTCGCGCCCGTCAGCGCCTCGGGCCTTCTCGTGCACGACACGCTGACCGCGCGCATCGCGCCGCGACGGGCGCTGGCGGCGCTGGCGGCGGCGCTGCGCGCGCTCGGCGGGACGATCGGCCCCGCGGCCCCGGACCTTCCCGCCGGCGCGCCCGTGCTGTGGGCCACCGGGGCGGCCGGCCTCGCCGACCTGTCGACCGCGCTCGGCCAGCCCGTGGGCGGGGGCGAGAAGGGGCAGGCGGCCCTTCTGGCCTGCGACGCCGGGGACGCGCCGGTCATCGGCGACACCGGCCTCTGGATCGTGCCCCATGCCGACGGGACGGTTGCGGTCGGGTCCACGGCGGAGCGGACCTGGGACAGCGACGGCCCCGACGCGGGCCTCGATGCGCTGCTGGCCCGCGCGGCGGCGCTGGTGCCGCAGCTGGCGGGCGCGCGTGTGCTGGAACGGTGGGCGGGCATCCGGCCGCGTGCGGCCACGCGCCTGCCCGTCCTCGGCCCGTGGCCAGGGCGGCCGGGGCACGTCGTGGCGAACGGCACCTACAAGACGGGCTTCGCGCTGGCCCCCGCGGTGGCGGCGGCGATGGCCGACCTGATCCTCGCGGGGCGCGTCACCTATCCCGATGCATTCGCGCTTGCGGCCCCGGGCGCGTGAACTAGCTTTTGCCCGGTTGGCGGCACCCGGGGGGCTCGCTCCCCCGGGCCCCCACAGGATGTTTGGAGACAGAAGAAGGGGCCGCGATGAGCCTGAATGCCCTGGGCCTCTGCGGCGCGCTGCGCGTCGGATCGACCAACCGGTTGCTTCTGGCCGAGGCGCGGCGCCTGCTTGCCCCCGACGGCTGGGAGGAGGGCGATCTGCGACTGCCGCTCTACGACGGCGATCTGGAGGCGGCCGGAGGCATTCCGCCCGGCGTGGCGCGGCTCGCCGCGCAGATCGCGGCGGCCGACTGTGTGGTGATCGCCTGCCCGGAATACAACAAGGCGCTGCCGGGCGTGCTGAAGAACGCGCTCGACTGGGTCAGCCGGGTCAAGGGCGCGCCGTGGCGGGACAAGCCGGTGGCCATCGTCTCGGCCGCCGCGGGCCGCGCGGGGGGCGAGCGGGCGCAGTCTTCGCTGCGCCTGTGCCTGAACCCGTTCCGCCCGCGCGTGCTGCCGGGGCCCGAGGTTTTGGTGGCCGACAGCGCGCGGGCCTTCGACGCCGCGGGTCGGCTGGCAGACCCGGCGGCGCAGCGCCTGCTGGCCGAGCTGATGGCGGGCCTGCGCGCCGAGGTGGCACGCAATCGCGCGAACGTATCGGGAACATCGCTTTGACGCGCCCCCCGGCGCCGGTGTAGGGTGCGCGCCATGACCGATGCCGCCGCCCGTCTACCGCTGTCCGCCCGCGCCGCCGCGCTGCGCCCCGCGCCCTACCTCGACGGGCTGAACCCCGCGCAGCGCGCGGCGGTCGAGGCGCCCGACGGCCCGCTGCTGATGCTGGCCGGTGCAGGGACGGGCAAGACGCGGGCGCTGACGACGCGGATCGCGCATGTGCTGGCCACCGGGCGGGCGCGACCGAACGAGGTTCTGGCCGTGACCTTCACCAACAAGGCCGCGCGCGAGATGAAGGACCGGGTGGGCCGCCTTCTGGGGTCCGCGGTCGAGGGAATGCCCTGGATGGGCACCTTCCACGCCATCGGGGTCAAGCTGCTGCGCCGGCACGCGGAGCTGGTCGGGCTGAAGGCGAACTTCACCATCCTCGACACCGACGACCAGCTTCGCCTGATGAAGCAGGTCATCGCCGCCGCCAACGTGGACGAGAAGCGCTGGCCGGCGCGGCAGCTTGCCGGCCTGATCGACGGGTGGAAGAACCGCGCGCTGGGGCCCGCCGACGTGCCCTCGGCCGAGGCGGCGGCTTTCGGCAACCTCGGGACCGAGCTTTACGCCGCCTACCAGGACCGGCTGCGCACGCTGAACGCCTGCGATTTCGGCGACCTGCTGCTGCACTGCCTGACGATCTTCCGCAGCCACCCGGACGTGCTGGCGCAGTATCAACGGCGGTTCCGCGCGATCCTGGTGGACGAGTATCAGGACACCAACATCGCGCAGTACCTGTGGCTGCGGCTGCTTGCGCAGGCGCACCGCAACATCTGCTGCGTGGGCGACGACGACCAGTCGATCTACGGCTGGCGGGGCGCCGAGGTGGGCAACATCCTGCGGTTCGAGAAGGATTTTCCCGGCGCGACGGTGATCCGCCTCGAACAGAACTACCGGTCCACCCCGCACATCCTGGCCGCCGCCAGCCACCTGATCGCGGCGAACAGGGGGCGGCTGGGCAAGACGCTGTGGACCGACGTGCCGACGGGCGAAAAGGTGCGCCTGATCGGCCACTGGGACGGCGAGGAGGAGGCGCGCTGGATCGGCGAAGAGGTCGAGGCGCTGGCGGCAGGCCGCCGCGCGCCGGGGCCGATCGGACCCGAGGGCTGCGCGATCCTCGTGCGCGCCGCCCACCAGATGCGCGCCTTCGAGGACCGCTTCCTGACGATCGGCCTGCCCTACCGCGTGATCGGCGGCCCGCGTTTCTACGAACGGCAGGAGGTGCGCGATGCGATGGCCTATTTCCGGCTGGCGGTATCGCCCGACGACGATCTTGCCTTCGAGCGGGTGGTGAACACGCCCAAGCGCGGCCTCGGCGACAAGGCGCAGGCGGCGATCGCGAAGGCCGCCCGTGCGCTGGACGCGCCGCTGGCCGAGGGGGCCGCGGCGCTGATCGCGGAAGGCGGCGTGACGGGCCGCGCGGCGGGGGCACTGCGCACCCTTCTCGACCAGATCCGCCGCTGGCACGCGGCTGCGGCAGCGCCTGGTTACGACCATATCCGGCTCGCCGAGACGATTCTGGACGAATCGGGCTACACGGCGATGTGGCAGGCGGAACGGACGCCCGAGGCGGCCGGGCGGCTCGAAAACCTGAAGGAACTCGTGAAGGCGCTCGAGGCGTTCGAGAACCTTCAGGGCTTCCTCGATCACGTCGCGCTCGTGATGGACAACGAGGCCGACGGGGGCGAAGCGCGCGTTAGCATCATGACGCTGCACGCGGCCAAGGGCCTCGAATTCCCCGCCGTGTTTCTGCCCGGGTGGGAGGACGGGCTGTTCCCCAGCCAGCGCGCGATGGACGAGGCGGGTCTGCGCGGGCTGGAGGAAGAGCGGCGCCTGGCCTATGTGGGGATCACGCGGGCGGAACGGCTGTGCACGATCAGCTTCGCCGCCAACCGCCGCGTCTACGGTCAGTGGCAAAGCCAGCTGCCTTCGCGCTTCATCGACGAGCTGCCCGAAACCGAGGTCGAGGTTCTGACGCCGCCCGGCCTTTACGGCGGCGGGTTCGGGGCGGCGGCCCCCTTCGGCCAGTCGGCAATGGAGGCGCGGGCGGCGCGGGCCGATGTCTACAACTCGCCGGGCTGGCAGCGGCTGGCGGCGCGGCAGCCCGCGCGCACGCTGGCCGCGCCGGCGGAATCGCGCCGCGCCGCGGTGGACGACGGCGCGCCCAGCCCCTATGCCCCCGGCGATCGCGTGTTCCACCAGAAATTCGGCTACGGCACCGTGCTCGAGACCGAGGGCGACAAGCTGGCCGTGCGGTTCGACAAGGCGGGCGAGAAGCATCTGGTGGCGCGGTTCGTGACAGCGGCCGCCGCCGCGGACGACGTGCCGTTCTGACCGGCCGGACCCGGCCGATGCGCGAAGGGAAACGCCTGTGCCCCACAACATCACCAACGCCCCCGCCCCGCGGCCCGAGGTGCTGACCAAGCCGAAGCTGGAAGGCGGGCGGCGGTTCGTGCTGCACACGCCCTTCCAGCCCGCGGGCGACCAGCCGACCGCCATCGCGGACCTAGTCGCGGGGATCGAGGCGGGCGAGCAGAACCAGGTCCTTCTCGGCGCGACCGGCACCGGCAAGACCTTCACCATGGCCAAGGTGATCGAGGCGACGCAGCGCCCCGCGATCATCCTTGCGCCGAACAAGACGCTGGCCGCACAGCTTTACGGCGAGTTCAAGAGCTTCTTTCCCGAGAACGCGGTCGAATACTTCGTCAGCTATTACGACTACTACCAGCCAGAGGCCTATGTCCCGCGGACGGACACCTACATCGAGAAGGAAAGCCAGATCAACGAACAGATCGACCGGATGCGCCATGCGGCCACCCGGGCGCTGCTGGAACGCGACGACGTGATCATCGTCGCCTCGGTCAGCTGCATCTACGGCATCGGGTCGGTCGAGACCTATTCGGCGATGACGCAGGATCTGGCGGTCGGGCAGCTTTACGACCAGCGCAGATTCCTGTCGGAACTGGTGGCGCAACAGTACAGGCGGCTCGACTCTGCGTTCCAGCGCGGAGCGTTCCGGGTGCGGGGCGACGTGGTCGAGGTCTGGCCCGCCCACCTCGAGGACCGCGCCTGGCGGTTTTCCTTCTTCGGCGAGGAACTGGAATCGATCACTGAGTTCGACCCGCTGACCGGCGCGAGGACCGACACCTTCGAGCGGATCCGGATCTACGCCAATTCGCACTACGTCACGCCGCGCCCCACGCTCCAGCAGGCGATCAGGGGCATCCGGGCCGAGCTTGCGCAGCGGCTGCGGCAGCTGACCGACGAGGGGCGGCTTCTGGAGGCGCAGCGGCTGGAACAGCGCACCAACTTCGACCTCGAGATGCTGGAGGCGACCGGATCCTGCGCCGGCATCGAGAACTATTCGCGCTATCTGACCGGCCGCGCGCCTGGCGAGCCGCCGCCGACGCTGTTCGAATTCATCCCCGACCATGCCATCGTCTTCGCCGACGAAAGCCACGTCTCGATCCCGCAGATCGGCGGCATGTACAAGGGCGACTATCGGCGCAAGTTCACGCTGGCCGAACACGGCTTCCGCCTGCCCTCCTGCATGGACAACCGCCCCCTGAAGTTCGAGGAATGGGATGCGATGCGCCCGCAGTCGGTGTTCGTCAGCGCCACCCCCGCCGCGTGGGAACTGGAACAGGCCGGGGGCGTCTTCGCCGAACAGGTGATCCGCCCGACCGGCCTTCTCGACCCCGAGGTGGAGATCCGCCCCGTTGCGATGCAGGTGGACGACCTCCTCGACGAGGTGCGGCGCGTCGCGGCCCGCGGTCTGCGCACGCTCGTCACCGTGCTGACCAAGCGGATGGCCGAGGATCTGACCGAATACCTGCACGAACAGGGCGTGCGGGTGCGCTACATGCACAGCGACATCGACACGATCGAGCGGATCGAGATCCTGCGCGACCTGCGCCTCGGGGCCTTCGACGTGCTGGTCGGGATCAACCTGCTGCGCGAAGGGCTCGACATCCCCGAATGCGGGCTGGTGGCCATCCTCGATGCCGACAAGGAGGGGTTCCTCAGGTCAGAAACCAGCCTGATCCAGACCATCGGGCGCGCCGCGCGCAACGCGGAGGGGCGCGTCATCATGTATGCCGACACGATCACCGGCAGCATGGAACGCGCCATCGCCGAGACCAACCGCCGGCGCGAGAAGCAGATCGCCTACAACCGCAAGCACGGGATCACCCCCGCCACCGTGAAGAAGAACGTCGAGGACGTGCTGGCCGGGCTGTGGCAGGGCGACACCGACATGGCACGGGTGACCGCGACGGTCGAAAAACCGCTGGTCGGCCAGAACCTGGCCGCCCATCTCGACGCGCTGCGCGGCCAGATGCGCAAGGCCGCCGAGAACCTGGAGTTCGAGGAGGCCGCCCGCCTGCGCGACGAGATCCGGCGGCTCGAGGCGGTGGAGCTGGCGGTGGCGGACGATCCGTTGGCCCGCCAGTCGGCGGTCGAGGAGGCGGCCGAAGCAGCCGTGAAGGCGAAGGGGCGCTCGACGGCCGGCCGCGCCGGCATGCGCGGCGGCAAGGGGCGGCGGGGTCGGGCCTGACACGGGTCGCGACCGGCGGCATGATCCAGGCGCCGAGGCGCCGGCTTTCGGCACCGACCGTCGCCGCGCGCCCCCTCCCGGGGCCCGACCGTGCGGGAAGACGTGTGTCGGCTGCGACGTTGCGGCCGACGCCCCGGCCATCGCCGTTCCCGGCACGCGCCGGCAGGCCTTGCGCCGCCGGCGCCGGACCGCGCCAGCGACCCCTATCTGCCCTTCCAGACCGGATCGCGCTTTTCGGCGAAGGCGCGCGCGCCTTCCGCGTGGTCCTCGCTCGCGTAGAGGCGGTCCACGGTCGGGAAGTGCCGCCGGGTGATGCGGTGCAGGGCGTCGTGGAAGCGCAGCGCCTCGGCCTCGCGCACCACCTCCTTGATGGCGGCGTAGACGAGGGGCGGGCCGCTTTCGAGCAGCCGCGCCAGATCCCAGGCCTTCGCCATCAGGTCGGCAGGCGCGCAGACCTCGCGCACGAGGCCCCAGCGGTGCGCCTCGGCGGCGTCGAACCACCGGCCGGTCAGCAGAAGGTCCATCGCGACGTGATAGGGAATGCGCTTCGGCAGCTTGATCGAGGCGGCGTCGGCGACCGTGCCCGAGCGGATCTCGGGCAGGGCGAAGGTCGCGGTTTCCGACGCAAGGATCAGGTCGCAGGACAGCGCGAGTTCGAGGCCGCCGCCGCAGCAGATGCCCTGCACCGCGGCGACGACGGGCTTGTTGAGGTTCGGCAGGTCCTGCAAGCCGCCGAACCCGCCCACGCCATAGTCGCCGTCCACTGCGTCGCCCGCTGCCGCCGCCTTCAGATCCCAGCCGGGGCAGAAGAACTTGTCGCCCGCCGCGCGCAGGATTGCAACGCGCAGGTCCGGGTCGTCGCGGAAATCGCGGAATACCTCGCCCATGATCCGGCTTGTCGCGAGGTCGATCGCATTGGCCTTCGGCCGGTCCAGCGTCACCTCGAGCACCCCGCCCTCGACCCGCGTCCGCACGGGGCCGTCCGTCCGCATCCGCATCGTCCTAGTCCTCCACCCGGATCAGCGCATCGACCGCCACGGCGCCCTGCGCCAGCACCATCAGCGGGTTGATCTCGACCTCGGCGATGCGGTGGGTCGCGCGCATCAGCGCCTCGACCGCCAGCGCCGCCTCGACCGCTGCCGCCAGATCGGCGCGCGGGCGGCCGCGATAGCCGTCCAGCCGCGGCCAGAGGCGCAGCCGCCGCAGCGCCGCCTCGACGGCCCCGGCATCGACCGGGGCGATCAGCGTCACGGTATCGGCCAGAAGCTCGGCCTCGACCCCGCCGAAGCCGAGCGTGAGCGCGAGCCCGTAGACCGGATCGCGCGCCGCGCCGATCAGCAGTTCGGCCAACGCGCCCTGCACCATCTCTTCCGCGAGGTATCCGCTCACGCCCGGCATCGGCGCGACTTCCCAGGGCTCCGCCGCCAGATGCACCGCGCCCGCCTCGGTCTTGTGGGCAAGGCCGAGGCCCTTGACCGCCAGCGGCCGCGCCAGCGCAGCCGCCCGCACACCCAGTTCGTGCAGGTCCCCCGCCACGACGCCGCGCGGCACCGCGATGCCGGCCTCGGCCAGCACCGCCTTGGCCTCGTGCTCGGGCAGGAGGCGGGTCGGCCGCACCGGCCGCGATGGCAGCGGACGCCATCCGGGCGAGCCGGACGGGGTCTGGGCCGCGCGCACCGCCGCCAGCGCCGTCTCGATCCCCATGAGCGGGGCCAGGCCGCGCGCGATCATGCCTTCGGCAAGGTCCTCGGGCAGGTTTTCGGGCAGGCTCGCCACCGGCAGGGCGGGGCGGCCCGTGGCGGCCTGCGCCGCCTCGATCGCGGCCAGCGCCGGGGCGTAGGACGACGGATCGCAGCGGTCGGGCCGCGGCGGGTCGATCAGGTAGAGGCCGGCATCGTAGCCCGACAGCATGGCCGAGAAGACTTCGGTCGTCGCCGGCCCGTCGCCCCAGATGAAGGTGTGGTAGTCGAGCGGATTCGCGATGGCGACGAGCGGGCCGAGCACGGCCGACAGCCGCGCCGCCTGCGCGGGCGAGGGTGGCGGAAACTCGAGGCGCTGCCGGCCGGCCAGGTCGGCCGTGAGTCCGGCCTCGCCGCCCGAACAGGCCACGGCGCAGAGGCGTCGCCCGATGGCGCCGGGCCCGTGGACGTGCAGGAGCTTCAGGGTCTCGACCAGTTCGGCGGGCGTGTCCACCTCGGCCACGCCGCAGGCGGCAAGGTAGGCGGAGGAGGCCGCCCCGCCGCCCGCCAGCGCCGCGGTGTGGCTTGCCGCGGCGGCGCGTGCCTGCGCCGTCTTGCCCGACTTGATCGCCACGATCCCCTTGCCCGCCGCCCGCGCCGCCTCGGCCGCCGCGGCAAAGGCCCCCGCATCGCCGATCCCCTCGACATAGAGGCCGAGGGCCGTCACCCGGTCGTCCGCCAGAAGCGCGCCGGCAAGATCGGCCAGTCCGGTCTGCGCGGCGTTGCCGAGGCAGGCGACGTAGGCGACCGGCAGGGCGCGGCGCTGCATCGTCAGGTTGATGACGATGTTCGACGACTGGCTGAGCAGCGCCACGCCGCGGTCCACCCGCTTTCCGCCGTGCTGGTCGGGCCACAGCAGCGCGCCGTCGAGATAGTTGATCAGCCCGTAGCAGTTCGGCCCGAGGATCGGCATGGCGCCCGCGGCCGCGACAAGCTGCGCCTGAAGGTCCGCCTCGCCCGCCTCTTCCCAGCCGCTCGCGAACAGGGTCGCGCCGCCCGCGCCCAGGGCGGCAAGCTCGGCCACCACCCCGAGGGTGGCATGCCGGTTGACGCCGACGAAGACTGCATCCGGCACGCCCGGCAGGTCGGCGAGGCTGCGGAAACACGGCAGGCCGCGGATCGCGTCGCGCGTCGGGTGCACTGGCCAGACCGGGCCTGCGAAGCCCATCTTCAGGCATTGTTCGACGACGTTCGCCGCCCATCCCCCGCCAAGCACCGCAACCGACCGCGGCCGCAGGAGGCGCGTGAGGTCGCGCGTCATGCCCCAACCCCTGCGGCTGTCACCCGGCGCGGCCTTGCGGCCGCAAGCCCCTTCGTGGCCGCCGCATCCGCGGCGGCGCGGAGGGCCCGTCCGCCCTGATTGTCCTGCCGGATCATCCGCCGACCGGGCGCAAGAGTTCGCGGCTGATGATGTGCCGCTGGATTTCGCTCGTCCCTTCCCAGATGCGCTCGACCCGCGCATCGCGCCAGATGCGTTCGAGCGGCAGGTCGTCCATCAGGCCCATGCCGCCGTGGATCTGGATCGCCGCGTCGCTGATCCGTGCCAGCGCCTCGGTCGCGGCGAGCTTGGCCATCGCCATGTCGCCATCCGTAGCCGTGCCTTGCGCGTGTTTCCAGCCCGCTTCCCAGGTCAGAAGCTCGGCCGCCTTCAGCGCCAGCGCCATGTCGGCCAGCTGGAAGCTGACCCCCTGGAACTTGCCGATCTGCTGGCCGAACTGCCGCCGCTCGGCGGCATAGGCGATACTGAGCACCAGCGCGCGGTCTGCGCGGCCGAGGCAGGTGGCGGCGACCTGAAGGCGCGTGGCGCCGAGCCATTCGTTGGCCACCTCGAAGCCGCGGTGCGCCTCGCCCAGCACGTTCTCGGCCGGCACCCGGCAGTCGTCGAACTCGAGGATGCAGTTGGAATAGCCGCGGTGACTGACGTTGCGATAGCCCTCGCGCACCGTGAAGCCCCGGGTTCCCTTGTCCACGAAGAAGGCGGTGATGCGTTTCTTCGGGCCGCGGGGCGTCGTCTCCTCGCCCGTGGCCATGAAGGCGATGGTGAAGCCCGCGATGTCGGCGTGGCTGATGAAATGCTTGGTGCCGTTCAGCACCCAGTCGCCACCCGGTTCCTGCCGGGCCGAGGCCTTCATGCCGCGCAGGTCCGATCCCGCGCCGGGCTCGGTCATGGCGAGGCAATCCCAGGTCTCGCCCCGGATGCATGGCATCAGGTAGCGTTCGCGCTGCTCCGGCGTCCCGGCGAGAAGGATGTTCGAGGGTCGCGCCACGGCCGTCCAGTGCAGCGCGTAGTTCGCCCGGCCGAGTTCCTTTTCATACATCAGCCATGCCAGGGTATCGAGGCCCGCGCCCCCGACCTCGACCGGCATATTGGCGGCGTAGAGGCCCGCCGCCATCGCCTTCTTCTGGAGCTCGCGCACGAGATCCATGTCGAGGCGGCCGGTACGCTCGACCGCCGCCTCGTGCGGGTAAAGCTCGGCCTCGACGAAGGCGCGCGTCGTCTCGGCGATCATCCGCTGTTCGTCGGTCGGGGCGAAATGCATCAGACCCTCCCTTGCCCGACGTGACGCCCGGCACCCTCGGGACGCGGCAGGGCAGCGTGGGCGGCGGCGATGGGGTCGAGCCGGTCGAGCACCCGGCGCGGCGCAGGGCAGGCGCGCGCGGCCTTCATGTCCACATGAAGCAGCATCTGCTCGATCGTGGCGAGGAGGTCGTCCCCCCGTTCGATCCGCACCCAGACATGGATGCGCTTGTCGTCCGCGTGCAGCACCTGCACCGAGCCCGTCAGCCGGTCGCCCAGCTTACCCTCGGCGAGATGGCGGACGTGGGTCTCGGCGGAATAATAGCTGAAGCCCTGCGCGACGTGGTTCAGCCGCGCATCGATCAGGTCGAGGAAGGCGTCGGTGGTCAGCGTGCAGGCGTGCAGGTAGCGCGCCTCGGTCATGTGGCCGTTGTAGTCGAGCCAGTCGGGCAGCACGTCGAACCGCGCGGTGACCAGAGGGGCGTCCAGACGCTCGGGCAGGGGCGGCGGTCCGGCGGGGCGGCGGGCGGCGTCCCAGGCATTCAGCACCGCGCCCGCGCCCCAGTCGTTCGCCTTCAGCACCCGCAGGAAACCCACGAGGTTGCGGTCGCGGATGCGCTCGAGCTCGCGGATCGTGTAGCGGCCCGACTGGGCGTCGGACTGGCTGGCGACGAGATCCACCAACGCATCGTCGAACGCGGGCACGTCCGTGAGGCGCGTCCAGGGCCATTGCAGCGCCGGGCCGAATTGCGCCATGAAGTGGCGCATCCCCGCCTCGCCCCCGGCGATGCGGTAGGTCTCGAAAAGGCCCATCTGGCCCCAGCGCAGGCCAAAGCCCATGCGGATCGCCTCGTCGATCTCCGCGGTCGTGGCGATGCCGTCCTTCACCATCCAGAGCGCCTCGCGCCAGACAGCTTCGAGGAAGCGGTTGCCGATGAAGGCGTCGATCTCGTGCCGGACGACGAGGGGGAACATGCCGATCGCGCGCACGAGTGCGGCGGTTTCCTCGACGAAGGCCGCGGGCGTGGCGGGCGAGCCCGAGATCTCGGCGAGCGGCAGGAGGTAGACCGGGTTGAACGGGTGCACCACGATGATGCGCGCGGGGTTCGCCGCCCCGTCCTGCAGGTCCGAGGCCTTGAAGCCCGAGGTGGACGACCCGATGGGCACATCGGCGTTGGCCTGCTGGATCTGGGCGTAGACCCGACGCTTGAGGTCGATGCGCTCGCTCACGCTTTCCTGCACCCAGGCGGCGCCTTCCACCGCCTCGCCCATGGTCGCGGCGAAGGTCAGCCGGCCCTCGGGCGGCAGGGGCACGTCGGCCAGCGCCGGCAGGGCGGCGCGGGCATTGGCGAGGACGGCGGCGATCTTGCGCCCGGCCTCGGGGTCGGGGTCGTGGACGGCGACATCCCAGCCGTTAAGCAGGAAGCGCGCGGCCCAGCCGCCGCCGATCACCCCGCCGCCGACGATGGCGGCCTTTTTCCCGGTCATTCCCTCATCCTCTCTCGGGGCGCAGGTCGCCCTCCTCCGCGACCGTCGCCCCGGCGCGCCGCCCCCGCGCGCCGGAGGGCGGGCGCGCCGTTGCGATGGTCAGCCTGCGGTCAGCGGGCATGCCGCACCGCGATCAGCCGCGACACGTCATAGCCGTTGGCGGCAAGCACCGCCCGCGCCTCGGCAAGCCGCGCGGCCGGCATGGCGGGGCTGCGGGCGAGGATCCAGCCCGCCGTGCCCTGCGGCACGCCGACGACCGCCGCCGAATAATCGGGCGCCACCCACAGCACCCAGTAGGGCGCCGCGAAGGGCACCCCGCCGAGCCGGACCGACAGCCGCCCCTCGCCCGCGACCGTTGCCGTGCCCGCGATCGTGCGCACCGGCCCGTCGGGCGCGCCGTCGCGGCAGCGGTTGAGAACGCCGACCGTCCGCGCGTCGATCAGCGTGTAGGTCGCGGTCGTGGCCTCGCACCCCTGCTGGAAGCGGACGGGGAAGCGCTCGATCTCGAACCACGTCCCGGCATAGCGCGCAAGGTCCACCGGCACGGCGCGCATGGCCACGCCCGTGTCGCGGTAGGTCGCGCAGGCGGCAAGCGCGAGAAGCGCAACGGCGGCAAGCCATCTCATCGGGGGGCCTCCTTCGTCAGGTTCAGGCGCGCCCGCACCGCCTCGGGGCCGATCACGCGCGCCCCCATCGCCTCGATGATCGTCACGGCCCGTTCGACAAGCTGGGCGTTCGTCGCCAGCACCCCCTTGTCGAGCCACAGGTTGTCCTCGAGGCCGACGCGCACGTTGCCCCCCGCCAGCACCGCCGCGGCGACATAGGGCATCTGGTGCCGTCCGAGGCTGAAGCCCGACCACACCCAGCCCGCCGGCACGTTGTTCACCATGGCCATGAAGGTGTTGAGATCGTCCGGCGCCCCCCAGGGCACACCCATGCACAGCTGGACGAGCACGGGCGCGGGGATCACGCCCTCGTCCACCAGGTGCCGGGCGAACCACAGATGGCCGGTGTCGAAGGCCTCGATCTCGATCCGCGTGCCGTTCGCCGCCATCCGCGCGGCCATGTCGCGCAGCATCCCCGGCGTGTTGACCATCACGTAGTCGGCTTCGGCGAAGTTCATCGTGCCGCAGTCGAGCGTGCAGATCTCGGGCCGGCAGTCGAGCACATGGGCCACCCGGTCGGCCGCCGAGGCAAGGTCGCTGCGCGGCGACAGGGCGAATCGGTCGCCGCGTTCCTCGAAATACACGTCCCCGCCCATGCCGGCGGTCAGGTTCAGCACCACGTCCACCCCCGCGTCCCGGATGCGCGCGGTCACCTCGCGGTAGAGGTGCCGGTCGCGCGCGGGCTTGCCGGTTTCGGGGTCGCGCACATGGCAGTGGACGATCGCGGCGCCCGCCTTGGCGGCGTCGATGGCGCTGGCTGCGATCTCGGACGGACTGCGAGGGACATGCGGGCTGCGGTCCTGCGTGCCGCCCGCGCCGGTGACGGCGCAGGTGACGAAAACCTCGCGGTTCATGGCAAGCGGCATGGGCGACCCTCCCTGATCGCCCGCAGCCTAGCGGCGGTTGCGCGGGCGGGGTTGACCGGATACGCAACCGGCATGACCGGACGCGCAACCATCTTCGCCCCCGACGACGCGCCGCTGGCCGTCGCGGTGCTGGTCCTGCCGCAGGCCTCGATCCTCGAGGTGGCCTCGGTTCTCGATCCCCTGCGCTCGGCCAATCGCCACCTCGGCCGCGCCGCCTTCCTCTGGCGGGTGGTCTCGCCCGACGGCGGGCCGGTGCCGCTGACCTGCGGCCTCGAACTGCCGGCCGCGGGGCCGGTCGCGGCGGCCGCCGGGGCGGATGCGCTGGCGGTGATCGCAGGCTACGGCGAGGCGCGCCGGCCGCCGGCGGCGCTGGTGCGGGCGGTCGCCCGCCTCGGCGCCGGAATGCGCGCGGTCATCGGGATCGACGCGGGGCCCTGGGTGCTGGCGCGGGCGGGCCTGCTCGACGGGCACCGCGCCACCGTCCACTGGGAGGATCTCGAGGATTTTGCCGCCGCCCATCCGGGGGTCGAGGTCGTGCCCCACCGCTACGTCATCGCCGGCAGCCGCGCCACTGCGGCGGGGGCGGGGCCCGCAGCCGACCTCATGCTGCACCTCATCCGCACCCGTCACGGCGCGACCGTCGCGGCCGAGGTGGCGGGCGGCTTCCTGACCGCGCCCCGACCGGGGGACGAGCGGCAGACGGCCGCGCGTCCCGCCGCCCCTGCCATGGCAAAGGACCCCCGCCTCGCCGCGGCGCTGGAGCGCATCGCGGCCCGGCTCGACGCGCCCGAACCCGTGGCTGCCACCGCGCGCGCCGTCGGCCTTTCGGTGCGCCGCCTCGAAGGGCTGTGCCGGACCGAAACCGGTGCGGCACCCGCCGGCTGGGGCCGCGAGGCGCGCCTGCAGGCGGCCCGCCGCCTCGTGGTCGAGGGTCGCCTGCCGGTGGCCGAGATCGCGCTGCGGTCGGGCTTCGGCAGCGCCTCGGCCCTCAGCCGCGCATTCCGCCGCCGGTTCGGCGCCCCGCCCTCGGCGCTGCGCAGCGGCCTGTCCGTCTGACGGCACCAGCCGCCGCCGTCCCCCGGCGCGCGGCCGCGCGACCGAATCGCACGGCCGCCCGGTCCGGCCGCCCTGCCGCCGCGGGACCTTCCCGATCCCTCCGGGCTTCTGCTTCATTCTGCTTCATCTTGTCGAAAATACTCCGCGGGGGGTCCGGGGGGCGCGACGCCCCCCGGGGCGCGGGAGGAAAGGCCCGGGGCTCAAGCGGGCACGAAGCCGTTGCGCCCGACCCGGCAGGACGCGGTCCTGCCGGCGGCGGCGGCGCGGCCGAACGGCCTTTCGGCTGCAGTCGGCGGCGTTCGCACACCGCCCGGACACCGGCGCGATCGCGCTGCCCGTCGCCATCCCGCAACCGGCGCGGCCGCCGGGCATCCTGCCCGGGATCAATGCCGCGCGCCCGGTCGCGTCGGACCGCGTCGCCCGGCACATGGCCGCCAGGGTCGGGGACCTCCGCCGCCGGATCGGGCGGCACCCGGGCGCGGCGGATGCCGGATGCGCCCCGCGCGCCCGGCTGCGCGCGGGACGGTGCCGTATCGGCGGGCAGTTGGGCCCCCGGCAGCGCGCGCGGGCGGCGCGCGCCTTGGCAGCGCCGCGCGATCCGTGCAACCCTGCGCGGGACCTGCGAACCGGAACCCCCATGTCGATCAAGGCCGCGATCCACCACCTCACGCACTACCGCTACGACCGGCCGGTGATCATGACGCCGCAGATCGTGCGCCTGCGCCCCGCCCCGCACAGCCGCACCCGCGTCATCAGCCACAGCCTGAAGGTGTCGCCGCAGCCCCACTTCGTGAACCACCAGCAGGACGTCTACGGCAACTGGCTCGCGCGATTCGTCTTTCCCGAACCGGTGACGGAATTCCGCATCGAGGTTGACCTGACCGCCGACATGTCGGTCTACAACCCCTTCGACTTCTTCGTGGAGGACACGGCGGAACACTGGCCCTTCCTCTACCCTGAGGACATCGCGCCCGACCTCGCCATCTACCTGCGCGCCGAGCCGCCGGGGCCCCGGCTGCAGAAGTTTCTCGCCGGCATTCCGCGCAACCGGCGGCGCAGCGTGGACGTGCTCGTTGACCTCAACCGTCGGGTGGCCGAGACGGTGGGCTACATCATCCGCATGGAACCTGGCGTGCAGACGCCAGAGGAGACGCTGGAAAAGGCGAGCGGGTCGTGCCGCGATTCCTCCTGGCTCCTCGTCCACACGCTGCGACACCTCGGGATCGCGGCGCGCTTCGTGTCGGGCTATCTCATCCAGCTCAAGCCCGACCTCAAGGCGCTCGACGGGCCGTCGGGGACCGAGGTGGACTTCACCGACCTGCACGCCTGGGCCGAGGCCTATCTGCCCGGCGCGGGGTGGATCGGGCTCGATCCCACCTCGGGCCTCCTTGCGGGCGAAAGCCACATCCCGCTGGCCGCCACCCCGCATTACCGCACCGCCGCGCCGATCGCGGGGGGCTATATCGGCGAGGCCAAGGTCGATTTCGCCTTCGCCATGCGCGTGACCCGCGTGGCCGAACATCCGCGGATCACCAAACCCTTCGACGACGCGGCATGGGAGGCGCTCAACGCGCTCGGCCGCAGGGTGGACGCAGCGCTCGCGTCGGGCGACGTGCGGCTGACGATGGGGGGCGAACCCACCTTCGTCTCGATCGACGACTTCGAAAGCGCGGAATGGAATACCGCCGCGGTCGGGCCGACCAAGCGGGTGCTGGCCGACCGGCTGATCCGCCGCCTGCGCGGCCGCTTCGCGCCGGGCGGGTTCCTGCACCACGGCCAGGGCAAGTGGTATCCGGGCGAGACGCTGCCGCGCTGGACCTTCAGCCTCTACTGGCGGCGGGACGGGCAGCCCGTGTGGCAGAACCCCGACCTGATCGCCGACGAGGGCGCGGACGAGGGCGCCACCGCCCTTCAGGCGCAGGAACTCTTGCGCGAGATCGCGGCCGAACTCGACCTGCCCGAGCAGAACATCCTGCCGGCCTACGAGGATCCGGCCGAATGGCTGATCCGCGAGGCGAAGCTGCCGCCGAACGTCACGCCCGAGAATTCCGAGCTCGAGGACGCGGAGGCGCGGCATCGCATCGCCACGGTCTTCGACCGGGGGCTGACCACGCCCGTGGGCTTCGTCCTGCCGGTGCAGGCCTGGCAGCGGCGGGCCTCGGGGCGGCGCTGGATGTCGGAACGCTGGCGGCTGCGCCGGGGGCATGTGTTCCTCGTGCCCGGCGACAGCCCGGCCGGTTACCGCCTGCCGCTGTCGTCGCTGCCCTACCTTGCACCCGCGCAATATCCTTACATCAACCCTGCCGACCCGACGGTCGAGCGTCCGCCGCTGCCCGAAGGCGAGGCGCTCGACCCCAACCGGCGCACGCAGCCGATGGCGTCCTTCGTGCCCAACACACCGCTGCCGGGCTATGTCGAGCAGGTGGCTGGCCCCGAGGTCGAGGGCTTCGTGCGCACTGCCATGACGGTGGAGCCGCGGGGCGGGCGGCTCTGCGTGTTCATGCCGCCGGTGGCGACGCTCGAGGATTACCTCGACCTCCTGGCAGCGGCCGAGGCAGCGGCGCTGCGGCTGGGCCTGCGTGTCCACATCGAGGGCTATGCGCCGCCCTCGGATCCGCGGCTGAACGTCATCCGCGTGGCCCCGGATCCCGGCGTGATCGAGGTGAACATCCACCCCGCCCATTCCTGGGACGAGGCGGTCGCGACGACCGAGGCGGTCTATGAAGAGGCACGCCTCGCCCGCCTCGGCGCCGACAAGTTCATGATCGACGGCAAGCATACCGGGACCGGCGGGGGCAACCATGTGGTCGTCGGCGGGGCCACGCCGAACGACAGCCCGTTCCTGCGCCGGCCGGACCTTCTGCGCTCGCTGATCCTCTACTGGAACCGGCACCCGTCGCTCAGCTACCTCTTCTCGGGGCTCTTCATCGGCCCGACCAGCCAGGCGCCCCGGATCGACGAGGCGCGCCACGATGCGCTCTACGAGCTCGAGATCGCGCTGGCGAACATCCCCCGCCCCGGCGAGGGGCCGTCGCCGCCGCCCTGGCTGGTGGACCGGCTGTTGCGCAACCTCCTTACCGACGTGACGGGGAACACGCACCGGTCCGAGATCTGCATCGACAAGCTCTATTCGCCCGACGGCCCCACCGGCCGGCTGGGCCTCGTCGAGTTCCGCGGCTTCGAGATGCCGCCGAACGCGCGGATGAGCCTGGCCCAGCAACTCCTGCTGCGCGCCATCATCGCGCGGTTCTGGCGCGTGCCCGCAGGGGGCAGCCTCACCCGCTGGGGCACCGCGCTGCACGACCGCTTCATGCTGCCGCATTACGTCTGGATCGATTTCCTCGACGTGCTGGCCGACCTGCGCACGCATGGCTTCGACTTCAGCCCCGACTGGTTCAAGGCGCAGGCCGAGTTCCGCTTCCCCTTCTGCGGCGCGGTGGACTACGAGGGCGCCGCGCTCGAGCTGCGGATGGCGCTCGAGCCCTGGCACGTGCTGGGCGAGACGGGCGCGATCGGCGGCACGGTGCGCTATACCGACAGCTCGACCGAGCGGTTGCAGGTCAGGCTCGAGGCGGCCGACGCGGGGCGCTATACCGTCACCTGCAACCGGCGCACCGTGCCGCTGCGCCCCGCCGGCAACGGCGTGGCGCTGGCAGGCGTGCGGTTCAAGGCCTGGCGCCCGCCCGAGGCGATGCATCCCACCCTGCCGGTGCAGGCACCCCTCACCTTCGACATCTTCGACACCTGGTCGAACCGCGCGCTTGGCGGTTGCGTCTATCACGTCGCGCACCCGGGCGGGCGGAACTATACCACCTTCCCCGTCAACGGGAACGAGGCCGAGGCGCGGCGGCTGGCCCGGTTCGAGGCGCAGGGGCATACGCCCGGCGCCTATCATCCGGCGCCCGAACAGCCCCACCCGGACTTCCCGATGACGCTGGACCTGCGCCGTCCGCCGGGGGTCTGAGGCGATGGAGGGGCGCGCCCCGCGACAGCCGTCCGAACCGGTCGCGCGCCTGCTGGCGGGCTACCGCATCGCGCCCGACACGGCGGACGAGATGCTGGACGCCACAGGCGCCGTCCGGCCGGTGTGGCAGCCGTTCCTGCGGCACCTCGCCAGCCTGCCGCCCGCCCGCGCGGAAGCCGCCTTCGCGCGCGGCGACCAGTATCTGCGCGACGCCGGGGTGTTCTACCGCCTCTACGCCGACACCGCCGCATCGGAACGCGACTGGCCGCTGAGCCATATCCCCGTGATCGTTCCCGAAGCGGAATGGACTGCCATCGCCGAGGGGCTGATCCAGCGCGCGGATCTGCTGGAGGCGGTGGTGCGCGACCTCTACGGGCCTGCCCGCCTCGTCGCCGACGGGCACCTGCCCGCGGCCCTCGTCGCACAGAACCCCGAATGGCTGCGCCCGCTCGTGGGGGTCGAGCCGCGGGGCGGGCACTTCCTGCACTTCCTTGCGTTCGAGATCGGGCGCAATCCGGACGGTTCGTGGTTCGTTCTTGGCGACCGGACGCAGGCGCCCTCGGGCGCGGGATTTGCGCTGGAAACGCGCGTGGCGACCAGCCGGGTGTTCGCCGACCATTTCGCGCAGGCGAACGTGCTGCGGCTGGCGGGTTTCTTCCGCGCCTTCCGCGACGCGATGAACGGCCTGCGCGGGCCCGAGGCGACGCGGGTCGGGATCCTGACGCCGGGCCCGATGAACGATACCTATTACGAACACGCCTATGTCGCCCGCTACCTCGGCTTCATGCTGCTCGAGGGCGAGGACCTCGCGGTGCAGGACGGACAGGTGATGGTCCGGACGGTGGCCGGCCTGCGCCCCGTGGACGTGCTGTGGCGCAGGCTCGACTCCCGCTTCGCCGATCCGCTCGAACTGGACCCGGCCAGCCGGATCGGGACGCCCGGCCTCGTCGCCGCAGTGCGGGCGGGGGGCGTGTCGGTGGTCAACGCGCTCGGCTCGGGTGTGCTCGAGGCGCGGGCGCTGATGGCCTTCATGCCGCGGCTGGCCGAGGTGGTGCTGGGCGAGCCGCTGAAACTGCCGAACATCGCCACCTGGTGGTGCGGCGACGCCGCTGCGCGCGCCGCCGTGCGCGACCACGCCGACCGGATGGTCCTGGCCCCTGCCCTGTCGTCGCGCCTGCCCTTCGACGGGGACGACAACTGGCCCTGCGCAGGCCATGATGCCGCCACGCTCGCGGCGCGCCTTGCGACGGAGGGGCCGGCGCTGATCGGGCAGGAAAGGGTCACGATCTCGACCGCGCCGGCCTGGCAGGACGGCCGGCTGGTGCCCCGGCCGATGAGCCTGCGCGCCTTCCTGATCCGCACGCCCGACGGATGGCAAGCGATGCCGGGTGGCTTCGCCCGCATCGGGCGCGGCGACGATACCGCGGCGATCGCGTTGCAGCGCGGGGGCTCGGTGGCCGACGTCTGGATCGTCTCGGATCGGCCGGTGCCGCCCGACACGATGCTGCCCGACCGGGGCACCCCGACCCCGCGGGCCGAGGCGGGCCTTCTTCCCGCACGGGCGGCCGACAACCTCTACTGGCTGGGCCGCTATGTCGAGCGCACCGAGCATGCCGTGCGGCTCCTGCGCGCCTGGCACCTCCGGGTCGCAGAGAGCGGGACGGCGGACCGCCCCGTGATCGCGGCGCTCGGCCAGCATCTGGGGCAGCTGGGCCTCGACCCCGCCCGGGCCTGGGCGCGGGCGCTGGCCGACCGGGTGGCGGCGGCGCGGAACTGCGCGTCCAAGGTGCGCGACCGCTTTTCGGTCGATGGCTGGGCCGCGATCGGGATGCTGGCGCAGGACGTGAGCCGGCTGAACCCCGAACCGGCGTCGGGCGACGACGCCGCGCGGATGCTGGGCGGCATCCTGCACCGGCTGGCGGCCTTCACGGGTCTGGTGCACGACAACATGTACCGGTTCGTCGGGTGGCGGTTCCTCACGCTCGGCCGCGCGGTGGAGCGGGCGGATTCGATGACCTTCGCGCTGGCTGCCTTCGCCGATCCCCGCGCGCCCGAGGGCGCGCTGGACCTCTGCGTGGAGGTCGGCGACAGCGTGATGACGCACCGCCGCCGCTTTGCCGTCGCGACCAGCCGCGAGACGGTGATCGACCTCCTGGCACTCGACGAGATGAACCCGCGGTCGGTCCTCTACCAGCTGACCGAGGCGCAGGAACAGGTGCGCCACCTGCCCGGCAACGGTCAGCCGGGACCTCTGACCCCGGTGGCGCGGCGCCTTCTGCGCCTGCGCACGGACCTTGCGGTCTCCTCGGCAGCCGAGTTGACGACGGCGCGGCTTCTGGGCCTGCGGGCCGATGTCGCCGCCTTCTCGACCCTCCTGGGCGAAACCTATTTCGGCTGAGCGATGCTTTACGACGTCACCGCCACCATCACCTACGCCTACGCCGCGCCCGCGATCGCCGGGCGCACGCTGCTGCGGCTGATGCCCGCGTCCGTTGCAGGGCAGCGGCTGGTGGCGGGACGGATCGAAGCGCAGCCCACGCCGGCCGAACGGCAGGACCGGATCGATTTCTTCGGCAACGCCGTCACCGAACTGACCTTCCGCACCCCGGCCGACATCGCGCGGTTCCGCCTCGTGGCGCGGGTGGACCGCACCTCCGAGGCGCCGGAACTCGACCTGTCGCCGGACCTCGCGCGGCTGGCTGCCGAGCTCGACCTGCCCGGCACGCTCGGGCCCGAGGCGCCGCACCACTACCTCGGGCCGTCGCCGCGGATTGCGCCCGACCCGGCCATCGCCGCCTTCGCGGCCGAGGCGGCGGACGGCGCACCGACGACCCTCGCCGCCCTGACCGCCGTGGGCAGGGCGCTGCACCGCACGATGCGCTTCGACGCGGGTGCGACCACGGTGGAGACCGATCCTGCCACCGCCTTTGCCGCGCGGCAGGGCGTCTGCCAGGACTTCAGCCACATCCTGATCGCAGCGCTGAGGTCGCTGAAGGTTCCGGCAGGCTATGTCAGCGGCTATCTGCGCACGATCCCGCCACGGGGCGGCCTGCGCCTTCAGGGGGCGGATGCGATGCACGCCTGGGTGCGCGCCTGGTGCGGGATCGAGACGGGGTGGATCGACTACGACCCGACCAACGATTGCCTGGTGGGTGCGGACCACATCCGCGTCGCCGTCGGCCGCGACTACGACGACGTGGCCCCCGTGCGCGGCGTCCTGCGCAGTGCCGGCGGGCAGATCAGCGCGCAGGAGGTAGACGTGGTGCCGCTCGGCTGACGCCGGCCGCTACTGGTCGGGCCGCAGCGCAAGCCCCCCCGCGATCGGGCCCTTCGGCCCGAAGTGGCGCGGAAAGAAGGCCGCGGCGCAGGCGTAGACGGTCGCCAGCGCCTCCTCCCGCGGATAGGGTTCGCGCATCGTCATCAGGTCGAGCCACAGGCCCTCGACCGTCACGCGCAGGACGCGCGCAACGCGAACCGGATCGGCGTCATAGCCGCCCGCAGCGATCAGGGCGCGGCAGGCGGCCTCCAGATGCTCGATGTATTCCTGATCGTTCGCGGAACATTCCTCGCGATACAGCGGGCGACACTGGGCCTCGCCCCAGAACGAACACCAGGCGGCGAGGCGCGCGGGCGTGTAGATCTGCGGGTTGAAGTCGGCCGCCAGCATGGCATCGAGCCGCGCAGCCGGATCGGACGGCGCGGCCTCGACTGCGGCCAGCCAGTTCTGCCGGTATTCCTCGGCCAGGTAGCGCAGCGTTTCGGCCAGCAGCAGGTCCTTGGTCTTGAAATGGAAGTTGACCAGACCGTGGCTGAGCCGCGCGACCTGCGCCACCTCGGCCAGCGTCGTGCGGGCATAGCCGCGCGTGGCAAGCGTCTCGATCGTGGCCTCGATTAGCTGGACGCGACGCGCATCCCGCGGCTGCTTGCGCGGCGCCGGCGCGGCGCGCAGCTGCAGGGATGCCGGGGCGGGGTCGGTCGCGTCCATGGCGGGCCTGAGACAAGATCGCCGCCCTATGTAAGCCATCGCCCGCAGATCGGAAGGGGGCATCGGGGGATCCCGCCGGCGGCAGTTCTGACTGGCCTATCAGTCAGAATCATATTGACTGAACGGTCAGAATGATGAGACCATGCGGCGTCAGATCAGAGGTTCCCATGCAGACCCGCCCAGCAACCCGACGGCTTGCCGCCTCGAACGCGCACTGGCGGCGCGCCGTCACGCGCCTGCCGCTCGGCGTCGCCTCGACCTTCCGCTACTGGGGCGAGGAACGGACGATCTACGTCGCCCGCGGCAAGGGTGCCCGCATCTGGGACATCGACGGCAACGCCTATGTCGACTACCGTCTCGGCTACGGCCCCGCGATCCTCGGCTATGCCGACGACCGGGTGGATGCGGCCGCCCGCGCCGGGATGGATGTGGGCGGCGTCTTTGCCCTCTCGACCGAACGCGAATACGCGGTGGCAGACCGGCTGTGCCGCATGGTGCCGGGGATGGACCTCGTGCGGTTCTCCAACTCGGGGACCGAGGCGGTGATGGCCGCCCTGCGGCTGGCCCGTGCGCATACGGGGCGCGAGGGCTATGTGCTGGTCGAGGGCAGCTATCACGGCCTGTTCGACGCGGCGATGTGGATGGCCGACCTTCGTGCCTGGGACGGGCGGGGCGACCCGCCGGTGGCGCCCTATTCGGCGGGGATCCCCGCGGGGCTGCGGTCGCTGGTGCACCTTGCGCCCATGAACGACCCGCAGCGGCTCGAGGACACGTTCCGCCGCCACGGCGACACCCTCGCCGCCATGCTGATCGAGCCGATCATGGGCAACTGCTGCGGCATCGCGGCGACACCCGAATACCTGCGCCTTGCGCGCGACCTCTGCGACCGGCACGGGACGGTGCTGATCATCGACGAGGTGAAGTCGGGCTTCCGCGTCGGCCGCGCCGGTGCGCAGGGGCTCTACGGCGTCCGGGCCGATCTTGCGACCTTCGCCAAGGCGATGGGGAACGGCTATCCGATCGCCGCCGTCGCGGGCCGAGCCGACATCATGCGCGGCTTCCGCCCGGGCGGGGCGGCGCATGGCGGCACCTACACGGCCCACGCCGTCAGTCTTGCGGCGGCGGACGAGACGCTGCGGATCCTCGACGAGACCGACGCGCTGCACCGGGTCGCGGCGCAGGGCGCGCAGCTGAAGGCCGGGCTGTCGGCGATCCTGAAGCGGCGCGGGATCGTGCACAGCTTTGCCGGGCACGATGCGATGTTCGGCCTCTTCTTCGCCGCGCAGCCGCCCGTGGACTACCGCGACTGGAAACGGTCGGACTACACGTTCTATGACACGCTGGCCCCGCATCTGCACGACCTGGGCGTCATCGTGGAACCCGACAGCCGCGAGCCCTGGTTCCTCAGCGCCGCCCACGACGAGGCCACGCGGGCCGAGACGCTGGCCGCCTTCGAGACGGCGCTGGACCGGACGCTGGCGGTGCTGGAACCCGCGCGGCGGGCCTGACGCGACGCGCCGGCCACGTCCCCCCGCCCACGGGGTGTGCCGGCGGTTCCGCCGCGCTGCGCGGCATGGGCGCGGCGGCGGGCCTGTCAGCCCGGATCGGGCTGGCCGAGGTGGCCCCTGGCCTCTGCCCTTTCCGCCGGGCTGCTTCGATGTCGTGGTCTCGAAGGACGCGATCGTCCACATCCCCGACAAGGCCGCGCTCATGGCCGAGGTGTTCCGCGTGCGGCGCCGCGGCGGGCGGTTCATCGCGTCGGACTGGCTGATCGGCAGCGACCGGCCGCCCTCGGCCGCGATGGCGGCCGATATCGCGGCCGAGGGGCTGAACTCCGGCGTGGCCTCGCCCGCGCCTGGCGCGCCGCGATGCCGGGCGCGGGTTTCGGCGATGTGGCGGTCGTCAGCCGGAACGCCTGTTCCCGGGCCGCGGCGCGGGCCGAACGCGCCCGCCTGCGCGGCCCCGAGGGCACCGCCACCGCCGCCCGCGTGGGACGCGACGTCGTGGAGCACAACATCGCCCTGTGGGACCGGATGATCGGCGTCCCCGACCCGGGCGCGCATTGCCCGAGCCACCTGCGGGCGACCAGGCCGCGCTGACCCGGGCGGCGGTCACGACCGGTCTGCGGCGGTCTGCCGGCGTCCGCACCGCCTGCCGGGCCGGCCGCGCGGGTGGGCAAGGGCCGCCGCGTGCCCGACGCCAGTCGCGGCGGCGCCGCGTCAGCCCTGTGCCGCAGTCTGGGGCAGCGGGCCCCTCAGGGTCCGGGCGAAGGCCGCCCCCTGCGGCGCACGGCGATGCGCCAGTCCCCGCCGGCGGCTCGGCTCGCGCAACCGACAGGCCATCGAGCGGGCAACGAAATCAGGCGCCTTGCGCGCGCCCCGCGCGTCGTCACGCGCATTTCGAATAGCCGCAGTCGCCGCAGGTCAGGCAGCCTTCCAGGTTCACCAGATTGTAGCTGCCGCAGGACGGGCAGGCCGGGCCGCGGGGGCGGGCCCCGGCGGCGCCGATCCCGGCCTTCGGGTCGGCCTTCAGACCCTGGCCCTCGCCCGCGATGAACCCGATCTCGACCAGGTGCCGCTCGATCACGCCGCCGATGGCTGCGAGGATCGACGGGATGTAGCGCCCGTCCATCCAGGCCCCGCCGCGGGGGTCGAAGACGGCCTTGAGTTCCTCCACCACGAAGGACACGTCGCCGCCGCGCCGGAACACGGCGCTGATCATCCGCGTCAGCGCGACGGTCCAGGCGTAATGCTCCATGTTCTTCGAGTTGATGAAGATCTCGAAGGGCCGCCGGTGGCCGGCGATGACGATGTCGTTGAGCGTGATGTAGAGCGCATATTCGCTGTCGGGCCACTTGAGCTTGTATGTCCGGCCCTCGAGCGCTGCAGGACGGTCGAGCGGATCGGCCAGATAGACGATCTCGCCCTTCGCGGGCGGCGCGGGCTGTGGCGCGGGCGCCGGCGCCGCCTTTGGCGTCGCGTCGGCCACCGCCAGCACGCTGCCCGTCACCGCGTTCGGCCGGTAGGTGGTGCAGCCCTTGCAGCCCATGTCCCAGGCGGCGAGGTAGACATCCTTGAAGTCGTCGAAGGAAATGTCCTCGGGGCAGTTGATCGTCTTGGAGATGGACGAATCCACCCACCGTTGCGCCGCCGCCTGCATCCGCACATGGTCGAGCGGCGCGAGCGTCTGGGCATTGACGAAGTGATCGGGCAGGGGCGCGTCGCCGAACCGCCGCCGCCACAGGGCGACGGCGTAATCGACCACCTCTTCCTCGGACCTGGTGCCGTCCTTCTGCGTGACCTTGCGGGTGTAGCTATAGGCGAACACGGGCTCGATCCCCGAGGACACGTTGCCGGCCAGAAGGCTGATCGTGCCCGTCGGGGCGATCGAGGTCAGAAGGGCGTTTCGGATCCCGTGCTTTCGGATCGCGTCGCGCACGTCGGTGTCCATGCCCTGCATCGTGCCCGAGGCGAGGAACGGGTCGGCCTCGAACAGCGGGAAGGGCCCCTTTTCCCGCGCGAGATCGACCGAGGCAAGGTAGGCCGCCCGCGCGAGCCGGTGCATCCACCGCCCGGTCGCCGCCACGGCCGCATCCGACCCGTAACGCAGCCCCACCATCAGCAGCGCATCGGCAAGCCCGGTCACGCCGAGGCCGATGCGGCGCTTGGCCCGCGCCTCCTGTTCCTGCTGCGGCAGCGGGAAGCGCGATGCGTCCACCACGTTGTCCATCATCCGCACGGCCGTGCGCACGAGGTCGTCCAGCGCGTCCTCGTCCAGCGCGGCCGAAGGCCCGAAGGGATCGGTCACGAGGCGCGCGAGGTTGACCGAGCCCAGAAGGCACGCGCCATAGGGCGGCAGGGGCTGTTCGCCGCAGGGATTGGTGGCAGCGATGGTCTCGACATACCGCAGGTTGTTGGCCGCGTTGATCCGATCGATGAAGATCACGCCGGGTTCGGCGTAGTCGTAGGTGGACCGCATGATCCGGTCCCACAGCGCGCGCGCCTGCACGGTGCGGAAGGTGCGGCCGCCGAAGACCAGCGGCCAGGGCGCATCCGCCTTGACCGCGTCCATGAAGGCATCGGTGACAAGCACCGACAGGTTGAAGTTGCGCAGGCGCAGCGGGTCGCGCTTGGCGTCGATGAACGCCTCGATGTCGGGGTGGTCGCAGCGCAGCGTCGCCATCATCGCGCCGCGGCGGCTGCCGGCGGACATGATGGTGCGGCACATCGCATCCCACACGTCCATGAAGGACAGCGGGCCCGAGGCGTCGGCCGCCACCCCGGCGACGGGCGCGCCGCGCGGGCGGATGGTCGAGAAATCGAAACCGATGCCGCCGCCCTGCTGCATCGTCAGCGCGGCTTCCTTCAGCATCTCGAAGATGCCGCCCATGCTGTCGGGGATCGTGCCCATGACGAAGCAGTTGAACAGCGTCACCGTCCGGTCGGTGCCCGCGCCGGCGACGATCCGGCCTGCCGGCAGGAAGCGGAAATCCTCGAGCGCGGCGCGAAAGCGCGGCTCCCACGCGGCGGGTTCGGCCTCGACGGCGGCCAGCGCGCGGGCGATGCGCGCCCAGGTATCCTCGATCGTCCGGTCGAGCGGCGTGCCGTCGGCGGCCTTCAGACGGTATTTCATGTCCCAGATCTGTTCGGCGATCGGCGCGGCGAAGCGGGACATGGACTGTCCTTCCCTTGGTGGAGCGGCGACGGGGAAGGCGCACGATACGCCGCGGGCAGGGGCCGGTCAACGCTGGACGGCGCGGGCGGCGGCGCTAGGATCGCGGCCGGCGGAACGGGCGCGGGGTTTGCGATGATCCACCTTCTGAAACTCTGCGTCGGCGCGGACAGCGTCGCGGACCTGACCGCCTGGCAGGCGAGCCAGGCGCACCGCTGGCCGGCGGGGCGGGCGATCCACGTCACCCGGATGTGGCCCAAGCGCGAGGCCGAGATCCTGGCGGGCGGGTCGCTCTACTGGGTCATCAGAGGCGTCATCCTCGCCCGCCAGCGTATTCTGGCGCTCGAACCCGCCGACGAGGGCGACGGCATCGCCCGCTGCGCGCTGCATCTCGAGGCCGAGGTCCACCGCACCGAACCCGTGCCGCGCGCGCCGTTCCAGGGCTGGCGCTACCTCGATCCGGCGGCGGCCCCGCGCGACCTCGCGCCGGCGGGGGCGACGGAGGATCGCCTGCCCCCCGGCCTCGCCGCCGCGCTGGCCGAAATGGGCGTGCGCTAGGCTCCGGTCAGGCGGGGCTGAACCGGGCCGGCAGATCGCCGAGGTGCCTCGCCTCGTCGATCAGCGCGGCCACGTCGGCATCGAGCGCCGCGCGCAGCTGCGCGAAGCCGTCGATGACGAAATAGACCGGCTGGAGGATGTCGATCCGGTAGGGGGTGCGGAACACGGTCGTCAGGTCGAACGGCAGCATCTCGGCCGCCCCGCCCGTCGCATGCCGCGCCTCGGCCGGCGAGGACACGATGCCCGCCCCGTAGGCGCGCAGCCCCTCGGCGGTGCGCAGCATCCCGAATTCCACCGTGAACCAGAAGAGGCGGAACATCCGCCAGGAATAGGGCTTTCCGAGCGCGACGGCGATCTGGCCGAACCGTTCGACGAAGGCGGCATAGTCGGGGTCGGTCAGCATCGGGCAGTGGCCGAACACCTCGTGGAAGAGGTCGGGCTCTTCGATGTAGTCCATGTCCTCGCGCCGGCGCAGGAAGGTCGCGACGGGGAACTTCCGCCGCGACAGCAGGTCGAAGAACTGCGCAGGCGGAATGATCGCCGGCACCCCTTCCACCCCCGCCCCGGTCAGCGCCGCAAGACGCGCGTCGATGTCGGCGACCTGCGGCACATGGTCGGGCGTCAGGCCCAGCTTGGCCACGCCGGCAAGGTATTCGGGCGCGACCCGGCCCGGCAGGAAGGCCATCTGCCGCGCGAAGAGCTCGCCCCAGACGGCGTCCTCCTCGGGCGAGTAGGGATAGCGGCCGTCGGGGCCTGGCTGTTTCGAGACGTAGGGCTGTTTCGCAGGCGCGGCACGGTCGAGCATGGCGGATCCTCCTCGTGGAGAGCATCGCCTGACGGGCCCGGATTTTTCTTTCTTTCCTGCCGGGTCCGCGCAATCCTGCGGCATGGCCTTTCACCAACCCGCCCGCCCGTGGAACTGACCGAGCAGGACCGCCGAATCCTCCGCGCGCTCCAGCGCGACGCGGCCGAACCGCTGGGGCGGCTGGCCGAGCGGCTGGGAATGGCGCAATCGACGCTGTGGCGGCGGTTGCAGGCGCTGGAGGCGGCCGGGGTGATCCGCGGGCGGGTGGCGCTGCTCGACCCTGCGAAGGCGGGATGCGGGCTGATGGTGCTGGTGCAGGTGCATCTGGCCGACCACGCCGAGGCGTCGGTGGCCGCCTTCGCCGCGATGGTGAACCGCTGCCCCGAGATCCTCGAATGCCACGCCGTCACGGGGGGCAGCGACTACCAGCTGAAGGTGCGTGTGCCCGACGTGGCGGCCTACGAGGCTTTCATGACCCGCAACCTCCTGCGCGCGCCCTTCGTGCGCAGCGTCACGTCGGCCATCGTCCTGCGCGAGATCAAGGCGACGACGGAGCTGCCGCTGTGACCCTGCGGATCGAGACCCGCGACGCCATCCGCATCCTGACGCTCGACCGCCCCGCCGTTCGAAACGCGGTGGACCCGGCGCTGGCGCAGGCCCTGTTCGACGCCGCGCGGGCGGCCGAGGCGGATGCGGAGGTGGGCGCGGTGATCCTGACCGGCGCCGGCGGGCACTTCTGCGCAGGGTTCGACCTTCGGGCCGTGGCAGAGGCCGGAGACTGGATCGCCGCCTGCGCGATCCCGCCGGGCTGGGCCGATCCGGCCGCCATGCCCCTGCCCTCGCCCATGGGCCCGGCGCGGCTGTGGATGACCAAACCGGTGATCGCCGCGGTCGAGGGCCATGCGGTGGCAGGAGGCCTCGAACTTGCGCTCTGGGCCGATCTGCGGGTGGCGGCCGCGGGCGCGATCTTCGGGGTCTTCTGCCGCCGCTGGGGCGTGCCGCTGATCGACGGCGGCACCCTGCGCCTGCCGGCGGTCGTGGGCGCGGGGCGGGCCGCCGACCTGATCCTGACCGGCCGTCCGGTTGACGCGGCCGAGGCGCTCGCAGCCGGTCTGGCCAACCGCGTCGTGCCCGAAGGGGCGGCGCTGGACGGGGCGCTCGACCTCGCGCGGCAGCTGATGCGCCTGCCGCAGGCGGCGCTGCGGGCCGACCTCCTGTCGGCGCGGATGCCGCCGGCAGAGCTGGCCGCCCGCCTTGCGCGCGAATGGGACAGCTGCGCCGCGCTGGCCGAAGGTGCAGCGGGGGCCGCGCGCTTTGTCGCCGGCGCCGGGCGCGGCGGGGCGACCGACGACGGGGGCTGAGCCGCGCGCGGCGGCGGCGCCTGCTATCGACAGCGCGCGCCTACCAGTGCGGCGGCCGTTCGTCGCCGATCACGACGCCGCCCGACTCCTCGGCCATCCGCGCGGCCTCGCGTTCCATCAGCATCGCCACCCGGCGTTCCAGGTGGTCGATGGCGTCGGCCTGCCGTGCCGCGACCGCCGACAGGTCGTCCACCATGCGCATCAGTTCGGCCACCGCCGCCTCCAGCCGCTCAACCCGCTCGCTCACCTTGCCCCCCCGTGCCCCATCCGCTAGACGGCGCGCGCAAGCCTAGACCGGGGGGCCGCGATGGCCAAGGACAAGCCCGCGCGCCGCCCGCGCGCCGAGACGCCCAGGGGGTTCCGCGACTGGTTCGGCGCCGAGGTGGACCGCCGCCGCGCCATGCTGGAGGCGATCGCCGAGATCTATCGGCTGCACGGATTCGAGGCGCTGGAAACACCGGCGGTGGAAACCGTCGAGGCGCTCGGCAAGTTCCTGCCCGACGTCGATCGGCCCAACGAAGGCGTGTTCGCCTGGGTCGAAGAGGGCGACTGGCTGGCCCTGCGCTATGACCTGACCGCGCCGCTCGCGCGGGTGGCCGCGCAATACCGCAACGATCTGCCGCAGCCCTACCGCCGTTACGCCATGGGCCCCGTCTGGCGGAACGAGAAGCCCGGGCCGGGCCGGTTCCGGCAGTTCACCCAGTGCGACGCCGACACGGTCGGCGCGCCCACCGTCGCAGCGGATGCCGAGATCTGCGCCATGCTGGCCGCGGCGCTGGAGGCGACCGGGATCCCCCGGGGCGACTACGTCATCCGGGTCAACAACCGCAAGGTGCTGAACGGCGTGATGGAGGCGGCGGGCGTGCTGGACCCGGCCGACCCCGACCGCTTCGCGGCCGAGCGCGGGATCGTCCTGCGCGCCATCGACAAGCTCGACCGGCTGGGCGAGGCGGGCGTGCGCGCGCTGCTGGGGGCCGGGCGGCGCGACGAGTCGGGCGATTTCACGAAAGGCGCGGGGCTGTCGGAGGCGCAGGCCGACATCGTGCTGGCCTTCACCCGCGCGCGCGGCGCCGACGGGGCGGCGACGCTGGCAGCCCTGCAGGCGCTGGTCGGCGGTTCGGCCGCGGGGGCCGAGGGCGTGGCGGAACTGGCCGAAATCGCGACGCTTCTCGACGCCCAGGGCATCGGTGCCGACCGGCTGGTGCTGGACCCGGCGGTGGTGCGCGGCCTTGGCTACTATACCGGCCCGGTGTTCGAGGCCGAGCTGACCTTCGAGATCGCGGACGAGAAGGGAAACCCTCGGCAGTTCGGCTCGGTCGCCGGGGGCGGGCGCTACGACGACCTCGTGAAACGCTTCACCGGCCAGACCGTCCCCGCGACGGGCGTGTCCATCGGCGTGGACCGGCTCCTGTCGGCGCTGACCGCGAAGGGCCGCTTCGCCGATCGTGCGCGCGGGCCGGTCGTCGTCACGGTGATGGACCGCGGCCGGATGGCCGACTATTTCGCCATGGCGGCCGAGCTGCGGGCGGCCGGGATCGCGGCCGAGGTGTTCCTCGGCAATCCGAAGGATTTCGGCAAGCAGCTGCGTTATGCCGACCGCCGCGCCAGCCCCGCCGCGGTCATCCAGGGGTCGGACGAGGCCGCGCGCGGGGCGGTGGTGGTGAAGGATCTGGTGCTCGGCGCGCAGATCGCCGCGGGCGCGACCCGCGCGGAATGGGCCGCACGGCCGGCGCAGGTCGAATGCGCGCGGGGCGATCTGGTCGCGACCGTGCGCCGGATGCTGGGCTGACCATGCCGGTATCGCCCGCCGCTTGGGCCGAGGCCGACCGGATCTTCGCGGCCTTCCGCGCCGCCGGCGCGCAGCCGGTCGAGGCGGACGTGCTGCAACCGGCGGCCGTCCTTCTCGATCTCTACGGCGAGGACATCCGCGCACGCGCCTACGTCACCCACGACCCGGTCCGGGGCGAACTGATGCTGCGCCCCGACTTCACGGTGCCGGTGGTGCGCGCGCACATGGACGGCGGGGCAGAGCCCGCGCGCTACTGCTATCGCGGCCTTGTCTTCCGCCAGCAGGACGGGCGAGGGGGGCAGCCGTCGGAATACCTTCAGGTGGGCTACGAGGCCTTCGACCGCGACGCGCCCGCCGCCGACGCCGAGGTCTTCGCGCTGATCGCCGCACAGCTTGCCGACCTGCCGGTGCGCCCCGCGACCGGCGACATCGGCGTGCTGACAGCGGCGGTGCAGGGTCTTTCGACGACGCCCGCCCGGCGCAGGGCGCTTCTGCGCCACATCTGGCGGCCGAAGCGGTTCCGCGCGCTTCTCGACCGGTTCGCCGGGCGCACCCCGCCGCATCCCGCGCGACTGCGGCTGATCGCCGAGCTGGCCCGGACGCCCGCCGCCGCGCTGATGGCCGCCGCGGGCCCCGCCATCGGCGCGCGCACGGCAGAGGACGTGGAGATCCGCGCCGCAGCACTGGCCGAGGATGCGAAGGCCCCGCCCATCCCGGCGGCCGAGGCGGCGGCGCTGGACGATCTGATGGCGGTGGCCGACACCGCCCCCCGTGCGCTCGACCGCATCGCCGACATCGCCGTAGACCTGCCCGCGCTGATCCCGGCGGTCGAGCGGATGGCGGCGCGGCTCGGCGCACTGCGGGTGGCCGGCGTGGACGTGGAGGCGCTGCCGTTCGAGGCCGCCCACGGGCGCACGACGCTCGAATACTACGACGGCTTCGTGTTCTCGTTCCATGCCGCGGTCCATGCCCTGCCGCCGGTGGCCTCGGGCGGCCGCTACGACGCGCTGACGGCGGTGCTGGGGCGCGGGCGGTCGATCCCGGCGGTCGGCGGCATCCTGCGCCCCGGCATCGTCGCGCAGCTGCGGGAGGCGGGGGCATGACGCTGCGCATCGGCGTGCCGTCCAAGGGGCGGCTGATGGACAAGACCTTCGACTGGTTCGGGCAGCGCCGTGTGCCCATGCGGCTGGCCGGGGCCGACCGCGAGTATTCGGGCGTCATCGACGGGCTGCCCGGCGCGGCGCTGGTCCTTCTGTCGGCCTCCGAGGTGCCGCGCGAACTGGCCGCCGGGCGCATCCACCTCGGCGTCACCGGGTCGGATCTCGTGCGGGAAACCCTGCCCGACTGGGCGTCGGCGGTGGCCGAACTGGCGCCCCTGGGCTTCGGTTACGCCGATCTCGTGATCGCCGTTCCGGCGTTCTGGATCGACGTCGCGACGCTTGACGACCTCGACGCCGCCTGCGCCGCCTTCCGCCTCCGGCACGGGCGGCGGCTGCGGATCGCCACCAAGTATCACCGGCTGACCCGCGATTTCCTGAAGGCGCACGGCGTGGCCGATTATGCGCTGGTGGACAGCCAGGGGGCGACCGAAGGGACGGTGCGCAACGGCACCGCCGAGGCGATCGCCGACATCACCTCGACCGGCGAGACGCTGCGGGCCAACCACCTCAAGCCCCTCGACGGGGGCGTGATCCACCGGTCCGAGGCGACGCTGTTCCTGTCGCGCGTCGCGCCCTGGGACGCGCCGGCGCAGGCCACTCTGGGGCAGCTCGCCGGTCGCCTCGGCATCGAGGTGCCGTTCGGCCCGGAAGGCTGAGCGCAGCCGGCCGCCGGCGGCCGACAAGCGCCGCGCGCATCGCCGCCATGCGCCGCGCGCCGCCCCCTTGCGCGGGATGCACAATGGTGGTCCGAAAGGCGCATGACGTTCGACGCGCGTGCGCTGACCGCGGGAATTCCGCCGTTCACGCTTCTCGCCACCTTCGGCATCGGGGCCGCTGGCGCGGCGGCCGGGATCGCGCTGGCGCTGCCGCTCGGCGCGATGCTGGGCGCGCTGATCGCGGTCGGGGGCTGCGCGGTGGCCGGCCTGCGGGTGAAGGGTCAGCCGGTCGCGGTGCCGCAGGCCTGGCGGTTTGTGCTGATCCCCGTGATCGCGGTCGCCATCGGGGCGGCCTTCACCCCCGAGCTTGTGGCGCAGGCGCCCGCCTGGGGGTGGAGCGTCGCGGCGCTTGTCCTCTATGTCCCCGCGGCCCATGGTCTTGGCGCGCTGATCTACCGGCGGATCGGCGGGCTCGACCGCGTGACCGCCCATTACGCCGCGATCCCCGGCGGCCTGATCGAATCCGTGCAGATGGGCGAAGAGGCCGGAGCCGACGTGCAGATGCTGACGATGCTGCAGTTCCTGCGGCTGATCCTCGCCATCGTGTTGATCCCCCTGGGGTTCAGCGTGATCGAGGGCCATGCCGTCGGGTCCGCCTCGGGCGTGCGGGTGGCGGGGGCGGACCTGCCGCTGGGGCCGGCGGACGTGGTCTGGCTTCTGGTTGCCGCGGCGGGCGGCTGGTGGGCCGGGCGCAGGCTGCACCTTCCCGCGCCGCTGATCTCGGGGCCCATCCTCGCGTCGGCCGCCATCCACATGGCCGGCCTCACGCGCGGGGTGCCGCCCGACTGGCTGATCGTCGTGACGCAGTGGGTGGTCGGCACCAGCCTCGGCGCGCGGTTCACGGGGCTGACCGGCCGGCGGCTGGGCCGGGCGGTGGCGCTGGCCGGGGCCTATACGGCGATGGCCTTCGCGCTCGCCCTGGCCGCGGCGCTGACGCTCGGCGGCCGGGTGGGGGAGCCGGCGGTGGCGGTGTTCCTCGCCTTCGCGCCCGGGGGCGTGTCCGAGATGACGCTCGTCGCGCTGTCGCTGCAGGTCAGCGTCGTCTACGTCACGCTGCACCACATCCTGCGCATCCTGCTGGCGATCGGCTTTGCCCGGCTGCTGGCCGGCCACCCGGGGCGGTAAGGCTTGCACACGGGTCGCCTTTCGCGCATAATATCCGCGCGACTTTCCCGCCTGTTCGACCTGTCTTCCTTCTGGCTGCGGTTCTCGATCGTGACGTGACTGCGCCGGGCCGCCGCATTCCCGCGGGCGGCAAGAAGAGGAGACATCACGATGGCCAAGGGCACCGTGAAATGGTTCAACGCCACCAAGGGCTATGGCTTCATCGCCCCTGAAGGCGGCCGCAAGGACGTGTTCGTCCACATCACCGCGCTGGAGCGCGCGGGCCTGCGTGATCTGCGCGACGGGCAGGCGGTGACGTTCGACATCGAATCCGGCCGCGACGGCCGCGAATCGGCGACGAACCTCAAGCTCGCCTGATCCGACCGCCGGTTTCGGCGCGCGGGCGGCCCCCCGGCCAGCGGGGGGCCGCCCGTTTGCGTTTCGCGGCCGAACCCCGGCGGAACGGCCGACCCTGCGGGCCGGACCTGCCTGCCCGATGCCCGCGCGCGCCTAACGGCCGCCGGCAAACCGGCGGCCGCCTGCGCCCCCCCTGCCCGCCACGCGCCCGCGGCTGCCGCGCAGACCCGCTGCGCGACCGCCTGCCCCGCATGTCGCTTTCGCACCGCCGGGCGTCGGACGGCACGGCCCCCGCCGGCCCCGCACGCGGCAGGAATGGGCTATCGAACCGCGGGGGAGACGCGCCCATGAAAACCCATGTCCGTGCCCTGGTCGTCGGCGGCGGAGCTGTCGGCGTCGGGGTCGCCTACCATCTGGCGAAGGCGGGGTGGGACACGCTGCTGATCGAGCGGGACGAGCTGACGGCCGGGTCCACCTGGCACGCCGCGGGCCTTCTGCCCCTCTTCAACATGGGCTACGCGACCAGCCACATCCACGACTACAGCGTGAAGTTCTACAAGGGCCTGAAGGATGAAACCGGCCTCGATCCCGGCTTCTTCGTCGTCGGCAACCTGCGGATGGCGCAGACGCAGGCGCGGATGGACGAATACATGCTCTATTCCGCGACCGCCGAGACGGTGGGGATCCCGCACGAGTTTCTGACGCCCGCGCAGATCCGGGACCGCTGGCCGCTGGTGCGGACCGACGACCTCGTGGGCGCGCTGTTCCACCCGACCGACGGCTACATCAACCCCGCCGACGTGACGCAAGCGATGGCGAAGGGCGCCCGTCAGCTTGGCGCGCAGATCGAACGGCGCGTGCAGGCGGATGGATACCGCTGGACCGGCCGCGACTGGGTGGTGACTTGCGCCCGGCTTGACGAGAAGGGCGGCCGCCTCGTGCCCTCGGGCGAGACGGTCGAGATCGTCGCCGAACATGTCGTCGTCGCCACCGGCAACCATGCGCAGCGCACCGCGCGGCTTCTGGGCCTCAACCACCCCGCGATCCCGGTCGAGCACCAGTATATCGTGACCGAACCCGACCCCGCCCTGGTCGCGTGGCGGGCGTCGAACCCGCAGCATCCCGTGCTGCGGGACGCCGACGCAAAGTGGTATGTGCGCGAGGAACGGGGCGGCTGGATCCTCGGCCCCTACGAGATGGGCGCACCCGCCCGCTTTCCCTATGGCGTGCCCGAGACGTTCCGCGCCGATCTCTTCCCCCTCGACCTCGATCGGATCGAGGCGGAGTACGCGAGCTTCATCCACCGCATCCCGTCGTCCGAACACGTCGGCCTCAAGGGCGACTACAACGGCCCGATCTGCTACACGCCCGACGGCAACCCGCTGGTCGGCCCCGCGCCGGGCTTGCGCAACCTCTGGCTGGCCGAGGGGTTCTCGTTCGGCATCACCGCGGCCGGCGGCACCGGGCATTACCTCGCGCAGATGATGACCGCGGGCGAGGCCGAGATCGACATGTCGAGCCTCGACCCCCGGCGGTTCGGCGACTGGATGACGACCGAATACGCCATGCGCAAGAACGAGGAGTGCTATGCGCATGTCTTCATCCTGCACCACCCCGACGAGGAACGCGAAGCCTGCCGGCCCCTGCGCACTGCGCCCGCCTACGACCGGCAGCGGGCGCTCGGCGCACAGTTCGGGCAGGTGAACGGGTGGGAACGTCCGAACTACTACGCGCCCGGCGCGCCGGCCGGCTTCGACCACGACGCCCGATCGTTCCGCCGCGGCGCCTGGTGGCCCCACGCCGAGGCCGAGGCGCGCGCGGTGCGCGAGGCGGCGGGGCTGATCGACGCCACCGCCTTTGCCAAGCATCGCGTGGCCGGGCCGGGGGCTGCGGCCTTCCTCGACTGGTTCACCTGCAACCGCCTGCCCGCACCGGGGCGGATCAACCTGACCTACGCGCTAACGCCTGCGGGCACGGTGCGCAGCGAATACACCATCGTCCGGATCGCCGCGGACGATTTCTGCCTGATCTCGGCCGGGGCCTGGGCCGCCTATGACGGCGACTGGCTGCGCAAGTGCGCCGAGGACCGGCGGGCGGATGTCGGCCATGTCGAAATCCAGGACGTGACGACGCAATGGGGCGTCTTCGCGCTGGCCGGGCCGCGGTCGCGCGATATCCTAAAGGCGCTGGTGCGCGACGCCGAGCCGGAGACGGTCCTGGGCAACCGGCGTTTCCCCTGGCTGTCCTGGCGGCGGATCGAGCTCGGCATGGTGCCGGTCCGGGCCGTGCGCGTGGCCTATACGGGCGAGCTCGGCTGGGAACTGCACCACCCGATCGAGATGCAGAACCGCCTGTGGGACATGCTGATGGAGGCGGGCGCGGCGCATGGCCTGCGCCCCGTGGGGGCTCGGGCGCAGAACTGGCTGCGGCAGGAAAAATCCTATCGCGCCTTCGGCGCGGAGCTCGGCCGCGATGCCACCCTGCTCGAGGCGGGGCTCGAGCGGTTCGTGGACCTGTCCAAGGACTTTCTCGGCAAGCCGGCGATGCGGGACACCGGCATCCGGGCGCGGTGTGTCACGCTTCTGATCGACGGGCCGCCGGACGCCGACCCCTGGGGGCGCGAGGGCATTTTCCACAACGGCGCGAAGGTCGGCCGGCTGACCTCGGGCGGCTGGTCGGTGGCGTTCGGCCGGCAGATCGGCATGGGCTACGTCGCCCCCGCGCTGGCCGAACCCGGCACGCGGCTCAAGGTGCGGATGTTCCGCGACCTCTGGGATGCCGAAGTGGTCGCCGACAGCCCGCACGATCCCGCGAACGCGCGGATCCGCGCGGACGGCTGAGGCGGCCCGGGCCCGCTCCAGCGATGCCGCCCGGGCACCGTCCGCCGTCAGGTTCCCTGCGGCGGCGAGGCGAGCTGGTCCCAGCACTGCAGGGCACGCGCCGCATACATCAGCGCGGGCCCGCCGCCCATCTGAACGGCCATGGCGAGGACATCCGCCATCTCGTCCCGCGTCGCGCCGGCCTTCATCAGCGCCTCGACGTGGAAGGCGATACAGTCGTCGCAGCGCACGGCGATCGAGATGCCGAGGGCCACATACTCCTTCTCCTTCACCGACAGGGGCCCATTCTCCTTCACCGCTTTCGAGAGGGCGGCAAAGCCCTTCGTCGCCTCGGGGATGCTCCGGTTCAGGACGCGCAGCGCGCCCCGGGTGTCCTCGATCTTGTCTTTCCAGTCCATTGCGCCCTCCGTTCCGGTCGGCGCGGGCCTAACCGCCCGGGCGCCGCGCGGCATTGATGCAGGTCAACCGAAGCGCGCGGGGTCGAGCGCGCGGGCCACGTCCGCGCCGATGGCGGGCGGACGGCCCGCAGCAATGTCGGCCAGATGCGCGGCGGCGGCGGCCGAGGTCTGGAACCCGTAACCCCCCTGCCCCGCGCACCACAGGAAAGCAGGCGCGGCCGGATCGCGGCCGAGGACCAGCACCCGGTCGGGGGCGAAGCTGCGCAGGCCGGCCCATCTGGCGACCAGCCGGGTGACGGGTTCGGTCACATGCGCCTCGTACCGGGCGATGCCCTCGGCCAGAACCATGTCGTCGGGCCAGGCGTCGTGCGGGTCGGTCGCATCCTCGTCGGCGGGCGAGACCAGCAGCGCGCCGGCGTCGGGCTTGGCATACCAGGTCTCGCCCGGGCCGAACAGCATGGGCCAGCGCGCCACGTCGAGCCCCGCCGGGGCGGGAATGCGCGCCATCGACCGGCGGAACGGCCGGATCCCGAGGGGGCGCAGGCCCGCCAGCGCCGCCACCTCGTCGGCCCAGGCACCGGCCGCGTTCACCAGGACCCGCGCCTCGACCCTCGACCCGTCGCCGGCGGTCACGCGCCAGCCGTAGCGCTCCCGCGCCACCGCGGCGACGCGGGCCTTCGTCCGCGTCTCGCCCCCGGCGGCGCGGATCGCCTTCGCATGGGCCTGCAACAGCCGGTCGGTGTCGATGTCCCAGGCGTTGTCGGTATGCGCCGCCGCCGCGACGTCGGGCGACAGGATCGGCACCATCGCCCGGGCCGACGCGAGGTCGAGCGTCCGCAACCCCAGATGCGGGCAGTCGGCGGCGAAGGCCTCAAGCTCGCCCGCGGTCGCCACCATCATCAGGCCGCGAGGCGACAGCACGCCGGCGGCCCGCAGGGCATCGCCCGAGGCGATCGCCAGCGCGCGGTTCGGCGCCGCGCCGTAATTGGGTTCATAGAGCGCGGCCGACCGCCCCGAGGCGTGATGGCCGAAGGCGGCCTCGGCCTCGAGCAGGCAGACGCGCCCCAGGGCAGACAGCGCCGCGCCGGCCGAAAGACCGGCGATGCCGCCGCCGATGATGCAGAAATCGAACAGTCCGACACCCCGCCGCCCAACCGGGCGGTCCCTTCTCCGATCTAGTCCAGCTCTTCCACCGCCAGCACGCCCGAAACCGCCTTCAGCGCGCCCCGCACCTGGGGCGTCACCGGATAGGGCTGCGGCAGGTCGATGTCGATCTCGGCGCCGCTGGCGGGATCGGCCACGCAGATGCGCACCGGCGCCCGCGCCTTCGCGGGTGCGAGCCGCGCCAGCAGCGCAGCCACGCCGGCCGCTGCCCCGGCATCGGCGATGTGCACGCGCAGGCCGGCAGCGGGTGCGGCCTCGGCCACTGCGTCGATCGGCTGGACGGCGCGGGCGAGCAGTTTCAGCGTCTCGCCCTCCAGCGTCGCCTCGACCTGCAGCACGGCGCGCCGGCCGGGTTCCAGATGGTCGCGCGCGGCCTCGAGCACGTCCGAGAACACCGTCACCTCGAAGAGGCCCGTCGGGTCCGACAGCTCGACGAAGGCGAAGCGGTTGCCGCGGGCCGACTTGCGCTCCTGCCGCTTCGACACCGCGCCCGCGACCTTCGCCACGACTGGCCCCGCTTCGGCCCGGCGGGCGAGTTCGGCGTGGGTGATCACGCCCTGCCGGCGCAGCGCGGGCATGTTATCGTCCAGCGGATGCCCGGTCAGGTAGAACCCGATCGCCGCGTGTTCGGCCGCCAGCCGCTCGACCGGCAGCCAGTCGTCGCGGCCGGGCAGGCGCGGGGGCGGGATGTCGGCACCCCCGCCGCCGAACAGCGACACCTGCGCCGATGCCCGCGCCTCGTGCACCGCCGCCGAATGGGCCACCAGGGCATCGAGCCCCTCGAACACCCGCGCCCGGTTCGGCTCCAGCGCGTCGAAGGCGCCCGCGCGCGCCAGCATCTCGAGCGGGCGCTTGCCGAGCCGCTTGAGGTCCACCCGGCCCGCGAAGTCGGCGAGGCTGGCGAAGGGCCGGTCGCCGCGGGCGGCGACGATGGCGCGCATCGCCTCGATACCCACGTTCTTCAGCGCGCCGAGGGCGTAGAGGATCCGCCCCCCCTCGACCGCGAAGGCGGCCGCGCTGCGGTTGACGCAGGGGGGCAGCACCGGAATGCCCATCCGGTCCACCTCGCGCTTGTAGAGCGCAAGCTTGTCGGTCAGGTGGATGTCGCAGTTCATGACGGCCGCCATGAACTCCACCGGGTGGTTCGCCTTGAGCCAGGCAGTCTGGTAGCTGACCACGGCATAGGCTGCCGCGTGGCTCTTGTTGAAGCCGTAGTTGGCGAATTTCTCCAGAAGGTCGAACACCTCGCCCGCCTTCTCGCGGCTGACGCCGTTCGCCATCGCGCCCTCGATGAACTTCGGGCGTTCCTTCGCCATTTCCTCGGGGATCTTCTTTCCCATCGCCCGGCGCAGCAGGTCCGCCCCGCCGAGGCTGTAGCCGGCCATGACCCGCGCGATCTCCATCACCTGTTCCTGATAGACGATGATGCCCTGCGTCTCCTTCAGGATGTGGTCGATGCTGGGGTGGATCGATTCAAGCGGGCGCAGGCCGTTCTTCACCTCGCAGTAAACCGGGATGTTCTCCATCGGGCCGGGGCGATAGAGCGCGACCAGCGCCACGATGTCCTCGATGCAGGTGGGCTTCATCCGGCGCAGCGCATCCATCATGCCGCTGCTTTCGACCTGGAACACTGCCACCGTGCGGGCGGCCGCATAGAGCGCATAGGTGCGCGCGTCGTCGAGCGGGATCGCCCCGATGTCGTCCACCGCCCCCGGCGGCGGGTCGTAGAGGCGCGTCCCGTCCGCCGCGACGTGCAGGTGGCGGCCCTGCCCGCGGATCAGGTCCACCGCACCCTTGATGACCGTCAGCGTCTTGAGCCCGAGGAAGTCGAACTTCACCAGCCCCGCCGCCTCGACCCATTTCATGTTGAACTGCGTCGCCGGCATGTCGGAGCGCGGATCGCGGTAGAGCGGCACCAGCTCGTCCAGCGGCCGGTCGCCGATGACCACGCCCGCGGCATGGGTCGAGGCGTTGCGCAGCAGGCCCTCGATCCGCTGCGCGATGGCAAGGCAGCGCCCCACTACCTCTTCCGCGCGCGCCGCCTCGCGCAGGCGCGGCTCGTCGGCCAGCGCCTTCTCGATGCTGACCGGCTTGACGCCGTCGAGCGGGATCAGCTTCGACAGACGGTCCACCTGGCCGTAGGGCATCTGCAGGACGCGCCCCACGTCGCGCACCGCCGCCTTCGAGAGAAGCGCGCCGAAGGTGATGATCTGCGCCACCCGGTCGCGGCCATAGCGGCTCTGGACATAGGCGATCACCTCGTCGCGCCGGTCCATGCAGAAGTCGATGTCGAAGTCGGGCATCGACACCCGTTCGGGGTTCAAAAACCGCTCGAACAGCAAGGCGTAGCGCAAGGGATCGAGGTCGGTGATGGTCAGCGCCCAGGCCACCAGCGACCCCGCGCCCGACCCGCGCCCCGGCCCCACCGGGATGCCCCGGCCCTTGGCCCACTTGATGAAGTCGGCCACGATCAGGAAGTAGCCGGGAAATCCCATCTGCTCGATGATGCCGAGCTCGAAGGTCAGCCGCGCCTCGTAGTCGGCCACGGGCGCGGCGTGCGGCACAACCGCGAGCCGCGCCCTGAGCCCGTCCCAGGCCTGGGTGCGCAGTTCCTCGACCTCGTTTGCGGCGAAGCGCGGCAGGATGGGATTGCGCTTGCCCGGCGCATAGGCGCAGCGGCGGGCGATTTCCACGGTCGACTCGATCGCCTCGGGCAGGTCGGCGAACAGGGCCGCCATTTCGTCGGCGGACTTGAAGTGATGGTGCGCGGTAAGACGTCGCCGCGGGGCGGTCTGATCCACATAGGCGCCCTCGGCGATGCACAGCAGGGCATCGTGCGCCTCGGCCATGTCGGGGCCGGGGAACATCACGTCGTTCGTGGCCACGAGCGGCAGGTCGAAGGCATAGGCAAGATCGATCAGCCCCGCTTCGGTCGCGCGCTCGGCCTCCATCCACTGGCCGTCCGGGCCGGGGTGGCGCTGGAGCTCGACATAGAGCCGCCCGGGATAGATCGCGCGCAGGCGGTTCAGCACCGCTTCGGCCTTGCCCGCCTGCCCGGCCGCGAGGTGCCGCCCCACGGGCCCCTCGGCCCCGCCGGTCAGGCAGATCAGGCCCGCGGCGTGGGCGGCCAGGTCGTCCGGCGCCACCTGCCCCTGGACCGGGCCGAGATAGAGCGCCGAGTTTAGCTTGAGGAGGTTCAGATACCCCGCCTCGGACTGCGCGAGCAGCACCACCGGCGCAGGCGGGCGCGGCCGGTCGCCGGGCTGCGCCGCGCCCTCGGCCACCGCGATCTGGCAGCCGATGATCGGCTGCACGCCTTCCGCCAGCGCAAGCGTCGCGAATTCCAGCGCGCAGAAGAGGTTGTTGGTATCGGTGACGGCGACGGCGGGCATCCCTGCCGCCTTCGCCCGCTTGACCAGCGCCTTCAGCGGCATCGCGCCTTCGAGCAGCGAATATTCGGTGTGGCAGCGCAGATGGATGAATCGTGCCGGCATGGCGCGATCCTATCGCTGCCCGGCCTGCGGGCGCATCCCCCGAAATGCGGTGCCTGCGCGCCCGTCGCTGCGGCATTGCCGGGTCAGCCGACGCGAAGGTCTTGTCAAGGGCGGGCGGCTTGCCGATCTTTCGGCGGTCAAGCGCGCCCTGCCTTACGCCGCATCGGGCAGGGTCCGCCGGGGAACCGGCGCGCGGCGCGAACAGCGGCGCAGGGTTTCATGACCGACATCACCTTCACGCTGAACGGCGCGCCCGTGCGGGTCGCAGGACAGCCGCCGACACGCACGCTCCTCGACTGGCTGCGCGAGGATCGCAAGCTGACCGGCACCAAGGAGGGCTGCAACGAGGGCGATTGCGGCGCCTGCACCGTCTGGGTCAGGGATCGTGCGGGCGTGCGCGCGCTCAACGCCTGCATCCTGTTCCTGCCGCAGGTCCACGGCACGGCCGTGCGCACCGTCGAGGGGATGGCGGCGCCCGACGGAACGCTGCACCCGGTGCAGCGCGCCATGATCGACCACCACGCCAGCCAGTGCGGCTTCTGCACGCCCGGTTTCGTGGTGGCGATGGCCGCCGCGCATGCCCGGGGCGAAGCCGACCACGACACCGCGCTGGCGGGCAACCTCTGCCGCTGCACCGGCTATGCCCCGATTGTCCGCGCGGCCGAGGCGGCGGCGCGCGAACCCGTTCCCGCCTGGCTGGACGACCCGCTGCCAGAAGCGGGCGATCCGGGCGTGGCCATGCCCGAAACCGCCGACGCGCTGGCCGCCTGGTTTGCCGCCCATCCCCACGGGACCCTGGTCGGAGGGGGGACCGACGCGGGCCTCTGGGTGACCAAGCAGTTCCGCAGCCTCGCGCCGGTGGCCTTCACCGGGCGCTGTGCCGACCTCCGGCGGATCGAGGTCGGGGCGGACCGCGTCCGCATCGGCGCCGCCGTGACCCTGGCCGAGCTCGAACCCGCGATGGCCGCGCTGCACCCCGCCTTCGCCGCGCTGATCCGCCGCTTCGGCGGGCCGCAGGTGCGCGCCGCGGCCACGATCGGGGGCAACATCGCCAACGCCAGCCCGATCGGCGACAGTCCGCCGCCGCTGATCGCGCTGGACGCCACGCTGCACCTGCGCCGGGGCGATGCGCGGCGGTCCATCCCGCTCGAGTCCTTCTTCCTCGCCTACGGCCGGCAGGACCGCGCGCCGGGCGAGTTCGTCGAGGCCGTCAGCTTTCCCCGCCAGCCCGACCGGCTGCGCGTCTGGAAGGTGTCGAAGCGTTTCGACGACGACATCTCGGCGGTCTGCGGGGCGTTCCGGATCGCGCTGGACGGCGGCCGCGTGGCCGCGGCACGCATCGCTTTCGGCGGGATGGCGGGCATCCCCGCCCGCGCCCGCGCGGCCGAGGCGGCGCTGACGGGCCGCGTCTGGGACGAAACCGCCGTCGCCGCCGCGCAGGCGGCGCTGGCAAAGGATTTCCGCCCGATCGACGACCATCGCGCCTCGGCCGCCTACCGCATGGCGGTGGCGCAGGCGATGCTGACGCGCTGCCTGATGGCCGACCGCGGCAGCGCCCCGTCGGTGCTGGAGGTTTCGCCATGAGCCTCGGCACCGCCCTGCCGCACGACAGCGCGACGCTGCATGTCACCGGACAGGCGCGCTATACCGACGACATCCCGCTGCCTGCGGGCACGCTGCATCTGTGCTTCGGCCTGTCGGCCGTTGCGCACGGGGTGATCACGGAGATGGACCTGTCGGCCGTCCGCGCCGCGCCCGGCGTGGTCGATGTGATCACGGCCGCCGACCTCGCCCGCCCCGCCGACACCTCGCCCGGATGGCACGACGAGCCGCTTCTGGCCGACGGCACAGTGCATCATGTGGGGCAACCGGTGTTCCTCGTCGTCGCCGACAGCCACCGGGCGGCGCAGCGCGCGGCGCGCCTTGCGCGCGTGACCTACGACGAACGCCCCGCGATCCTGACGCTCGACCAGGCGCTGGCGGCCGGCAGCCATTTCGAGGGCGGCCCGATCGTCTGGTCGCGCGGCGACGCTGCCGCCGCCATCGCTTCGGCGCCGCGCGTGGTCGAAGGCGCGATGGAAATCGGCGGTCAGGAGCACTTCTACCTCGAAGGCCAGGCCGCCGCCGCGATCCCCGACGAGGCGGGCGGGATGCATGTCATCGCCTCGACCCAGCACCCTTCCGAAATCCAGGAAAAGGTCGCCGAGGCCCTGGGCGTGCCGATGCACAGCGTGCGCGTCGAATGCCGCCGCATGGGTGGGGGCTTCGGCGGCAAGGAAAGCCAGGGCAACGGCCCCGCCGTGGCCTGTGCCGTCGCCGCGCAACGCACCGGCCGGCCCTGCCGCATCCGCTATGACCGCGACGACGATTTCGTCATCACCGGCAAGCGGCACGACTTCCGCATCCGCTATCGCGCGGGCGTTGACGCGGCGGGGCGCATCCTCGGGCTGCAGATGGTGCATCACGTCCGCTGCGGCTGGTCGCGCGACCTGTCCACGCCGGTGGCCGACCGGGCGATGCTGCACACCGACAACGCCTATTTCCTGCCGAACGTCCGCATCGAAAGCCACCGCCTGCGCACCAACACGCAAAGCAACACCGCCTTCCGCGGCTTCGGCGGGCCGCAGGGTGTGCTGGCGATCGAGCGGGTGGTGGACCACATCGCCCATGCGCTCGGCCGCGATCCGCTGGCGGTGCGGCGCGCCAACCTCTATGCCGAAGGGCAGACGACGCACTACGGACAGCCGGTGACGCAGTTCGCCCTGCCGCGGATGATCGACCGGCTGGAGCGGACGGCCGACTATGCCGGGCGGCGCGCGGCTGCGGCCGCATGGAACGCGGCGAACCCGGTGCTGAAGCGGGGGCTCGCGCTGACGCCGGTGAAGTTCGGCATCTCCTTCACGCTGACGCACATGAACCAGGCGGGCGCCCTCGTGCACGTCTATCGCGACGGGTCGATCCACCTCAACCACGGCGGGACCGAGATGGGACAGGGCCTGTTCCAGAAGGTCGCGCAGGTTGCGGCGGCGGAATTCGGCGTGGGGCTCGGCGCGGTCAGGATCACCGCGACCGACACCGCCAAGGTGCCGAACACCGCGCCCACCGCAGCCTCGTCGGGGTCGGACCTGAACGGGATGGCGGTGCAGGCGGCCTGCGCCGCGATCCGCGGGCGGATGGCCGAGCACCTGGCGGCGTTGCACCAGGCCGATCCGGCCTCGGTCGTCTTCGCGGAGGGGCGGGTGCGCGTCGGCGCCGCCGACATGCCTTTCGCCGAGGCGGCAGAGCGGTGCTGGCGCGGCCGGGTGGGGCTGTCGGCGGCGGGCCATTACAAGACGCCCGACATCAGCTGGGACCGCGCCGCAGGCCGGGGGCGGCCGTTCTTCTACTTCGCCCACGGCGCGGCCGTGGCCGAGGTGGTGATCGACACCCTGACCGGCGAATACCGCATCCTGCGGGCCGACATCCTGCACGATTGCGGCGCCTCGCTGAACCCCGCGATCGACATCGGCCAGATCGAGGGTGGCTTCGTCCAGGGCGCAGGCTGGCTGACGACCGAAGAGCTCGTCTGGGACGACCGGGGCCGCCTGCGGACCCACGCCCCTGCGACCTACAAGATCCCCGCCTGTTCCGACCGCCCGCGCGTCTTCAACGTCACCCTCTGGGACGAGCCGAACGCGGCCGCCACGATCGGCCGGTCGAAGGCCGTGGGCGAGCCGCCGCTGATGCTGGCCAATGCGGTGCTGCTGGCGCTGTCGGATGCCGTGGCGGCCTGCGGCGCGGCCTACCCGGCGCTCGACGCGCCCGCGACGCCCGAGCGGGTGCTGGCGGCGCTGCGCCGGGCGGCGGGATGATCGACCTCGGCGCCCTGCGCGCGGCCGTCGCCGCACACGGCGCGGTCGCCCGCGTCGTGGTGGCCGGGGTGCAGGGATCGGCCCCGCGCGAGGCGGGGGCGGCCATGCTGGTCTGGCCCGGCGGTCAGGCCGGCACGATCGGCGGCGGCGCGCTCGAATGGCAGGCCGCGGCGGCGGCGCGGGCCTTGCTGGCCTCGGGCGGCGCGGCCGCGGTGGAGCGGGTGCCGCTCGGCCCTGCCCGCGGGCAGTGCTGCGGCGGGGCGGTCACGCTGGTGACCGAAGTCTGGGACAGCGCCCGCCTTGCCGACCTGCGCATCGAGGCGGACATGGCAGTGCGGCGGGTCGAGGGCGCGGGCGAGCCGCCGCTGGCGGTCGCCCGGGCGCTCGCGCGCGCCCGGGGGCAGGGCCTGCGCGCCCCGGTGCTGGCGGGCGGGTGGCTGGCCGAGCCCGTCGCCGGAGCGACCCGCGTCGTCTGGGTCTGGGGCGCGGGCCATGTCGGCCGCGCGCTGACGGCGGTGCTGGCCCCGCTGCCGGGCCTCGCGCTGACCTGGGCCGACGTGGCCCCGGACCGTTTCCCCGCGGTCGTCCCGCCGGGTATCACGGTGCTTGCGTCGGCCGACTTGCCGGCGCTGGCCGCCCGCGCGCCGGCCGCGGCCGAGCATTATGTGCTGACGTTCTCGCACTCGATCGACCTTGCGATCTGCCATCGCCTGCTCGGCCACGGCTTCGCCCGCCTCGGGCTGATCGGCTCGGCCACCAAGCGGGCGCGGTTCCGGGCGCGGCTCTCCGCCCTCGGCCACAGCGCGGCACAGATCGACCGCATCGCCTGTCCGATCGGCGATCCCGCCCTCGGCAAGCACCCGCAGGCCATCGCGATCGGGGTGGCCGCGGCGCTGCTGGCCAGCCCGGCTGCCGCCTTACACGCGGACGCGGGGCGGTGAGGGCGGCCCGGCTTGCGAGGCCACCCGCGCGCCGCCCGGTCACTCCTGCGCGCGCAGCACCCGCGCCGGGCGCGCCGCCAGCGGGCGCAGCGCGAAGGCAAGGCCGGCCAGCATGACCGCTGCGATGCCGCCGAGGATGATGCCGGCGGCCGAGGCCGGCTCGAAGGCATAGGGCGCCTGCATGACGAAGCGCATCACCGCCCAGCCGGCCATGCCGCCCGCCACGACCGCCACCGCCCCGGCGGCAGCGCCCATGAGCGCGGCCCGCAGCGCGAAGGACGCAAGGATGCGCCCGCGCGTGGCGCCGAGGGTCTTCAGCACCGCCGCCTCGAACACCCGCGCGCGTTCCCCGGCCGCCGCGGCGCCGATCAGCACGACGAACCCCGTCACCAGCGTCGCCCCCGCCGCCCAGGCCGTGGCCGAGGCCAGCGCGCCGAGGGCCTCGGCCACCTGCTCGACCGCGTCCTGCACACGGATCGCCGTGATGTTGGGATAGGCCTGCGCCAGATCCCGCAGGATCGCCCCCTCGCGCGCGCCGTCGGCATAGACGGTGGCGATGTGGCTGTGCGGCGCGCCGGCGAGGGCGGCCGGGTTCATCGCCATGACGAAGCCGATGCCCGCCGTCTCGAACCGCACCTCGCGCAGGCTGGTCACCGCCGCCTCGATATCGCGGCCGAGGATGTTCACGGTGATCGTGTCGCCGAGTTTCAGCCCGATCTCTTCGGCCTCATCGGCCGCGAAGCTGACCTGCGGGGGGCCCTGGTAGCCCTCGGGCCACCAGGCGCCGGCGGTGATCGTCGTGTTCTCGGGCAGCGCTTCGGCATAGGTCACGCCGCGGTCGCCGCGGATCACCCAGTGGTCGCCCGCCACCTCGGCCGCCGGGCGGCCGTTGATCCGGGTGATGATGCCGCGCAGCATGGGCGCCGTATCCACCCGCTCCACCCCCGGGTCGGCGGCCAGCCGCGCGCGGAACCCGTCGATCTGGTCGGGCTGGATGTCCACGACGAAATAGGTCGGTGCCCGTGCCGGCAGATCGCGCGCGATGGCACTGCGCAGGTTCGACTCGATCTGCCCCACGGCCGCCAGCACGGTCAGGCCAAGGCCGAGCGACAGCACGACCGATCCCGCCTCTTCCCGCGGCCCGCCGATGGCCGCCAGCGCGAGGCGCAGCGACGGCCGCCCCCGCACCGCCCGCGCGCGCGCGCCGGCCCGCGCCGCCCGCCGCAAGAGGAACGCCGCCCCCAGCAGAACCGCCAGCGCCGCGACGATCCCCGCCGCCGACCACAGCGCCAGCCGGGCCACGCCGGAAAACGCGGCCGCGCCCCCGACCAGGGCGGCGGCCAGCAGCGCCGTCGCCGCCATCGCGCGCCATCCCGGCAGACCGCGGGCGCGCCCCCCCGGTTCGCGGTAGAGCGCCGCGGCGCGGATCCCCGCCGCGCGCGCCAGCGGCCAGAGCGTGAACAGCGCGGCCGTCAGGACGCCGTAGAATGCGGCCTCGAGCAACGGACCCGGATAGGGACGGAAGACCGCGGGCACGGGCAGCCGCGCCTCGATCACAGGTGCCAGCAGCAGCGGCACCCCGGCGCCGACGACAAGCCCGATCGCCACGCCGGCCGCCGTCAGCGCCCCGATCTGGATCGCGTAGGCGACGAAGATCGTGGCCGTATCGGCCCCGAGCGTGCGCAGCGTCGCGATCACCGGCACCTTTCGTTCGAGATAGGCGCGCACGGCGGCCGACACGCCCACCCCGCCGACCGCCATGCCCGCCAGGCCGACCAGCACGAGGAAGGCCCCGATCCGGTCGACGAAGGTCGCCACGCCGGGCGCCGCGGCGCGCCGGTCGGTCCAGCGCATCCCGGTGTCGCGGAACAGCGCCTGCGCCTCGTCGCGGACGGCTGCGATGTCGGCGTCCGGCGGCAGCAGCAGGCGATATTTCGACTGATAAAGCGTGCCCGGCACCAGAAGCCCCGACTCTGCCAGCGCCGGCAGCGCCACGATCGTGCGCGGGCCGAGGCCGAAGCCCGCCGCCTGCGTGTCGGGCTCGCGCAGCAGCACGGCCGTCAGGCGGAAAGCCTGCAGCCCGAGCCGGAACGTGTCCCCGACCGCAAGCCCCAGACGGTCCACCAGCACGCGATCCATCACCCCGCCCGGCAGCCCTCCCGCGCCCGCCAGCGCCTGCGCCAGCGGCAGGGGCGGGTCGAGCACGACCGCGCCGGTCAGCGGATATGCCCCATCCACCGCCTTGACCTGCGTCAGGCCGCGTTCGGCCGCCTCGCCCTCGCCCGCCACGGCCATCGACCGGAAGTCGGCGATCTCGGACACGCCCGCGGCGACGCGGGCCATGAAGGCGCGTTCGGCCTCGGAGGCGAAGCGGTAGGTGAATTCCATCTGCGCATCGCCGCCCAGCAGGATCGCGCCCTGGTCGGTCAGGCCCTTCTGGATCGCCGCCCGGACGATGCCGACCGCGGCGATCGCGGCCACCCCGAGCGCCAGGCAGGCGAGGAACACGCGGAACCCCGAAAGGCCGCCGCGCAACTCGCGTCGGGCAAGGCGGAAGGCGGTGGCGATAGCCATTTTTCAACCCTGCTGTAAGCGGCGCAGGGCGGAAGGCCGCCCCGGCTGAAAGTTCTTGCACATCATTCGGCCGCCCGCCGCAGCCCGTCCGCCACGATCCGCCCGTCTGCCAGCCGCACCACCCGGTCGCAGCGCGCCGCCAGTTCCGGCGCATGGGTGACCAGCACCAGCGTCGCCCCGTGGCGATCGCGCAGGCCGAACAGGAGGTCCATGATCGCCTGCCCGTTCGCGCCGTCGAGGTTGCCGGTCGGCTCGTCGGCGAGAAGGATCGCTGGCCGCGGCGCCGCCGCCCGCGCCAGCGCGACCCGCTGCTGTTCGCCCCCCGACAGCTGCGCGGGGTAATGGTCCATCCGCGGCCCGAGGCCCACGGCCGTCAGTTCCGCCGCCGCGCGCTCGAAGGCGTCGCGCGCCCCCATCAGTTCGAGCGGCGTTGCGACGTTCTCGAGCGCGGTCATCGTCGGGATGAGGTGGAACGACTGGAACACGACCCCCATATTCCCCCGGCGGAACCGGGCAAGCTGGTCCTCGTCCATCGCGGTCAGGTCGCGGCCGAGCGCCCGCACCGTCCCGCCGGTGGCGCGCTCCAGCCCGCCCATCAGCATGAGGAGTGACGACTTGCCAGAGCCCGAAGGCCCGACCAGTCCCACCGTCTCGCCGCGCGCGACCGAAAGGGTGATGCCCCGCAGGATCTCCACCGGACCGGCATTGCCCATCAGCGTCAGGCGGGCGTCGTTCAGATCCAGAACCGGCTCGGTCATCGTCGGGGCACTCCGCGCGTTCCGCACCGCGGCATATGGGGTCGTGCGCGCCGCGGGCAACCTCGGCAGCGCATCCGTGATCGCGCTGGCGGCGCTGCCGGCCCTGGCCGAGACGCGGCTGGTCGCCCTCGGCGACAGCCTGACCCAGGGGTACGGGCTGCCCGAGGCGCAGGGCTTCGTGCCGCAGCTTCAGGCCTGGCTGCGCGCGCGGGGGCGCGACGTGACGGTGATCAACGCAGGCGTTTCGGGCGACACAACCGCAGGCGGTGCCACGCGCGTGGGCTGGGCGCTGGCCGACGGCGCGGATGCGATGATCGTGACGCTGGGGGGCAACGACCTTCTGCGCGGGATCGACCCGGCCGCCAGCCGGGCGAACCTCGATGCGATCCTGCGCGCGGCGGGCGCGAAGGGTGTGCCGGTCCTTCTGGTGGCGATGGAGGCGCCGGGCAACTACGGGCCCGAGTACAAGGCGGCCTTCGACCGCATCTATCCCGACCTTGCCGCCGAGCACGGCGCGCTTCTGGCGCGCGCGTTCCTTGCCCCGCTGCTCGACGGCGCGGACAGCCCGGCCGAGATCGCCCGGTTCCTGCAGCCCGACGGCATCCACCCCAACGCCGAGGGCGTGGCGCGGATCGTCGAGGGGCTGGGGCCGCAGGTGCTGGACCTGCTGGACAGGGCAGGCGGATAGGCCGGCCGACAGGGCGCCGGCGGCCGCACCCTGCCGCCGGGGCGCGCTTGCCGCGACCGCGATCCCTGCCTCCCTCGGCCGACGCTGGCACGGCGGGACGCAATGGCGCATTGTCCTGTCCGTGACCAGGGGGCGAGGAAGGATGTCATGGCGTTGATGGAGCGGCTGGCGACGGCGGTCGGGCCGGCGCAGGTTCTGACCGGTGCGGATGCCGCGGCCTACGGGCGCGACTGGACGGGCGCCTATGTCTCGCGCCCCCTCGCCGTCGTCCGTCCGGGATCGACGGCCGAGGTCGCCGCGGCGGTGCGCGCCGCCGCCGCGGCGCGCGTGCCGGTCGTGCCCGTGGGCGGCAATACCGGCCTTGTCGGCGGCACGATGGCCGAGGGCGCGGTCATGCTGTCCCTCGAGCGGATGAACCGGATCCGCGCCCTGAAGCCGGGGCCGCGGGTTGTGGTGGCCGAGGCGGGCGTGGTCCTGCAGCGCATCCACGAGGCGGCGGCGGCCGAGGGCCTCTACTTCCCGCTGTGGTTCGGCGCCCGCGGATCGGCCATGCTGGGCGGGGCGCTGGCAACGAATGCCGGGGGGTCGAACGTGCTGCGCTATGGCTCCACCCGCGGGCTCTGCCTCGGGCTCGAGGTCGTGCTGGCGGACGGGCGCGTGCTCGACCTGATGCGCGAGGTGCACAAGGACAACGCCGGCTACGACCTGCGGGACCTTTTCATCGGGTCCGAAGGGACGCTCGGGATCGTCACGGCGGCGGCCATGCGGCTGGTGCCGCTGCCTGCCGCCCATGCCACCGCGACGCTGGCCGTCCGCAGCGTGCCCGACGCGCTGACGGTCCTGAACCGCCTGCAGGTCGAGACGGGGGGCGCCGTGGAGGCGTTCGAGGCGATGCCGGCAAGCTACCTGCGGAAGCTGGCGCGACTGCACCCCGACCTCGGCCTGCCCTTCGCCGCGGTCCCCGAGGTCACGGTGCTGGTCGAGGTCGGCGCCACCGCGCCCCGCGACGCTGCACCGGGGCCGGACGGCGCGGTGCCAGTCGTCGGCCGGCTGGAGGAGACGCTGGCGGCCCTGATGGACGCAGGGCACGTCCTTGACGCCGTGGTGGCGCGGACCGAGGCGCAGCGCCGCGCCATGTGGGCCCGGCGCGAGGCGGCGGCCGAGATCACCTTCGACCGCACGCCCTACGTCGATACCGACGTGGCGGTGCCGCTCGACGCGGTGCAACCCTTCCTCGATGCGGTGGCGGCGCGGCTGGCGCAATACGATCCCGGCGCCGTGACGCTCTGGGTCTGCCACCTCGGCGACGGGAACCTGCACTTCACCGTCTATCCCGATCGCGGCGACCCGAGCGCGATCCTCGAGGCGATCGAGGATGCGGTTGCCGCCCTCGGCGGGTCGTTCTCGGCCGAGCACGGGGTGGGCCTGTCCAAGCGCGCGACGATGGCGCGGCGGAAGGATCCGGTTGCGCTTCAGGTGATGCGCGCGCTCAAGGCCGCCCTCGACCCGCAGGGCACGCTGAACCCCGGCAAGGTGATCCCGGACGCCTGACGCCGGCCCCGAACCCTGGCCCGACCCGGGCCGTCATCTGACCGGCCGCGGGATCGGTTCCGGACGATCCCGCCGGAGGCCGGCGGCGGCCGCCGCCCGCGCGGCTGCGCGCAGGACGGCGGGCTTGACGCGAGCGGCCCGGCGGCGCGAGGGTGACGGCATGTCGCGTATCGCCCTGATGCTGACGCACCCGCCGATCCTGATGATCCTTGCCGCGGTGGCGGCGGGGCTTGGGTCGTGGCGGCGGCCGGGATGCCGTGGCTGTGGCTTCTGGCGCTGCTGGGCGTTCCTGCGCAGATGGTGAACGAGTACCTTCTGCACCGCTTCGTGTTCCACCTGCCGCCGCCGCGCCCGCAATGGGCTTTCGACCTTCTCTACCGCGCGCACTATGGCCACCACGACTTTCCCACCAACCCGCGCCTGTTCTTCGCGCCGGGCTTCGTCGTGGTGCCGGTGCTGGCTGGCAACCTGATCGCGGTCTGGGCGATCCTCAGGCTCGCCGGGGCGGACTGGGCGGTGCCGGGGGCGGCGGCGGTGGTGGCTGTCGGCGGGGGGGTGACGTTCCTTGCCTACGAGTGGTTCCATACGACCGCGCACCTGCCGGTGGCGCGCACCGCCGTGGAACGGCACGTCGCGCGCCTGCACATGCAGCACCATTTCCGCGACACATCGACATGGTTCCACGTCACCGCCGGCGGCGCGGTGCTCGACCGCGCCTTCGGCACGGCGATCGGCCGCGAGGATCTGGCAGGCCAGCCGCGGGCTGCCTTCATCCGCACGCTGGGGATGCGCCCCGACGACCCGCGGCTGGTCGCGGCGCGGGCGCGCTTCGCCGGGCGCTACGGGCTTGGCGCGGCCGAGATCACGCGGGCGGCGCGCGTGACCGGGGGTTAGGGATGGAACGGGTCGTCCTCGCGGCGCGCCCCGACGGCGAACCCGACGCAAGCCATTTCAGGCTGGAGCCGCTGGTGCTGCCGCCGCCCGCCGCGGGCGAGGTGCTGACGCGCACCCTGTGGCTGTCGCTCGACCCCTACATGCGCGGGCGGATGGACGCGGGCCGGTCCTATGCCGCGCCCGTCGCGGTCGGCGCCACGATGGTGGGCCAGGTGGTGGCCGAGGTGCAGCAGTCGCGCGATCCGCGCTTCGCGCCGGGGGATCTCGTGGTGGCGCCGTCGGGCTGGGCCACGCATGGCCTGGCGCCGGGGGCGGCGCTGTCGCGCGTGCCCGCGGGCGTGCCGCCGCAGGCGGCGCTCGGCGTTCTCGGGATGCCGGGGATGACGGCCTGGGTCGGCCTCACGCGGATCGCCGCGGCGCAGGCGGGCGAGACGGTCTTGATCTCGGCCGCGACCGGGGCGGTCGGCAGCGTCGCAGCGCAACTGGCGAAGGCACGGGGGATGCGCGTCGTCGGCATCGCGGGCGGGGCGGAGAAGTGCCGGATCGCGGTCGAGGAGTTCGGCTGCGACGCCTGCCTCGACCACCGCGGGGCAACGCCGCGCGATCTCTACCGGGCGATCCGCGACGCGGCACCGGCCGGGGTGCAGGTCTATTTCGAGAACGTTGGCGGCGCCGTGCTGGAAGCGGTTCTGCCGGCGATGGCCGACTTCGGCCGCATCGCCCTGTGCGGCGCGATCGCCTGGTATTCGCGGGATGACGGCGGTCCTTCCGCGGCGGCCCTGTGGGGCACGATCCTGACCCGGCGGTTGCGGGTCGAGGGGTTCATCGTGACCGACCATTGGGCGCAGTTCCCCGCCTTCCTCGCCGAGGCAGCGCCGATGGTGGCCGACGGCCGGCTGCGCTGGCGCGAAACCGTGGCCGAGGGGCTGGCGGCCGCGCCGGCCGCGTTCCTGGCCATGCTGAAGGGCGGGAACCTCGGGAAACAACTGGTGCGCGTGGGCTGACGCGCCGCGCGGCCGGGTGGCCGCCGCGGCGGCCGCTCCGCCTGCCACGAGGCGCCGCAGCCCCGCGCAGAGGGCTGGCGGCTCGGGGTCAGGCGGAGTGCGCCCCGGCGGCCAGACCGGCCACGAACTCCAGCACGTCGGCCACCGGGCGCCCCTCGCCGATCAGGCGGACGATGGCCGAGCCCACCACGCAGCCGTCGGCCACGCCCGCGATGGCGCGCGCCGCCTCGGCCGAGGCGACGCCGAAGCCGACGATCACCGGCAGGTCCGTCCGCGCCTTGATCCGCGCCACCTCGGGGCCCACCTCCGCCGCCTGCGCCGCGGCAGCACCGGTGATCCCGGTGATCGAGACGTAATAGACGAAGCCCGAGGTGTTCGACAGCACGGCAGGCAGGCGCGCATCGTCGGTGGTCGGCGTGGCGAGGCGGATGAAGTTCAGCCCGGCCGCCTGCGCAGGCAGGCACAGTTCGTCATCCTCCTCGGGCGGCAGGTCCACGACGATCAGCCCGTCCACCCCGGCCGCCTTCGCCTCGGCGAGGAAACGGTCGACGCCGCGGGCATAGATCGGGTTGAAATAGCCCATCAGCACGACCGGGGTGGCGTCGTCGCCCTCGCGGAAGGCCCGCACGAGCGCCAGCGTCTTGTCCACCGTCATGCCCGCCGACAGCGCCCGCTGGCCTGCGCGCTGGATCACCGGGCCGTCCGCCATCGGATCGGTGAAGGGCAGGCCGAGCTCGACGATGTCCACCCCGGCCGCGGGCAGACCCCGCAACAGCTCCAGCGAGGTGTCGGGATCGGGGTCGCCCGCCATCACGTAGGCGAGGAACGCCTTGCGCCCTTCGGCCTTCAGCCGTGCGAATGTCCGGTCGATCCGCGTCATGCCCGCCCCCCCTGCCGTCGGGCGCGGTGTCCCCCATCCCGCGGGGGAAATCAACGGGTCAGGGTGCTGCCGTCAGCGCCCGCCGCCGGTCGAGGATGGCCGCGATCCGCGCCACCGCCGCCGCGCGCGTGGGATTGCCGAGGGCGGGCGCAAGGCGCGCAAGCTCGGCCGCTTCGGCCTGCGTCAGGCCGGTGCGCAGGCCCGCAACGGTCTGCAACTCGGCAAGCCGCGACAGGGCGCGCAGTTCGGCCGCAAGCGCCGCCTGCCCGCGCTGCGTCAGATCGGCCGCGGCGTTGGCGACGGTCGCCTCGGACGGCAGGCCCTCTCGCCGGGCGGCCACGGCGCGGCTGAACTGGTCGCCGCCCACATCGGCGACTGCCGGCGCCGCCACCGCTGCCGCCGCCCATGCCGCCAGGAACGCCCGCCGCCGCATCGTCACCCCCGCACCTGCCACCGTGCGAAGTGGCGCGCCGCGCGGCCGCGGCAAGCGCCCTCGCCCCGATGTGAGGGGCGGCTTGCGCGGGCGGCGGCGCGCGCCTAAACGGGCCCCGCACCGGCCGAGAGGGGGGACGATGGGCTTCCGCATGGGCATCGTGGGCCTGCCGAACGTGGGCAAGTCCACCCTTTTCAACGCGCTGACCCGCACCGCGGCCGCGCAGGCGGCAAACTTCCCCTTCTGCACCATCGAACCCAACGTGGGCGAGGTCGCGGTGCCCGACCCGCGGCTGGACCGGCTCGCGGCGATTGCGGGCAGCCGACAGGTGATCCCGGCGCGGATCACCTTCGTGGACATCGCAGGCCTGGTTCGGGGTGCCTCGAAGGGCGAGGGGCTAGGGAACCAGTTCCTCGCAAACATCCGCGAGGTGGACGCGATCGCCCATGTCCTGCGCTGCTTCGATGACGGCGACATTACCCATGTCGAGGGTCGGATCGACCCAGTCGCCGACGCCGAGACGATCGAGACCGAGCTGATGCTGGCCGACCTTGAGTCGGTCGAGCGGCGGCGGGCGAACCTCGTGCGCAAGCTCAAAGGCGGCGACAGGGAGGCGGCCGAGGCCGACCGCCTGCTGGCCGCGGCGCAGGAGGCGCTGGCTCAGGGCCGGCCGGCGCGCACCGTCGCGGTCGCCGCAGACGACCGGCGCGCCTGGAAGGCGCTGCAGCTTCTGACCGCCAAGCCGGTCCTCTACGTCTGCAACGTCGAGGAGGGCGCGGCGGCGACCGGCAACGCGCAATCCGACCGGGTGGCCGAGATGGCAGCGGCGCAAGGGGCGGGGCACGTCGTGATCTCGGCCCGGATCGAGGAGGAACTGGCGCAGCTGCCGGCGACCGAGGCGGCCGAGTTCCTCGCGGCGATGGGGCTCGAGGAAGCGGGCCTCGACCGGCTGATCCGCGCGGCCTATGCGCTGCTGGGGTTGCAGACCTACTTCACCGTCGGCCCGAAGGAGGCGCGCGCCTGGACGATCCCGAAGGGCACACTGGCCCCGCAGGCAGCCGGCGCGATCCACGGCGACTTCGAGCGCGGCTTCATCCGTGCCGAGACCATCGCCTACCACGACTATGTGGCTTGCAACGGCGAGGCAGGCGCGCGCGAGGCGGGCAAGTTCCGGCTCGAGGGGCGCACCTACGAGGTGCAGGACGGCGACGTCCTGCACTTCCTCTTCAACGCCTGACGGTTGCGCGGCGCGGGTCGATCTGCGACATGCAGGCGGGTCAGGGCCCGCAGATCGCCGGGCCATCGCGGGAGGGGCCGATGACCGTTGTGACCTGCATCGAGGATCTGCGGCGGATGCATCGGGCGCGGGCACCGAAGATGTTCTGGGACTACTGCGAATCGGGGTCCTGGACCGAACAGACCTTCCGCGAGAACACGTCGGACTTCGCCGAGATCCGCCTGCGCCAGCGCGTGGCGGTGGACATGTCGAACCGGACCACGGCGACGACGATGGCGGGCCACGAGGTGACGATGCCGGTGGCGCTGGCCCCCGTTGGCATGACGGGGATGCAGCACGCCGACGGCGAGATCCTAGCCGCCCGCGCGGCCGAGAAGTTCGGCGTGCCCTACACGCTGTCCACGATGTCGATCTGCTCGATCGAGGATGTGGCCATCCGCACGTCCAAACCCTTCTGGTTCCAGCTTTACGTCATGAAGGACGAGGATTTCGTCGCCCGCACGATCGCGCGCGCGAAGGCGGCGGGATGTTCGGCGCTGGTCCTGACGCTTGACCTGCAGATCCTCGGCCAGCGGCACAAGGATCTGAAGAACGGCCTGTCCGCCCCGCCGAAGCCGACGCTGCGGACCCTGCTCGATCTTGCCACCCGCTGGCGCTGGGGCCTCGACATGCTGGGCACGCCGCGGCGGCACTTCGGCAACATCGTGGGCCATGCGAAGGGCGTCAGCGACCCCGCCAGCCTGATGGCCTGGACCTCTGAGAACTTCGACCCGCAGCTCGACTGGGGCAAGGTCGCAAGGCTGAAGGACCAGTGGGGCGGGCGGTTCATCCTCAAGGGCATCCTCGATGCCGAGGATGCGCGGCGCGCGGCCGATGTCGGTGCCGATGCCATCATCGTGTCGAACCACGGCGGGCGGCAGCTCGACGGCGCCCTGTCGTCGATCCGCGTCCTGCCCCAGATCGTCGCGGCGGTCGGCGACCGGACCGAGGTCTGGCTCGATTCCGGGATCCGGTCGGGGCAGGACGTGCTGAAGGCGCTGGCGCTCGGTGCGCGGGGGACGATGATCGGACGGGCCTACATCTATGGCCTCGGCGCCATGGGGCAGGCCGGCGTGACCAAGGCGCTCGAGATCATCCGCCGCGAACTGGACGTGACGATGGCGCTCTGCGGCGAGCGTGACGTGAAGAACCTCGGCCGGCACAACGTGCTGCTGCCCGACGGGTTCCTGACCCGCTACGCCTGAGCAGCCCACAGGCTTTGCGCGCCTGCCCCTTCCGCCGGGGCGCGGGGGTGCTACATTTGACCCATGTCCCTGCCCCCCGGCTTTCTCGACGAACTGCGCGCGCGCGTGCCCCTCAGCCAGGTCGTGGGGCGCAAGGTCGTCTGGGACATGAAGAAGTCGAACCGCGCCCGGGGCGACTGGTGGGCGCCCTGTCCGTTCCACCAGGAACGGACAGCAAGCTTCCACGCCGACGACCGCAAGGGATACTACTACTGCTTCGGCTGCCAGGCGAAGGGCGACGCGATCCGCTTCGTGATGGAGACCGAGAATGCGGGCTTCATGGAAGCGGTCGAGATGCTGGCGCGCGAGGCCGGCATGGCGATGCCCGTGCGCGATCCCTCAGCGGCCCTCAAGGCCGACCGGCGCGCCGTGCTGTCGGCGGCGGTCGAGGCGGCGGTGCAGCACTACCGGCTGATGCTGCGCAGTGCCGCAGGGGCCGAGGCGCGCGCCTACCTTGCGCGGCGGGGCCTCGGCGAGGGCGCGATCGACCGGTTCAGCCTCGGCTTCGCGCCCGACCGTCGGACCGGCCTCGTCGAGGCGCTGGCGGCCAGGGGCATTCCCCCCGACGTGGCGGTCGAGGCCGGGCTGGCCGCCGTGCCCGAGGGCGGCGGGCCGCCCTATGACCGGTTCCGCGGGCGCGTGATCTTCCCGATCCGCGACGCGCGCGGCCGCGCGATCAGCCTGGGCGGCCGGGCGATGGACCCGAACGCGCGCGCGAAATACCTCAATGGCCCGGAAACCCCGATCTTCGACAAGGGACGCACCCTTTACAACGCCGGGCCGGCGCGCGAAGCGGCGGCCAAGGGCGCGGCGCTGATCCTCGCCGAAGGCTACATGGATGTGATCGCGCTGGCCGAGGCGGGCTTCGGGGCCGCGGTCGCCCCGCTCGGCACCGCGGTGACCGAGGATCAGCTGCGGATGCTCTGGCAGATCGCGGACGAACCGGTGGTGGCGCTCGACGGCGACAAGGCCGGACTGCGGGCGGCGCTGCGGCTTGTCGATCTTGCCCTGCCGCTGATCGAGGCGGGGCGGGGCCTGCGCTTCGCATTCCTGCCCGCGGGGCAGGATCCGGACGACCTGATCCGGTCGGGCGGTGCTGCCGCGTTCGCGGCGGTGCTGGCGGCGGCCGAGCCGATGGTGGCCGTGCTCTGGCGGCGCGAGACGGAAGGCCGGGTGTTCGACAGCCCCGAACGCCGCGCGGCGCTGGATGGGCGCCTGCGCGCCGCGCTGGCCGCGATCCGCGACCCGGGCCTGCGCGCGCACTATGCCGAAGCGTTGCGCGGGATGCGGAACGGCCTGTTCGCCCCGGTCCCCCGCGCGGGACGCGCGCGGGCGGCCGGTCCCCGCGGCCGCTGGCCAACGCCCGCACCGGCAGCCCCGCTGCCTACGACGCGCGCCTCGACCCTCGCCCGCGCCGATGCGCGCGAGGCTGACCGGGTGCGCGCCGCCGTGGTGTTGGCGACGCTGGACCGGCACCCCACCCTCCTGCCGCGGTTCGAGGCGGCGCTGGAACGGCTGGAGCTCGACCTTGCGGATCATGCGATGCTGCGCGACGCGATGGTTGCCGCGGCGCTTGCGGCCGACCCCGTGGCGGCCTGGGCCGCGGCGCGGCCGGCGCTGGCCGAGGCGCTTGACCGTATCGCCCGCCACCCCCATGTCCGGGCGGCGCCCTGCGTGGGGCGGTCCGCAACCGAGGCGCTTGCGGCGCAATGCGTGGCCGACGACCTAGAGCGGCTGGCGGCGGGGCGTGCGGCTTGGGCCGAGGTGGAATATGCGCAGGCGGAACTGCAGGGCATGGCGGACGAAGGCGTGACATGGCGCCTCGCTCGCGCCGCCGAGGCGCGCCACCGGGCCGAACGGACGCCGCTGGAGGACGCGCCGGCCGAGGATCCGGCCGCCGGGGGCGAGGGGCTGATCGACCGCCTGCTGGCCGCCGAAGCCTGGATCAAGCGCCGCCGATGACCGGCCGCCAGCCCCCGCCGCCTTTCCGCGGCTGTGATTCGCGCTAATGACTCGCTATTGACCGCCGACCGATTCGGCCACTCGAGGAACATCCATGGCAGCCAAGGACACCGACGATGGCAAGGCCCCCGAGCAGGAGCCCGAAATCACGCTCGACATGAGCCAGGCTGCCGTCCGCAAGATGATCGCGGACGCGCGCGAGCGGGGCTTCATCACCTACGACCAGCTCAACGCCGTGCTGCCGCCCGAACAGGTGTCGTCCGAGCAGATCGAGGACGTGATGGCGATGCTCAGCGAGATGGGCATCAACGTCGTCGAGGAGGAGGAAGCCGAGGACGGCGAAACCGCCGGCGCGCTGGTCGAGACGGCCTCGGGATCGCGCGAGATCGCCATCGCCGGCGTGCAGTCCGAAACGCTCGACCGCACCGACGATCCGGTCCGGATGTATCTGCGGGAAATGGGCTCGGTCGAGCTTCTGTCCCGCGAGGGCGAGATCGCCATCGCCAAAAGGATCGAGGCGGGGCGCAACACGATGATCGCGGGGCTGTGCGAAAGCCCGCTGACCTTCCAGGCGATCACGATCTGGCGCGACGAGCTGCTGTCCGAGGAAATCCTCCTGCGCGACGTGATCGATCTCGAGGCGACGTTCGGCCGGTCGATGGACGGCGAGGACGGGATGGAGGCACCCGACCTAGAGGGGGTCGAGATGCGCCCCTCCGCCCGGCGCGGCGGCGGCGAACCCGAGCTTGACGCGGACGGCAACCCGATCCTGGTCGAAGGCGACGACGACGACGACGACGAAACGTCCAACATGTCGCTGGCCGCGATGGAAGCGGCGCTGAAGCCCAAGGTGCTGGACACGCTGGCGCTGATCGCGCGCGATTACGCCAAGCTTGCCGCGATGCAGGAGGCGCGGATGCGCGCCACCCTGTCGGAGCGGACGCGCTTTTCCGCCGCCGACGAGGCCGCCTACCAGAAGCTGCGGTCCGAGATCGTGACGCTGGTGAACGAGCTGCACCTTCACAACAACCGGATCGAGGCGCTGATCGACCAGCTTTACGGCATCAACCGCAAGATCATGGCGATCAACTCGGGCATGGTGAAGCTGGCCGATCAGGCGCGCATCAACCGGAAGGAGTTCATCGACGAATACCAGGGCTACGAGCTCGACCCGACCTGGCTCGACCGGATGGCGAAGAAGCCCGGCCGTGGCTGGCAGACCTTCGTCGAGAAGTTCCGCCCCCAGATCGCCGAGCTGCGGGCCGAAATGGCCGAGGTCGGCCGCTATGTGGGCGTCGACATCAGCGAGTTCCGCCGGATCGTCAACCAGGTGCAGAAGGGCGAGAAAGAAGCCCGCCAGGCCAAGAAGGAAATGGTCGAGGCGAACCTGCGCCTCGTGATCTCGATCGCCAAGAAATACACCAACCGCGGGCTGCAGTTCCTCGACCTCATCCAGGAAGGCAACATTGGCCTGATGAAGGCGGTGGACAAGTTCGAGTATCGCCGCGGCTACAAGTTCTCGACCTATGCGACCTGGTGGATCCGGCAGGCGATCACCCGGTCCATCGCCGATCAGGCGCGCACCATCCGTATTCCCGTGCACATGATCGAGACGATCAACAAGCTGGTGCGCACGGGCCGGCAGATGCTGCACGAGATCGGTCGGGAACCGACGCCGGAAGAGCTGGCCGAAAAGCTCCAGATGCCGCTCGAGAAGGTCCGCAAGGTGATGAAGATCGCCAAGGAGCCGATCAGCCTCGAAACCCCCATCGGCGACGAGGAGGACAGCCAGCTTGGCGACTTCATCGAGGACAAGAACGCGATCCTGCCGCTCGATTCGGCCATCCAGGAAAACCTGAAGGAAACCACGACCCGCGTGCTGGCCAGCCTGACGCCCCGCGAGGAACGGGTTCTGCGGATGCGTTTCGGCATCGGGATGAACACCGACCACACGTTGGAAGAGGTGGGCCAGCAATTCAGCGTGACGCGCGAGCGGATCCGGCAGATCGAGGCCAAGGCGCTGCGCAAGCTCAAGCACCCGAGCCGCAGCCGGAAGCTGCGCAGTTTCCTCGACCAGTAGGCGCCTTCCGGGCCGCGCTGCCTCGGGGCGCGCGGCGCGATCCGAGGCACCTCGTGCGGCGGGGGGGGGCGGCCCGATACCGCAGTGGCGCCCCGTGGGCCTGCGCCGCTTCGTGCCGCGCATCCCGGAGCTCTGCGCGCGACCGGCGGCCCGCCGCGCCGGACCTTCCGCCGCGGCCCTCTGCGCCCGATCTTCTGCGGGCGGCCATCCTGCGGCGCAGGGGGCCGGTGGTGACCTGACCGGGGCGCGCGCCGGCGCCCCTGCCCCGGCGGCGGGGGTCGTTGCTGCTGCAGCGTCGGCGGATGCGCCAGCCCCTTGAGACCGCGCCGGACGATCCGGTGCGGCGCGGGATGCCGCCGTCGCCGATCCTGCGGCCGCGACGGCCCTCCGCCGGCGACCGGACCATACGGCGCTTGACATCATTGCACTTGCAACGATATCCTGTACGCGTGTTTCGATGGGGGATGCCATGACCAGCCACGGCCTGCCCGCGGGCATGATCCGCGCCGCGACGACCACCGGTATCACCGAGGGCTACATGCCCGGCTGGGCCAACGACTTCGAGACCGAGGCGCTGCCGGGCGCCCTGCCGCGCGGCCAGAACAGCCCGCAGAAATGCGCCTATGGCCTTTACGCCGAACAGCTTTCGGGCAGCGCCTTCACCCAGGTCCGGCCCGAGCGGACGTGGTGCTACCGCATCCGCCCTTCGGTCAAGCACACCGCCCGGTTCGCGCCGGTCGACGTGCCCTACTGGAAGTCAGCCCCCCACATCATCCCCGGCGTGACCAGCCTCGGCCAGTACCGGTGGGATCCGGTGCCGCACGCGGGCGAGCCGCTGAGCTGGGTGACGGGGATGCGCACCATGACCACGGCGGGCGACGTGAACACGCAGGCCGGGATGGCCGCGCATGTCTACCTCGTCACCGACTCGATGCGCGACGACTATTTCTTCTCGGCCGACGGCGAGCTTCTGGTGGTGCCGCAGGAGGGGCGGCTGCGCTTCTGCACCGAACTGGGCGTGATCGACCTCGAACCGAAGGAGATCGCGATCCTCCCCCGCGGCCTCGTCTACCGGGTCGAGGTGCTGGAGGGCCCCTGCCGCGGCTTCGTCTGCGAGAACTACGGACAGAAGTTCCAGCTGCCGCACCGCGGACCGATCGGCGCCAACTGCCTTGCGAACCCGCGCGACTTCAAGACCCCCGTCGCCGCCTTCGAGGACCGCGAGGCGCCGTCGCGCGTGATCGTCAAGTGGTGCGGCCAGTTCCACGAGACGCGGATCGGGCATTCCCCGCTCGACGTGGTCGCCTGGCACGGCAACTATGCGCCCTGCAAGTACGACCTGCGCACCTATGCGCCGGTCGGGGCGATCCTGTTCGACCATCCCGACCCGTCGATCTTCACGGTGCTGACTGCGCCTTCGGGGCAGGAGGGGACGGCGAACATCGACTTCGTCCTCTTCCGCGAACGCTGGATGGTGGCGGAACATTCGTTCCGCCCGCCGTGGTACCACAAGAACGTCATGTCGGAACTGATGGGCAACATCTACGGGATCTACGACGCCAAGCCCAAGGGCTTTGTCCCCGGCGGCATGTCGCTGCACAACTGCATGCTGCCCCACGGCCCCGACCGACAGGCGTTCGAGGGCGCCTCGAACGCCGAGTTGCGCCCCGAGAAGCTGGACGAGACCATGAGCTTCATGTTCGAGACCCGCTTTCCCCAGCACCTGACGGAATTCGCCGCGAAGGAAGCGCCGATGCAGGACGACTACATCGACTGCTGGGCGAGCCTCGAGAAGAAGTTCGACGGGACGCCGGGCGTGAAGTAAATCCTGGGCAGGGGCGCCCGCCCACGGTGGACCCGCCTGCGGTGGCCCCGCCCGCCCGACGCCCCCGGCGCGGGGCGGCGCCCCGTCCGATGCCTGAATGCGAGGCCCGATGCCGCTTGTGAAATCCTGGGTTGCCAGTGCGAACGCGCCCGGCTGCGACTTTCCCCTGAACAACCTGGCCCTCGGCGTGTTCTCCGTCGGCGACGGGGAACCGCGCTGCGGCGTCGCGATCGGGGACATGATCCTTGATGCGGCGGCGGCCGAAGAGGCGGGGCTGATCGGCCTGCCCGGCGGCCCCTGTCTGGACGTGCCGTTCTGGAACGAGCTGATGGAGGCAGGGCCGGTCGCCTGGGCCGATTTCCGCACGCAGGTGACGGCCCTGCTGGCCGAGGGCGCGGACCGGGCCGCCGCGCCGTTCCTCGTGCCGATGGCGGGGGCGGCGCTGCACCTGCCCTTCCTCGTCAGCGAGTATACTGACTTCTACGCGGGCCGGAACCACGCTGCCACGGTCAGCCGCATCATGCGCGGCGCCGACAGCCTGCCGCCGAACTGGCTGCACATCCCCATCGGCTACAACGGCCGCGCCTCGTCGGTCGTGGTCAGCGGCACGCCGGTGGTGCGCCCCCTCGGCCAGACCCTGCCGCAGGGGGCCGAAGCGCCGGTGTTCGGCCCCTCGCGCCGGTTCGACTACGAGCTCGAGCTGGGCGCCATCGTCGGCACGCCGTCGCAGGGCATGGTGTCGGTGGCCGAGGCCGAGGCGATGATCTTCGGCTATGTCCTGCTGAACGACTGGTCGGCCCGCGACATCCAGGGCTGGGAATACCAGCCGCTCGGCCCCTTCCAGGCCAAGGCGACGGCGACGACGATCAGCCCCTGGATCGTCATGGCCGCAGCGCTGGAGCCGTTCCGCGCCGAGGGCCAGCCGCGCGAGTTCCCGCCGCTGCCGTATCTGCGCGCGCCGCGGCCGGGCTTCTACGACATCGCGCTGTCGGTCGCGCTGGCGCCGGACGGCGGGGCCGAGACCGTGATCGCGCGCACCTCCGCGCGCGAGCTGACGTGGTCGGCCGCGCAGCAGCTGTGCCACCACACCACCAGCGGCTGCCCGATGAACGCGGGCGACCTGCTGGGGTCGGGCACGATTTCCGGCACCACGCCCGACAGCCGCGGCTGCCTGCTGGAGGCGACGATGGGCGGGCGCGAACCCTTGGCGCTGCCGGGCGGGGCGACGCGCACTTTCCTCGAGGATGGCGATACGGTGATCTTGCGCGGCCACGCGCAGGGCGACGGCTACAGGATCGGGTTCGGGGACTGCGCCGGGCAGGTCATGCCCGCGCCCGCGGTGCCTGCCTGGGCAAGGGGGGACGCGGCATGAGCAAGGCATTCGCATCGCAGGGGGATCTGGCCGAGAAGACGGCCAGCTTCACCGAGATCGGCCCCGACCTTTATGCCTTCACGGCGGAGGGCGATCCCAATTCAGGCGTGATCGTCGGCGACGATTCGGTGATGGTGATCGAGGCGCAGGCGACGCCGATGCTGGCGCGCAAGGTGATCGCCTGCATCCGCGAGGTTACCGACAAGCCGATCAGCCATGTGGTGCTGACGCACTACCATGCCGTGCGGGTGCTCGGCGCCTCCGCCTTCGGCGCGCGCGAAGTGATCATGGGCGAAACCGCGCGCGGCATGGTCGCCGAACGGGGGGCCGAGGACTGGGCCAGCGAGTTCGGACGCTTCCCGCGCCTCTTCCGCGGGCACGAGGAAATCCCCGGCCTGACCTGGCCCACCACGACCTTCCGCGACCGGATGACGGTCTGGCTGGGCCGCCGCCGGGTCGATCTGTTCCACCCCGGCCGCGCGCACACGGCGGGCGACATCGCGGTGCATGTGCCCGATGCGGCGGTGATGTTCACCGGCGACGTGGTGGAATACCATTCCGCCTGCTACTGCGGCGACGGGCACTTCCAGGACTGGCCGGCGGCGCTCGAGCGGATCCGCGCGATGGCGCCCGAAGCGATCGTGCCGGGGCGGGGCGATGCGCTGGTCGGGCGCGCGACGGTGAATGCCGCCCTCGATTCGACCGCGGATTTCGTTACCTCGACCTGGCGGGCGGCCGCATCGGTCGCCATGCGCGGCGGGTCGCTGAAGGAGACGATGGCGGCCGTCCGTGCCGCCTGCGATCCGAAGTTCGCCGCCTTCGCGATCTACGAACACTGCCTGCCGTTCAACGTCGCCCGCGCCTGGGACGAGGCGCAGGGGATCGACACCCCGCGCATCTGGACGGCCGAGCGCGACCGGGCGATGTGGGCGGCGCTGCAGGGATGACCGCGGTGGGCGCGATCTCTGCCGGATGCGCGGCATGACCGCCGGCCCCGCGCGCGGCGAGCTGCGGCTGCGGCTGGCGGTCAGCCTTGCGGGCCTTGCCCTGCTTGCCGCGGTGGTCGCGCTGGCGCCGGTGGAGGGCTTGGCCTGGGTCGAGGTCGTAGGGATCGCGGGCCTTTTCTTCGGGCTGAGCGCGGCCCATGCGGCACAGGGGCTGAAGCGGCGATGACGCTGATGCCGGCGGTGCAGGCGGTGACGTTCGCGGTCCGGGCCTTCCCCGCCTTCCGCTTCCTCTTCCGCCTGCGCGCCGTCGCGGTCAGGGCCGGCGGGCGGCCCTTCCCCGGCCTCGGCGCGAGGCTGCGCGCCGTCCGCGCCGGCACGACCGATCCCGTTTTCGCCGCCGACCCGCGGCGGCTTCCGATCCCGACTGCGGCCCTTCCGATCCTGTCCGCCGCCCCCGCCCTCCTGCGCCTCTGAGGCCCTGCCATGCCCTACGACTACCGGCCCTACCCCGTCCGCCGCGCCCCTGGCCTCGACTCGCCAGAGCCGCGCCATCCTGTGGTCGTTGTCGGCGCAGGCCCCGTCGGCCTTGCGCTGGCGATCGACCTTGCGCAGGCCGGCGTGCCGGTCGTCGTGCTGGACGACAACAACGTGGTGTCGGTCGGCAGCCGGGCGATCTGCTGGTCGAAGCGCAGCCTCGAGATCCTCGACCGCCTCGGCGTCGGGCAGCGCTGCCTCGACAAGGGCGTGACCTGGAAGGTCGGGCGCACCTTCCACCGGGACGCGCAGGTGTTCGAGTTCGACCTATTGCCCGAGGCAGGGCACCGGATGCCCGCCTTCGTGAACCTCCAGCAATATTATGTCGAGGAATACCTGATCGACCGGGCGATGCAGCTGCCGCTGATCGACATCCGGTTCCGCAACCGCGTGACGGCGGTCGCGCCCGCCGCCGACCACGCCGCGCTGACGGTCGAGACGCCGGACGGATCCTACCGGATCGAGGCGCGGTGGCTGGTCGCCTGCGACGGCGCGAAAAGCCCGGTGCGGGGGATGCTGGGCCTCGACTTCGACGGGGTGCTGTTCGAGGAACGCTTCCTGATCGCCGACATCGAGATGCAGGCCGACTTTCCCTCGGAACGCTGGTTCTGGTTCGAGCCGACCTTCCACCCCGGCCAGTCGGCCCTGCTGCACAAGCAGCCCGACAACATCTACCGCATCGACCTGCAACTCGGCTGGGACGCCGACCCCGAGGCGGAACGCAGGCCCGAGCGGATCCTCCCCCGGATCGAGAAGGTCGTGGGCCACCGGGATTTCCGGCTGGACTGGGCCTCGATCTATACCTTCCAGTGCCGCCGTCTGGCCCGCTTCGTCCATGGGCCTGTGATCTTTGCGGGCGATAGCGCGCATGTCGTGTCGCCCTTCGGCGCGCGGGGCGGCAACGGCGGGCTGCAGGACGTGGACGCGCTCGGCTGGCGGCTGGCGGCAGTGGTGCAGGGCGCGCCGGCGGCGCTGCTGCAGGCCTATGACCGCGAACGCCAGTGGGGTGCGGACGAGAACATCCTGAACTCGTCCCGCGCGACCCGGTTCATGTCGCCCGATCCGGGGGTGGAACGGCTGTTCCGCGATGCCGTGCTGGACCTTGCCGGGCGCGCGGACTTCGCCCGGCCGATGGTGAATTCGGGCCGGCTGTCGAAGCCCTGCGTCTATCCGCTGCACGGCGCGCCCGACGATCCCGCGCTGCCGCCCGCGTCGCGGCCCGGCGCGGTGGCGCCCGATGCGCCGGTCGGCAACGGCTGGCTGCTGAACGCGCTCGGGGGCGACTTCACGCTGCTTGCGGTCGGCGCGGCGGCGCCTTCGGCGGGGCTGCGCGTGGTGGCGCCGCCGGTGACGGACATGCTGCGCGCCCGCTACCTCGGGCCGGCGGCAGAGGGGGCCATCTATCTGATCCGGCCCGACCAGGTGGTGGCGGCGCGCTGGCAGCGCGCGGATACGGCGGCGGTGCGGGCCGCGCTGGCGGAGGCGGGCGGATGCTGGTGACGACCCCGAACATCGCGGACCCCGACGGGTTCTATGCGGCGCTGCTGGAGGCCCACCGGGGGCTGGATGCGGCGGGCAGCGCGGCGCTGAACGCGCGGCTGGTGCTGATCCTTGCGAACCACATCGGCGACCGGGCGGTGCTCGACGAGGCGCTGGCGCTCGCGCGCGGGGTCAGGGCCGAAGCGGAACGCGCCCCGACGGCGTAAGCTCCCAGACATCCCGCCCTTCGATCACGGCGGCCGTCAGCGGCCCGCCGTAGGCCGCCCCGGAATCGAGGTTCACGCGGTTGCCGTAGTGGCGCGGCCGGTCCAACGCCGTGTGCCCGTGCACGATCAGCGGCCCGTGGTCGCGCCGGTCGTCGAGGAAGGCGTCGCGGATCCACAGAAGGTCGACCGCCGACTGCGCGTCGAGGGCCACGCCGGGGCGGATCCCTGCGTGCACGAAATGCGCCTGCCCGCGCGCGAAGGCGAGGGGCAGCGCGGCGAGGAACGCGCGATGCGCGGCCGGAACCGCCGCCGCCGCATCGGCCCAGACCTGCGCCAACGGCCGGTCGGCCGGCGCGCGCACCCCGTAGGCGGCGAGCGTCGCTGCCCCACCGAGGCGCGGATGCAGCCACGACAGATCCCGCCGCAGCCCTTCGGGATGGCGCACGGGATCGTCGAGGAAATCAAGGAACAGCGCGTCGTGGTTGCCCTTCAGCACCACCCAGGGCTCGCCCCGCGCGATGCCGCCGGCGAGATGCTCGATCACCGCCGGGCTGTCGGGGCCCCGGTCCACGAGGTCGCCCAGATGCACTACGGGCGACCCCGCATCCCCGGCCGCCGCCCGATCCGCTGCGATCAGGTCGTGCGCGGCCAGCAGGAGGTCGAGATGGCCGTGGATGTCGCCGATGGCGTAGGTGCGCATGATGGCGGCCGGTCCTGTCGCCGCGGCAGATCCCGTGGGCGTCACGCCCCCCGGCCCCCCCGCGGCCCGTCTTCGGAACGATGCACGGACACGGCGGGATCAGGCCACGTCGAACTCGAGCGGGCGGACCTGCTGGAACATCCCCGTGTTCTCCAGCGTCTCGACCACCTTGGGGTCGATCCGTTCGTCGAGGTAGAGGATCGCGATCGCGTCCTGGCCCGGCCCCGACCGGCCGAGGGTGAAGTTGGCGATGTTGACCCCGTTCTTGCCCATCGTCATGCCCAGAAGGCCGATGATGCCCGGCACGTCCTCGTTGGTGGTATAGAGCATGTGGCGCCCGATCTCGGCGTCGATGTTGATTCCCTTGATCTGGATGAACCGCGGCTTGCCGTCCGAGAACACGGTGCCCGCAACCGACCTTTCGCGCCGGTCGGTCACCATCGTCACCTTGATGTAGGCGTCGAACACCCCCGACTTGTCCTGCCGCGTGGTCGAGACGCGGATGCCGCGTTCCTTCGCCACCACGGGGGCCGAGACCATGTTGACCTCGGGGTTGCCGGCGCGCAGGACGCCCGCGATCACCGCGCAGTTCAGCGCCTCGAGGTTCATGTCCGCCACCCGGCCGTCGTAGAGGACGTTGATCGCCTTGATCGGCTCGTCCGTCATCTGGCCGATGAAGCTGCCGAGGTGCCCGGCCAGCTTCACCCAGGGCCCCATCACCGCCGCCTCCTCGGCGGTGACAGAAGGCATGTTGAGCGCGTTCTGAACCGCCCCCGTCAGCAGGTAGTCCGCCATCTGCTCGGCGATCTGGATCGCCACGTTTTCCTGCGCCTCGGTCGTGGAGGCGCCGAGATGGGGGGTGCAGACCACGTTCGGCAGGCCGAAGAGCGGGCTTTCGGTCGCCGGTTCCACCGCGAACACATCGAGCGCCGCGCCGGCGACGTGACCCGACTTCAGCGCCGCGACCAGCGCCTCTTCGTCCACCAGCCCGCCGCGGGCGCAGTTCACGATCCGGACGCCGGGCTTCGTCCGCGCCAGCGCCTCGGCCGACAGGATATTGCGCGTCCGGTCGGTCAGGGGCGTGTGCAGGGTGATGACGTCGGCCCGCGCCAGCAGCTCGTCGAGCTCGACCTTGGCCACGCCGATCTCGCGCGCGCGGTCCTCGGACAGGAACGGGTCGTAGGCGATCACCTTCATCTTCAGGCCGAGCGCCCGATCGGCCACGATCGACCCGATGTTGCCCGCCCCGATGATGCCGAGCGTCTTGTTGAAGAGCTCCACCCCCATGAAACGGCTCTTTTCCCACTTGCCGGCATGGGTCGAGGCGTTGGCCTCGGGGATCTGGCGGGCGAGCGCGAACATCATTGCGATGGTGTGTTCGGCCGTGGTGATCGAGTTGCCGAAGGGCGTGTTCATCACGATCACCCCGCGGCGACTGGCGGCAGGGATATCGACGTTGTCAACGCCGATGCCCGCGCGGCCGATCACCTTCAGCCGATCGGCGCGCTCCAGCAGCTTCGCCGTCACCTTGGTGGCCGACCGGATGGCAAGGCCGTCGTAGCGGTCGATCACGGCGGCAAGGGCTTCCTTGTCCTTGCCGAGCTTGGGCTGATAGTCCACCTCGAGCCCGCGGTCGCGGAAGATCTGGACGGCGGTTTCCGAAAGTTCGTCGGACACGAGAACGCGGGGGGGCATGGGTGTGCTCCTCAGGGAATGGGGAGGGGACGGGGGCGGCCCGGCCTCCAGGGCCGCCCGCCGCACAGGATGGCAGGGGTCAGGCAGCGGCGGCGAGCGCGGCGATTTCGGTCTGGTAGGCCCAGTCGATCCAGGGCATCAGCGCCGCGACATCGGCGGTCTCGACGGTCGAGCCGCACCAAATGCGCAGGCCGGGAGGCGCGTCGCGGTAGGCCCCAGCATCGAGCGCGACCCCCGCCTTCTCGAGCCGCGCTGCGACGGCCTTGGCGAAGGCGGCGCCGTCGGCGATGCGCGGGTCGGTGAAGCGCAGACAGACCGAGGTGCAGGACGCGGTCGCGGGATCCTCGGCGAGGTTCGCGATCCAGGGCCGCGTTGCGACGAAATCGGCGATGACCTTCGCATTCGCCTCGGCCCGCGCGATCAGCGCGGGCAGGCCGCCGATGGACTCGGCCCATTTCAGCGCCACGATGTAATCCTCGACGCAGAGCATCGAGGGGGTGTTGATCGTCTCGCCCTGGAAGATCCCCTCGATCAGCTTGCCCTTCGCGGTCAGGCGGAAGACCTTCGGGATGGGCCAGGCGGGCGTATAGCTTTCCAGCCGCTCCACCGCGCGGGGCGACAGGATGATGACGCCATGCGCCGCCTCGCCCCCCAGGACCTTCTGCCAGGAGAAGGTGGTGACATCGAGCCTGTCCCAAGGCAGGTCCATCGCGAAGGCCGCGCTGGTCGCGTCGCAGATGGTCAGCCCGGCGCGGTCGGCCGGGATCACGTCGCCCGAGGGCACCCGCACGCCCGCGGTCGTGCCGTTCCAAGTGAAGACCACGTCGCGGTCCCAGTCCACCCGGGACAGGTCCGGCAGGCGGCCATAGGGCGCCGTCGTCACCTTGGCGTCGAGCTTCAGCTGCTTGACGGCATCGGTCACCCAGCCTTCGCCGAAGCTTTCCCACGCCAGCATCTCGACGGGCCGCGCGCCCAGCATCGTCCACATCGCCATTTCCACCGCGCCCGTGTCCGACGCGGGGACGATCCCGATGCGGTAGTCCGAAGGCACGCCGAGGACTGCACGGGTGCGGTCGATCGCCTCCTTCAGGCGCGCCTTGCCGACGGCGGCGCGATGCGACCGGCCGAGCGGCGCGGCGGCCAGTATGTCGAGCGTGAAGCCGGGGATCTTGGCACAGGGGCCGGAGGAGAAGCGCGGGTTGACCGGGCGCGCGGCCGGGGCGGGAAGATCAGCCATGGTATCCTTCCAGATATTCGCCCCTCGTTGGGGAGGGGTGTCCCGCCGCTGCAGGTACGCCCGGCGACGCGACAGCGCAAGTGAAATGTTCGGATGCGGCACATGCCGCGGCATCCGCGACACGCCGCAGGGGCTGGCGCGCGCGGCGGCCCTGGGCTATCGCGCGCGCCAGCCAAGGAGCGCAGGCACGATGTATACCGCCACCCTGATCGCCGATCCCGCCCGCGCGCCGCTCGACCCCGCTACTGCCGGTGCCCTGCGCGATGCCTGGGGCGGCGGGCCGCTGCGCTGGTTGGCGCCGCGCGCGGCGGCCGAGTTCGACGCGCCGGCGGTGCCGCCCGACGCCTGGGACGCCTGGGCGCGCCTGCAGGGGTTGGGCGTCGATCTCTGCTGGCAGGCCGCGGGGGGGCGGGAACGGCGGCTGCTGCTCGCGGACATGGATTCCACCATGATCAGGCAGGAATGCATCGACGAACTGGCAGACCTCGCCGGCGTGGGCCCGCAGGTGGCCGCGATCACCGCCCGCGCCATGGCGGGCGAGGTGGACTTCGAGGGGGCGCTGCGCGAACGGGTGGCGCTGATGGCCGGGCTGCCCGCGACAGTGGTGGCCGAGGTTCTAGCGACGCGCATCACCTATGCGCCCGGCGGGGCGGTCCTCGTCGCCACGATGCGCGCGCGCGGGGCCTACACGGCGCTGGTCTCGGGCGGGTTCACGGCCTTCACCGGCCCGGTGGCGGCGCATCTGGGCTTCGACGAGCATCGCGCGAACGAACTGGTGATCGAAGACGGGCGCCTTGCCGGGCGGGTCGTGGAGCCGATCCTCGGCCGCATGGCCAAGGTCGCGGCACTTGACGACCTCTGCAAGCGGCTGGGGATCGATGCCGCCGCCGCAATGGCAGTCGGCGACGGGGCGAACGACCTCGGGATGCTGAAGGCCGCGGGTGCGGGTGTCGCGCTGCATGCCAAGCCCGCGGTGCAGGCCGAGGCGAGGCTTCGGGTGAACCATGGCGACCTGACGGCACTGCTCTACCTGCAGGGCATCCCGCAGGCCGATTTCGCCTGAGGCGCCTCAGGCCAGCAGGATCGCGTCGGCGAGCGCGGCAAGGCCCGCCACGCGCGGCCGCGTCGCATCGACCGGGACGAGCGGCCTCGCCGCGCCGTGATGTCGAACCTGTCGTCGCCGACCGACGGGTCCGGCGCGACGGTCCGCGTCGTGCTCTTGGGCGTCAGCGTCACCACGACCGGCTGCCGCGCGACGGCGCCGGCGCATGGCAGCCCGGGCAGGCGCACATCCGCAGGCGATGGACAATGCCGGGCCGTCCGCTCAGGATTGCGGCATCAACGGGGCGGGGCGGCATGACGGCGCGAAAGATCATCATCGACACCGATCCGGGGCAGGACGACGCGGTGGCGATCCTCCTCGCGCTCGCCTCGCCCGAGATCGCGCTTCTGGGCATCACCTGCGTGGCCGGCAACGTGCCCCTGCCGCTGACGGTCCGCAACGCCCGCATCGTCTGCGAACTGGCCGGCCGGCCCGACATCCCCGTCTTCGCCGGCTGCGACCGTCCGGTGGCCCAGCCCCTCGTGACCGCCGAACATGTCCACGGCAACACAGGACTCGACGGTGCCGACCTGCCGGAACCCATGATGCCCGTGCAGGCCGCCCACGCCGTCGATTTCATCATCGACACGCTGCGCCGCGAGCCGCCCGGCACGGTCACGCTCTGCCCCATCGGCCCGCTGACCAACATCGCCACCGCGCTCGCCCGCGCCCCCGACATCGCCCCCCGCATCGCCCGCATCGTCCTGATGGGCGGGGCCTATTTCGAGGTCGGCAACATCACGCCGGCGGCCGAGTTCAACATCTTCGTCGATCCCGAGGCAGCGGCGGCCGTGTTCGCCGCGGGCGTCCCCCTCACCGTCGTCCCGCTCGACGTCACCCACAAGGCGCTTACCTCCGCCGCCTGGCTTGGGGCGATGCGCAGCCTCGGCACGCCCGTGGGCCGGGCCGTCGCCGGCTGGTGCAACTTCTTCGAGCGCTTCGACAAGGAGAAGTACGGGTCGCAGGGCGCGCCGCTGCACGATCCCTGCACCATCGCCTGGCTGCTGGCCCCGCACCTCTTCACCGGGCGCGAGATCAACGTCGAGATCGAGCTTCAGGGCACCTTCACCCGCGGCATGACGGTGGCCGACTGGTGGCGCGTCTCGGGCCGGCCGCGCAACGCCTTCTTCCTCGGCGGGGTGGATGCGCAGGGCTACTTCGCCCTTCTGACCGAACGCCTCGCCCGGCTCGTCCCATGACCCGCGGCCCGATGACCCGCATCTGGATGATCCGCGCCGAGGGCGGGCGGATGCTCGACCAGTTCCGCGCCCGCGGCGCCGTCTCGGTCGGCTGGGGCGAGGCGGGCGACCTGACCGCGGCCCCGAGTGCCGCCGCGATCGAGACCGCCCTGCGCGCCCACAGGCCCGCGAACGAGGCGAAACAGGGCGCAAGCGTGCTCTGGCGTTTCGTCCACGACATCGCGCCGGGGGACACGGTCGTGACCTACGACCCCGAGGCGCGCCTCTACCACGTCGGCACGATCCGCGGCCCCGCCCGCTTCGAGGCCGCCGCACCGCTCGCCGTCGGCGCGGGCGAGGACCGGATCGTCCACCCCTACCTGCGCGACACCGACTGGACCCACACCGTCCACCGCGACACGCTCGGTCAGGCCCTGCGCAACACGCTCGGCAACATCTCCACGCTCTTCCGCATCCGCGATGGCGGGGCCGAACTCCTGCGCCCCGGCGCCGCGCCCGCAGCCCCGCCCCCGCCCACGTCGGCCGCCGAAGCCCAGGCCGAGGCCCAGGCCGACACCCTCGCCGACCTCGACGCGCGCGCCCGTGCGGCGGTCGAGGATGTCGTCTCGGCCCTCGACGACCGGCAGATGGAACTCCTCGTCGCGGGCCTCCTGCGCGCCATGGGCTATCGCACCCGCGTCTCGCCCCGGGGGGCCGACCGCGGCGTGGACATCCTCGCCTCGCCCGACGGCTTCGGCTTCCAGGAGCCGCGCATCTGGGTCGAGGTCAAGCACCGACGGAGCCAGACCGATTCCCAGATGATCCGCGCCTTCCTCGGGGCGCTGCGCCGCCCGGGTGACCGCGGCCTCTTCGTCTCGACCGGCGGCTTCAGCACCGATGCCCGCTACGAGGCCGAGCGCGCGCCCGTCCCGGTCATGCTGATGACCCTTCCCCTTCTGGTGGATGAGCTTCTCGCCCGCTACGAGACGCTCGACCCCGAAACCCGCGCCCTCGTACCGCTCCGCCGCCTCTACTGGCCGGCCCGCTGACCCCTTTCCCTTCCCGTCTTCGGCCCACAGATATCCCGCGGGGGTCGAGGGGCGCGAAGCCCCCGGCGGCCTCCGTCAGCACGGGGCCCTGCCATGATCGCCTTCGACAACAGCTATGCCCGCCTGCCCGAGCGGTTCTATGCCCGCGTGCCGCCCACGCCGGTTGCCGCGCCCGCACTCTTTGCACTCAACGAACCGCTCGCCCGCGCCATGGGCCTGGACCCCGCGGCCCTCGACGCCGCGACGCTCGCCGGCAATCGCCTGCCCGCGGGCGCCGAGCCGATCGCCCAGGCCTATGCCGGCCACCAGTTCGCCGGCTGGGTGCCCCAGCTCGGCGACGGGCGGGCGATCCTTCTGGGCGAGGTCGTGGGGCCGGACGGCCGGCGGCTCGACATCCAGCTCAAGGGTGCGGGCCCCACGCCCTTCAGCCGGATGGGCGACGGGCGCGCCTGGCTCGGCCCGGTGATCCGCGAATACCTCGTCTCCGAGGCGATGACCGCACTCGGCGTGCCCACCACCCGCGCACTTGCCATCGTCACCACGGGCGAGACGGTCTGGCGCGAGGGACCCCTGCCCGGCGCGATCCTGACGCGGGTGGCGGACAGCCATATCCGGGTGGGCACCTTCCAGTTCTTCGCCGCCCGCGGCGACACCGAGGCCTTGCGGATCCTGACCGATGTCGTCATCGCGCGGCACTATCCGGGGGTCGAGGGCGCTCTTGGCCTGCTGCGCGCCGCCGTCGCGGCGCAGGCGCGGCTGGTGGCGCAATGGATGGGCCTTGGCTTCATCCACGGCGTGATGAACACCGACAACGCGCATGTCGGCGGGATCACCATCGACTATGGCCCCTGCGCCTTCATGGACGCCTATCACCCTGAAACGGTATTCTCGTCCATCGACCGGCACGGCCGCTATGCCTATGCCCGCCAGCCACAGATCGCGGTCTGGAACATGGCGCAGTTCGCGTCCTGCCTCTTGCCGCTGATCGACGCGGATCGCGACCGCGCGGTGGCCGCGGCGACCGCGGCGGTCCACGCCTTCGCGCCGGCCTACGAGGCCGCCTGGAGCGGGCTCTTCCGCGCCAAGCTGGGGCTGGCGACGGCGCAGGAGGGCGACGCGGCGCTGGCGGAAGGGCTGCTCGCGCTGATGGCCGCGCAGGGCGCGGACTTTACCCGCACCTTCCGCGGCCTTGCGACCGGCACCGCGGCGGCCGAATTCGCCGACCCGGCCCCGTTCCGGGCCTGGGAGGCGCGTTGGCACGCCCGCCTGGCCGCCGAGCAGCGGGACCTCGCGGCGGCGCAGGCGGCGATGCGCGCGGTCAACCCGGCGGTCATCCCCCGCAACCACCGCGTGGAAGAGGCGATCGCGGCCGCCCTGGCCGGCGACCGCGCGCCGTTCGACCGGCTGCACGCCGCGCTCGCCCGCCCGTTCGAGCCGGCCGGCGACCTCGAAGCGGCGCCGCGTCCCGATCAGGTCGTGGGCGTCACCTTCTGCGGCACCTAAGACGGGCGGCGCGCCGGCCAGTTGATCAGGACGAGGCCCCCCGCCACCGCCGCCCCTGCCGCCAGCAGAGACGGTCCGACCGGCTCGTCCAGGATCGCCCAGCCGAGCGCGATCCCGAACAGCGGCGACAGGAACGCGAAGCTTGCGACCGCGCCCGAGGGATAGCGTGCCAGAAGCCAGAACCACGCGAGGAACCCCGCGGCCACGATCACCACCGACTGGAACACGAGCACCCCCCATTCCAGCACCCCCGGATCGCGCAGGAACGGGCCGAAGCGCGGCGCGGCCACCGCGAGCAGCGGGGTCGAGACGGCCAGCATCCACAGAAGCTGCATCTCGGGCGATACGCCGCGCGCGCCCTGAGCCCGGGCAAGGATCGCCACCGCCGTCCAGCCCAGGGCGGCCATCAGTGCAAGCACGTCGCCGAGGATCGGTGCCGTGGCCCCGCCGCCGCCGCTGCGGTCGGCCATGGCCAGCGCCACGCCGCCAAGCGCGAGCGCGAGCCCCGCCGCGCGACGGGGCGTGATCCGCTCGGCGGGGTAGAGGCGATGCGCGGCCAGCGCCAGCCAGACCGGCATCGAATACATGAACACCGTCGCCCGCGTCACCGTCGTCAGGTCCAGCGCGAGGTAGAGGCACAGGAACTCGGCCGCGAAGGCGGCCCCCGCCGCAAGGCCGAGGGCGACGGTGCCCGAGGCGATGCGGAACGACCGGCCGGTCGCCGCCATGTAGGCCGCCACGCAGGCCGCCGCGATGGCCGACCGCAACGACGCGCCCAGGATCGGCTGGAAGCCGCCGTTGACGATCTTGATCGACACCTGATTGCCGGCGAACAAGAGCGCCAGCATGATCAGCGCGAGTGCTCCGGCCGCATCCATCCGGTCCTTGCGCATCCGCCGCCGTCCTTGCCCGTTTCGCCGCGCCCTGGCCCGTCCGGCCGCGTCGCCCGCTGCGCACCCTTCCCGTGTGCTCCTGCGTGCGTCAACCCCCGGCGCCGCGTCCCGACCGCCCCCGCCGGGCTTTGCGGCAACCGCGTGATCCCTCGCGCCGGCCGCCGACCCGCCGGTGTCCTTCGCGGACTCGCGCAGGGCCGCCCACGGGGGGGGTTGACCCGCGCGCCGGCTTCCCCACTACTCTGCCGCTCAGACGGCGGCGCCGGCGGCCAGAGGCCGCAGGGTGCAGCGGCGCGGGAGGGATCCGATGTTTTCCAAGACCCAGGACGACCGGGGCGCCGATCCCGCGCGGGCGGGGCGCACCGGCGCGGGCCAGCGCTCGGTTCTTGCCTCGGACCTCAGGATCGACGGGATCGTGGCGACCGAAGGCGCGCTGGAGGTGCACGGCCGGATCGAGGGCGAGGTTGCGGCGGACCAGCTGCTCTTGGGCGAGGACGGCACGATCACCGGCAAGGTGCGGGCCAACCAGGCCGACCTGCGGGGCGCGCTGACCGGCGAGATCGCGACCTCCCGCCTGACCCTGCGCGCCCCGGCGCGGCTGGAGGCAGACGCAACCTGCGAGACGCTGGTGATCGAGGCGGGCGCGACGGTCGAGGGGCGCTTCTCGCGGCCGCCCGCGCCGCCGCCGCCCGACCCGCCGGCCCCGCCGCCGCCCGCCGCGCCGCCAGCGGCCGAACCCGTCCCCTGAGGCGCCGGGGCACCGGCGGTCCTCGAACGCGGCACCCCCGCCCGCCGCCACCGTGGCGCGGCCGGGCGGGGGCGGCGCGCTGCGGACAAGGCCCCGGGCACCGCCGCCCCCGACCGCCGGCGCGCGGCCCGCGCTGCCGGCCCGCCGCAGCGATCAGCGCGGCGGGATCGAATAGGTCGCGGTCGCCCGCGCCACCACGGGCTCTGTCCCTTCGCTGCGGATCAGCACGTCGCCGACCGCCAGCGCCCGGCCGAGCTTCAGCAGTCGCGCCTCGGCCAGCAGATCCCGCCCTGCGGGCGGCTTGCGCATGAAGTCGATCGACATGTTCGTGGTGACCGCCAGCCCGACCGGCCCGATCCGGGCCAGGATCGCGAGATAGACCGCAACGTCGGCCAGCGCGAACATCGCCGGGCCGCTGACCGTTCCGCCCGGCCGCAGGTGCCGCTCGTGCGCGAGAAGGCGCATCACGATCCCCTCCGGCGTCAGATGTTCCACCCGGAAGTCTCCGGCGACCTGGGGAAAGGCCTCGTCCATGAAGGCGGCCAGCGCCGCCTTGTCCATCACGATGTCCATGCGTTCCCTCCCCCGCCCTTCCCTCCCCGGCTGTCGCGGCGTAAGGTTTCCTCGGGCGGGAGGAATGGCAAGATGGACGGACTGGTTCTGCGCACGGACGACGCATCGGGCGTGGTCACGCTGACGTTGAACGCGCCCGACCGGCTCAACGCGCTGTCGGATGCGATGCTGGGGGCGCTAGCCGATGCCTTCGCGGCGCTGGCGGACGACCGGCGGGCGAAGGCGGTGGTGCTGCGCGGCGCGGGGCGGGCCTTCTGCGCCGGGCACGACCTGCGCGAGATGCAGGCGGGCCGGCAGGCCGAGGACGGCGGTCGGGCCTATTTCGCCGATCTCTTCGCCCGCTGCGCGGCGGTGATGCAGGCGATCCCGCGCCTGCCGCAGCCGGTGATCGCCGAGGTCCACGGCATCGCCACCGCGGCGGGGTGCCAGCTTGTCGCCAGCTGCGACATGGCGGTGGCGGCCGAGGACGCGCGGTTCGGCGTCAACGGCGTCAACATCGGCCTATTCTGTTCCACCCCGATGGTCGCGCTCAGCCGGGTGGTGCCGCGCAAGGCCGCGTTCGAGATGCTGACGACCGGAAGCTTCATCGACGCCGCGCGCGCGCGCGAGCTTGGCCTTGTCAACCGCGTCGTCCCCGCCGACCGGCTTGCGGACGAGGCGCAGGCGCTGGCCCGGACGGTGGCGGGCAAGCTCGGCAGTGCCGTGCGGATCGGCAAGCGCGCCTTTTATGACCAGGCCGAGATGGGCCTTGCCGCCGCCTACGACCACACCGGGGCGGTGATGGTCGAGAACATGCTCTGGCGCGACACCGCCGAGGGCATCGCCGCGTTCCTCGAGAAGCGCAAGCCGGACTGGCCCGCCTGAGGCGCGCCCGTCGCCCCCCGCCCCACGACCGGTCAGCGCAGGCGGTTCAGAAGGTCCATCGTGGCGTAGCCGTCGGGCGTCAGGCCCTGGGCGACCTGGAAGGCGCGGATGGCGGCGACCGTGGCCGGGCCGATCTTGCCGTCCACGCCCTGCGTATCGAATCCGCGGCCGGTCAGGCGCGCCTGCAGCTCGCGCCGCTCGTCCGCCGACAGCGCGCGGTCGCCGCGGGGCCAGGCCCCCGCGAAGGGCCCCGCCCCGCGCAGCCGGTCGGCGAGGTGGCCGACCGCGATGACATAGGAATCGGCGTTGTTGTAGCGCGCGATCACCCGGAAGTTGTCGAAGATCATCAGCGCCGGCCCCCGCGCCCCCGCCGGCAGCAGGATCGAGGCCGCGCCCGCATTCGGGATCGGCGCACCGGTCGCGCTGCGCACGCCGAGCGCCTGCCAGTCGCGCGGCGGCTTCTTCGTGCCCTTGCCGGCAAGGCCGTAGTTGAACCCGCGCGGCAGCGTCACCTCGACCGCCCAGGGCTGTCCGGTCGTCCAGCCGTGGCGGGCGAGGTAGGCGGCGGTCGAGGCCAGCGCGTCGGTCGGGTCGTCCGACCAGATGTCGCGCCGCCCGTCGCCCGTGAAATCGACCGCATAGGCAAGGTAGGACGTCGGCATGAACTGCGTGTGCCCCATCGCGCCGGCCCAGGAACCGGTCATCCGTTCCGGCGTGGTATCGCCGGCCTGCAGGATCTTCAGCGCCGCGATCAGCTGGCCTTCGAACATCGCGCCGCGCCGGCCGTCGTAGGCCAGCGTCGCGAGGGCGGGGATGATCGGCGTGGTGCCGCGATAGGTGCCGTAGGCGGATTCGAGGCCCCAGACCGCCACGATCACCTCGGCCGGCACGCCGTAATGCGCCGCGATCCGGTCCAGGCTGCGGCGATGCTCGGCCAGCATCCGGCGGCCGTTCTCGATCCGGGTGTCGGACACGGCGCTGTCGAGATAGTCCCAGATCGGGCGGGTGAACTCGGCCTGCCGGCGGTCCTTCGCGATGATGTCGGGCTGGTAGCTGACGCCGCTGAAGGCGCGGTCGAAGGTCGCGGGCGTGATGCCCTGCGCGAGCGCCCGCGCGCGGAACCCGCGAACCCAAGCGTTAAAGCCGGGGTTGGGCGCGGGTGCGGACAGCGGCTCGACCCCCGTCACCGCGCGGGGCGCGGGCCGGGGCGACACCTCGGGGCCCGCGTAGCTGCAGCCGGCGATCACGATCGCCCCCGCAAGAGCCGGAAGGAAGGATGCCTGCCGCATGAACTCACCTGTTCGCCTGCCCGGTTTTTTCCGCAGTCTAGTGCGGAACCCTTGCAGCGCAAAGCCCGATGCGCAGCGGACGGCGGGCCGCCGCGCGACCCTCGGCGCGGCGCGTCGAGGCACCAGCCGAAGGACGGCTGCCCGGCGGCGCGTCAGAACCGCGCGCGCAGCGCCCGGGCGGCGGTGCGGAACACGCCCACGTCGCCGCCGACCGCGATGAAGCTGGCGCCCCAGCCGATATAGCGCCGTGCCGCAGCTTCCTCGGTCGCAAGGATCCCGGCCGCCTTGCCCGCGGTGCGGATGCGGGTCAGCGCGTGCTCGATCGCAGCCTGCACCTCGGGATGGCCGGTCTGGCCGGGGTGGCCCATGTCGGCGGCGAGGTCGGACGGGCCGACGAACACGCCGTCCACCCCCTCGGTCGCGGCGATGGCATCGACGGCGGCGATGCCATCGCGGCTTTCGATCTGCGGGATCAGCGCGATCTGGGCGTCCGCGGTGGCGATGTAGTCGGGAATGGTGCCGAAGCGCCCCGCCCGCGCGAAGGACGCCCCCACCCCCCGGATGCCTGCCGGCGGGTAGCGCACCGCGCGCACCAGCGCCGCCGCCTGGTCCGCCGAGGCGACCATCGGCACGAGGATCGACTGCGCGCCCGCGTCCAGCACCTGCTTGATGACCCAGGCCTCGCCCACCGGCACCCGCACGACCGGCGCGGCGCGCGACGCGGCCAGCGCCTGCAGCTGCGCCACGATCGTGGTCAGCGTGTTGGGCGCGTGTTCCCCGTCGATCACCAGCCAGTCGTAGCCGCATTCGCCGAGGATCTCGGCCGCGAAGGCGTTGTGCATCGCCATCCACAGGCCGATCAGCGGGCGGTCGGCGGCGGCGAGGGCGGCCTTGAAGGCGTTGGGTGGTGCGGGCATCGGTCACGCGAAGCGAAGGGCAAGACTGCCGAGGCGGCCGAAATCGGCGTGGATGACGGAGCCCGGAGGGCATTCGACCGCCCGGACGAACGATCCCGACAGCACGACCTGACCGGGCTCGATGCGGCTACCATAGGCGGCAAGCCGCGCCGCAAGCCAGGCGATCCCGCGTAGGGGATCGTTGAGGACACCGGCGCCGAGGCCGGTTTCCTCCACCGTGCCGTTGCGCGACAGGATCGCACCGCACCAGCGCAGGTCGATCGCGTCGGGCCGCATCGGCCGGCCGCCGGTGACGAGTCCAGCGTTGGCCGCGTTGTCGGACACGGTATCGACGATCGTGCGCGTCTGTTTCGTCTCGGGATCGACCCGCACGATCCGCGTGTCGAGGACCTCGAGCGCGGGCACTACCCAGGCGGCGGCATCCAGCACCTGCGCCGGGCTGACCGGACCGGACAGCGGCGCGCGGAAGATGAAGGCCAGTTCCGCCTCGACCCGCGGCGCGATGAAGCGCCCCGCCGGCACGGTCGCCCCGTCCTCGAACGCCATGTCGTCGAGCAGGACGCCCGAATCGGGGGTGGCGATCCCGAGCTGCGCCTGCATCGCGCGGCTGGTCAGGCCGATCTTCCAGCCGATCCGGCGGCGGCCCGGTTCCGCAAGACGTTCGCCCACGAAGGCGGCCTGCACGGCGTAGGCGTCTTCCAGCGTCATGCCGGGATACTGGCGCGACAGAAGGCCGATCTGCCGGCGGTCGCGTTCCGCCGCGGCCAGCCGGCGCCCGGCGTCGGCGATCTGGTCTGGCGTCATTCCTCGGCCACCCCGTTCGTCAGTTCCCCGATCCCCTCCGCCGCGACCGTGACGGTATCGCCAGGTTTCAGCCACACCGGCGGGTCGGATCGCGCCCCCGCGCCGGCGGGCGTGCCGCACAGGATCACGTCGCCCGGCACCAGGGTGGCGAAGGTCGAGATGTAGGCGACGATCCGGCGGAAGGTGAAGATCATCCGCGATGTGCGGTCGTCCTGCCGCAGCGCGCCGTTCACCGTCGTGGTCAGCCGGATGTCGTCGAGCTGCGCAGGGTTCGCGAACGGCAGCATCCACGGGCCGATCGAGCCCGACCTGTCCCAGTTCTTGCCCTGCGTGACGTTGAACTTCGCATGCCGCACCCAGTCGCGGATCGTGCCCTCGTTGGCCAGCGTCACGCCCGCGACATGGGCGTAGGCGTCGCGTTCCGCGATGCGCCGGCCGGGCCTGCCGATGACGATGGCCACCTCGCCCTCGTAGTCGAGCTGCGGGCTTTCGGGCGGCCGGATCAGCGGCGCGCCATGCGCGGTGAAGCTGCGCGGAAAGCGCACGAACAGCGAGGGGTTCGGCGGTGCGGCCTGACCGTCCCGGTATTCCGCGTTCCGGTCGGGAAAGTTGACGCCGACGCAGATGATCTTCTCGGGGTTTGTGACCGGGATCGTGCGGTCTGCCGCATCCCAGTCGAAGTCGGGCGCGCCCTCGCCGAAGCGGGCCAGCGCCCCGGCCTCGATCACCGACCGCAGGGTGGGGAAGGCGGGGTTGCGCGCGCCGTGGTCCACCACGCCGCCCGCCACCTCGACGCCCCATCCGGGGCGCCCGTTCCGCACGAAGCTGACGAAGCGCGTCATGGCGCGATGATCGGGCTGGCCTTCAGCGCCGCTTCGCGCTGCGCAACGCCGAGGAAGGCCGATCCTTCCTCGAACCAGGACCGCGGCGCGGGGGCCCCCCACAGCGTCTGGCGCTGCGGATCGGTCAGGCTCCAGCGGATCGGTTCCAGATCCGGGTCCACCGTCTGGTAATCGGAACAGTAGATCTCGATCCGGTTTCCGTCAGGGTCGCGGACGTAGAGGAAGAAGGCGTTGGAAATCCCGTGCCGGCCCGGGCCCCGCTCGATGTTCTTCAGCCAGCCGGTGGTGGACATCAGGTCGAGGAGGTCGATGATGTTCAGCGGCGTCGGCACCCAGAAGGCAGTGTGATGCAGCCGCGGACCGAGGCCGTTCGTGAAGGCCATGTCGTGCACGCCGCCCTTGCGGTGCATCCAGGCGGCCCAGAGTTTTCCGCTGTCGTCGTCCTCGGTGTATTCCGTCACGCGGAAGCCCATGCCGTTCCAGAACGCGACCGAAGCATCGACATCCGGGCTGAAGGTGTTGAAATGGTCGATGCGCAGCGGCTTCACACCCTTGTAGAGAGCGTATTTCTGGTGGATCGGCGGCAGCCGGTCCATCGTCGCGAAGAATTCGAGCGGCACGCCAAACAGATCGGCGGTGCGCAGGGTGCGGCCCTGGTAGGGCCGTTCGACGAAGGCCGTGGGGCAGCCCCTGGCGCGGAACCACGCCTCGGCCCGGTCGAGGTCGCCCTCGGACCAGACCTTGAAGCCCAGAACCTCCACCCCTGCGGCATCCGCCCTGCGCAGGACGATGCAATGGTGCCCGCGTTCCTCCATCGCGCGCAGCCAGATCGCCTCCGCAGTCTCGTCGGTGACCTGAAGCCCCAGGATGTCCACATAGAAGGCCCGCGACGCGCCGAGGTCGGTCACGGCATAATCGACATGGCTGAGGCGGACCGTGTTGAAGTCGGGCGAGAGGTTCGGGGCAGGAACAGGCATCGGGTCAGCCCTCCAGCTTCGGGATCGCGTGGGGCACCGTGGCGAAGGCCACATTGCGCGTTTCCATGTAGAAATCGAACGACCAGTCGCCGCCGTCGCGGCCGAGGCCCGAGTTCTTGACGCCGCCGAAGGGCGCGGGCAGGTGGCGGAGGTTCTCGGAGTTGACCCAGGTCATCCCCGCCTCCAGCCGCTCGGTCACGCGCAGGGCGCGGTCGAGGCTGCCGGTCCAGAGGTAGGCGGCAAGGCCGTAGGGAACGTCGTTGGCGATCGCCACCGCCTCGTCCTCGGTCGCGAACGGGATCGCGGTCAGGACGGGGCCGAAGATTTCTTCCTGCGCGATGGCCATGTCGTTCCGCGCCCCGGTGAAGAGGGTGGGCCGCACGTAGCAGCCCGGCCCCGGCAGCTTCTCGCCCCCGGCAGCCACCGTGGCGCCTTCCGCGCGGGCCTTCTCGAAGTAGGACAACACCTTGCGTTCGTGCTCGGGGTGGATCAGCGGGCCGATCACGGTGGCCGGATCGAGCGGATGCCCGACGGGGATGCGCGCCGCCCTTTCGGCGACCTTCGCCACGACGGCATCGTGCACCGACGCCTCGACCAGCAGGCGGGACGAGGACGTGCAGCGTTCGCCGTTCAGCGAATAGATCATGAACACCGCGGCGTCGGCCGCGCGGTCGAGATCGGCATCCGCGAAGACGATCACCGGGTTCTTGCCGCCGAGCTCGAAGTGAACCCGCTTCAACGTCGCCGCGCCCTGCGCCATGATGCGGCTGCCGGTCCGCGTCTCGCCCACGAAGGCGATGGCCTTGATCGCGGGGTGTTCGGTCAGCGCGCGCCCGGCATCCTCGCCCAAGCCGTTGACGAGGTTGAGGACACCGGGAGGCAGGCCCGCCGACTCCGCGATCTCGACCAGCAGCCGCGCGGTGATCGGGGAAAACTCGGCCGGCTTGTGCACCACCGTGCAGCCCGCCGCCAGCGCCGGCGCGATCTTCCAGGTGGCCAGCATGAAGGGTGTGTTCCACGGCGTGATCACGCCGACGGGGCCGATCGGAGCCCGGTTCGTCACGTTCCACTGGCCGGGGGCATACATCGCCTTGCCGTCGCGCGCCTCCGGCGCCTTGTCGGCGAAGAAGCGGAAGTTCTCGGCCCCCCGCAGCGCCGCCTTGGACATGAACCGCAGCGCCTGCCCGGTGTCGAGGCATTCGAGAAAGGCGATCTCTTCCGCGCGCGCCTCGATGGCGTCGGCAATGCGGTGCAGGATGCGCCGGCGTTCGGCGCCCGGCAGCGCTGCCCAGGCGGGAAAGGCCGCCTTCGCCGCCACCGCAGCAGCATCCACGTCGCGCGCGTCCGATTTGGCCACCCGCGCCAATGGCGAAAGGTCGGCCGGGCCGATAGTCTCGAACCAGTCGCCCGAGGCTGCGGGCAGATCCTGCCCCCCGATCCGGTTCAGCACGCCGCCCGCCCGATAGCGGGCGAGGTAGGCTTCGGCCATGGCCAGGTTCGACCGATAATCGCCCATGCGACCCCCGTTTCATTAACTCGTTAAGTTAAAGGCCGGGCCGCGTCAAGCCCCGCTGGACAGCCGCCCGCCGACGCGGCATCAGGGGGCATGTCCGACGCCCCCCCGCGGCCCGCCTTCCTGCCGACGGATGTGCGCCATTCGCTGCCGATGGCGCTTCTGCGGGCGCGCGAGGCGGTCATGGCGCGCTTCCGGCCCATGCTCGACCGGCACGGCGTGAACGAACAGCAATGGCGCGTCCTGCGCGTTCTGGCCGAGGCCGAGGAACTGGACGCAACCCAGGTTGCCGCGCGCGCGTCGATCCTTGCCCCCTCGCTGACGCGGATGGCGAAAAGCATGGCCGAACGCGGCCTGATCGCACGCCGGAAGGACGCGGGCGATGCCCGGCGCGTCCTTCTGCGCCTCGCGCCGGCGGGCGAGGCGGTGCTGCGGACCGCCGCCTCCGAAAGCCGCGCCCTGACCGAAGCGCTGATCGCCGAATTCGGGGCAGAACGGACGGCGGCGCTGATCGACCACCTCAATGCGCTGGCCGCCCTCGGGTCCGAGGCCGCGCTGCGCGCCGCGGACAGGGCCGGGCACGAGGCGAGGGACGCGGGCGACGGCTGACGCCGCCGCTGTCATCCCGATTTTACTTGAGGCCGGGAAGCATACCCCCTATGTGCGCGGCTCGCCGGGCTGGCCCGTGCGACTCTGACCTTTGCCTGACGGAGGGGCCCGAGATGCCGGACACCGCCTTGCTGCCGACCCCCTGCTACGTGATCGACAAGGGGCGGCTGCTGCGCAACCTCGAGATCATCGCGGCGCTGCGCGATGCCTCGGGCGCGCGGTCGCTTCTTGCGCTGAAGTGCTTCGCCACCTGGGGCGTGTTCGACCTGATGGCGCGCTACATGGACGGCACCACCTCGTCCTCGCTCTACGAGCTGCGGCTGGGGCGCGAGGAGTTTCCGGGCGAGGCGCATGCCTATTCCGTGGCCTGGGAAGACCAGGAATTCGACGACGTCATCCGCTATTCCGACAAGATCATCTTCAATTCCATCGGCCAGCTCGACCGCTTCGGCCCCCGCGCCGCCGCCGCGGGGCGGATCGCAGGGCTGCGTGTGAACCCCGGCGTGTCGTCCTCGTCCTTCGACCTCGCCGACCCGGCCCGCCCCTTCTCGCGCCTCGGCGAGCACGACCCCGAGCGCATCGCGGCCGTGGCCGACCGCATCAGCGGCTTCATGTTCCACAACAACTGCGAGAACGCGGATTTCGACCGCTTCGACGCGATGCTGGGCCACATCGAGCAGCGGTTCGGCTTCCTGATCCGGCGGATGGACTGGATCAGCCTCGGCGGGGGCATCCATTTCACCGGCGAGGGCTACCCTGTCGCCCGGCTGGCCGACCGGCTGAAGCGGTTCGCGGATGCCCATGGCGTGCAGGTCTATCTCGAACCCGGCGAGGCGGCGATCACCCGCACCACGACGCTGGAACTGACGGTGCTCGACACGCTGTGGAACGGCCGGAACCTGGCGATCGTCGATTCCTCGATCGAGGCGCACATGCTCGACCTGCTGATCTATCGCCAGCAGGCGCGGGTGGAGCCGGACGAAGGCCCGGACGAATGGATGGTCTGCGGCAAGTCCTGCCTCGCCGGCGACATCTTCGGAACCTTCCGCTTCCCGGCCCCGCTGAAACCGGGCGACCGGATCAGCGTGCAGGACGCCGGCGGCTACACGATGGTGAAGAAGAACTGGTTCAACGGCGTCAGGATGCCCGCGATCGCGGTGCGCGAAACGGACGGCACCGTGCGCGTCGTGCGGCAGTTCGGCTACGGCGAGTTCAAGGCGGCGCTTGGCTGAAGGAGGGTTGGGCATGAAGCGGGACGTGCTGATCATCGGGGCTGGCGGCGTGGCGCAGGTCGTCGCCCACAAGTGCGCGCAGAACAACGACGTTCTGGGCGACATCCACATCGCCTCGCGCACGAAGGCCAAGTGCGGGGCGATCATCGCAACCGTCCACGCAAAGGGCGCGCTGAAGGTGCCGGGTCGGATCGAGGCCCACGCGCTGGACGCAATGGACGCGGGCGCGGTGGCGGCGCTGATCCGCGAAACCGGCGCGCAGATCGTCATCAATGTCGGCTCCGCCTTCGTGAACATGACCGTGCTCGAAGGCTGCCTTGCGACGGGCGCGGCCTACATGGACACCGCGATCCACGAGGATCCGGCCAAGATCTGCGAAACGCCCCCCTGGTATGCCAACTACGAGTGGAAGCGGGCCGACCGGTGCCGCGCGGCGGGCGTCACCGCCGTGCTCGGCGTCGGGTTCGATCCGGGCGTGGTCAACGCCTATGCCCGGCTGGCCGAGGACCGGTTCCTCGACACCATCGACAGCATCGACATCATCGACATCAACGCCGGGTCGCACGGGCGCTGGTTCGCCACCAACTTCGACCCCGAGATCAACTTCCGCGAGTTCACGGGCGTCGTCTGGTCCTGGCAGGGCGGCGCCTGGCGGCAGAACCGCATGTTCGAGGTGCCGCGCGACTGGGACCTGCCGGTGGTCGGCCGCCAGCGCACCTACATGACCGGCCACGACGAGATCCATTCGCTGTCGCGCCGCTACCCGCAGGCCGACATCCGGTTCTGGATGGGCTTTTCCGACCACTACGTGAACGTATTCACGGTGCTGAAGAACCTCGGCCTGCTGTCGGAACGGCCGGTGCGCACGGCCGAGGGGCAGGAGGTCGTCCCACTCAAGGTCGTCAAGGCGGTGCTGCCCGACCCCGCGAGCCTCGCGCCCGACTACACGGGCAAGACCTGCATCGGCGACCTCGTGAAGGGCACGAAGGACGGCAAACCGGCCGAGGTGTTCATCTACAACATCTCCGATCACCGCGAGGCGTTCGAGGAGGTGGGCTCGCAGGGCATCAGCTATACCGCCGGTGTGCCGCCCGTGGCGGCCGCCATGCTGATTGCCGACGGCACCTGGGACGTGGGCGAGATGCGCAACGTCGAGGATCTCGATCCGGTGCCGTTCCTCAAGCTTCTGAACCGGATCGGCCTGCCGACGCGGGTAAGGGACGCGGCCGGCGACCGGCCGTTCGAAGGCTGAGGGCAGGGCCGCCGCCGATGCGCGACGTCGATCTGTTCGTCATCGGCGGCGGCGTCAACGGCACGGGCATCGCCCGCGACGCCGCAGGGCGCGGCCTCAAGGTGATGCTCGCCGAGCAGGGCGATCTCGCGCAGGCCACGTCCTCGGCCTCGACCAAGCTCTTCCACGGCGGCCTGCGCTACCTCGAGTTCTTCGAGTTCCGGCTGGTGCGCGAATCGCTCGAGGAACGCGAGACGCTGCTGGTGGCGATGCCGCATATCAGCTGGCCGATGCGGTTCGTCCTGCCGATCGATCCCGCGATGCGGTTTCCGCCGGATACGCCGGCGGGGCGGCTGCTGGCCGTCCTGATGCCCTGGGCAAAGGGGCGCCGACCGGCGTGGATGATCCGCGCGGGCCTCGCGCTCTACGACCGGATGGGCGGCCGGCGCATCCTTCCCCCCCACCGGACGCTGGACCTTGCGCGCGACCCCGCCGGCGCGGCCCTGCGCCAGGATCTGTCGCGGGCCTTCGAGTATTCGGACTGCTGGGTCGAGGACAGCCGGCTCGTGGTGCTCAATGCCCGCGACGCCGCCGCCCGCGGCGCGACGATCCTGACGCGCGCACGCGTCACCGCGGCCCGGCGCGAGGGCGACGGATGGACCGTCGCCGTCGAGGGCCACGGCAGCGTCCGCGCCCGTGCCCTCGTCAATGCCGCCGGGCCCTGGGTGGCCGAGGTGATCGGCGGCGTCATCGGCCTGACCAGCCGCGAGACGGTGCGCCTCGTCCGCGGCAGCCACATCGTGACCCGCCGCCTCTTCGACCACGACCGCGCATATTTCTTCCAGGGGCCGGACGGTCGGATCGTGTTCGCGATCCCCTATGAGGCCGACTTCACGCTGATCGGCACGACCGACCGGGATCACGACGGCCCCCCGGGCGCGGCGCGCTGCACCGAGGACGAACGCGATTACCTTCTGGCCTTCGCAGGGCGCTACTTCGCCCGGCCGCCGACCGAGGCCGATGTTGTCTGGACCTACGCGGGCGTCCGCCCCCTCTACGACGACGGGGCGAAATCGGCCACCGCGGCCACGCGCGACTATGTCCTGTCGCTCGACACCGCAGGGGGCGCGCCGCTCCTGAACGTGTTCGGCGGCAAGATCACCACCTACCGGCGCCTCGCCGAGGCAGCGGTCAGCCGGCTCGCCCCGCATCTCGGGGTGGCGAAGGGGCCCTGGACCGCCCGCGTCCCCCTGCCCGGCGGCGCCTTCCCGCACGACGGTGCGCCGCGCCTCGCCGACGACCTGCGCGCCGCCCACCCGTTCCTGACCGAGGCCTGGGCCACCCGCCTCGTTCGCCACTACGGAACCGACGCCGCTTGCGTGCTGGCGGGCGCACGGGCCGAGGCCGACCTCGGCCGCGCCTTCGGCGCGACGCTGACCGAGGCCGAGGTGCGCTGGCTGATGCGCCACGAATGGGCGCTTACCGCCGAGGACGTCCTGTGGCGGCGCACCAAGCTGGGCCTGCGCCTGACGGCGGCCGAGGCCGCGGAACTCGATGCCTGGATGCGCGCCGCGGCCGCCGCCTGACCCGATCGGCGCAAGGAGGGGGGGCCTTCTGCCCCCCTCTTGCCTTCGGCAATTCACCCCCCGAGAGTATTTCCGACAAGATGAAGCAGGGGAGGCGCATGGTGTTCCGTCAGGGCGGCCAGGGCGGGACCGACGCGCAGCGGGCCGCGGTACCGCCGCCCGTCTTCACCTTGTCGAAAATACTCCCCGGGGGAGCCGCCCGCAGGGCGGCCGGGGGCGGGCAGCCCCCGCGTGTCGCCGCGGATGCGGCGGCCAAGAAGGGGCGTGCGGCCGCAAGGCCGCGCCGCGTGGCACCTGCGGGAAGGGCAGCATGACGATCCTTGCGATCGACCAGGGCACGACCTCGACCCGCGCCATCGTCTACGGCGCGGACCTTGCCCCGCGCGCGCAGGCGCAGGCGGAATTCGTCCAGCACTTCCCCGCAGCGGGCTGGGTGGAACACGATCCGGGCGACCTCTGGGCGACCGCCGCCGCCACTGCGCGGGCGGCGGTGGAACGGGCGGGGGGCGCCGCGCTTGCGGTCATCGGCATCACCAACCAGCGCGAGACCACGCTGGTCTGGGAGCGCCGCACGGGCCGCCCCGTGCACCGCGCCATCGTCTGGCAGGACCGGCGCACCGCGGACGCCTGCGCGCGGCTGCGCGCCGAGGGGGCCGAGCGGATGGTGCAGGCGCGAACGGGCCTGCTGCTCGACCCCTATTTCTCGGCCACGAAGATCGCCGCGATCCTCGATGCGACCGGGCTGCACGATGCTGCCCGCAAGGGCGATCTCGCCTTCGGCACGGTCGATACATGGCTGATCTGGAACCTGACGGGCGGGGCCGTCCACGCCACCGACGCCACCAACGCCGCGCGCACGATGCTGTTCGACATCCGCCGCGGCGACTGGGACGACGACCTGTGCCGCCTGTTCGGGGTGCCCCGCGCGATGCTGCCCGAGGTGCGCGACTGCGCGGACGACTTCGGCCAGACCCGGCCCGATCTGTTCGGTCGCCCGGTGCCGATCCGCGGCGTGGCAGGCGATCAGCAGGCGGCGACGATGGCGCAGGCCTGCTTCACGCCCGGAATGATGAAGGCGACCTTCGGCACGGGGTGCTTCGCGCTCCTGAACACCGGCGAGGCGCCGGTGGAAAGCCGCAACCGCCTGCTGACCACCGTCGCATGGCGGCTGGACGGGCGCACGACCTATGCGCTCGAAGGCGCGATCTTCATCGCCGGCGCGGTGGTGCAGTGGCTGCGCGACGGTCTGCGGCTGATCCGGGCCGCGTCCGAGGCCGAGGGGCTGGCCGCCACGGCCGACCCCGCGCAGGACGTGATCCTGGTGCCCGCCTTCACCGGCCTCGGCGCGCCCTGGTGGAATCCGGAGGCGCGGGGGGCGCTGTTCGGCCTGACCCGCGCCACCGGGCCAGCCGAACTGGCGCGCGCGGCGCTCGAAAGCGTCGGATTCCAGATGCGCGATCTGATCGAGGCGATGCGCGCCGACTGGCCCGGCGCGGGCGGGGCGGCTGGCATCCTGCGCGTGGACGGCGGCATGACCGCCTCGGACGCCGCGATGCAGTTTCTGGCCGACATCTGCGCGATGCCGGTGGACCGGGCGGCGGGGCGTGAGGCGACCGCCCTCGGCGCCGCCTGGCTGGCCGGGATGCGGGCAGGCCTCTGCCCCGGCCCCGAGGGCTTCGCCGCCGCCTGGGCGCGCGACCGCAGGTTCGAACCCGCGGCCGACGACGGCGTCCGCGCGGCCCGCTATGCCCGCTGGAAGCGCGCCGTCGCGGCAACAATGGCGGTATGAGGGCGGCGGACTCCGGCCCGCGCGGGCCGGCCCGCGTTGCGGCCGCGGCGCGCGCATGCGACAAGCGGGTTGTCGAGTGCCGAGAATCCATGCCGCGTTTCGTCCCGATCGCCGCCTTTCTCGCTGCCCTTGCGGCGGCCCCCGCCGGCGCGCTCGATCCGGTGGAACTGACCGCCCCCGGTGCGCCGCCCGACCTCGGGCCGCGGTTGCGCGGTGCGTCGCTGGTGATCGGCGCCGAGGCCGAGGGGCGCACCGACCCGCAGGACATCTACGCCGCCGCCCGGCAGGACTACGCGCGCCTGCTGCGCGTGCTCTATGCCGCGGGGCATTATTCCGGCGTGGTCTCGATCCGGCTCGACGGGCGCGAGGCGGCCGAGATCCCGCCGCTCGAGGCGCCGCGGACCATCCGCCGGGTGGACATCCGCGTGGATGCCGGGCGCCCGTTCGCCTTCGGCCGGGCGCGGATCGGTCCGCTCGCGCCGGGCACCGACCTGCCCGAGGGCTTCGCCGCAGGCGCCCCGGCACCCTCGGGCCTGATCGCCGACACCGCCGATGCCGCGATCCTCGCCTGGCGCGAGGCCGGCCACCCCAAGGCGCGCATCGCGCGCGAGGGGCTGACGGCCGACCACGGCGCGGCGCGGCTCGACGCCGACATCGCACTGGACCCTGGCCCGCGCGCCACCTTCGGGCGCATGACCTTCTCGGGCCACGACCGGATGCGGATCGACCGGCTGCACCACATCGCGGGCCTGCCCGCAGGCCGGGTCTATTCCCCCCGCGACCTGCGCCGGGTGGCCGACCGGTTGCGGCGGACCGGCGTGTTCCGGTCGGTCACGCTGACCGAGGCCGAGACGCTCGGCCCCGGCGCGACGCTCGACCTGAACGCGGCGCTGGTCGAGGAAGCGCCGCGCCGCTTCGGCTTCGGGGCCGAGGTGGCCAGCTTCGACGGCGCGACGCTGACCGGGTTCTGGCTGCACCGCAACCTTTTCGGCGGGGCCGAGCGGCTGCGGATCGAGGGCGAGGTGGCGCAGATCGGGTCGCAGAACTCGGGCATCGACTACCGCCTCGGGGTGACCCTCGACCGGCCCGCGACATTCCACCCGGACATCACGCTCGGGTTCTCGTCCCTCGTTGCCCGTGTCGAGGACGCGGACCAGACCACCGACAAGATCGAGGCGGGCATCCGCCTGACCCGGTATTTCACCGAGACGCTGACCGGCCGGGTCGGGCTTGTCTTCCGCAACACCGCCGTGCTCGACTCCACCGGGCTGAACACCTTCACCAAGCTCGCGCTGCCCGTGGGCGTGATCTGGGACCGGCGCGACAATGCCTTCGACGCGCGGCGCGGCACCTACCTCGAGGCGGAACTGGCCCCTTACGTCGGTTTCGGCAACACCAACGCAGGGGCGCGCGTGACGCTCGATGCCCGCGCCTATCAGCCGCTTGGCGACCGGCTGGTGCTGGCAGGGCGCGTCCAGGCGGGCGCGGTGCTGGCCGACGGCATCGGCCGCACGCCGCGCGACGACCTGTTCTACTCGGGCGGCGGCGGGACGGTGCGGGGGCAGCCCTACCAGGCGCTCGGCGTCAACGTCATCCCCGGCCAGCGCACCGGGGGGATGACCTTTCTCGGCGCCTCGGCCGAGGCACGGGTGCGGATCACGCCGTCGATCGGGGCGGTGGCGTTCTACGACCTGGGCGCGATCGGGGCTGAGGGGTTCTTCGATGCCGCGGGCGGCTGGCACGGGGGCGCGGGCATCGGCCTGCGCTACGCCACCCCGATCGGCCCGATCCGGCTGGACGCCGCCGCCCCGGCGGGGGGCAACACCGGGCGCGGCCTGCAGCTTTACCTCGGCATCGGGCAGGCCTTCTGATGCGCCGCCTCGCCCTGACCCTCGCGCTTGCCCTCGCCCTGCCGGCCGCGCCGGCCCCGGCGCAGGGCGACGACCGCGGGATCCTGACCCGTTTCATCGAGGACAACCTGTCGGGCGCGGGCCGCACCGTCCGGATCGAGGGGTTCGAGGGCGCGCTGTCCTCGGTCGCGCGGATCCGCGAGTTGAGCATCGCGGACGACGACGGCGTATGGATCGCCCTGCGGGGCGTCGAACTCGACTGGAGCCGCGCCGCCCTGTTCCGCGGCCGGCTGGAGGTCAACCGCCTGTCGGCCGCCGAGATCGCGCTGACCCGCGTGCCCGGGGGCAGCGGGGGCCGCAGCCTGCCATCGCCCGAGGCGACCCCCTTCGCCCTGCCCGACCTGCCGGTGTCGGTGTCGATCGGCACGATCAGTGCAGCCCGCGTGTCGCTCGGCCCCGCGGTGCTGGGCGAACCCGTCGCGCTGGCGCTCGACGGATCGGCGCAGCTTGCGGGGGGCGAAGGCCAGGCGCGGATCGAGGCGGTGCGGATCGACGGGCGGCTCGGCCGGGTGACCTTCGCGGGCGGGTTCTCGAACGCCACCCGCGGCCTTGCGCTCGACCTTGCGGCGGTCGAGGAGGCGGGCGGCATCGCCGCGCGGCTGATCGGCATTCCCGGCGCGCCGGCGTTGGAACTGACCGTGGCCGGGACCGCGCCCCTCGACGATTTCGCGGCACGCATCCGCCTTGCGTCGGACGGGCAGGAACGTCTCGCGGGGACCGTCGCGCTGACCGCGGACGGCGAGACCAGCGGCTTTGCGGTCGATGTCGCGGGCGACATCGCGCCCCTGTTCCTGCCGGATTACCGGGCCTTCTTCGGCGATCGCATCGCCCTGACCGCTGCCGGGCGGCGCACCGCCACCGGCGCGCTGGTGCTCGACGACCTCACGCTGGCGGCGGCGCAGGTGACGCTGGCGGGCGCGGGGCGCATCGCACCGGACGGCGTGCCCGAGGCGCTGGCGCTCGACCTTGCCATCGCGGCGGGCGGCGCCGCGCCGGTGCTGCTGCCGATCCCCGGCGATCCGGTCCGGGTCGGCGGCGCGCGGCTGACCCTCGCCTTCGACCCGGCCGCAGGCGACGAAGGCTGGCGGATCGCCGGCACGCTCGACGCGCTCGATGCGCCGGCCGTCGCCATCGACCGGCTGTCGCTCGACGGCTCGGGCCGCATCGCCCGCCAGAGGGGCGGCGCGCAGGCGGTCGGCGGCACCCTGCGATACGGCGCAACGGGCCTTGCGCCGCGCGATGCGGCGCTGGCGCAGGCGTTCGGGCCCGCGCTCGACGGCGTCGTGCGGTTCAACTGGCTTAAGGGCGGGGCGCTGCGCATCACTGACCTGACGCTGAACGGCGAAGGTCTGTCGGCCGCCGCCGCCCTCGCCTTGTCCGCCGCCGGCCGGCCCGCGGTCGAGGGGCGCCTCGTGGCCGAAGTGGCCGATTTCGCTCGCGCCTCGGGCCTTGCCGGCCGCCCGCTCGGCGGGGCGGGGCGACTTTCTGTCGAGGGGCGGACGGTCCCGCTCGACGGCGCCTTCGACGCGCGTCTGACGGTCGAGGGGCAGGACCTGCGCGCCGGGATCGCCGAGCTCGACAACCTCCTGCGCGGCCAGTCCTCGATCGCGCTGGACGCGGCACGGGACGAAACCGGCACGACGATCCGCGCCCTGACCGTGCGCGCGGGCACGCTGGCGGTCGATGCGGCGGGCGCGATCCGCACCCGGGGCACGACGCTGGATGCGCGCCTGCGCTTCGAGGACCTGCGCGTGCTGGGGCCGGCCTATGGCGGCGCGCTGACGGCCGACGCGCGGATCGTGCAGGACGGCGGCAGCGACCGGCTGGCCTTCACCGCCCTGGCGCGCGACCTGTCCGTGGGAATCGCGGAAGCCGACGGCTTCCTGCGGGGCGAGACGCGGCTGGCGGCCGATCTTGCACATCGCGACGGCACGGTGACGGTGGACCGGCTGACAGTCGACGGGCCTTCGGTCGCGCTGGCCGCTGCGGGCCGCGCGACGCCGGGCGACCCGCTGGCGGCCGACCTGACCGCCGACCTGACGCTGCCGGACCTCGCGCGCCTCGGCCCCCCCTGGGGCGGGCGCGTCGCGCTGCGCGCCGCGCTGACCGCGGCGGGCGGGCGCGAGGCGCTGGCGCTGACCGGCACCGCCGACGGGCTGCGCACCGGCCTTGCCGAGGCCGACGGCCTCATGGCCGGCCCCCTGCGGTTCGACGCGGCGCTGGCGCGGACAGGCGGCACGATCGCGGTGGACCGCCTGCGCCTCGAGGGGCCCGCGCTCTCGGCTGCCGTCGCGGGCACCGTCGCGCCGGGCGAGGCGCTGGCGGCGGCCCTGACCGCGGACCTTCTGCTGCCGGACCTGCGCGCCCTCGGCCCACGCTACGGCGGGCGGCTCGAGGGGCGCGCGACGCTGAACGCCGAGGGCGGGACCGAGGCGCTGACGCTCGACGCCCGCGCGTCCGACCTGCGCATCGGCCAGGCCGAGGCCGACCGGCTTCTGGCAGGCCCCGCGACCCTCGGCCTTGCCGCGCGGCGGGAAGGCGGGGTGATCCGCCTCGACCGGCTGCGGCTCGACGGCGCGCAGGTGACGGCGACCGCGACCGGACGCAACGCCGGCGACCGGACCGAGGCGACGGTGGAGGCCCGCCTGCGCGACCTCGCGCTGCTGGTGCCCGATGTGCCGGGGCCGGTGACCCTGGCCGGCTCGGTCACGGCGGATCCGGCTGGATACGGGCTGGATCTTGCCCTGCGCGGCCCGGGCGGGGTCAATGCGACCGCCGCCGGGCGCATCGCCCCTGACGGCGCAACGGCGTCCCTGCGCGCGCAGGGACGGGCGGAGTCCGCGCTGGCCAATGCCTTCATTGCGCCTGCGGCGGTCAGCGGCCCCGTCACCTTCGACCTCGCGCTGAACGGCCGGCCCGCGGTGGCGTCGCTGTCGGGCCGCGCGGCGCTGGCCGGCGGCCGGATCACGGTCGCCGACCCGCCCCTCGCCTTCGCGGATGCGGACGCCACCGCAACCTTCGCGGGCGGGCGCGTGACGCTCGATGCGCGCGCGCGCGCCCAGCCGGGCGGCACGCTGGCGATTGCAGGCGCCGTGGGGCTGACCGCACCCTACACCGGCGACCTAACCATCAGGCTCGACCAGCTCGTGCAGCGCGACCCGAACCTTTACGCCACCACCCTGACCGGCAGCGTGCGGATGGACGGGCCGCTGACGGGCGGCGCGCGGATCGCGGGGGGCATCACGCTTGGCGCCACCGAACTCCGCATCCCGACCTCGGGCCTCGGCGCCGCGGGGGCGATCCCCGATCTGCGCCATCTGCGCGAGCCCCCGGCCGTGCGCCTGACCCGCGCCCGCGCGGGCCTGCTCGCAGCCGGCGACGCCACCGCCGGCCGCGGCGCGGCGACCGCGCGCCCCTACCCGCTCGATCTGACCTTCGACGCGCCGAACCGCGTGTTCATCCGCGGCCGCGGGCTCGATGCGGAACTGGGCGGCACCCTGCGCGTCGCCGGCACCACGGCGGCGCCGGTCCCGATCGGCGGGTTCGAGCTGATCCGCGGGCGGCTGGACCTTCTGGGCAAGCGCTTCACGCTCGACCGGGGCAAGGTGTTCCTCGAAGGCGATTTCGTCCCGCGGCTGGAACTGTCGGCGACCTCGCAGTCCGACGAGATCACCGCCACCATCAGCATCGAGGGCCGCGCGGACGACCCCGAGATCCGCTTCCGCTCGCAGCCGGAACTGCCGGAGGAAGAAGTGGTCGCGCGCCTGCTGTTCGGCCGGGGTCTGCAGACGCTGTCGGCCTTCCAGGCGGCGCAGCTTGCGGCCGCCGTGGCGACGCTGACCGGCCGGGGCGGCGCCGGCATCGTGGACCGGCTGCGCAGCGCCTTCGGCCTCGACGACCTTGACGTGCAGACCGGCGCCGACGGCGCCACCGCCTTCCGCGCCGGCAAGTATCTGGCCGAGAACGTCTATGCCGATGTGATCTTCGGGTCGAGCGGGCGCACCGAGGTGACGCTGAACTACGACGTGTCGCGCAGCGTCACCATCCGCGGCCGGGCGCGGACGGACGGCACCACGGGCTTCGGCGTGTTCTTCGAACGGGACTACTGATCCTTCCCCGCCAGCACCGCGTTCAGCGCGCCGCCCATAAGGACGGCATAGGCGCCGAGATAGACCCAGATCATCAGCGCCGCCACCGCCCCGATCGAGCCATAGACGGCGTTCGCCGTCGGGAAATTCGCAAGATAGAGGGCAAAGGCCTCGGACGCCGCCACCCACAGCGCGAAGGCCAGCCACAGTCCCGGCGACAGGAAGCGGACGCGCCGGCCCGGCAGGTTCGGCCCGTAACGGAACAGAAGCGCCATCGCCGTCAGGGTAATCAGCGGCAGCACCGTCCATCGCGCCGCCGCCACTGCCCAGGCCTGCGCCGGCCCGAGCGGCGCGAAGGCCAGCGCCAGCGGCACGACGATCCCGGCCGCCAGCACCGCCAGCGCCGCCGCCACCAGCGCCAGCGTCATCGCCAGCGCCGCGACCTGATGCGCAATGCCGCTCCGCTGCGGCGTCCCGTGCACCGCGCAAAGACCCTGCATCAGCGCCGCGACGCCGGCGCGCGCCGACCACAGCGCCGCGGCCAGCGTCAGCGCGCCCGCCCAGCCCAGCCTGCCGGAGGGGCCGCCCGTCACCGCCTCGATCTGGGCGGCGACGATGGCGAAGGCTTCGGGCGGCAGGTAGTCGCGGCCGCGTTCCAGTTCCTCGGCCACCAGCGCGGGGTCGGCCACCATCCCCCACAGCGCAACCAGCGCGGCCAGCGCCGGAAAGACCGACAGCATGGAAAAGAACGCCACCCCCGCGGCGACCAGGCCGAGGTGGCTTTCCCCCGCCCGCGCCGCCACCGCCCGCGCGACCGCAAGGGCCGACCGGGCGCGCGGGCCACCGCGCCAGCGCAAACGAAAAAGGCCGGCGCAGGCCGGCCTTTCCCGGATCTGGCGCACAGTCTCAGGGCGTGGTGGAGGTGGACGAGCTGTTCGTCAGCGCAAGGCCGATGAAGGCCAGGAACGACACGCCCGCGATCACGCCGTCGGTGCCGAGCCCGGCCAGGACGCCGGCCTCGGCCTGCGCGTTGGCAGCGGACGACGCGCCGGCGAGGATCATGGCGCAAAGTACAAGTTTCTTCATGGCGGACCTCTGTGGATGAGCCTACACCAGCTGTGTAGCATCGCCGCAGGCGCGAGGAAAGGCGGATTGACGCGATCGGGCCGCGGATCGGCGGGGAGTCGCGGAAATCACACAGCGTTTCGCCCGGGTCGCCCGGTTTCGCGGCGGCGGGCGATGGCTCAGCGCATCGGATCGACGATGACCGCATAGCCGCCCGCCTCGCCGATCCACTGCCGCGACTGGCGGATCCGGCCCGTCCGGTCGAACCAGTAGCGGTTCTCGACCGTCAGGCCATCCGCGCCCGCACAGGTCTCGGCCACCACCGTCGTCGGAACCGTCAGCCCGATCAGCGACAGCGTCTCCGCCCCTGCCGGCGCCAGCGTGCAGTCGAGCGCGACCTTCCGCGTCGCATCGGTGCCGGTCAGATAGTCGTGGACGCGGCGGTGCCCGCCCGCGCCGCGCCGCAGCGCCGCCGCCTCGGGCGCGTCGGCCGACATCAGGTCGGGGCCAAGGCCGCGCGTCGCCACGAGCACGCCGTCGCGCAGCGCCAGCGTCACCGCATTCGCGGTGGAATAGACGGTGACGCGGCCGTTCCGCGCGATCGCATTGAGCGCCGCGATCTGCCTCGAGGCTTCGAGCCCGACGATGGCGACCGGCGCCGCCGATCCGTCGATCGCCGCGCGCGTCGGCAGCGCGGGTGCCGCCGGGGCACGCCGCGCCGCCCCAGTCACCCGCGCAAGAAGCGCATTCCCGACCTCCAGATAGAACGAGGTCTGCCCGCGCTGCGTGTCCGGGGTGCCGCAGCCGGCCAGCGCGACCAGCGCCGCCGCTGCGGCCAACCGCATCCCTACCGCCATACCCGCCCCCAGGACGCATCCAGCGCCGGCCCGTGCGCGCCCCGCACCGCCTCGTAAAGCCGCCCGTCGACCGACAGCCGCGCACCGCCGTCGCGCTGCACCGGGCGGATCAGCGCGCCGGTCGCCGATCGGGTCGGCCGCCCGGCGATCGCGTTCAGCGGGATCGTCAGGCGGATGCCCTTGTCGAACGACCCCTCGCCGAACCGGCTGAAGGGCACGTCGGTCAGCGTGGCGAAGGCGCCGACGCGCCAGCCGTTGGCGAATTCGCGATCGAGCGACAGGGTCGCGCCGTAGTCGCCCGCAAGGTAGCGCCCGACGTCGAGCTGCGCATGATAGCCGTTGTCGAAGGCATAATAGGCCGACAGGTGCCCCGTCACGATGCCGTAGTCCCTGAACCCCAGCCCGCCGTCGAAGGCGCGCTGCCGGGCGTAGTTGATCTCGGCCCCGAGGGCGAGCCGGCTGCCGACCGGCTTCCACAGGAGTTCGGCCGAGACACCGCCGAACATCCGTTCAAGATAGCCGGCGGTGATACGGCTGTAGAGATTCTCGGCCGGCCGGGCGTACCAGGCGGCGGTCAGCGTTTCGACCACCGGATCGGCGCGGTTGTAGAGGTTCGCCTCCGACCGCACCCGCGGCAGCACCGAATCCGAGGCGCGCGTCGCCGTGTCGAGGTTGCCGATCAGCTTCTTGATGACCGACCCGCTGACAACCACCCCCGGCGCGATATCGAACCGCCCCGACAGGCGCAGGCCGAAGTCGGCCCGCCAGGGGTTGTCGGGGTCGAACAGCGCGGTGTTGACATAGGGCCCCAGCGACCAGGCGAACCGGGGATAGAGACCCTCGCCCCGCATCGCGCCCGGCGGCAGGGGCCCTGCGGCGTCCGAGAACGCGACCCGCGCCCGCAGCGCCGCGGCGGCGTCCGGGGCGAATTCCAGCGCCTCAAGGTCGCTGCGGCGGATCGTGACGCGCGCGGCGGGCAGATTGCCCTCGACGGGGACGATGTCGAAGGTCTCGACACTGGCCGGCAGGACGCGCGCCATCGCCCGCGCCGCCCGACCGACCGCCTGCGCGGCGGCATCGAAGCGCGGGTTGCGGATGCGCAGCTCGGCCCGCGCGGGGCCAACCGCCAGCGCCTCGAGCACCAGGCCCTCGGCCGCCAGCGCCTCGGCCAGCGGGCCGCGCAGGCCCGCGGCCGGCGCGGGGCCGGCCGCCCAGGCCTCGTCCCAGGCACGGGGTGCCGCGGCGCGCGCCGGGCGCAGCGCCACGGGCTGCGGCGCGGGGCCATAGAGGAAGGCGCCGCCCGCCCGCTCCTTCGGGTTGAGCGCAACATGGGCGGCAACGCCGAACCGGTCGCCGTAGAGCCAGTAGGCGCCCAGGCGGATGCCCGGCGTGGGTTCGTATTCGGCGCCGAAGTTCAAGGACGACCGGCGCGCGAAGAGGCCCTGCCGCGGGCTGGTCTCCAGCCGGTAGGCGTCCGAGGAATACTCGGCCTTGAAACCCAGCCGATCGGTCGGCTGCCACTCGATTCCGCCGAACAGCGCCGCCGGCCCGCGAAACCACTGGCCGAAGTTCACCGTGCCCCCCGTCGGGTCCGAGGGCCCCGGCCGCGTGCCGGTCGAGAAAAGCGGATTGACCGTGCCGAAGCGGCCCCAGCCGAGCCCCGCGGTGACCTTGATCCGCGGCGTGAGGTGCTTGGTCGCCGCGATATACTCGCCCGAGAAGGTGCCGGTGCCGATAAAGTCCTGCAGGCCCACCGTCAGAGACGGCTGCCACCGCCCCTCGCGCAGCAGCCGGATGCGCAGGTCGAAGCTTCGGTCGTAATAGACGTCGCCCCGCCCGAACCCGCCGAGGATCAGCCCCGCAAGCCCGCTGTAGCGGAAACTGCCCTGCATCCACGGCGCGATCTGGAAGGTCAGCGTCGTGCGCGTGATCGCGCCGAACCCGGCGACCGACAGCGCCAGTTCCGCGTCACGCTGCATCTCGCCCGACGGCATGTCGATCAGGCCGGTGACGCCGTAGAAATTGAGCGTCGGCGCCGCGCGCTCGGCCGCGGCTGGCACGGCCGTCACCACGGCAAGCAGGGCCGCCAGCGCCGCGCCGCAGGCGGGCCGGGACCGCGGCAGGGGTCGGAAGGGTGTCATGCGCTCGGGGCCCCGCGGTCGGTGATGCTCGGCACCCTAGGCGCGGCGGTCTGGCGCGGCAAGCGCCGTCCACGCGCCCCGCGGCGTCCAGGGCCGCGGCGCAACACCCGCGCGGCCGTCCACCACAGGATGGCGATGTCGAGCCAGACCGTCCGCCGTCGCTGATAGATCAGATCGAGCCGCGCTTTCCGCGGCACGCAGCGGCGGGCATAGACGGCATCGGTCTCGGCCGGCGTCCGGCAGGCGGCGAGGATACGCTCTTCCCACCGATGCGCCGCCAGGGTTGCAAGGCCCGTGATGCCGGGACGCGACCGCAGGACGGCGGCATAGAGGTCCGGGAACCGCTCGACATAGGCGCGCAGCGGCGGGCGCGGTCCGACCAGGCTCATGTCGCCGCGCAGGACGTTCCACAGCTGCGGGATCTCGTCGGCGCGCATCCGGCGCAGGATGGCGCCGGTCGGCGTGATCCGCGCCGCCTTGTCGGCCCCCGTGACCCCCGAATCGGCCGGCGCGACCGTCATCGTCCGCAGCTTCCACAGCGCAAAGCCTGCGCCGGGCGCCCGCATCCGTTCCGACACATGGAACAGCGGCCGCCCTTCGCGCCCGAGCGCCCAGAGCGCCAGCGCCGCAAAGGGCAGCGCCAGCAGCAGCGCCAGCCAGAGCGACACCACGACATCGAAGACGCGCTTTGCGGGCGTCATCGCGCCCCCACACGCCCGGCCGCGCCCGTGCAGGGGGGGCTGCCTGCCCCCCCTCTCGCCTGCGGCAATTCACCCCCCCGGGAGTATTTGGGACAAGATGAAGCCCACAAGGGCAGCGGATGATTGCGCCGTCCGCGGAAGCGCAGGGATCCTGCATCGGCATCGCGCACGGCTGCGTCCCCTGCGGCGCCTGCTTCATCTTGTCCCAAATACTCCCGGGGGGTGAGCCGCGAAGCGGCGAGGGGGGCGGGAAGCCCCACTTGGGCCCCTGCGCCGGGGCCGACGGGCGCGATCATGCCGCAAGCCCTGGCGCCGCGCGCCACTCTGCCGCGATGGCGGCCGGGTCGGCCGGATCGAGCGGCACCAGCGACGCAAGCAGGCGGCAGTCCATCACGGCATGGGCGACCGCCCAGGGCGGGGCGGGTCGCCAGACGTAGGGCACGCCCGCTGCCGCGAGGATTGCCGCGAGGTCGACCGCGCCGGGGCTGGCCACGTTCAGCACCGGCGGCAGCGCGGGCGCCAGCGCAAGCGCGGCGACCACGCGCGCCAGCGTCGCCGGGCCGATGCAGGACCGGCGAGGGCCGCTGCCGTCCGGGAAACGGTCGAATCGGATCGGCTGGCCGGCTGTCGCGGCCTCGACCGCGGCCTGCAGGGCGTCGGCCCCGATCGCGTTGCCGATGCGCAGGACCGCGGCGCGACCGGCCAGCGCGCGCTCGGCCGCGAGCTTGGCCACGCCGTAGGGGGTTCTGGGTGCCGGGCGGCGCGTCTCGGCCGCCGCCGGCCCCGTATCGCCATAGACCGCGACGGTGGACGCGAACAGGACGCGCCGCCCGCGCGCGGCGGTGGCCACCGCATGGGCAAGGCGGGCGTTGATCGCAAGTTGGGCGTCGGTGCCGCGGGTCACGCCCGACAGGTCCAGCACCGCATCGCATGGGGGGATGGGGTCGGCTGAGAGCGGATCCCAGAGGGCCCAGCCCGGCCCGGCGGCGGCGCGCGCCTGCCAGACCGGGGTCAATCCCGTGGGGGGGCTGGCCAGCCAGGCTGCCCGCAGGCATCGCCCGATCCGCCCCGTTGCGCCGACCACCAGAAGCCGCACCCGAACCCGTCCCCTCCGCCCTGCCTTGCCGCTGCGGCCGTAACCGCACGGAAGGATCCGGCGCGGCGGGATCGCGCGCAAGGGGCGCGGCGCGGGCCGGCGGCTTTCTGCCGGGCGCTGCGGGCGCGCGGTCAGCCCGTCGCGCCGCCCGCCTCCATCTCGGCCCGCACCTGCTGGCGCAGCCAGTCGATCGGCACGCTTGCCCCGTCGCGGCGGAAGTGCCAGTAGGTCCATCCGTTGCAGGAGGGCGCGCGTTCGTAGTGCGCGCCCACCTGGTGGATCGACCCGGTCACGTCCCCGCCTGCGAGCGTCCCGTCCGCGCGCACCCTCGCGGTCGCCCCGCGCGGCGAGAACAGCACCTCGCCCGGCCGCAGAAGGCCGCGTTCCACGAGCTGGCCGAAGGCGACCCGCGGCTCGGCCCGCTTCGAGCCGCTGACGGCCAGCGCAGCGGTCTCGAAGGGCACCACGGCCGCGATGCGCTGCGCGGCGAGGCGGGCATAGGCCGGCTCGCGCTCGATCCCGATCCAGCGGCGGCCGAGGGCCTTGGCCACCGCCCCGGTCGTGCCGGTGCCGAAGAACGGGTCGAGCACCACGTCGCCGGGGTTCGTGCAGCCGACAAGGACGCGGTGCAGAAGCGCCGTCGGCTTCTGCGTCGGATGCGCCTTCTGACCGTCCTCGTCCTTCAGCCGTTCGGCCCCGGTGCAGAGCGGGATCACCCAGTCGGACCGCATCTGCAGCCCCTCGTTCAGCGCCTTAAGCGCGTCGTAATTGAAGGTGTACTTCGCCCCCTCCGACCGCGAGGCCCAGATCAGCGTCTCGTGCGCGTTGGTGAACCGCTTGCCGCGGAAGTTCGGCATCGGGTTCGCCTTGCGCCAGATCACGTCGTTGAGGATCCAGAACCCGGCGTCCTGCAGCGCTGCCCCCACCCGGAAGATATTGTGGTAGCTGCCGATCACCCACAGCGCGCCGGTGGGCTTCAGCACCCGCCGCGCCTCGGCCAGCCATGCGCGGGTGAAGGCGTCGTAGGCGGCGAAGCCGTCGAACCGGTCCCAGGCATCGTCCACCGCATCGACCAGACTGTTGTCGGGCCGGTGCAGCGCGCCTTTCAGCTGCAGGTTGTAGGGCGGGTCGGCGAAGACCAGATCGACCGACCCGGCGGGCAGCCCCTGCATCGCTGCGATGCAGTCCTCTTCCAGAATCCGGTCGAGGGGCAGCGCCGCCCCGTTGCCCTTGCCCGCCATCGCCCGCTCCGTCCTGTCGCCGCCGGTCTTGCGCCGGCCGTCCTGCCGGCGGCGGTTCTTTCCCGCCAATGCGGCGGGATTGTGGCACGTCCGGCACGCCCGCGTCAAAACATGGTTGCGAATCAATGGGTTGCGCGAGCCGCCCGCAACAATATCTTGTGCACCGGTGCGAAGGTCCGCCGATGATGTGGTGTCGGACCAAGGCGATCGAGCGCGGCCAGATGCGCCGGCGCGGGGTAACCCATGTTCCGGTCCCAGCCGTAGCCGGGAAACTGTTGCGCCAGCGCCACCATGATCGCATCGCGCCGCACCTTGGCGACGATGGCCGCCGCGGCGATCGCGGCCACCGTCGCGTCGCCCCGCACCACCGGCCGTGCGGCGAACGGCAGGCCCTGCGGCACGCGGTTGCCGTCGATCAGCGCAAGGTCGGGGGCGGCGGGCAGCGACGCCAGTGCGCGTGTCATGGCAAGGTGCGCGGCGTTGAGGATGTTCAGCGCGTCGATCTCGGTCACCGACGCAAGGCCGACGCCGACCTCGGCCGTCGCCTCCACCGCCGCGGCGAGCCGCGCCCGCGCGGCGGCGGACAGCGCCTTGCTGTCTGCCAGCCCGTCGGGCACGCGGGCGGGGTCCAGCACTACGGCCGCCGCCACGACCGGCCCGGCAAGGGGCCCGCGCCCGGCCTCGTCCACGCCGGCCACCCTGGCGAAGCCTGCGGCGCGGGCGGCGTCCTCGGCCTGAAGGTCGGCAGTCTGACGCGGGCGGCGCGGCATGGCCTGACAGCTAGGCCCGGAACCTTGCGCGCGCAAACGGAAAATCGGTCCGGCCGCGACGGGCCGGCGGTTGCGGCGCGGGCGCGGCGGGCCACGAACTCGGTCGCGGAGGGAGAGGCTGACGGGGCTGCGCCAGCCGCTCGGGCCGCGCCGCTGCATCGCAACGACACAGCGCCGGGGGCATTCCGCCCCCGGCGTCATTGTCCCGCTTCTTGCGGCCCGGCTTCTTGCGGCCTGTCGGTCAGTTCCGCCAGCCGTAGTGGCGCAGGCAGGCGCCGTCATAGGCGGTGCGCCAGCCGCGCGGCGTCTGAACCTGCCGCGCGCAGGCCGGCGGCAGCCGCCCGCCGAAGCCTGCGCGGGCAAGGCAAACATCGCCGAAGTAGCTGCGGCCGCCCACGCGGATCTCGCAATGCGCAGGGATCCAGGCCGCGGGCGGCGGCACGGGGCGCGGCGGGTGGTAGGGCGGCGGCGGCACCGGCGGGCCGACCGGGCGGGGCGGATAGGGCGGATAGGTCGGATAGGCGGGCGGCGGCGGCTGGGTCGCCCCCGCGATCGCGCCGCCGATGATGGCGATGGTCGCAGCGCCGAGGAACAGGCGCAGCAGATCGTCCCCCTGGGCGCGGGCGGGCATCGCGGTGGCGGTCATCCCGGCCAGTGCGACCGCAAGGGCGGCGAGGGCGCCGACGAGGCGGCGGGCGGGGGCGGAGGTGGTGGTGCGGGGCATCCTGTGCTCCTTCCGGGTTGCACCGGGCTCGCGGGATGCGGCCCGTCCGTGCTGCGACCGAAGGTGGCCCCGCCCCGTCCGGCCAAGCAATAACACCCCCCTGCTAGGCGATAACCGCCGCAGCAAACCCGCTTCGACATTGAATATCCGGGGCCGGACCGGCACAGTTCCCGCATCAGACCGGAGCCGCCCATGCCCGACCTTTCCCGCCTTGCCCCGACCGTCGCGCTGGCCGTCGTGCTGGCCGCCGCGCTGGCGGCAGGGGCCGCCGAGGCCGCCTGCTATGCCGACTACAAGGCGCGCCGCGACCGGCCCTACGGCCTTGCCTACGGCGTGATCGAATTGCCCGACGGCGCCTGCACCCCCGCGGCCGCGCGACAGGAAACCGCCGCACGGATCGGCCGCGACGGCTGGACGCTTCTGCAGATCGTGTCGATCTTCGGGCCCGAGGGGCTGGCGCAGCGGAGGGCCGATGCGGGCGATCACTTCCTTCGTTACTGACGCAGGCCGGCGCGGGAACCGCACGGTCGCCCTCGGGCTCGCCGCGATCGTCGTCATCCTGACCGCGACGGCGGTCTTCCTGTTCCTGAACCTGCCCGACGCCGGTGCCTTCAACGCCCGTGTGGAGCGCCTGTTCGTGGACAGCGAGGGGCTGACGGCCCCGCGCGAGATCAGGCTTCTGGAGATCCTTGCCCAGTCCGGCACGGCCTTTACCGAGGTTCTGGCCAGCTACCGCGTGGTGATCTTCGTCCTTCTGGTGGCGACCACCGCGCTGCTGCTTGCCGCGCTGGTCTTCCTGATCGTCATCGCCGAGCTGAACCGGCGGATCCGGGAAATCCGGGCGGCGGGCATCCAGGTGTCCGCGCTGACGATCAGCCGCGAGGAACGCAAGGTCTATCTCAACGACATGGAGCTCGACCTGACCGAAGCCGGGATCGAGACGCTCGCGGTCCTCGCCGAGGCGCGGATGGACGGCGAGGTGCTGACAGGCGCGCAGATCGAGGCGGTGATCTCGGGCCGCAATCCCGCCGACTGCGAGGAGGCGGCCGGCGCGACGCGGATCAAGCGCCTGCGCGATGCCCTCGGCAACCAGATCGTGGCCGAAATCCTCATCAAGACCATCGCCCGGCGGGGCTACATGCTCGCGGTGGACCGGGCGGCGATCCGTATGACATGACGCCGGGCGGCACCGGCCGGAGGGCGGGCGCGGCGGTCTGGACCCCGCCGGCCGGATCGCCGACAGGGGGCGCGCGCCGCACCGCGCGCCCGTCGACCCGCACGGCACCCGCCGCATCTGCCCAGCCTGTCGCGACCGGCGCGCCGTCCGCTGCGGAAGGTCCGGGCGCTGTCGGAAAACACCGGCCGCAATCGACCGGATGGCCGCCCGGGGCGCCACTCCGGGGAGACCGCACCCCCTTGCCCCTTCTGTCCGGGCCGCCCATATCGTCGGCGCTTAATTCCTGTTCGGCGAGGTGATGCATGACCGGCTACGCCAGAACCGCCCTGCTGATGGCCGCGCTGACAGCCCTCTTCATGGGCCTCGGCCTGCTTCTTGCCGGGGAGGCCGGGCTCGTGATCGCCTTCGCGCTCGCTGCGGCGATGAACCTCTGGGCCTGGTGGAACTCGGACAAGGCGGTGCTGCAGATGCACGGCGCACGCGAGGTGACGCTGGCGACCGCGCCCGACCTCGTGGGCCTCGTGCACGACCTGGCCGACCGCGCGGGGATGCCGCGGCCCAAGGTCTATGTCATCGACACCGACCAGCCGAACGCCTTCGCCACGGGGCGCGATCCGCAAAACGCGGCGGTCGCGGCAACCCGCGGCCTGCTGCGGGCGCTGAGCCGGGAAGAGGTGGCGGCGGTGATGGCGCACGAGCTTGCGCATATCAGGAACCGCGACACGCTGATCATGACCGTGACGGCGACCTTCGCCGGTGCGATCTCGATGCTGGCCAACTTCGCCTTGTTCTTCGGCGGGGACCGGGACCGGCCGATGGGGCTGGTGGGCACGCTCGCCCTGATGATCCTCGCGCCGTTGGCCGCCACCTTGGTGCAGCTCGCGATCAGCCGGGGGAGGGAATACGAGGCCGACCGTGTCGGCGCCGAGATCGTGGGGCAGCCCTTGTGGCTTGCCTCGGCGCTCCAGCGGATCGAGGCGCTGGCGTCGCGGATCGACAACATCGCGGCCGAGCGCAACCCGGCGACCGCGCACCTCTTCATCATCAACCCCCTGCACGCGCACGGCCACGACCGGCTGTTCGCCACCCACCCGTCCACCGCGAACCGCGTCGCGGCGCTCAAGGCGATGGCTGCCGGCGGCGGGCTCAGCCGATCGTCGGTGCCGCCCGCAGGGCGCCGTCGGGCCCCCGGTCCGTGGCGCTGACGGCCGGC
>CALIZF010000009.1 GCA_938028765.1 uncultured Paracoccaceae bacterium
GCCGCTCGGCCGCGAAGCCGATCATGTCGCGCAGCACATCCGCGTCAGGGGTCTTCTCGACCATGCTGCGCCGGGTCATCATCTCGTCGGTCATCGGGGCTCTCCGGTCCAGGTTGGCGTTCGCACCCCGACCCTGCCGAAGAACCGCCGATGACCACCCGCGCCGCCGCCCGCCCGCCACGGCGCCCTCCGAAAGCCCGCACGCGGGCGGCAAAGCTACCGGCGAGCCACACCGCCACCGGGGACACGACCCCACATCGCCGCGCCGGCGGGCATCCTATGTCAGGTGCGGAACACTAGCGCCGCGGGCCGAACTGCCGCCGCACGATGGCCAGAAGCCGCGCCTGCAGCCGCGCCGTGCGCAGGCGCAGGGGCATTGCCGCATGGACGGGTTGCGTCAGCACCGGCGCGTCCGCGACCGGCCGCGCGGTGCCGGCGGCATGGAGCGCCGCCGCCGTATCCTCGGGCACATAGGCCGACCCGCCGAGCGCCGCGAGAAGCCCCGCCACGCCGGCGGCCTGCCCGGTCGCCAGCGTCGCCTCGGCCAGGTGCGGCAGCGCGGCCGCATGGGCCTCGGCGAAGGCGGGGGCATAGTTCCCGAGGATGTAGCGGTCTGCCGCAACCTCCGAAAGGCGCGCGGCATGGGTCGAGACCATGCGGTAGCGCAGGTCGCCGACGGTTTCGGTGTGCAGGTCGGGGTGCGGGTGTGGGGTGTAGAGCACCGCGAAGTCCAGCCGCCCCGCCCCGAGGTCTGCGCACATCTGCGCCGAATAATCGAGTTCGATGTAAAACCCCGTGTCGGGCAGCGCCCGGCGGAATGCCGCCAGCCATTCGCCCAGCCGCGCACCGGCCAGGTCGTGCTGGATGCCGACCCGCACCGTCAGCGCGACCGGCCCGGCCCCCCGTGCGGCGCGGCGGGCCTCCTCCCACCCGCGGACGAGGGCGCGGGCGTGGGGCGCGAAGCGCAGGCCCTCGGTCGTCAGCCGTGCCCCCGCCCGCCCGCGGGTCAGGAGCGCTGCGCCGACCGCCGCCTCGAGCGCGCGTAGCCGGCCCGAGACGGTGGACTGCGTGACCCCCAGCCGCTCTGCCGTGCGGTGGAAGCTGCCGGTTTCCACGAGGTCGAGGAAGGTGGAAAGCTGTGCGTCGTCCATGGCGCCTGATCGGATTTTCCGATCGATAACGCGCGTCCTGCCGAATTGAAAGCGGGGGCCGCCGGGCCGATAGTGGCGGCGTGGCAGGCCGGTGCGCGACGCCGGGCGGCGGATGCGCGCGTGTGGGGCGATCGACGAGGCAGGCGGGGGCAGGGGCGTGACGGAGCTGGCGAGAACGGCGCGGGTGGTGGTGATCGGCGGCGGCGCGGTCGGCGCGTCCTGCCTTTATCATCTGGCGAAGGCCGGCTGGACCGATGCGCTGCTGCTCGAACGCAACGAGCTGACCGCCGGGTCAACCTGGCACGCGGCGGGCAATGTGCCCACGTTCTCGTCCTCCTGGTCGATCATGAACATGCAGCGCTATTCGGCCGCGCTCTACCGCGGCCTGGCGGCGGCGGTCGATTATCCGATGAACTACCACGTCACGGGGTCGGTCCGGCTGGGCCACACCGAGGAACGGCGGCGCGAGTTCGCGCGCGTCGTCGGCATGGGCCGGTATCAGGGGATGGAGCTTGCGCTGCTCGACCCCGCCGAGATCCGCGACCGCTATCCCTTCGTCGAGACGCACGACCTGACCGGCGCGCTCTACGATCCCTGCGATGGCGACATCGACCCCGCGCAGCTCACGCAGGCGCTGGCCAAGGGCGCGCGGATGCTGGGCGCGCGGATCGAGCGGTTCTGCCCCGTCACCGGCGTGCGGCGCGAGGGGGGCGAGTGGGTGATCGAGACGCCGAAGGGCGCGGTGCGCTGCGAGGTGGTGGTGAACGCGGCCGGCTACTATGCCGGCCGGGTCGGCGCGATGTTCGGCCGCCGCGTGCCGATGATGGTGATGAGCCACCAGTATCTGCTGTTCGACACGATCCCGGAACTCGAGGCCTGGAGCCGGGCCGAGGGGCGCAAGCTGCCGCTGCTGCGGGATGTCGATTCGTCCTACTACCTGCGGCAGGAAAAGTTCGGGTTCAACCTCGGACCCTACGAGAATCCCTGCCGCGCGCACTGGACGGGCGGGGACGATCCGATGCCCGAGGATTTCAGCTTCCAGCTCTTCCCCGACGACCTCGACCGTCTGGAATGGTGGATCGAGGATGCCGCGCGACGGGTGCCGCTGTTGGCCGAGGCAAAGTTGCAGAAGGTGATCAACGGCCCCATTCCCTACACGCCCGATGGCAACCCGCTGATCGGCCCGATGCCGGGGGTGCCGAATGCCTTTGAGGCTTGCGTGTTCACCTTCGGCATCTGTCAGGCCGGGGGCGCGGGCAAGGTGCTGGCCGAATGGGTGACGGAAGGGGCGACCGAATGGGACATGTGGTCCTGCGACCCCCGCCGCTTCACCGGGTGGGAGGATGACGCCTACTGCGTTGCCAAGGGGATGGAGGTCTACGGGCACGAATACGCCATCCATTTCCCCACCCATGCCTGGCCCGCCGGGCGCGACCGGAAGCTGTCGCCGCTGCACGACCGGCTGAAGGCGCGCGGGGCGCAGTTCGCGCCCTACAACGGGTGGGAACGCGCGACCTGGTTCGCCCGGCCGGGCGACGACACGTCGGAAGAGGCGCAGCGCACCTTCCGCCGCGAAGGGCCCTGGTGGGGCGCGATGAAGGCCGAGGCCGAGGCGGTGCGCGACCATGTCGGTGTGCTCGACCTGCCCGGCTTCTCGCGCTTCGACCTGGCGGGGCCGGGGGCGGCGGCCTGGCTCGATGCGCGCGTCGCCGGACGGCTGCCGCGCGAGGGGCGTATCGGCCTTGCCTATTTCCCCGACGACAAGGGGCGGATCGTCACCGAGATGAGCGTGATGCGCACCGGCCCCGAGGCCTTCACCCTCATCACCGCCGCAGTGGCGCAGGCGCACGACCGCGACTGGCTGGCGCGGGACCTCGCACCCGGCTTGACGCTGACCGACCGGACGGACGAATTCTCCACCCTCATCGTCAGCGGCCCCGCGTCGCGCGCGCTGCTCGCGCCGCTGGCCGAGGCGGATCTGGCGCTGCCCTGGCTGACGCATCAGGCGGCGCGGGTGGCCGGGCGGCCCTGCCGGCTGGTGCGGGTGAGTTTCGCCGGCGAACTCGGCTGGGAGGTGCACGCGGCCCCGGCCGATATCCCGCCGATCTGGGACGCGCTGGTGGCGGGCGGCGCGGTGCCCTTCGGCATGTTCGCGCTGAACAGCCTGCGCGTGGAGAAGGGCTATCGCGCCTGGAAGGGTGATCTTTCGACCGACTACACGCTCTTGCAGGGGGGGCTCGAGCGGTTCATCGACTGGGGCAAGGCGTTCCGCGGGCGGGCGGCGCTGGCGGCCGAGAAGCAGCGCGGGGTGACGAAGCGGTTCGTGACCCTGAAGGTTGACAGCCCCGGCTTCGATCCCCCCTACATGTCCACACTCTGGCACGGGGACCGGGTGGCGGGCGAGGTGACCTCTGCCGCGTGGGGCTTCCGCGTCGGCGCGTGCCTGGCGCTCGGGATGCTGCGGGCGGACCTCGCGGTGCCGGGAACGGCGGTCGAGGTCGAGGTCTTTGGCGACCGCCGGCCGGCGACGGTGCTGCCGGATGCCCCGGCCTGGGATCCCGCGAACGAACGGCTGCGCGCATGACGGCGATTCCCGCCACCATGGCGGCCGTTCTGCTGACCCGCCACGGCGGGCCCGAGGCGCTGGAGTGGCGGACGGACGTGCCGGTGCCGGTTCCGGGCCCCGGCGAGGCGCTGGTGCAGGTGCTGGCGGCGGGGGTGAACGCGACCGACATCAACACCCGCGTCGGGTGGTACGGGACCGACCGGGCGGCGGGATGGTCGGGCGCGATGGCCTTTCCGCGCATCCAGGGCTCGGACCTCTGCGGTCGGGTCGTGGCGCAGGGGCCGGGCGTGTCCGCACCCCCCCTGGGCGCACGGGTGATCTGCCCGACGACGCAGGCTGACCCCGACCGCCCCGCGGCGGCGCGCGCCATCGGATCGGACTATGACGGGGCCTTCGCGCAGTTCTGCGCGGTGCCAGCCCGGCATCTTTTCGACGTGACGGCGGCCCCCCTGACGGATGCGGAGCTTGGCGCGATCCCCTGTTCGCACGGGGCGGCGCAGGTGATGGTGCGCCGCGCCGGCGTCGGGCCGGGCGAGACCGTGCTGGTCACGGGGGCGTCGGGCGGCGTCGGCCTCGCGGCGGTGGAGCTTGCGCGGCTTGCAGGTGCGCGGGTGATCGGGCAGTGCTCGCCCGCCCATGCGGATGCTGTGGCCGCAGCCGGGGCAGAGCCCGTCCGGCGCGACTGGTCGCCCGGCCCGGCCAGCCTCGACGTGGTGATCGACGCGGTCGGCGGGCCGGGCTGGGGCGCGCGGCTGGCGGCGCTGCGCCCCGGCGGCCGCTGCGCGGTGGCGGGCGCGGTGGCCGGGCCGGTGGTGGAGACCGATCTGCGCACCGTCTATCTTGCCGACCTGACGATCTATGGCTGCACAAGGCCGGGGCCGGGGGATTTTGCGGCGCTGGTCGATCTTGTGATCGCGGGCCGCGTCCGGCCGCGGATCGCCGCGACCTGGCCGATGCGCGACATCGCCCGGGCGCAGGCCGCGTTCTCTGCCGGCGCCGTCGCGGGCAAGCATGTGTTGATCCCGCCGGAGGTCGTGCCATGACCGTGACCATCCTCGACGGCGGCATGGGGCAGGAGCTGCTCGCCCGGTCGGGCGATGCGCCGACGCCGCTGTGGTCCACCCGGGTGATGATGGATCATCCGGGGCTCGTTGCGCAGGTCCATGCCGACTATTTCGCCGCCGGGGCCGAGGTTGCGACGACCAACACCTACGCCATCCACCGCGACCGCCTGCGCGCCGCTGGGATCGAGGACCGTTTCGCCGCGCTTCACGCCCAGGCGCTGGCCGAGGCGCGGGCGGCCCGCGATGCCCACGGATCGGGCCGGATCGCGGGGTCGATCGGGCCGCTGGTGGCGTCCTACCGACCCGAGGTGCACCCGCCCTTCGAGGCCGCCGTGCCGCTCTACGCCGAGGTGGCGGGGCTCCTCGGGCCGCAGGTCGATCTGATCCTGTGCGAAACCGTTGCCTCGCTCGCCCATGCCGATGCGGTGCTCGCGGGTGCGCAGGCGGCGCGGCGGCCCGTGTGGCTCGCCGTGACGGTGATGGACACGGACGGGACGCGCCTGCGCTCGGGCGAGGCGGTGGCGGACCTCGCCCGCGTCCTGCGCGGGCGCGCGGCGGCGGTGCTGGCCAACTGTTCGGCGCCCGAGGCGATGACCGCCGCTCTTCCGGCGCTTGCCCGGCTCGGCCCGCCCTTCGGCGCCTACGCCAACGGCTTCAGGCGGATCACCGAGGATTTCCTGAAGGACCGCCCCACGGTCGATGCGCTGGAGGCCCGGCCCGACATGACGCCCGACCGTTATGCAGGCTTTGCCCGCAGCTGGGCCGCGCAGGGCGCGACGATCATCGGCGGCTGCTGCGAGACGACGCCGGCACATATCGCCGCCGTCGTTCGGGCGCTAGACGGAACCACGGAGGCAAGCGCATGACGACGCTACCGGATCGCGCTCAGGCGGTCATCATCGGCGGAGGCGTGTCGGGCTGTTCGGTCGCCTATCATCTGGCGAAGGCGGGCTGGACCGACATCGTGCTTCTGGAACGGCGGCAGCTGACCTGCGGCACGACCTGGCACGCAGCGGGGCTGATCGGGCAGTTGCGCGGCTCGGCCAACATGACCCGGCTTGCACGCTATTCGGCCGACCTCTACCGCGGGCTCGAGGCCGAGACGGGCATCGCCACCGGGATGCGGCAGACGGGCTCGATCTCGGTCGCGCTCACGCCAGACCGGCATACCGAGCTTTTGCGGCAGGCCACCGTCGCGCGCGCCTTCGGCGTGGAGGTGCACGAGATTTCGCCCGCCGAGGCCAAGGCGATGTATCCCCTTCTGAACATCGAGGGCGTGGTGGGCGCGGTGCACCTGCCGCTCGACGGCCAGTGCGACCCAGCCAACATCGCCATGGCGCTCGCCCGGGGCGCGCGGCAGCGGGGGGCGCGCATCGTCGAGGGGGTGGAGGCCACGGGTGTCACCCAGGGGGGCGGTTGCGTCACCGGCGTGACCTGGCGGGCGCCCGACGGGGCCGAGGGGCGGATCGCGGCGGATGTGGTGGTGAACTGCGGCGGCATGTGGGGGCGCGATCTGGCCCGCGCAGCCGGCGTCACGCTGCCGCTGCACGCCTGCGAACACTTCTACCTGATCACTGAACCGGTCGCCGGGCTTGAACAACTCCCGGTCCTGCGGGTGCCTGACGAATGCGCCTACTACAAGGTCGATGCCGGCAAGATGATGCTGGGCGCCTTCGAGCCGGTGGCCAAGCCCTGGGGCATGGAGGGCATCCGCCCCGACTTCGCCTTCGACACCCTGCCCGAGGACTGGGACCATTTCGCCCCGATCCTCGAGATGGCGACGCACCGGATGCCGCTGTTCGAGACCGTCGGAATCCACACCTTCTTCAACGGCCCGGAAAGCTTCACGCCCGACGACCGCTATTACCTCGGGGAGGCACCCGAACTTCGCGGCTACTGGATCGCGGCGGGCTACAACTCGATCGGGATCGTCTCCTCCGGCGGCGCGGGCATGGCGCTCGCCCACTGGATCACGACCGGCGAGCCCCCCTTCGACCTCTGGGAGGTGGACATCCGCCGCGCCCAGCCGTTCCAGCGCAACCGGCGGTATCTGCGTGAACGGGTGACGGAAACGCTCGGTCTGCTCTATGCTGATCACTGGCCCTACCGGCAGATGACGACCGCCCGCGGCGTGCGCCGCTCGCCGCTGCACGACCGGCTGGCGGCGCGCGGTGCGGTGTTCGGCGAGGTTGCGGGGTGGGAACGCGCGAACTGGTTCGCGCAGGGCGACCAGCCGCGCGGCTACCGCTACGGCTGGGGGGCGCAGAACTGGTTCGGCAACCAGCGGGCCGAACACATGGCGGTGCGCGCGGCCGCGGGCCTCTTCGACATGACCTCGTTCGGCAAGCTGCGGGTGGAAGGGCGGGATGCCTGCCGCTTCCTCAACCGCCTGTGTTCGGCCGAGATGGACGTGACCCCGGGGCGGATCGTCTACACGATGCTGCTGAACGACCGCGGCGGGATCGAGGCGGATCTGACCGTCACGCGGCTGACCGAGACCGCCTATCTTCTGGTCGTCGCGGGCGCGATCACCCGGCGGGTCGAGGCCTGGCTGCACCGGCATCTGGCCGACGATTTCGCCGTCATCACCGACATGACGGCGGCCGAGGCGGTGCTGTGCCTGATGGGGCCGAAGGCGCGGGACGTGCTGGCACGGGCGACGCCCGACCCGCTCGACAACGCCGCCTTCCCCTTCGGCACTGCGAAGGAGATCGAGCTGGGCCTCGGCCTCGCCCGCGCGCATCGCGTGTCCTATGTGGGCGAGCTCGGGTGGGAGCTCTACGTCTCGACCGACATGGCGGTGCACGCCTTCGAGGCGATCCTCGAGGCGGCTCCCGACCTTGCGCTCTGCGGGCTGCACGCGCTCGATTCCTGCCGGATCGAACGGGGCTTCCGGCACTGGGGCCACGACATCACCGACGAGGACCATGTGATCGACGCGGGTCTGGGCTTCACCGCGCCCTCGGCCAAGCCCGGCTACATCGGGCGCGAGGCCGTCCTGCGCCGGCGCCAGACGGGGCCGGAGCGGCGGCTGGTGCAGTTCCTGATCGATCACCCCGAACCGCTGATGTTCCACAACGAGGCGGTTCTGCGCGACGGGCGGATCGTCGGCACGGTGACCAGCGGCAACTATGGCCATGCGCTCGGCGGCGCGGTCGGGTTCGGCTGGGTGCCCTGCGCGGGCGAAGCGGCCGAGGCCGTGCTGGCCTCGGCCTATCAGATCGAGGTGGCAGGGCGGCGCTGGCCGGCGCGGGCGTCGCTTGTGCCGTTCTACGACCCGAAGGGCGAAAGGGTCCGCATGTGACGCCGGCGGCGCGGGGACATCGCGCCTGTCGCGCGCCGGCGTTCGCCCGCGTCGCGGATTTCGGTCAAGGTGAAGAGGAACGGGGATGGACGAGGCTCTGACGGAAGGCTGCGCGCCGACACGCGCGCGCGTGCGGGGCGGGCGGGCGGCGCGGGTGGCCGAGCGGGCTGCACCCCTGGCCGAGGCGCTGCGCCCGATCAGGGCCGGACTGCCCGGCGGGCAGTTCCGGCCGCTGGACGAGGCGGGGGTCTTGCGGATCCACCGCGCCGCTCTCGATGCGCTGGAAGAGATCGGGCTGGCCAACGCCCCGCCGTCAGGGGTGCAGATCCTAACCGGCGCGGGTGCGGTGCAGGGCGCGGACGGGCGCATCCGCTTTCCCCGCGCGCTGGTCGAGGACATGCTGGCCAAGGCGGCGCGGGGGATCACGCTCTTCGCGCGGGATCCGAAGTACGACCTGCATCTGACTGGCACCAGCGTCCATTTCGGCACGGCGGGGGCGGCCGTCCACATCGTGGACATCGAGCGGAACGAATACCGCGACTCGACCGCGCAGGACCTCTACGATGCCGCGCGGATCGTCCAGCATCTCGACAACGTCCACTTCTTCCAGCGCGCGATGGTCTGCCGCGACATCGCCGACAACTATGCGATGGATGTCAACACGCTCTATGCCAGCCTCGCGGGCACCACGAAGCATGTCGGTACGTCCTTCAGCGACCCCGCGCACGTCAAGGGCTGCATGGACCTGATCCATCTGGTCGCGGGCGGCGAAGAGGCCTGGCGCGCGCGGCCGTTCGTCAGCAATTCCAACTGCTTCGTCGTGCCGCCCTTCAAGTTCGCCGAGGAGAGCTGCATTACCATGGAACACTGCGTCCGGGCGGGGATGCCGATCCTGCTGCTCAGCGCAGGCCAGGCCGGGGCAACCGCGCCCGCGCCGATCGCGGCGGCGATCGTGCAGGCGGTCGCCGAGTGCCTGGCGGGCCTTGTCTATGTCAACGCGATGGTGCCGGGCTTTCCCTGCATCTTCGGCACCTGGCCCTTTGTCAGCGACCTGCGCACCGGCGCCATGTCGGGCGGCAGCGCGGAACAGGCGCTGCTGACGGCGGGCTGCGCGCAGATGCACCAATTCTACGGATTGCCGGGCGGGGCCGCCGCGGGGATCGCGGATTCCAAGCTGCCGGACATGCAGGCGGGGTGGGAACAGGCGATTTCCAACACGCTGGCGGGGCTTTCGGGGCTCAACATGATCTACGAGGCGGTGGGGATGCACGCCTCGCTACTGGGGTTCTGCCTCGAGTCGCTCGTGCTCGGGGACGACATCCTCGGGCAGGCGCTGCGCTGCGTGAAGGGGATCGACGTCAGCGAGGATGCGGTCGCGATCGACACCATGAAGGCCGTCTGCCTCGGGGGCCCGGGCCACTACCTTGGCGCCGATCAGACGCTGCGGCTGATGCAGACGGAATATGTCTATCCCGCGCTCGGCAACCGGATGAGCCCCAAGGAATGGGTCGAGGCGGGCAAGCCCGATCTTCTCGAACGGGCGATCGCGCGGAAGAACGCGATCCTGGCGCGCGCGGGATGCACGGTCGATCCCGCGATCGACGCGGCGGTCCGGGCGGCCTGGCCCATCCACTTCCGGTGATGCCCGAGGAAACGGCCAGAGAGGTTTGAAATCATGCGTTATGCCTTCATTGGCCTTGGCGAGCTCGGCGGGCCGCTGGCGCGCTGCCTCATCCGCGCGGGGCTGGACGTGACCGTGCACGACCGCGATCCGACCCGGATGGCGGGGTTCCCGTCGCAGGCCGACAGCGCTGCCGCGGCGGTGGCGGGGGTCGATGCCGCGATCACCTGCCTGCCGTCGCCGGCCGCCTGCGCGGCCGTCCTGCGCGCGATCCTGCCGGCGATGCCGCCGGGGGCGGACTGGATCGAGATCTCGACCCTCGGCCCCGAAGAGGTGAAGGGTTTCGCGGCCGAGGCGGCGGCGGCCGGCGTGGCGATGATCGAGTGCCCGGTGACGGGCGGCGTGCACCTCGCGCAACGCGGCGCGGTCACCGCGCTGACTGGGGGCGACCCGGCGCGGATCGCGCGCCATGCCGCCGCGCTCGACGCGATGGCCAGCCGGCGGTTCCACCTCGGCCCCCTGGGGTCGGCGGCGGCGATGAAGGTCATCACCAACATGCTGGCCTTCATCCACCTTGTTGCCGACGGCGAGGCGCTGATGCTGGCGGCCCGGTCGGGCCTCGACCTGGCGACGGCCTGGGAGGCGATCCGCGCCTCGTCGGGCAATTCGTTCGTCCACGAGACCGAGGGGCAGCTGATCCTGAACGGAAGTTACGATGTCGGGTTCTCGATGGCGCTGGCGCTGAAGGACCTCGGCTTCGCGGCGCAGATGGCTGCCGCCACCGGGACGCCGCTCGACCTTGCCGCGCGGACGCTGGCGATCTTCGAGGAAGGGGCCGCGCGCTTCGGCCTTGAGGCGCAATCGACCGCGATCGTCCGGCTTCTCGAGGACGCGACGGGCACGCCGCTGCGCGCCGACGGGTTTCCCGCGCGGCTGACCTGATCCCCGCGGCCTTGACGGCGGCGCGGCCCGGGCCCATGCCGTCGGGCGGAGGGCCTGCCATGATCGACCGCCTGATCGCCCGTCTGACCCTGCACCGGGCGGGGCTGCGCGCGCCGCCCCTGCGCGAGGCGGCGGTCCGGATGGATACGCCCGCCGGGCCGCGCCGGCTGGTGCAGTCGGCCTTCAACCCGGCCTGGCCGGGCGAGGCGGGGATCACCCCCGCCGTGATAATCGATCTGGGCGCGTTCGACGGGGGCGACGCGCTGCGCCTGTCGCGCGCCTTTCCGGCGGCGCGCGTCGTGACGGTCGAGGCCGACCCCGAGCGGCACGCCATCGTCGCCGCCACGCTGGCCGGGTCGGGGGTCGAGGTCGTTCGGGCCGCCGTCTGCGACATCGACGGCAACGTGCCGTGGTATCAGGCCGAGGTCGGGGGCAGGGTGGACAGCCAGGGGTCGCTCTACCGCCGGACGGTGCGGGCGCGGCGGCAGCACGGCTTCGTCCGGCAGGCCGATGCGCCCGTCATGGTGCCGGGACTGCGCTTCGACACGCTGATGACGCAGCTCGGGATCGCGCGGGTGGACCTTCTGCATATGGACATCGAAGGGGCCGAGGGCGCCGTGATCCGCAGCCTCGGCGCGCACCGGCCCGCGATGATCTTCACCGAGGCGCGGTCGGGATATTTCGAGAACGGGCAGTCCGCCGCGGACACCCACGCTGCGCTGACCGCCCTCGGCTATGCGCGGGCGATGCGGCTGGGGGTCGATTCGCTCTACCTCTGGCGCCCCGCGCGGTGACCGCCCCGCGCGGCAGGCGTCAGTGCAGGTCGATGTAGGTCGCGGTCACGCGCGATCCGTCATCGGCGGTGAAACGCAGCCGCGGGGCATCCGGCGCGCGCTCGAGGCGGTAGCAGCGCCACCCTTCGGTTGGCGGCCAGGCGGTGCAGACGCGGTCGCCCCGCACGGTCCAGCGGCCCCAGGCGTGGACGCCCGATCGCGCGTCGGCGGCGTAGAGCGTCCGGCCGTCGGCGGAGAAATCCTGCAGCGCGCCGCCTTCCCAGGCGATTACCCGCGCGGCCAGCGCCGCCTCGACCGCCGGCCCGTCGAGCGGCAGCCAGGTCTCGGCCGCGGCGGGTGCGGCCAGAAGGGCGAGGGTCAGGGTGGCGGCGCGCATCGGGGCGAGGCTTGCGGGGGGCAGGCGCGCAGTCTAGGACGCAGCCGTCCCCCCCGTAAAGCGCCGCAGGAGGCCTGATGATCCCCCGCTATGCCCGGCCCGAGATGGTGGCGATCTGGGATGCGCAGACCCGCTTCCGCATCTGGTTCGAGATCGAGGCGCACGCCTGCGACGCGCAGGCGGCGCTCGGCGTCATCCCGAAGGAAAATGCCGAGGCCGTCTGGCGCGCGAAGGACGCCGTGTTCGATGTCGCCCGGATCGAGGCGATCGAGGCGGTGACGAAGCACGACGTGATCGCCTTCCTCACGCATCTCGGCGAGATCGTGGGGGCGGACGAGGCGCGCTTCGTCCATCAGGGCATGACGAGTTCGGACGTGCTGGATACCTGCCTTGCGGTGCAGCTGTCGCGGGCGGCCGACCTTCTGATCGCCGGCGTGGACCGGGTGCTGGCAGCGCTGAAGGCGCGCGCCTACGAGCATCGGATGACCCCCCGCATCGGCCGCAGCCACGGGATCCACGCCGAACCGGTCACGATGGGGCTGACCTTCGCGCGCTTTCATGCCGAGTTCCAGCGCGCGCGCGCCCGCCTCGTCGCGGCGCGGGCCGAGATCGCGACGGGCGCGATCTCGGGCGCGGTCGGCACCTTCGCCAACATCGATCCCGCGGTCGAGGCCCATGTCTGCCGCATGATGGGTCTCGTGCCCGAACCCGTCAGCACCCAGGTGATCCCGCGCGACCGGCACGCAATGTTCTTCGCCACGCTCGGCGTGGTGGCAAGTTCGGTCGAAAACGTGGCGGTCGAGATTCGCCACATGCAGCGCACCGAGGTGCTGGAGGCCGAGGAATGGTTCAGCCCCGGCCAGAAGGGCAGTTCCGCCATGCCCCACAAGCGCAACCCGGTGCTGTCCGAGAACCTGACGGGCCTTGCGCGGCTGGTGCGGGGGATGGTGACGCCGGCGCTCGAGAACGTGGCGCTCTGGCACGAGCGCGACATCTCGCACAGTTCGGTTGAACGGATGATCGGACCGGATGCCACGATCACACTGGATTTCGCGCTTCACCGTTTGGCCGGTGTGATCGAGAAGCTGGTGGTGTATCCGGCGAACTGCAAGGCCAACCTCGACCGGCTGCGCGGCCTGATCCATTCGCAGCGGGTTCTTCTGGCGCTGACGCAGAAAGGCCTGAGCCGCGAAGCGGCCTATGCGGCCGTGCAGCGCAACGCCATGAAGGTCTGGGAACGGGGGGCGGACTTCCGCGCCGAACTGGCCGCCGACGCCGAGGTCGCGGCGGCGCTGACCCCGGCCGAGCTCGATACGCTGTTCGATCTTTCCCACCACCTGCGGCACGTCGACACGATCTTCGCCCGCGTTTTCTGCGATTGACCGCGCGGGCGGGCGCGTTCACGCGCCCGTGCGCTTGCCGCCGCGGGAAAAGCGCTAACTTCCACGTAGGTTCATTCCTGCGCGAGGTTCGCCAATGCTTCGTCCCGCCGTTCTGGCCGCCCTGCTCTGTGCGCCGATCCCCGCCCTTGCGGCCGGGGGCGGCAGCGACAGCGCGCCCTCGACCACCAACACGTCCACCCGCTGCGCCGCCGGCAAGATCTGGGACGAGAAGTCGCGCAGCTGCCTCGATGCCAAGTCCGAGGTGTTCGACGACGACGCCCGCTTCGATGCGGTGCGCGAGCTGGCCTATTACGGCCGCGCCGACAGCGCCGCGCTGGTGCTGGCCGCGATGACGGAAGGCGACACCGACCGGGTGCTGACCTACCGCGGGTTCCTCGCGCGGTCCGCGGGCGACATGGACGCAGCCATGGTCTGGTATGCCGCCGCCCTCGCGCAGAACCCCGACAACGTGCTGGCGCGTTCCTACATGGCGCAGGGGTTCGTCGCGCAGGGCCGCATGGCCGACGCCGAGGCGGAACTGGCCGAGATCCGCGCGCGGGGCGGTGCCGGCACCTGGGCCGAGGCCAGCCTTGCGGCCGCGATCGGGCGCGGGGCGCTCTTCCGCTACTGACCGCCCTTCCCGGCCGGCGCTTGCGCCGAATCGTCGGCCTGGGTTCACCGCGTTCGGCGCGACCTCAACAGGAAGGGAAAGGCATGACAAAACGGATGATGCTCGCCGCGGCGGCGCTCGCGCTGACGCTGACGCCTGGCCTTGCGGTGGCGATGTGCGGCCACGACCGCGCAACCACCGCCGCCACCTGCGGCGAAGGTCAGGTCTTCGACGCCGCCAAGCAGGTCTGCGTGGACAAGGCCACCTCGTGACGGCCGGCGCGCCGCCCCCGGCGGGGCGGCGCCGCTTGTGAACCGCGCGTTTACCGCGGCGTGACAGCCTGCTCCGCAGCCGAACCGCCGGAGGAACCATGTCGCAACCGCTGTCGCGGATCACCTTCGCCCGCGTCGGGCAGACCGCATCAAGCCCGCCGCGCACCGGCCTGTCGCAGAAGGAAAAGGCCGCCGTCATCGTCCGCCTTCTGCTGGCCGAAGGCGTCGCCCCGCCGCTGGCCTCCCTGCCCGAACACATGCAGGCCGCCCTGACCGAGCAGATTGCCGCCATGCGGCTGGTCGATCGCACCACCCTGGCGCAAGTGGTCGAGGAATTCGTGAACGAACTCGAACAGGTCGGCCTCGCCTTTCCCGGCGGGATCGAGGCCGCGCTGCAGGCGCTCGACGGCCATATCAGCGCGCAGGCGGCCAGCCGCCTGCGTCGGCTCGCCGGCGCCTCGGGCAAGGTCGATCCCTGGGAACGGATCGTGCCGCTGCCGGTGGACCGTCTGCTGCCGCTGCTCGAGGCCGAATCGACCGAGGTTGCGGCAGTCCTGCTGTCGAAGTTGCCCGTGGCCCGCGCAGCCGACCTCCTCGGTCGGCTGCCGGGCGACCGCGCGCGCCGTGTGGCCCATGCGATGGCCCTGACCGGCAACATCAACCCCGAGACGGTGCGTCGCATCGGCCTCGCGCTGGCCGCGCAGATCGAGGCCGAGCCGGTGAAGGCCTTCGAGACCGGGCCGGAGGCGCGGGTGGGCGCGATCCTGAACGTCGCCCCGGCGGCGACGCGCGCAGTGGTGCTCGAGGGGCTGGAGGCCGACGACGCCGCCTTCGCCGCGAAGGTGAAGAAGGCGATCTTCACCTTCGCCCATATCCCCGCCCGTCTGCAGGGGCGGGACGTCGCGCGCGTGGTGCGCGCAGTGGACCAGGCGGTTCTGGTCACCGCGCTGGCCGGCGCAACCGAACCCGGCGACCGTGCGGCGGCCGACCACATCCTTGCCAACATGTCGCAGCGGCTGGCGCAGGCTCTGCGCGAGGAGATGGCCGAACGCGGCCGCATCCGCCCCCGCGATGCCGAGGATGCGCAGGCCGCCGTGGTGGATGCCATCCGCACGCTGGAGGCGCAGGGCGAAATCGCGCTGCGTCAGGACGAGGACGAGGACTGACCCCGCCCTCAGAGCGCCATGACAAGGCAGGTGGTCGTCGCGGTGGCGTAAAGCCGCCCATCCGCCACCCCGCGCAGCGCGCCGTCGGCCACGGCCGTGGTCCGCCCCGCGTGCGCCACCGTCCCCCGCGCCTCCACCGGCGTGCCGAAGGGCACGGCGCGCACGAGGTTCACCTTGTATTCCAGCGTCGTATACCAGAACCCGCGCGGCACGACCGACATCACCGCACAGCCCATGGCGCTGTCGAGGATCGCGCCGTACCAGCCGCCGTGCAGCGTCCCCATCGGGTTCGCGAACTCGAACCGCGGCGTGCCGCGGAACACGGCGCAGCCCGGGTCAGCCGCGGTCAGCTCGAAGTCCAGGACCCGCGCGATCGGCGGGGCCGAGATGCGGCCGGCGATCATCGCCTGCAGGAATTCGAGGCCGCTCATCGCCGCGGCCTCGTCGCGCGAGGCAAGGTCCTCGGGTCGGTCGGCATAGCGCGCGGTCATCGGCGGCCCCCCTGTCGCCCGGCCGCAGCGTGACGCGGACCGTCGCCGGCGTCGAGCCTTCCGTTGCGTCGGCGCGAAAGCCGTCGGGTCAAAGCGGCGGCGGCCGCCGCGCGGGCCAGTCCGTGGCGCGGTGATAGGCCTGCGCAAGGCGCAGCACGGCGCGGTCCGCGCCCCGCGGTCCTGCCAGCTGCAACCCGGTCGGCAGGCCCGCCTCGCCGAAGCCCGCGGGCAGCGCCGCGGCGGGCAGGCCGATCAGGGAAACCGGCACGACGCATTCCATCCAGCGATGGTAGGTGTCCATCGCCACTGCCCCGATCCGGTCGGGCCAGCGCCAACCGACCGGAAAGGGCCAAACCTGCGCCGCCGGCAAGGCGATGGCGTCGAACCGTGCGAACAGCGCCGCCGCTGCCGCGAACCAGGCGGATCGCGCCACGCTCGCGCGGTGGACGGCCATCGCGGTCAGCGACAGGCCGCGCTCGATCTCCCACACCGTCTCGGGTTTCAGCTGCGCCCGGCGGGCCGGGTCGGCGTGCAGGGGCCCGAGGCGCGCGGCCACCGCCCAGGACCGCAGCGTGATCCACGCCTCCCACAGCTGCGCGGCGGGCATCGGGGGGGCGATGGGTTCGACCCGCGCGCCCAGCTCCTCGAACACCGCCAGCGCGGATTCGCAGGCGGCGAGAAGTCCCGGTTCCATCGGCCAGGCGCCGCCCCAGTCGCCCGCCCAGGCGATCCGCCGCCCGGCGGGATCGGCGTCCAGCCCCTCCGCGAACGGCTCCCACCCGATCTGGTGGGGGTTGGCGGCGTCGGGCAGCGCGAGCGTCTCGAGCAGGCGCGCCATGTCCTCGACCGTGCGCGCCATCGGCCCGTCGGTGGCGAGCATATGCAGGAATGCATCGCCCGCAGGGTCGGACGGCACCCGCCCGAAGGTCGGCCGGAAGCCATAGACGTTGCAGAAAGCCGCGGGGTTGCGCAGGCTGCCCATCATGTCCGACCCGTCGGCAACCGGCACCAGCCGCGCCGCCAGCGCGGCCGCCGCCCCGCCGGACGACCCGCCCGCGCTGCGCGCCGTGTCGTAGGGGTTCCGCGTCGGCCCATGCACGGGGTTGAACGTATGGCTGCCGAGACCGAATTCGGGGACGTTCGTCTTCCCGATCAGGATGGCACCCGCCGCGCGCAGGCGCCGCGCCAGCATCTCGTCCGCCTGCGGGACGAACCCGGCGAAGATCGGCGACCCCCAGGTGGAGCGCACCCCGGCCACTGCCTGCAGGTCCTTCACCGCCAGCGGCATCCCGTGCAGCCAGCCGCGGGGCGCCGCGGCATCGGCCGCCCGCGCCTCGGCCATCAGCGCATCGGGGTCGCGCAGGCCCACGATCGCGTTGATCGCGGGGTTGACCGCCGCGATTCGGTCCAGCGCGGCCGCCATCACCTCGGACGGGGCAAGCGCGCGGCGGGCGATCGCGGCCGACAGGGCGGTTGCGGACATCTGCCAGATCGCGGTCATCGCGGCCCCCTCGCTGCCCGCCCAGTGTGGCCCCACGGCCCTGCGCCGTCCAGTGCGCCGGCCGGCGGGGCTTGACACCGGAAACCAGATCACGGATGCGTCAGTGCGCTTCGGTTTCCGCGTCCGGGTCTGCCCGGGCCGGATGAAAAGGGAACCCGGTGCGCCCGCAGGGGCAAGGCCGGGGCTGCCCCCGCAACTGTAAGCGGCGAGCGACGGCCATCCGCGCCACTGGGACGCACCCCGGGAAGGCAGGCCGAAGCGGAGACCCGCGAGCCAGGAGACCTGCCGAGGCTGCTCACCTGTCCGCCGTGCGGGGCGCGCGGCCGGAGGCGGGTTCCCGCTTTGGTGACGACCGCCGCCGTCCGGTCCGGCGCGCCGCGCGCGTCCGTGCCGTCCGGCATCGTGTTGACCAGCGGCCGGCCGCCGGATGCGGTCCGGCCAGACCACGGGGGTTAGACCGATGCGCAGCCGCGCAACCCTTTTCCTTGCCGCAGCTCTCGCGGCCCCGGCGGGTCATGCCCAGCCGCTTGCCTTCGACCTCGGCGAGATCGTCGTCAGCGCGAACCGCAGCACCACCGAGCGGGCACGCACCGGCGTCAGCGTCTCGGCCCTGCCGGGCCGGGCGCTGGCGGATGCGCCGGGGGGCGAGGCGGCGCAGGCGCTGGCCCGCCTGCCCGGCATCGGCTACACGAGCACCGGCCCCGTCGGATCGACCGGAACCCTGCGGATCCGCGGCGCCGACAGTCGCTACATCGTGACGGTGTTCGAGGGGATCCGCCTCGACGATCCTTCGGGCACGCAGGTTGCGTTCAACTTCGGCATGCTGCCCGGCCTCGGGCTTGGCCGGGCCGAGGTGCTGCGCGGCTCGCAGTCGGCGGTCTGGGGCGGCTCGGCCGTCGGCGGCGTGGTGTCGCTGGAAGGCCCGCGCGCCGACCGCGACGGTCTGGCGCAGACGGCGACGGTCGAGGGCGGCGGCTACGGCACCCTGGCCGGGTCCTATGCGCTGACGTGGCGGCGACCGGGGGCGGAACTGGCCTTCGGCCTGACGCACCTGCGCACCGACGGCTTTTCGGCAGCCGCCGCGGGCACCGAACCGGACGGGGCCCAGATCACGCGGGCGACGCTGACCGGGCGCTATGCGCTGTCCGATGCGGTGACGTTCGGCTTCGCCGTGATCGGGCAGACGGCGCGGCAGGACTACGACGGGTTCGATCCCCTGACCTTCGCGCTGGTGGACCAGGCCAACCGGCAGGACCGGTCCGAGGCGGGCGCGCGGATCTATGCCGAGATCGCCGCCGGCCGCACCCGCCACACGATCGAGGCGACGGGCTATACCGTGGATCGCGCCTTCGACCAGTCCGGCACGATCGACCGCTTTGCGGGCAGCCGGATCGGCCTTGCCTGGCGGGCCGAGACGACGGCGACCGACCGGCTCACCCTGCTCTACGGCCTCGACTGGACCGAAGAACGCGCGGCCTACGACAAGCTGCCGGGCGGGCGCATGTCCAGCGCGCTGACCGGCGGCTTCGTGCAGGCGCTGTGGGCCCCGCGCGGGGACCTCGACGTGTCGCTGGCGGCGCGGCTCGACCAGGATTCGCGGTTCGGCACCTTCCCCACGGGCCGCGTCGCGCTGGCCTGGCGGCCCGACGCGGACACGGTGGTGCGGGCGGCGCTGGCCAACGGGTTCCGGGCGCCGTCGATCGACGAAAGGTTCGGCGTCTATCCGGGCGCCTTCCCCTTCGCGGGCAACCCCGCGCTGACGCCCGAACGGTCGGTCTCGGCCGAGCTGGGGGTGGAGCGGCGCTTCGCCGGCGGGGCGCGGGTGCAGGCGACGGCGTTCCTGCTCGATACCGACAACCTGATCACCTACCAGTTCGGCATCCCGACCTCGACGCTCGTGAACCTGCCCGGCGTGTCCACCCGGCGGGGGATGGAGGTGGGGCTCGATCTGCCGCTCGGGAAGCGGCTGGGGCTGGAGGCGGCCTACACCTGGACCGAGGCGCTGCGCGCGAGCGGCGCGCGGATCGACCTGGTGCCGCGGCACGCGCTGGCGGCGACGCTGACCGCCGAGATTACCGGGCGGCTCCGGGGCGCGCTGTCGCTGCGCCACCTGGCCGACCGGGGCACGTCCTTCGGCACACCGGCCACGGATGTGACGGTGCTGGACGCGACCCTGCGCCTGTCGCTGACCGACAGGGCCGAGGCCTACCTGCGGGTGGAGAACCTCGGGGATGCGGTCTATGAACTCGTGCCGGGCTACGGCACGGGGCGGCGGACGGTGCATGTGGGCCTTGCGGCGCGGTTCTAGGACGACCCTGGCAGCGCTGGCGCTGGCGCTGTGGCTGGCGGCCGGGGCCGCCCATGCCGCGCCGGCGCGCGTGGTGTCGGTGAACCTCTGCACCGACCAGCTGGCGATGCTGCTGGCCGCACCGGGGCAGCTGGTGGCGGTGTCGCATCTCGCGGCGGATCCGCGGGCCTCGGCGATGGCCGCGGCGGCGGCTGGCCTTCCCGCCACACGGGGCGGCGCGGAAGAGGTGTTTGCGCTTGCCCCGGACCTGGTGCTGGCGGGCACCTTCACCACCCGCGCCACGGTGGACCTGTTGCGCCGCCTCGGTGTGCCGGTCGTAGAACTGCCGCCCGCAACGCGGCTCGACGACGTGGCGGACCACCTGATGGCCGTGGGCCGCGCGCTCGGGGCCGAGGGACGGGCGGCCGCGCTGGCCGCGGCCTATGCCGCCGACCTCGCTGCGCTGCGCGCTGCGGCGGCGGCTGCCCCGCCCGCCACAGCGGCGCTGTGGCAGGCGAACGGATATACCGCGGGGGCGGGGACGCTGGCCGACGACATCCTGGCGGCGGCGGGGCTGGTGAACATCGCGCCCGCCGCCGGGCTGGCAGGGGGCGGGTTCCTGCCGCTCGAACGTCTGGTCGCGGCGGCGCCCGACGTGGTAGTGACCGCCCCGCCGTATCCAGGCCGATCGCGGGCGGAGGATCTGATGGCGCACCCGGCGGTCCGCGCGCTGATCGCCCGGGCGGGCTATGCGCCCCTCAGCGATGCCGGGTGGGTCTGCGGCATTCCGGCCGTGCTCGATGCGGTGCGGCAGATGGCGGCGGCACGGTGAGGGTGCTGGCCCGCCTTGCCGCGACGGTGGCCGCGCTCGGCGCGGCATCGCTGCTGATCGGGCCGGCGGGGCTTGGGCCCGGCGAGAGCCTGCGCGCCCTGGTCGCGGGCGGGCCGGAGGCCGCCGCGCTGATCCTGCGCGAGATCCGGCTGCCGCGCACGATCCTGGCGGCGCTGGTCGGCGCGGCGCTCGGCGCGTCGGGGGCGGCGTTGCAGGGCCTGTTGCGCAACCCGCTGGCCGAGCCCGGCCTGATCGGCGTGGCCCCTGCCGCCGCCCTCGGCGCGGTGATCGCGCTGCAGACGGGCCTTGCCGCAGCCTTTGCCCTGGCGCTGCCGCTGACGGCCCTGGCCTTTGCCGGGGCCGCCGCCGCGGCGCTGGTCGTGGTGGCCGGGGCGGGGGGGACGCTGACGCTGATCCTCGCCGGCGTGGCGCTGTCGGCGCTGGCCGGGGCGATGACGAGCCTTGTTCTGAACCTGTCGCCCAACCCCTTCGCGGCGGCCGAGATCGTGTTCTGGATGATGGGCTCGGTCGCCGATCGCAGTTGGCAGCACGTCTGGCTGGCGCTGCCCCTGATGGCTGCGGGCGCGGCGGTTCTGGCGGCGTCGGCGCGGGGGCTCGATGCCCTGACCCTCGGCGAGGATGCGGCCTCCAGCCTGGGGGTGCCCGTCGCCCGGCTGCGCGTGCAGGTGGTCGCCGGCACCGCCGCACTGGTCGGGGCGGCCGTCGCGGTGGCGGGGGCCGTGGGCTTTGTGGGGCTTGTGGTGCCGCATCTTCTGCGCCAGGCCGTTGGCGCCTCGCCCGCGCGGCTGATCCCGGCCTCGGCGCTCGGGGGCGCTGCGGTTCTGCTGGCGGCCGACATCGCGGTCCGGCTGGTGGCGCCCGACCGCGACCTGAAGCTGGGTGTGCTGACCGCGATCGTCGGCGCGCCCTTCTTCCTGCGCATGATCTGGACCGAGCGGGGGCGCGAGGCATGAGCCTGATGTCGCTGCGGTCGCTGACGGTGCGGCGCGGGGAATGCCCGGTGGTCGATCGCGCCACGCTGGACGTGACCGCGGGCGAGGTCGCGGGCCTGATCGGGCCGAACGGCGCGGGCAAGACGACGCTGATGCGCGCGGCCCTGGGCCTGATCCCGCACGCGGGGCGGTCGTCGCTTGCCGCCCTGCCGCCACTGGCGCGGGCGCGGGCGGCCGCCTACCTGCCGCAGGGGCGGCAGGTGGCCTGGCCCGTTCCGGTGGCGGCGCTGGTGGCGCTCGGCCGGCTGCCCTGGGGCGGAGCAGACCCGGACGGCGCGGTGGAGCGCGCGATCGCGCGGATGGGGCTTGCAGCGCACCGCGACCGCCCCGCCACTGCGCTGTCGGGGGGCGAACTGGCCCGCGCCCTGATCGCGCGCGCGCTGGCGCAGGATGCGCCGCTGCTGCTGGCCGACGAGCCTGCGGCGGGCCTCGATCCCGCGCAGCAGATCCGCACGATGCAGGTGTTCGCGGCGCTGGCAGCCGAGGGGCGCAGCGTGCTGGTCAGCCTGCACGACCTTGGCCTTGCCGCGCGGCACTGCACCCGGCTGATCCTGATGGACCGCGGGCGGATCGTGGCGGACGGGTCGCCGGCGGCGGTGCTGACGCCGCAGCGCCTTGCGGAGGTGTTCGCCATCCGCGCGGCCCATGCCGACACCCCCGACGGTCCACTGATCCAGCCGGTCGCCGTCCTCGATGCCAACGACCCGAAGATCTAAAACCGGATCAGCGACCTGCGGTCAGATGTTCCCGCGTTGCGCAAAGCGGCCGGCCTCTTCGGCGGCGTGGATCAGGGCGCGGGCCTTGTTCACCGTTTCCTGCCATTCCGCCTCGGGGTCGCTGTCGTAGACGACGCCGCCCCCGGCCTGGACATAGAGGGTCGCGTCCTTGACCACCGCCGTGCGCAGGGCGATGCAGAAATCCATATCGCCGTTCGCCGCGAAGTAGCCGACACCGCCGCCGTAGACCCCGCGCTTCTCGGGCTCGAGCTCGTCGATGATCTCCATCGCGCGCACCTTGGGCGCACCGCTGACGGTACCGGCCGGCAGGCCAGCCAGCAGGGCGGACAGCGCATCCTCGCCCTCGCGGATCGCGCCCACCACGTTCGACACGATGTGCATCACATGGCTGTAGCGTTCGACGATGAACTGTTCGGTCGGCCGCACCGTGCCGATCCGCGCCACCCTGCCGACATCGTTGCGGCCGAGATCGAGCAGCATCAGGTGTTCGGCCCGTTCCTTGGGGTCGGCCAGCAGATCGGCCTCCAGCGCGCGGTCCTCCTCGGGCGTGGCGCCGCGGCGGCGGGTGCCGGCGATCGGGCGGATCGTCACCTCGCCGTCGCGCAGCCGCACGAGGATCTCGGGGCTGGCGCCGACGACCTGGAACCCGCCGAAGTTGAAAAAGAACATGAAGGGCGACGGGTTCGTCCTTCGCAGCGAACGATAAAACGCGAAGGGCGGCAGGGCGAAGTCCATCGACCAGCGCTGCGAGGGCACGACCTGGAAGATGTCGCCCGCGCGGATATAATCCTTCGCCCGCTCCACTGCCGCCAGATAGTCGGCCTTGGCGAAGTTCGACCTGGGCACGCCGACCTTCGCCGCCTCGCCCATGCCGCGGGCGACCGGGGGCGCGCGGTCAAGGTCGCGCAGCGCATCCGCAAGCCGCTCGGCCGCCTGGGCATAGGCGGCCCGCGCCGACAGGCCCGAACCGGCCCAGGCGGGTGCCACCACTGTCACCTCGCCCTTCACCCCATCGAGCACCGCAACGACCGAGGGGCGCAAGAGCACCGCATCGGGCAGGCCGAGCGGATCGGGCCCGGCCCCCGGCAGGCGCTCGACCAGCCGGATCATGTCGTAGCCGAGATAGCCGAAAAGCCCGGCCGCGATGGCCGGCAACCCCTCGGGCAGAGCGATCCGGCTTTCCGCGATCAGGGCGCGCAGGCTGTCGAGCGGGGGGGCATCTTCGGGCACGAAGGCGTCGGGGTCGAACCGGGCGCTGCGGTTGACCTCGACGCGCGGGCCCCGGCAACGCCAGATCAGGTCCGGCTTCAGGCCGATCACCGAATAGCGCCCGCGCACCTCGCCGCCGGTCACCGATTCCAGCATAAAGGTGTCCGCCCGCGCCTCGCCGAGCTTCAGCATCAGCGACACCGGCGTGTCGAGATCGGCCGCGAGACGGGCCCAGAGCACCTGGTTCTCGCCCCGTGCCCAGGCGGCCTCGAAATCGGCGAAATCGGGCTGCGGCATTGCGGTCATTGCAGGTTCGCGTGGACCGCGTTGATCGCGTTCTGGTCCAGCCGGATCGGCGTGCCGGCCTCGACCGCGCGGGCGAAAAGGGCGAAGGCATCCTCGCCCATGGTCTGGCCGATCTGGGCGTCAAAAGCCGCGAGCAGCATCGCCGCCTCGGGCGAGCCCAAATCCGCGGGCGTCACGGCATCGACCCGGATCACCGCGGCATAGCCGCCCTCGACCACCCGCGCCACGCCGCCCGCCGGCAGCGCAAAGGCCGTGGCCACCAGGATGTCGGGCGCGTCCTCGACGAAGCCGTCGCGGGTCAGCCCGGTCAGCACATCGACGATGCCGAAGGCGCCGGGCGAGGCGCCGCCCCGGATCGCGGTTTCGGCCGCCTCGGCCCGCGCGGCCAGGGCCGCGGCCAGCCGTGCCGCGCGCCAGTCCTGCGCGACGCGCTCCGCCACCGCCTCGTAGGGTTGCAGGGCGGGGGGAATGGTGTCGTCCAGCCGCAACGCCGCGATCCCGCCGTCGGCAAGCTGGAAGATTTCGGGAAAGTCGCGCTCGGTGACCGCGGCGGCGCGGTCGCGGAAGGCGCTGTAGCCCATCAGCCCTTCGGTCATGCCCGGCGTCACGTCCAGCGTGCCGACCTGCATCCCCGGTTCGTCCGCCAGATCCTCGAGCGTGTCGCCCGCCGCGAGCCGGTCGTCGAGCGCCGCGATCCGGTCGGCGATGGCGCGGCGGGCGGCATCGAGCGCGAGTTCGGCCCGCAGATCGTCGCGCGCGTCCTCGAACGGCGTTTCCTCCGCCGCTAGCACGCCGCTGACGCGATACAGCGCGGGCCCGAGGGGCGAGGGCAGGGGGCCGACCACGCCCAGCCCCTCGACCGCAAAGACGGCATCGCCCGCCTCGCCCAGATCCGCGCGCGCCACATCGCCGAGGTCCACATCCGCCATCGTCAGGCCGCGCTCGGCCACCAGGTCCTCGAAGCTCGCGGTGCCCGCATCGAGGCGGTTGCGCGCCGCCTCGGCCTGTTCGGCGTCGGGGAACACGAGCCGGTCCACCAGCCGCCGCTCGGGCTGCACGAACTCGGCCAGACGCTCCTCGTAGGTGCGCCGCAGCAGCGCCTCGTCCACCGGCATGTTGGCCGCCAGCGCCTCGGGCAAGAGCGCCGCATAGGCGATCCGACGCGCCTCGGGCGTGGTGTAGCGTTCGGGGTGGGCGTCGTATTCGGCGCGCAGGTCGGCCTCGGTCGCGGCGGGCAGGGGCTCGGGCAGATCCGCCTCGGTCAGCCGCACCACGCTGAGGTTCCGCCGCTCGGCCGCCCAGGCATAGATCAAGCGCCCCATCGACGGGGGCGGGGCGAACGGTGCCGCAACCGCCGCCTGGATCAGGCCGCGCGCGATGTCGGCGCGCACCCGCGCCTCGAATGCCGCCTCGGTGAACCCGTTCCGGTCCAGAAGCGCGCGATAGCTTTCGCGGTCGAACTGGCCCGACAGGCCGGCGAAGGCCGGGATCGCACGGATTTCGGCCGCCAGCCGCGCGTCGCCCGCCGACACCCCGATCCGCTCGGCCAGATCGTCGAGGGCGGCGGTCGTCACAAGGCGCTGGCGCACCTGCTGGTCGAGGCCGACGGCGAGCGCCTGCTGCACGGTCACCGGCCGCCCCGTCTGCGCCGACAACGCCTGCACCTCCTGTCGCAGGGCGCGGGCATAGTCGTTCACCGCGATGTCCTGCCCGCCGACCTTGCCGAGGCTGCGGACGGTGCCGCCGAACCCGCCGATCCCGAACCCTGCGAGCCCCACGAAGAGCAGGGCGAGCAGGATCCAGACCAGCGTCCGCGATGCCGTGTTGCCCTTGGCCATGCCCGCCCCTCCTGTCCGCCCGCGTGTCTTTACGGAGGGCCGGGCGCGCGGGCAAGCCCGCGCCCGCTCATGCCCGCGGCAGGTCGAGCGCGGCCAGCCGCGCGACAAGCTGCCCGATCCCGGAACGATCGACATTGGCGAAGGCGATTCGGACCGCGCCGGCGCCCACGGGGTCGCCCGGCGGCGCGAACATCGTGCCGGGCAGCATCAGGATGCCCTGCTGCGCCAGCGTCGCCTTCGCCACGGCTTCGGACGGCAGGGCGAAGGGATGCTCGGCCCACGCGAAATAGGCGCCGCAGCCGGTCAGCCGCCACCCCGGCAGCCCGGCGAAGCCCGCGATCACCGCCGCGCGGCGGTCGAGGATCTCGGCCCGTTCCCCGGCAACCCATTGCGCGAGGTTCCGCATCCCCCAGAGTGCGGCGACCTGGCCGAGCTGGCCGGGGCAGATCGCGACCGTGTCAAGGAACTTCTCCACCTGCGCCAGCCGGTCGGCATCGGCAATGATCGCACCCACCCGGTGCCCGGTCAGCCGGTAGGCCTTCGAGAAGCTGTAGAGGTGGATCAGCGTGCCCGGCCAGGTCGGATCGGCGAACAGGCCGTGCGGCGGCGCGGCGCGCGAATCGAAGTCGCGGTAGGTCTCGTCGAGGATCAGCGCCAGCCCGCGGTCGCGCGCGAGGCGGAAGAAGGCCGCGACGACATCGGCCGGATACTCGGCCCCCGTCGGGTTGTTGGGCGTGACAAGGACGATGGCCCGCGTCCGCGGCCCGATCAGGGCGGCGGCCGCCGCCGGGTCGGGCACCATGTCCGGGCCGCAGGGCAGGGGCACCGCATCGACACCCGCCATGTCGCACCACATCTTGTGGTTGAAATACCACGGAACCGGCAGCAGCACCGCATCGCCTGCGCCGGCGAGCGTCGCCATCACGGCGCAGAAGGCCTGGTTGCAGCCCTGCGTGATGGCGACCTGCGCTGGCGCGATGGCGCCTCCGTAGGCGCCCTGCCACCGCGCGGCCACCTCGGCCCGGAGCGCGGGCAGGCCCAGGACGGGGCCGTAGAGGTGCGCGGCCGGATCGTCCAGCGCAGCCGCCGCGATCGCCTGCCGCAGCGCCGCCGGCGGCGGGTCCACGGGTGCGGCCTGGCTGACGTTGATCAGGGGTAGCCCCGCGGGCAGCGTCGTTTCGGCCAGCCAGCGCCGTGCCTCCATCACCGGCGGCGCCTCGGTCGCGGCCATCGCAGGGTTGAGGGGAAGGGTCACGTGCGCCTCCGTGCGATCTTCTGCCGTGCCGGGCCTGTGCGGTTCCCGGATGCGCCTGCCGGTGGCCGCCGGCGGCAGGCTCGGGTTTGCCCCGGCGTCAGTCGCGCCCCCGGTAGGGTTCGACGTATTGCAGCGCCATGTCCCACGGAAAGAAGATCCAGGTGTCCTGGCTGACCTCGGTGATGTAGGTGTCCACCATCGGCTTGCCCTGCGGCTTGGCATAGACGGTGGCGAAATGCGCCCGGGGGTAGAGCTGGCGGATCAGTTCCAGCGTCTTGCCGCTGTCCACCAGGTCGTCCACGATCAGGATGCCCGTGCCGTCCCCCATCAGGTCCGCCTGCGGCGCCTTGATCAGCCGCGGCGGCGCCTGCGTCTGACGGTTGTAGGACTTGATGCTGATCGTATCGACCATGCGGATGTCGAGTTCGCGCGACACGATCATCGCCGGGGCCATGCCGCCGCGTGTCACCGCAACGACCGCCCGCCAGGCGCCGTCGTCGGGGCCCTGCCGGTCCAGCCGCCAGGCCAGCGCACGCGCGTCGCGGTGCAGCTGGTCCCAGCTGACGTGAAAGCCCTTTTCGTGCGGCAGCCGGTCGGTCATGCTTCGCCCCCCCCGTTGCCGCCCCCGTTGCCGCCCTTGCGGCCCGTCACCACGTCGATGTCGGGCGCGTCCACGGCCTTCATCCCGATGGCGTGATACCCCGCATCCACGTGCAGCACCTCGCCCGTCACCCCCGACCCGAGGTCGGACAGTAGGTAGAGCGCGGACTTGCCCACCTCGTCCTGGGTCACGTTCCGGCGCAGCGGGCTGTTCAGCTCGTTCCATTTCAGGATGTAGCGGAAATCCCCGATGCCCGAGGCCGCGAGGGTCTTGATCGGGCCTGCGCTGATCGCGTTGACGCGGATGCCGTCCTTGCCCAGATCCTCGGCGATGTAGCGCACCGAGGCTTCCAGCGCCGCCTTGGCCAGACCCTGCACGTTGTAGTGCGGCATCACCTTTTCCGCGCCATAGTAGGACAGCGTCAGAAGGCTGCCCCCCTGCGGCATCAGCGCTGCCGCGCGGCGGCACATCGCGGTGAAGGAATAGACCGAGATGTCCATCGACACGCGGAAGTTCTCGCGGCTGGTGTCGACGTAGCGCCCGCGCAGCTCGCTCTTGTCGGAAAAGGCGATGGCGTGCACCGCGAAATCGAGGCTGCCCCATTCGGCGCCGATGCGCGCGAAGAGGGCGTCCATCGACGCCTCGTCGGCGACGTCGCATTCGTGCAGGAAGTCCGACCCCGCCTGCGCGGCCAGCGGCGCGACGCGCTTGCGCAGCGCCTCGCCCTGATAGGAAAACGCAAGGCGCGCGCCGTGGTCGGCCAGGTTCCGCGCGATCCCCCAGGCGATCGACTTGTCGTTGGCCAGCCCCATGATCAGGCCGCGTTTGCCGTCCATCAGCCGCATTGACATCCCTGCCGCCCTGCCCAACTTGGCGCTTCGGTTCCGCCCCGTCTAGGCGAACGGGGCGGAGGCATCAAGGGACCGGGCGGAGGAGGCGGGCATGGCGATTGCAACCGATGCGGGCGACCGCGGCGGAATCTTCGCAGGGGACGATCCCTTCGCCATCGCCCGGGCGTGGCTGGCCGAGGCCGAGGGAACCGAGCCCAACGACCCCAACGCGATCGCGCTCGCCACGGTGGACGACGCGGGGATGCCGAACGTTCGCATGGTGCTTCTGAAGGACATCGAGGCGGACGCCTTCGTGTTCTACACCAACTATGGCAGCCGGAAGGCGGCCGAGATCGCCCATGCCGGCCGCGCTGCCTTCGTGCTGCACTGGAAGTCGCTGCGCCGCCAGATCCGCGTGCGCGGCCTGACGGAACGCGAGGAAGGGCCGCAGGCCGATGCCTATTTCGCCAGCCGCAGCCTCAAGTCCCGGCTGGGCGCCTGGGCCTCGCGGCAGTCGCAGCCGCTGGCCTCGCGCGGCGCGCTGATGGCCGAGGTCGCGCGCATCACCGCGCGCTACGGCACCAACCCGCCGCGGCCGCCGTTCTGGGGCGGCATCCGCATCCGCCCGGTCGAGATCGAGTTCTGGGCCGACGGCGCCTTCCGCCTGCACGACCGTTTCCGCTGGTCGCGGAATTCGTGCGATTCCCCCTGGTCTATCGCGCGGCTGAATCCCTAGCCGTTCCCCCTGCGTAACGCAGTTGCGCCTTTCGGATGAGCGGTCGTTTTGGACTTGAAATGCCGATCCTCCGGCGCGATATCACCGGGTGGGGATAGACAAGCAGACGGGCTGCGGATGCAGGATTCCGGTGCACCGGCCGAGCGCACGCGCGGCCGCGTGAAATGGTTCGACCCGGTGAAGGGGTTCGGCTTCATTCTTGCCGACGACGGGGGGCCCGACATCCTGCTGCACGCGAACGTGCTGCGGAATTACGGGCAAAGTTCGGTCGCAGACGGGGCGCAGATCGTGGTCATGGCCGCGCGCACGCCCCGCGGCGTGCAGGCCGTCGAGGTGCTGGAAATCGTTCCGCCGCCGCCGTCGACCGTCTTCGTGCCCGGCGACGGCGACCCGGCGCTGGCGGCGGTCAACTTCCGCGACCACCCGATCGAGCCCGCGCGCGTCAAGTGGTTCGACAAGGTGAAGGGTTTCGGCTTCGCGAACGTCTTTTCCCGGTCCGAGGACGTGTTTATCCATGTCGAGGTGCTGCGGCAGTCCGGCCTTGCCGATCTGCAGGCGGGCGAGGCCGTGGGGCTTCGGATCGTCGAGGGGCGGCGCGGGCGGATGGCGGTGCAGGTTCTGGCGTGGGACGCAGCCTTGCGGGGGGAATAGCCGGGCGGGGCGGTTTCGCCCTTGTCCTTGTGGCCATGCTCTGGGCCGCCGGTGCCGCCGCGGCGGCCTGCCGGCCCGACGTTGCGGAACTTCGGTGGCCGGGCGGTGGGGCCCGTTTTACCGTCGAGGTTGCCGCGACGCCGGCGGAACGCGCGCAAGGCCTGATGTTCCGCGAAAGCCTGCCGGCCCGGTCGGGGATGCTGTTCCTGTTCGAGCGGCCGGGGCGGGTGGCGTTCTGGATGCGCAACACGCCGGTCCCGCTCGACATGATCTTTATCGGCGCCGACGGCGTGGTGCGCCGCGTTCACGCCAATGCCGTGCCGTTCGACGAGACGCCGATCGAGGGCGGCGAGGGCATCCTGGCGGTGCTCGAGATCAACGGCGGGCTGGCGGCGCGGCTGGGGATCGCGCCGGGGGCCGAACTGCGGCATCCGGGCATGCCGCAGCGGCTGGCAGCCTGGCCCTGCTGACCCTTCCCGCGGCCGCCCCCTGGGCCTATAGAGGGGGCGGCGGGGCGTAGCGCAGCCTGGTAGCGCGGCAGTTTTGGGTACTGCAGGCCGGAGGTTCGAATCCTCTCGCCCCGACCAGCCTCAGTCGAACAGGAAGTGTTCGGCCTCGAGCGTGCCGCTCACCGGCATCGTGATCCCGACCTTGAAGTCCTCGACCCCGTCGCCGTCGCGGTCGAACAGCAGGAAATGGAGACCCGTGACCAAGTCCTGCGTCTGCCGCACCGCCACCTTGCCGCCGCCCGGCAGCGGGTCGGTTTCCACGAACACCAGCGGGCCCAGACCGCGCAGGTCGATCCGATCCTCGAATATGTCGAAATCCTCGATGTAGTCGTAGCGGCCGTCGGTCGCGAAATCGTCCCAGGTGGGGAACACGAACACATCCTGGCCCGGGCCACCGTGCAGGATGTCTGCACCCGGGCCGCCGATCAGCGTGTCGTCCCCTTCGGACACGAAAGAGAAACCTGAGCCGGATAACGCATCGTCGCCGTCGCCGCCCTTCAGCAGGTCGGCGCCTTCGTCGCCACTCAGGCTATCCTTGCCGTCGCCGCCCTCGATCGTATCGGCCCCCGCGCCGCCGAAGGCCAAATCGTTTCCTGCGCCGCCCTCGATCAGGTCCGCGCCGCCTGCGCCGCGCAGCCGGTCGGCCCCCTCGCCTCCCGCAAGCGTATCGTCGCCCCCGCCGCCGTCGAGCGTGTCGGCGCCACGGCCGCCGACGACCGAGTCGCGCCCCGCGCCACCGGCGAGCTTATCGGCCCCCGCGCCGCCGTCGATCCGGTCGTCGCCCTCGCCGCCCGTGACCGAATCATCGCCGCCCCCGCCCGCAAGCGAATCGCCGCCCTCGCCGCCCGCGATCGTGTCGGCCCCCGCGCCGCCCGTGGCGGTGTCGCGCCCCTCGCCGCCGTCCATCACCGTGCCGCCGCTGCTGCCGGTCATCACGTCGTCGCCTTCGCCGCCGAAGAGCAACTCGGGCCCTTTGAACGGATCGTCCCACCCATCGGCCGCCAGAGTGTCGTTGCCTTCTCCGCCGTAGAGCGTGTCGCGCCCGGCGCCGCCCGAGAGCGAGTCGTCGCCCCTGCCGCCTTCGAGGCTGTCGTCGCCTATCCCGCCGGAAAGCGAGTCGCGGCCCTCCTCGCCTAAGATCGTGTCGTCGCCGTCCTCGCCCCAAATCCGGTCGTTCCCGAGGCCGCCGTTGGCCCAGTCCGTCCCCGCGCCGCCGCGGATCACGTCGTCGCCGGTCCAGCCACTGAGCCCGTCGTTGCCATCGCCGCCGAAGAGCGAGTCGGCGCCGGCGCCGCCACTGAGCAAGTCGTTGCCATCGCCGCCAAAGAGCTCGTCGTTGCCATCGTCGCCGTAGAGCGAGTCGCGCCCGGCGCCGCCAAAGACGCTATCTTGGCCCTCGCACCCTTCCAACATGTCGTCGCCGTCGTCCCCTTCCAGACGATCGTCGCCCGCACCGCCGCAAATATAGTCCTGGCCGTTGCCGCCGAAGAAGGTCTCGGCCCCCAACCCGCCGTAGAACGAGTCGTTGCCTGCCATGCCCGCGCCGGTGTTGCGCGCTTCCATGACGCCCCTCACCCCCTCGTACGAAAAGAACGACGCATCGAACCGATCGGACGCTTCCGTGCCGGTCCATTTCCATGTCAGGCCGGCGACCAGCCGTTCCAGCGCGGCCGTGTCGCCGCCGTTCCGGTCGGCTTGAAGGGCGGCGTTCAGCGCCTTCGCGTTCAGCTTCATCGCCGTCGCAACCCAGGTCTGTCCGCTCGGCTCCCGGGTCACCACGGCGCGCTGGATCGTCCCGCCGGTCAGGAAGTCCTCGCCCGAAATCTGCGTTGCGGTGAAGTCCTCGCCCTCGAGCGTGACCCGCGTCAGCGTCCCCAGGGCCTCGACCTCGTAGACGGCGCGGTTGGGCGAGATCTCGACAAGCATGAAGTCGTCAAGCGAGGCAAGCGCGTCGAAAAGCGGTCGCGGGTTCTCGATAGCTGTGATGACGGGCATGTTCATAACCTGCTTGTGGCCGGGGGCAGCCGTTCTCCCCCGCGCACCGCAGTCTAGCACGACGGCGGCCGCGTGGGAATCGGCGCGATCGTTGCCGCGGGGCACCGTCAAGCGCGGATCAGCGGGCTGCGCGCAAAAATTCCCGTTGATCCGCGGCTGGACTTACGACAGTTTGACAAGGCGGCGACGAAGCACACAACATCTGGTGTCGGAGCGTCGCGACAACCGGCAAAGACACGGGGGCGCTGAAAGGTGCCCTTCGGCGGGGGGCTGGCTGGCGCCCCGTCCAAGGTTCGTGTCGCCGGCCGCTGGAACAACAGCCCGCCGCAGGGCGGGGGTGCACGGGCAGGACGAAGGAACGGACGGATGCGGATCGAGCGGAAATTCACCACCGAGGCGGGCGGCGGCTACGGGGGCATCGCCTTCACGACGACGGTCAGCGAAATCAGGAACCCCGACGGGTCGGTGGTGTTCCGCAACGATGCGGTCGAAGTGCCCGAGGGCTGGAGCCAGGTCGCCGCCGACGTTCTGGCGCAGAAGTATTTCCGCAAGGCCGGCGTCCCCGTGCGCCTGAAGCGCGTGAAGGAGAAGGGCGTGCCCGAGTTCCTGTGGCGCTCGGTCGCCGATACCGCCGCGCTCGAGGCGCTGCCCGAGGGCGAGCGCTTCGTCGGCGAGACGAGCGCGCGGCAGGTGTTCGACCGGCTGGCAGGGGCCTGGACCTACTGGGGCTGGAAAGGCGGCTACTTCTCGACCGAAGCCGACGCGCGCGCCTATTACGACGAGATGCGCCACATGCTGGCCTGTCAGATGGCGGCGCCGAACAGCCCGCAATGGTTCAACACCGGCCTGCACTGGGCCTACGGCATCGACGGGCCCAGCCAGGGGCATTTCTATGTCGATCCCGTCACCGGCAAGCTGACGCCATCGACCAGCGCCTACGAACACCCCCAGCCGCATGCCTGCTTCATCCAGTCGGTTGCCGACGACCTCGTGAACGACGGCGGCATCATGGACCTCTGGGTGCGGGAAGCGCGCCTCTTCAAGTATGGCTCGGGCACCGGCACCAACTTTTCCAGCCTGCGCGGCGAGGGCGAGAAGCTGTCGGGCGGCGGCCGGTCGTCGGGGCTGATGGGCTTTCTCAAGATCGGCGACCGGGCGGCGGGCGCGATCAAGTCGGGCGGCACCACGCGGCGGGCGGCCAAGATGGTGATCTGCGACATGGATCACCCCGATATCGAGGCCTTCATCAACTGGAAGGTGATCGAGGAGCAGAAGGTCGCCTCGCTGGTCGCCGGGTCGAAGGCGCATGAAGCGCGGCTGAACGACATCTTCGCGGCCATCCGCAGTTGGGACGGCGACGCCGCCGACGCCACCGATGCGGCAAGGAACCCGGCCCTGAAATCGGCGCTGCGGGCGGCGAAGAAGGCGATGATCCCCGATACCTATGTCAAGCGTGTGCTGGATTACGCGCGGCAGGGATACGGGGCGATCGAGTTCCCGACCTACAACACCGACTGGGACGGCGAGGCCTACGCCTCGGTCTCGGGGCAGAACTCCAACAACTCGGTCCGCGTCACCGACGCCTTCCTGCGGGCGGTGCGCGAGGACGGCGACTGGCAGCTCATCCGCCGCACCGACGGAAAGGTGTCGAAGACGCTGAAGGCCCGGGCGCTTTGGGACCAGATCGGGCACGCCGCCTGGGCCTGCGCCGACCCGGGGGTGCAGTTCCACGATACCGTGAACGCCTGGCACACCTGCCCGGCCGACGGGCCGATCCGGGCGTCGAACCCCTGTTCGGAATACATGTTCCTCGACGATACCGCCTGCAACCTCGCCTCGATGAACCTCCTGCGGTTCTGGGACGGTCAGCGGTTCGACGCCGAGGGGTATGTCCACGCCACCCGCCTCTGGACGCTGACGCTGGAGATCAGCGTGCTGATGGCGCAGTTCCCTTCGCGGGAAATCGCGCAGCGCAGCTACGACTTCCGCACCCTCGGCCTTGGCTATGCCAACATCGGCGGCCTTTTGATGAACATGGGCCTGCCCTACGACAGCGACGCAGGGCGGGCGATGTGCGGCGCGCTGACCGCGATCATGACCGGCGTCGCCTATGCGACCTCGGCCGAGATGGCGGCCGAACTGGGCGCCTTCCCGGGCTATGCGCGCAACCGCGAGCACATGCTGCGGGTCATCCGCAACCATCGCCGCGCCGCCTGGGGCACGGCGGATTACGAAGGCGTGAACGTCGCCCCCGTGGCGCTCGATGCCGTGAACTGCCCCGATGCGTCGCTGGTCGCGCTGGCCCGGCAGGCCTGGGACGAGGCGCTGGCCCTCGGCGAGGCGCACGGGTTCCGCAACGCGCAGGCCACCGTGATCGCGCCGACGGGGACGATCGGTCTTGTCATGGACTGCGACACCACGGGGATCGAGCCCGACTTCGCGCTGGTCAAGTTCAAGAAGCTCGCCGGCGGGGGCTACTTCAAGATCATCAACCAGTCGGTGCCGGCCGCGCTCGCGCGCCTCGGCTATCGCCCGCACGAGGCGGCCGAGATCGTCGCCCACGCGGTCGGCCACGGGTCGCTGGCGCAGGCGCCCGGGATCAACCCGGTGACGCTGGCCGGCCATGGTTTCGGCGCCGAGCAGATCGCGCGGATCGAGGCGGCGCTGCCTTCGGCCTTCGACATCCGCTTCGTCTTCAACCAGTGGACGCTCGGGGCCGAGTTCTGCCAGGGCGTCCTCGGCATCCCGGCCGAAAAGCTGGCCGATCCGGCGTTCGACCTCCTGCGCCACCTCGGCTTCACGAAGGCGCAGATCGATGCGGCCAACGACCATGTCTGCGGGACGATGACGCTGGAAGGCGCGCCGCACCTGAAGCCCGAACATCTGCCGGTCTTCGACTGCGCCAATCCCTGCGGCAAGACCGGCAAGCGGTTCCTGTCGGTGGAAAGCCACATCAGGATGATGGCGGCGGCGCAAAGCTTCATCTCGGGCGCGATCTCCAAGACGATCAACATGCCCAATTCGGCAACGATCGAGGATTGCCTTGCGGCCTACGAACTGTCGTGGTCGCTCGGCGTGAAGGCCAACGCACTTTACCGCGACGGCTCCAAGCTCAGCCAGCCGCTGGCAGCGTCCCTTGTCGCCGACGACGACGAGGCAGAAGAGGCGCTGGCGGCCGCGCCGATGGGGCAGCGCGCGCAGGTGCTGGCCGAAAAGATCGTCGAGAAGATCATCGTGCGCGAGGTGGCGCGCGGGCGCGAGAAGCTGCCAGAACGGCGCAAGGGCTATACCCAGAAGGCCATCGTCGGCGGGCACAAGGTCTATCTGCGCACCGGCGAATATGCCGACGGCCGGCTGGGCGAGATCTTCATCGACATGCACAAGGAAGGTGCGGGCTTCCGGGCGATGATGAACAACTTCGCCATCGCGGTGTCGGTCGGCCTGCAGTATGGCGTGCCGCTCGAGGAATTCGTGGACGCCTTCACCTTTACCCGGTTCGAGCCGGCCGGGATGGTCCAGGGCAACGACAGCGTCAAGAACGCGACCTCGATCCTCGACTACATCTTCCGCGAACTGGCGATCAGCTATCTCGACCGGACAGACCTTGCCCATATCCCGCCGCGCGGCCATTCCTTCGACGACCTCGGCCGCGGCGACGAGGAGGGCAAGCGCAACTTCGCCGAGGTGTCCGACCAGGCGGCATCCCGCGGTCTCGAGGTGATCCGGCAGGTGTCGTCCACCGGCTATCTGAGGAAGCGCCTGCCGCAGGAACTGGTCGTGCTGCAGGGGGGAATGGCGACGGCGGCCTTCGCGGGCGATCCCGTCGCGGCGCTGACGGCGCTGGTCCCCGAAACAGCCGGGACCACCGCGATCGCCAGCGGCACGGTGGCGATGGACGCCCGCACCAAGGCGCGCCTGCAGGGCTATGAGGGCGACCCCTGCGGCGAGTGCGGCAACTACACGCTGGTGCGCAACGGCACGTGCCTGAAATGCAACACCTGCGGCGCCACGAGCGGGTGCAGCTGACCGCCGCGGCGCAGCAGACGGCCTCTGGCTGCGGGCCGGCGGCCGGGGGCCGGGGGACGCAGCGGTCCGTTGGCCGGGCCGGGTGCCCCCCCCCGGCCCGGTCACGCGCCGGCGGCGCCGGGCCGACTGACGCGGCCGCCGCCGACCGCCGCGGGCACCCCGGTCGTGCCGGGGCAGGAGGTGGGAAGGCCGCGCAGGACCCGCACGGCGAGGTGGGCGAAGGCCTGCGCTTCCAGCATATCGCCGTCGAACCCGACATCCTCGACCGGCATCACCGCGATGTCGGGCAGAAGGGCGCCGAGCGTCGCCATCATCACCGGGTTGAGACGCCCCCCGCCGGTGACCAGAAGCCGGGCGGGCCGCGTCGGCAAAAGCGCGACCCCGTCGGCCGCGCAGGCGGCGGCGGCGGCGGTCAGCGTCGCGGCCGCGTCGGCGTCGGGCATCCCGGCCACGGCCGCCACGAGATCGGCAAAGGCGTTGCGGTCCAGCGACTTCGGCGGGCGGCGCGCGAAATAGGGATGCGTCAGAAGGTCGGCCAGAACCGCCTCGGCCACCCGGCCCCGGGCGGCCAGCCGCCCCCCCTCGTCGTGCGGCAGGCCGCGGCGGCTGCGCATCAGGTCGTCGATCGGCGCATTCGCCGGGCCGGTGTCGAAGGCGAGAAGCGCCCCCGGCGCCTCGGGCGCGGGGGCCCCCGGGTCGGCCCAGGTCAGGTTGCCCACCCCGCCGAGATTCAGGAAGGCGACCGGCCCGGCGCCGAGCCGCCGCGCCAGCGCGAAGTGGTAGAAGGGCGCAAGCGGCGCGCCCTCGCCGCCGAGGGCGACGTCGGCCGACCGGAAATCCCACACCACCGGCAGCCCGAGCACCGCGGCCAGAACCGCTCCGTCGCCCGCCTGATGGGTGCCGCGCCCGCGCGGGTCGTGTGCCAGCGTCTGGCCGTGGAACCCGACGACCGCCGCCCCCTCGAACCGGGCGAGAAGATCGGCATGGGCGGCCTCGACCACCGATGCGGCCGCGTCCACGCCCGGCTCGCCCGGCCAGCGGCCCTGTGCTGCGATCAGGCAGGCGCGTTCGGCCGCGCTGAAGGGACGGTAGGCGGAGGGTCCGAAGGCATGGACCGCCTCGCCGTCCGTCAGCACCATCGCGGCATCGACCCCGTCCATCGACGTGCCGGACATCGCGCCGAGCGCCCAGACCGGCCCTGCCGCAAGCCCCTGCCGCACGCCGCCCATGCCCTTCCCCTTCCCGCGCCCCGCCGGTATAGGCCGGGCCGAGACCTGGGGACAATGCCATGACCTACCGCCCGAAGTCCGATTTCCTGAACGTCATGCGGGAACGGGGGTATCTTGCCGACTGCACCGACCTGCAGGGGCTCGACGCCGTCCTGATGGCGGGTCCGGTGCCGGCCTACATCGGCTATGACGCCACGGCGGCCAGCCTGCATGTGGGGCACCTGCTGAACATCATGGTGCTGCGCTGGCTGCAGCGGACCGGGCACCGGCCGATCACGCTGATGGGGGGCGGCACGACCAAGGTGGGCGATCCCTCGTTCCGCAGCGAGGAGCGGCCGCTGCTGTCGCCCGCCCAGATCGACGCCAATATCGCCGCGATGCAGCGCGTGTTCGGTCGCTACCTGACCTACGGCGACGGGCCGACCGACGCGATCATGCTGAACAACGCGGACTGGCTCGACGGGCTCAACTATCTCGACTTCCTGCGCGACATCGGGCGGCACTTCTCGGTCAACCGGATGCTGTCGTTCGAAAGCGTCAAGTCGCGGCTCGACCGCGAACAGTCGCTGTCGTTCCTCGAATTCAACTATATGATCCTGCAAGCCTACGACTTTCTCGAACTCTACCGGCGGCACGGCTGCCGGCTGCAGATGGGCGGGTCGGACCAGTGGGGCAACATCGTCAACGGCGTGGACCTGACGCGGCGCGTACTGGACGCCGAGGTGTTCGGCCTCACCACACCGCTTCTGACCACGTCGGACGGGCGCAAGATGGGCAAGTCGGCCGCCGGCGCGGTTTGGCTGTCGGCCGAGATGCTGCGCCCCTACGAATTCTGGCAGTTCTGGCGCAACACGACCGACGCCGACACGGGGCGGTTCCTGCGGCTCTACACCGACCTGCCGCTCGACGAGATCGCGCGGCTCGAGGCGCTCGGCGGGGCCGAGATCAACCAGGCGAAGGTGACGCTGGCCAATGCCGTGACCGGCCTTCTGCACGGGCCCGAGGCGGCGGCGGCGGCCGAGGCGACGGCGCGGGCGGTGTTCGAGGCGGGCGGGATCGGCGAGGATCTGCCCACGGTCGCGCTGACGGCCGAAGAGGCGGCGGCGGGCGTCAGCCTTGCCCAGCTTTTCGTGCGGGCGGGGCTGGCGAAATCGGGCAAGGACGCGCGCCGCCTGATCGACGAGGGAGGCGCGCGGGTGAACGACGAACCCGCCGCCGATCCGGGGCGGATGATCGGCGCGGCCGACCTCGCCGAACCGATGAAGCTGACCGCGGGGCGCAAACGGCACGCGCGGGTGGTGCTGGCGGGGTAGGGCGGCGGCCGGGCCTCCCGCCCGCGCGCGCCGGCCGGGGGCCGGCGCTTGCCGGTTGGGCCGGGCGCCGCTGACGCGGCGCAGGGGGGCTTTCCGCCCCCCTCGCGGCTGACGCCGCTTCACCCCCCGCGAGTATTTGGGGCAAGATGAAACCGTAGACGGGTCGGGCGCTGCGCTATGCCTTGGCCCTCATGGTCCGGC
>CALIZF010000010.1 GCA_938028765.1 uncultured Paracoccaceae bacterium
CCGACGGCCGCGCCGGCGCCGCCCGCGCGCCCTGCCGCGCCGCAGGGCGCGACGGCTGGGGCCGCCGTGCCGCCGCCGGCCGAGACGCCGGCGCTCGCCAGGGCCGACGCGCCGGCTGTGCCGGCCGCCGACATCGCCGCCGCCGAGCCCGCGCCTGCGCCCGCGCCCGTTCCTGCGCCCGCACCTGAACCTGCGGCCTTCGCCCTGGCCGAAGCCGAGGCCGCCGCGTCAGCCGACGACGCCGATCTGACCGAACTGGCCACCGCCGCCGAGGACGATCCCGCCAGCCTGCCCGCTGCCGCGCGGCCGACGCTGCCCCCCCCCGCCGCCCCGGCGCCCGGCATCGTCCTGACCGTCCGCGCGACCGAGGCGGCCGCACCGCCCCCGCCGGCCGGCACCGGAGGCACGGTCACCCGCATCTCGACCTCGGGGGGGCGGCACTGGGGCGTGACGCTGGGCCGTTTCCCCTCGCGCGGGACGGCCGAGCGGGCGCTCTTGCAAACCGGACTGGCCGAAGCCGCGACGCTCGGCGCTGCGCTGCGCAAGGTGGTTTCCCGCGGCGGCGGCTTTGAGGCGAACTTCGAGGGGCTGACACGCGACCAGGCCGATCTTGCCTGCCGCCGCCTTGCCGCACGCGCGGTCGCCTGCTTCACGATCGGCCCGTGAGGGCCCGCGGCGCGGTCGTCCCGGGGACCTGCTGGCACGCGGTCCCGGGCGGGGCCGGGGCGATCGCCCATTCGAATGGCGCCCGGGGCTCTGCTGTGCCGGACGGGGCCCGTCGCCCGCGGCGGGGGGCGAACCCGCGGTGGCTGCGGACGCGCGGCGGGCGGATCGCGGCGCCACTGGTCCGGTCGTTGCTGCGGCCGGGAACGCGAAGGGGGCGGCCTTGCGGCCGCCCCCTGTATCCTGCCGTGGCGCAGCCGCTCAGGCCAGGACGAGGTTCGTCGCCGAATCGCGTCCGTCGCGGCCGCGCTCCACATCGAACGTCACGGCCTGCCCTTCGTCGAGCCGCGCGATCCCCGCGCGTTCCATAGCCGAGACGTGCACGAACACGTCGCGCGCGCCGCCAGCCGGGGCGATGAAGCCGAAACCCTTGGTTGCGTTGAACCATTTCACGGTGCCAGTGGCCATCGTGGTCATTCCTTCAAGATGCCGCCCGCATCATGCGGCGGCCTGGCGCAGTCGGATCCAGATCGAGAACTGCCGCCAGCGAAGGAAACAGAAAGCGATAGAGAGAACGTCGCACAGCCCTTATGCGCCCGTGGCCCGCCCGGCGCAAGGGGCTTGGCGACGAATAATCCGACGCCCCCGATCAGCCGCCCCGCACGACCGCCAGCATTCGGGCCACGTTGTCGGGGTCGGCGTCGGGCGTGATCCCGTGGCCGAGGTTGAAGATATGCGGCCCGCCGCGGAAGGCCGCGACCACCCGGCGCGTCTCGCGCACAAGCCCCTCGCCCCCTTCGACCAGCCAACGCGGATCGAGGTTGCCCTGCACACAGCCGCCGGTCTGCACGTTGGCCGCCGCCCATTCCGGCGTCACCGAATTGTCCACCGCCACGCAATCGGCACCCGTCGCGGCATGAAAGCCGACATAGCCTTCGCCCGCCTCGCGCGGGAACGCGATCACGGGCAGTCCGGGGTGGCGGGCCTTCAGCGCCGCGGTGATCCGCCGCGCGGGAGCAACCGCGAAATCGGCGAAATCGGCGCCCTTCAGCGATCCAGCCCAGCTGTCGAACAGCTTCACGACTTCGGCCCCCGCGGCGACCTGGGCCGACAGGTATTCGACCGTCGCTGCCTCGAGCAGGTCGATCAGCGCGGCGAACCCGGCCCGGTCGCGCGCGATGAAGGCATGCGCCGGCCCCTGGTCGGGCGTGCCGCGGCCCGCGACCATGTAGGTCGCCACCGTCCAGGGCGCGCCGGCGAAGCCGATCAGCGTGGTGTCCCGCGGCAGGCCGGCGGCCAGGATGCGCACGGTTTCATAGACGGGGGCCAGCGTCTCGTGCACCGCCGTCGCGGGCCGCAGGGCGGCCACCCCGGCGGCGTCCGTCACGGTCGACAGCCGCGGCCCTTCGCCTTCCGCAAACCACAGGTCCGCGCCCAGGGCCTGCGCGATCAACAGGATGTCGGCGAAGAGGATCGCCGCGTCGAAGCCGTACCGGCGGATCGGCTGGAAGGTGACCTCGGCCGCCAGCTCGGGCGTGTAGCACAGCGACAGAAAGTCGCCCGCCCGCGCCCGCGTCGCGCGGTATTCGGGCAGGTAGCGGCCCGCCTGCCGCATCATCCAGGCGGGCGGCACCGGCAGGACCTCGCCCTTCAGCGCGCGCAGGATCGTCTTGTCGGTCATCGTCCCCTCCGTCGGGGACAAGCCGTCCCCCGCGCACCGCGCGGTGTCAAGCCCGTTGTCAGGCTGGCCTGACACCGCTAAGCCTCTGGCGCATGATGCCCGCCCTGCCTTCCCCCGCCCGCCCTCTGCGCATCGGCACCCGCGGCTCGCCCCTCGCCCTCGCGCAGGCGCACGAGACGCGGGCGCGACTGATGGCCGCGTGGGGTCTGCCCGAAGCTGCTTTCGCCGTCGTCGTGATCAAGGTCACCGGCGACCAGGTTCTCGACAAGCCGCTGAAGGAGATCGGCGGCAAGGGCCTGTTCACGCGCGAGATCGAGGAGGCGCTGCTGGACGGCGGCATCGACATCGCCGTGCATTCGATGAAGGACATGCCGACGGTGCAGCCGCCCGGTCTGGTGCTCGACTGCCACCTGCCGCGCGAGGATGTGCGCGATGCCTTCGTGTCGCCCGCGGGCGGGGGCATCGCCGATCTGCCGCCGGGGGCTGTCGTCGGCTCGTCCTCGCTCAGGCGGCGGGCGCAGCTCGCGCACCGGCGGCCAGACCTGCGGCTGGTCGAGTTCCGCGGCAACGTGCAGACGCGGATGCGCAAGCTGGCGGAAGGCGCGGCGAGCGCCACCTTCCTTGCGATGGCGGGGCTGAACCGCCTCGGCCTTGCCGTCGGCCAGCGCCCGATCCCGCCGGACGAGATGCTGCCCGCCGTCGCGCAGGGCGCCATCGGGATCGAGCGGCGGTCGGACGACAGCGCCACGGCCGCCCTGCTGGAGCCGATCGCCGACCGCGACACCGGCCTGCGCCTTGCGGCGGAACGCGCGTTCCTCGCCCGCCTGGACGGCAGCTGCCAGACGCCGATCGCGGGCCTCGCGCTGCTCGATGCGGGCCGGATCCGGCTCAGGGGGGAAATCCTGCGCCCCGACGGGTCGGCCCGGATCGCCGGCGAGGCCGAAGGGCCTGCGTCGGACGGCGCAGCCATGGGCGACGATCTGGCCGCGCGGCTGATGGCCGAGGCGGGGCCGGGTTTCTTCGGCTGACGCACCGCCGCTTGCCGGTCCGGCGGCCGGTTGGATCGGGCCGCGGCGGCATCGCACAGCGCGCCTGTGCAAAGGCGCATCTTGCAGACGCAGCAACCCGAACGATATTCAGGCGCGGGGACCACGGGTGCCGCGACTCGGATGCCAAGCGCCAATGTCGGTTACGAAAACGTGCTTGGCAGGCACGGACACGGTCGCGTGGGCCGGCGGGCGGTCGTCGTCTGCGTCGCCGCCTTCGCTGCAACTGCAGCCTTCCCCCGCACGGCCGCAGCGCAGGATCAGGCAGAGGGCACCGCTTTCTCGTTCGACCTGCTGACTGAAACGATGCGCGCCCGTGCCGCGACACGATACGAGCCGCCGCCACGGCCCGGCTCCGCTTTCGCCACGCTCGGCTACGACGACTGGCGACTGGTGCAGTTCCGCCCCGAGCGTGCCCGCTGGGACACGACCGGGTCCGACTGGCGCGTCCAGGCCTTCCCGCTCGGCTGGCTCTACGCCGAACCCGTCAGCCTGTTCGAGGTGACGGACGGCATCGCGCGTCCGATGTCCTTCGGGACCGAGGATTTCCGTCTGAACAACGATCTGCCCCGGCGGATGCCCGCCGGTGCCGCGTTGCCCGGCATCGCGGGCTTCCGCCTGCACTATCCCCTGAACCGCCCCGACGTGCGGGACGAGGTGGCGGCCTTCATCGGCGCAAGCTACTTCCGTGCGCTCGGCCGAGGGTCCCAGTATGGCGCCAGCGCGCGCGGCATCGCGGTGGATACCGCGACCGACGCGCCCGAGGAATTCCCGCGCTTCGCCGCCTTCTGGCTGGAACGCCCCGGACCGGGGGCGGAAGCGGTGACCGTCCATGCCGCGCTGGACGGCCCGTCACTGACAGGCGCCTACCGCTTCGTCATCCGGCCCGGCGCGGCGACCGAGATGGACGTCACCGCCCGGCTGTTCTTCCGCGACGACATCGGCGAACTCGGGATCGCGCCGTTGACCTCGATGTTCCTCTTCGCCGGGAGGAACCGCGGCGGGTTCGACGACTACCGCCCGAACGTGCACGATTCGAACGGGCTGCGCATCGAGCGGTCGGACGGCGACGTGCTGTGGCGACCGTTGAACAACCCGCCGGTGCTGGCGGGATCGTACTTCGCCGAGACCGCCCCGCGCGCCTTCGGCCTGTGCCAGCGCGACCGGGATTTCCGAAGCTTCCAGGACCCCGAGGCGCGCTACGAGCGCCGCCCTTCGGTCGAGGTGCGGCCGCTCGGCGACTGGGGAGCGGGTGCGGTGCGGCTGGTCGAGATTCCGAGCGACCTCGAGGTGCACGACAACATCGTGGCCTACTGGGTGCCGGCAGAGGCCGCGCGCGCCGGCGCGGCGCGCGAATTCTCCTACCGGCTGCGGTGGGGCGACCTGCCGCCCGATCCGGGCGACGCGCTGGCCCATGTGCACGAGACGCGGTCGGGCCGCGCGGGCGCGACGGCCGAGGATGCCGCGGCCGGGACGCGCAAGTTCGTGGTCGATTTCCGCGGCGGCCTTCTGGAGGCGATGCCGGCCGACGCCGCGGTGTCGCCCGTTGCGGACGCGAGTGGCGGCAGCATCGTGTCGCTGACCTGCCAGCGCCTGGCCGAGACGGGCGTCTGGCGCCTCGTCCTCGACGTGCGCCCCGATCCTGGCGCGCGGGTGATCGAGCTGTCCGCCCATCTTGCAGGCTTCGGCCGCAAGCTGACCGAAATCTGGCTGCATCAGTGGGTCCGCCATGAAGGATGACACCTTTCCGCGTGTCGCCGCCGATGACGTGGGCGACATCGCGGTGCTGGCCGCGCCGCCCCTTGCGCCAATGGCCATGCCCAAGCAGACGCTGGAGGCGCCGCTGATCGCGCCGATCCTCGCGCGGCTGGCCCGGGCGCTCGGCGTCCGGCAGCTCGGCATGGGACGTTGAGGCCGCCATGCCGGCCGCCGGCGCGAATTCTTCCGCCACGCTGGCCGCACGCGGCACGGCGCTGGCCGCGAGCGTCGCCATCGCGGCGGGGGCCTTCGAGCTGTCGTTGCTTGCAAGTTCGGCCAACGGGTTCCAGCCGCTCGACCTCGCGCCGAGCCTGTTCATCCTGATTTCCACCTGGTGGCTGGCCTGGGGCGCGGCGCAGGGGGTCATGGGATTGTTCACCCGCGCCCGCCCGCCGGCAGGCATCCCGCAGGACGCAGCGGTGACCGCCCGCACCGTCATCCTCATGCCGATCTGCAACGAGGACCCGGCCGAAACCTTTGCCCGCATCGCCGCCATCGACACGGACATCGCCGCCGCGGGGGCAACCGCGCTGTTCGACATCGCCGTCCTGTCCGACACCCGCGATCCGGCCATCGCGCAGCGCGAACGTCTGTGGTTCGCCCGCCTGCTGCGCGAGCGCGACGGCGCGGGGCGGATGTTTTACCGCGCCCGCGCCGTGAACACGGGACGCAAGGCCGGCAATATCGAGGATTTCATCCGCACCTCCGGCGCGGCCTGGGATTTCGCCGTGATCCTCGACGCCGACAGCCTGATGGCCGCCGACACGCTGGTGGAACTGGTCCGGCGGATGCAGGCCGGACCGGACCTTGGCCTGATCCAGACGCTGCCGCGCGTGGTCGGCGCGCGGTCGCGCTTCGGCCGGGCGATGCAGTTCAGCGCCGCGATGCACGCGCCGGTCTTCGCGCGGGGCCTTGCCATGATGCAGGGCGGCACCGGCCCGTTCTGGGGCCACAACGCCATCGTCCGCATCCGCGCCTTCGCCGAAAGCTGCGGCCTGCCGGCTCTGTCCGGCCCGCCGCCCTTCGGCGGGCACATCCTCAGCCACGACTATGTCGAGGCCGCGCTGCTGGCGCGCAACGGCTGGCGGGTGCGGCTGGACGACGACCTCGGCGGGTCGTTCGAGGAAGGTCCCGAAAACATCATCGACCATGCCCGCCGCGATCGCCGCTGGTGCCAGGGCAACCTGCAGCACGCCCGCCTTCTGGCCGCGCCGGGTCTGAAGGGATGGAGCCGCTTCGTCTTCTTCCAGGGCATCATGGCCTATGTGGCGCCGCTGTTCTGGATCGCCTTTCTGGCCTCCGCGGTGGCTGCCGCGGCGCTGGCGCCGCCGCCGGACTATTTCCCCTATCCCGACTGGCCCACCCCGGTGTTCCGCGGATCGCGCACGACCGAGGCGGTCGGGCTGGCCGTGGGGATCTTCGGCCTGCTTGTCCTGCCGAAGCTTCTCGTGGCGCTGGCGGCGGCGGTCGGCGGGCGGGCCGGCGGTTTCGGCGGCGGGGTGCGGGCGGTCGGATCGGCGCTGGCCGAGCTGCTGTTCTCGGCGGTCGCGGCGCCGGTGCTGCTCGCGTTTCAGACCCGCGCGGTCCTGCATGTCCTGATGGGGCGCGACAGCGGCTGGCCGCCGAACAACCGGGGCGACGGCAGCGTGGGGTTCGCACAGGCCTGGGCGGCCGCGTGGTGGATCGTCGCTGCGGGGGCGCTCGGCCTTGCCATGGTCGGCGCGCTGGCCCCCGATCTTGTCTGGTGGCTGATCCCGGTGGGCGTGCCGATGCTGGCCGCGCCCGCGATCATCTGGTGGTCGTCGCACCCGGGCCGGGGCGCGCTGATGCGGACGCCCGAGGAAACCACGCCCCCGCGGGTGGTGGCGCTGTTCGCGGCGATCCGGGCCGCCTGGACCGGCGGCGCCGCCGCCGAGCCCGCAGCGCCCGCCGCCGGACGGCCCCTGCCCGCCTGAGCCGCAGCCAGGATTGAACGCCCGGCCCCGGCCGGCTAAGGTCGCGGCCTGACCACAGGAGACCCTGCCATGCGGGACGACGCACCGAATTCCTGGGAGTCGCGCGCCGACGCCTTTTCGCTCTACGGCTTCACCGACCTGCCGTCGGTGCACCGGCGCGGCGCGGTGGTGCTGACGCACGGCGAGGGGCCCTATGTCGTGGACGTGCACGGGCGGCGCTACTTCGACGCGAACTCGGGTCTGTGGAACATGGTCGCGGGGTTCGACCACCCCGGCCTGATCGCCGCCGCGCAGGCGCAGTATGCGCGCTTTCCCGGCTATCATGCCTTCTTTGGCCGCATGTCCGACCAGACGGTGCTGCTGTCGGAAAAACTGGTCGCGGTATCGCCCTTCGACCGGGGCCGCGTGTTCTACACCAACTCGGGGTCGGAGGCGAACGACACGATGGTGAAGATCCTGTGGTTCCTGGGGTTGGCGGAGGGCCACCCGGAACGGCGCAAGATCATCACCCGCTGGAACGGCTATCACGGCGTCACCGTCTGCGCCGCGTCGATGACGGGCAAGGCCTACAACGCCCAGTTCGGCCTTCCGCTGCCCGGCTTCATCCATGTCGGCTGCCCGCATTACTGGCGCTTCGGCCAGCCGGGCGAGACCGAGGCAGAGTTCACCGTCCGCCTCGCGCGCGAACTGGAGGCGACCATCATCAAGGAGGGGCCGGAAACCATCGCGGGCTTCTTCGCCGAACCCGTGATGGGCGCGGGCGGGGTCATTCCGCCGTCCGCCGGGTATTTCCCGGCGGTGCAGGCGGTGCTGCGCCGCTACGGCATCCCGCTGATCGCCGACGAGGTGATCTGCGGGTTCGGCCGCACCGGCGAGCTCTGGGGGTGCCAGACCTACGGCTTCGTGCCGGACGCCATCATCTCGTCCAAGGTGCTGACGGCGGGGTTCTTCCCGATGGGCGCCGTGATCCTCGGGCCGGACCTGGCCGACCGGGTGCAGTCGGCGGCCGAACGGCTGGAGGAGTTCCCCCACGGGTTCACCGCCTCCGGCCATCCCGTAGGCTGCGCCATTGCGCTGAAGGCAATCGACGTCGTGATGCACGAGGGCCTTCTGGACAACGTCCGCGCCCTGACGCCGCGGTTCGAGGCGGGGCTGGCGCGGCTGGCCGAACACCCCAACATCGGCGAGTGGCGCGGCAAGGGGCTGATGGGGGCGCTCGAGGCGGTGCGCGACAAGGCCACCCGGACGCCCTTCGAGGGCCACCTGTCGGTCAGCGAGCGGATCGCCAATGCCTGCACCGACCTCGGCCTGATCTGCCGGCCGCTCGGCCAGTCGATCGTGCTGTGCCCGCCCTTCATCACGACCGAGGCGCAGCTCGACGCGATGTTCGACCGGCTGGACACGGCCCTGCGGCAGGTGTTCGCCGAGGTCGCCTGAGGCGCGGCGGCTGCGCTCTGAGGGTCAGAGCCGCGCAAGCTTGGCCTGAAGCTCGGCCAGCTGGCGCTTGATCTGCTGCAGGTCTTCCTTCGACGTCGGCTCGTCGTCGCGCGCAGGGCCGGTCGAGGCGGCCCAGCCGCCGGTCATCACCTTCATGAAGGCCTCCTGCTGGCGCTTCATAGCCTCGAACCCCGGCATCGCAGCCATCGGGTTCGGGAAGGCCGACAGGTTTTCCAGCATCTTGGACTGCCCCTCGCGCAGCATCTCGAACGACGCGGCCAGGAACTGCGGCACCACCGACTGCACGCCCGTGGTATAGGTGCGCACGAGGTCGGTCAGAACCGTGATCGGCAGGACGCTGTCGCCTTTGGATTCGTGCTCGGCGATGATCTGCAGAAGGTATTGCCGCGTCAGGTCGTCGCCTGACTTCAGGTCGACGATCTGCACCTCGCGGCCCGCCCGGATGAACCCCGCGATATCCTCGAGCGTGACGTAATCGCTCGTCTCGGTGTTGTAGAGGCGGCGGCTCGCATACCGTTTGATCAGCAGCGGCTTGTCGGCATCGGCCATCGTGTTCCCCCGTCACGTCCTTTCCGCCCTGCTGCAAGCCTAGCGATGCGGCGCGGAATTGCAAAGCGAATGACATGGGGGCGGGCCTTCCGGCCCGCCCCCGCCCGTCTCACCCCGGGGAGGATGGGGAGCGGGCTATCCGCGTCACTTCGCGGCGGCGGCGGCGGTGGCCGACGCAGCGGCCTTCTTGGCCACGGTCGTCACTTCGGCGGTCGCCTTCTTCACAGCGGCGGTCGCGTCTTCCGAAAAGTCCTTGCCGGCGGCCAGCATCAGCTCGACCGTTTCCATCTGCACCTTCTTGGCCACTTCGGCGAAGGCGGCCATCGACTCGGCGGTCATCTCGGCGGCGGCCGAGGCGAAATCGGTCATGGCCTTGGTGTAGTCGGCAGGCTCATCCTTGGCCTTCGAGACGTCGGCCAGCTTGTGCAGCGCGTCCTTCGTGAACTTGGCCGAGATTTCGGTCGACTTGTCGGCGGCTTCGATGACGACCTTCATCATCTTCTCGCCGAAGGCGGCCTGGGTCCTGTACATGTCCTTCATCGCCGACATGTCCATCGGCATCGCCGACATCATGTCCTGCATCATCTTGGTGAAGTCGCTCGTCTTGGTCGCCATCGTGGTCTCCTGGGCCGGGGTGCGTTGCGGATGAGCGTCATATAGCTGCTGCGGTGCAGCATTGCAAGCGCGGCATTGCTGCGCCGCAGAAAAACCTAAAACCTGACGCAACGTCAGGCGGTTGCGGCGGCCCGGACGTAGGTCCCGGGCGCCTCGGCCAGGACGGGGTGCGCCGAATCGCCCAGCTGCCGCGCCGGCACCATGGCGCCCGACCGCTTCGCCAGCCACGCGCCCCACCGCGGCCACCACGAGTCCTTCTCGTAGGTCGCCGACTTCAGCCAGTCTTCGGGCGTCGTCAGGGGGGCGTCGCTGAAGTAGTGGCCATACTTGCCCTTGCCGGGCGGGTTCACGATCCCGGCGATATGGCCCGACTCGGACAGGATGAATGTCTTGTCCTTCGACCCCATCTGGCGAATTCCGGTGAAGCTCGCCTTCCATGCCGCGATGTGGTCGGCCTCGCAGGCGACCGCGCAGACCGGCACCTTTACGTCGGCGATCTTCACCGGCCGGCCCATGACGCGGAACGTGCCCTTGGCGAACTCGTCGCGCTGGCAGAGGCCGCGCAGGTATTCCATCACCATCCTCGCCGGCAGGTTGGTGCCGTCGCCGTTCCAGTAGAGCAGATCGAACGCCGGCGGCGCCTCACCAAGCATGTAGCTGCGGATCGCGGGCTGCCAGATCAGGTCGTTCGAGCGCAGGAAACTGAACGTCCGCGACATGATTCGGTTCGACAGGATGCCCTTGTCGGCCACCTCGCGCTCGATCCCGTCCACGAAGTCGTCGGCCAGGAACGGCGTGAACTCGCCCTGGTCGGAAAAATCGGTCAGCGCCGTGAAGAAGGTCGCGGACTTCACCCGCGCGTCGCCCGCCTGCGACAGGTGCGCCAGTGTCAGCGCCAGCGTCGTGCCGGCGATGCAGTAGCCGACAGCATTGACCCTGTCCTCGCCGGTGATGGCGCGGACCTCGTCCATCGCGGTCAGATACCCCTCGCGGATGTAGTCGTCGAGGCCGACATCCGCATACTCGGGTCCGGGGTTGACCCAGGACACGACGAAGAGGGTGAACCCCTGATCGACGATCCACTTGATGAGGCTGTTTGCGGGCTTGAGGTCGAGGATGTAGAACTTGTTGATCCACGGCGGGAAGATCACCAGCGGCGTGCGGTGCACCTTCTCGGTCGTCGGGCGATACTGGATCAGCTCCATCATCCGGTTGCGGAACACGACGGCACCTGGGGTTGCCCCGATGTTCTCGCCCAGCCGGAACGCCCGCGGATCGGACAGCGTGACCAGCAGTTCGCCGTCGTTCGCCTCGATGTCGCGCACGAGGTTCTCGAGACCTCGGACAAGGCTTTCGCCCTCGGTCTGCACGGCGCGTTCCAGCGCGTCCGGGTTGGTGCCGAAGAAGTTCGTGGGCGCCATCATGTCGACGATCTGGCGCGTGAAGTATTCGATCCGTTTGCGGTCCTTGGGGTCGATGTCGTCCAGCGCCTCGACCGCGCGCCTCACCGCCTCGGCGTTCAAGAGATACTGCTGCTTGACGAGATTGAAGTAGGGGTGGGTGTCCCACAGCGGATTGGCGAAACGGCGGTCCTTCGGCCCTGGATCGGGTGGCGCGCTCAGCTTGCCGCGCGCAAGCTGCGCCTGCGCCTCGGCATAAAGCGCGAGCGTCCTGCCCCACCACTGGACCTGGTTCTCGATGATCTTGGCAGGGTTCTGCGCAAGTTCCGCCAGATAGGCCGCGCCCATGCGCATGAACAACTCGGGCGCCGGCCCGGCGAGGCCAGGGTCGTGCGGCTTCCGCCGCGCCAGCGCGGCAACCAGCCGCTGCGTCAATTCCTCGGCCCGCGCAAGGTTCGCCGCCATCCGCTCGGCCGGACTTCCGCCCTCGGCGGCCGGTTGCACGTGATCGGTTGTCATGTGAACCATTCCCCCTTAAGCTTTCGGGGTGAACATACCGTCGCCGCTCTGGGGGGGAAAGCGACGAATTTCCGGGGTTCCCCCGCGGCGCAGGAGACGCGATGCGTTACATGCTGACCTACGACCTGATGGAATCCATCAGGAACACGAACGAGTGGCTCGGCGCCTCCGCCCGCGCGTTCGCCTCCTACCCGGTCTGGGGCCTTGTGCCCCACCCCGCCTTCAAGCTCCTGTCCGCTTGGGGCCGCGTCACAGAACGCAGCTTCGCCCGAATGGTCATCAAGCCCGACTGGGGAATCCGCACGATGGTCGGCGAGGACGGGCGCGATCACCTCGTGTCGGTGCAGACGGTCGTGTCGCGCCCCTTCGGCGACCTCATCCACTTCCGCGTCTCAGGCCGGCCGCCGATGGCGCGGCGGGTGATGCTGGTCGCGCCGATGTCGGGCCACTACGCGACGCTGCTGCGGTCCACCGTGATCAGCCTGCTGCCGGATGCCGACGTCTTCGTGACCGACTGGAAGAACGCCCGCGACATCCCGGTTTCGGCCGGCAAGTTCGACATCGAGGACTATACCCTCTACCTTGTCGAGTTCATGCGGCACCTTGGCCCGGACACGCATGTCATCGCCGTCTGCCAGCCCGCGCCGCTGGCGCTGGCCGCCACCGCCCTGCTTGCCGCCGAGGACCCGGACGCCCAGCCCCGCACACTGACGCTGATCGGCGGCCCGATCGACCCCGACGCTGCCCCGACCGAGGTGACCGATTTCGGCCGCCGGGTGACGATGGGGCAGCTCGAACACCTCGCCATCCAGCGCGTCGGGTTCAAGTATGCCGGCGTCGGGCGGCTGGTCTATCCGGGCCTCCTGCAACTTGCATCCTTCATGTCGATGAACGCGGACCGGCACGCCAAGGCCTTCACCGACAAGATCGTTGCCGAGGCGAAGGGCGAGGGCTCGGAGCGCGACGCCCACAACCGCTTTTACGACGAATACCTCGCCGTGATGGACATGCCCGCCGAGTTCTACCTGTCCACGGTCGCGCGCATCTTCAAGGACCGCGAGATCGCGCGGAACGCCTTCACCGTTGCCGGGCGCCGGGTGGACATCGGCGCGATCACCCGTGTGGCGGTCAAGACGGTGGAAGGCGCCAACGACGACATCTCGGCCCCCGGCCAGTGCGTTGCCGCGCTCAAGCTGCTGACCGGCCTGCCCGAGGACAGGAAGGCAAAGCACCTGGAACCCGGCGCGGGGCATTACGGCATCTTCGCCGGCAAGAGCTGGCGCAACAACATCCGCCCGCTGGTTCTGAACTTCATCGACGCGAACTCGGGCCGCCCCAAGCCTTCGGCGCGGCTCCAGGTCGTGTGACCCTCAGGGCAGCGCCTGCGCCCAGGCCGCGATCGCCGCGGCCACCCGATCGGTCGCCGCCGGCGACAGGATGTCGCCCGCAACGACATGGTTGGACGGGTCGATGCCGGGCCCGGGGTCGATCCGCAGGCGCGTGACCGGTCCGGCCCAAGCATCGGCCAGCGCCCGCACCGTGGCCGCATCCACCACGCGGTCCGAATCCGACCAGACGATCAGGGCAGGCTGCCGCAATCTTGCAGGATCGGCCGCCCGCGCCGCCCGCATCAGCCGCGCCATGGGATAGACCGCAGCGGTCGGATAGGTCTCGGTCCAGAAAGCGGCCTGGCGGTCGTTGACCGGCTGGAACCCGCGTTCCCGGCCCGCGATCAGGTGCCCCCAGCGGTTCACCAGCGGCAGGTCCAGAAGCCGCCCCGCCGGCGAGGCCAGCCGCAGGTTGGGCGACACGAGGACGACACCCGCAACCCGCTCTGTCCCCGGCGCATCGAGGCCCAGCCCCGCAACGATCAGCGCGCCCCCAGTCGAGGTGCCGATCAGCACCACGCGGTCGCCTAGCCGCCCGCCGATCGCCAGCGCCTCGGCCAGATCGGTCATCCAGTCTTCGGCGGTGGCCGCGGCCAGTGCCGCGCCGTCGCGCCCGTGGCCCGAGAGGCGCGCGAAATAGAGGTTCGCGCGCAGCGCTTTCGCCGCAAGGTCGGGCACCGGCCGGATCTCTTCGGCCGAGGCCGAAAAGCCGTGGAGGTAAACCAGCGCCAGCGGCGTCCGCGCGCCCGCCTCGCCGGCCCAGACGATCCGCTTCTCCGCGCCCGGCACGATGCCGGGGACGATCGCCTCGCGCGAGGCAAGATAGGCGTCGAGGTCGGCCGGCAGGGCGGCGGCGTCGAACGCGGCGGGCCGCAGCGGCGGCTCGGCCGGCCACAGCAGGACCGCCGCCGCCAGCGCCGCCGCGACCGCAACGAGGCCGCCTGCCAGCCAGGCGAGGACGCGGCGCGCGGCCGTCATCCGACCCTCTCCACCGCGTCGGCGATCAGCGAAAGGCAGGCGGGCGTCGAAAAGCGGTGGTCGGCGTCCTTCACCAGCGTCAGACGGATGTCGGGCCCCGTCGCATGGTCCAGCAGCCGCAGCGCCACGGCGGGCGGCACATCGGCATCCGCCGTGCCGTGCAGAAGGCGCACCGGGAACGGCAGCGGCAGGGCCGACCGCAGGACGAGGTTCGCCCGCCCCTGATCGACCAGCGCGCGGGTATAGCGGTAGGGCTCCGGCGCGTAGGCCGAGGGGCGTTCGACGAAACCCTGCCGGTCGAACGCCGCCCGCTCGGCCGCGGTTAGGCCGGCCAGCATGCCGTCCTCGGTGAAGTCGGGTGCCGCGGCGACCCCGACCAGACCCGCGACGCGATCAGGTCGGGCACGCGCGACCAAAAGCGCGATCCACCCGCCCATGGACGACCCGACCAGCACCTGCGGCCCCTCGGTCAGCGCATCGAGAACCGCCAGCGCGTCGTCGCGCCAGTCGGCGATGCCGAGACGGTCGAACTCGCCCGAGGACGCGCCGTGCCCGCCGTAGTCGAAGCGCAGGAAGGCGCGGCCGCGCGCGGCGGCCCAGTCCTGCAGGAATTGCGCCTTGGTGCCCGTCATGTCCGACCGGAAGCCGCCCAGAAAGACCACCCCCGGCCCGGTCCCTCGGGTTCTGCGAAAGGCGATGCGCCGCCCTGATGCCGCATGCAAGTAGTCCATCGCGCCCTCCGCCGGCGTGCAGCCTAGCGCGGCCCGCGGCCTGCGTCCACACGCGGGGGATCGCGCATTCTGCGTCTTTTCAGGGCCCTGCCCAACCGCCCGACGGTCCGCCGCCGGGCCTTTGCCTGCGTTCCGCGCCGCGCCGGGGCGGGATTGACAAGGAGGGCCGCGCGGGCCGACAAGGCGCCACCCGCAACCGGGCGTGCCGTAGGCGCCGAACCGACGAGGAGCTTGCCATGGGCCAGATCGCCCTGACCTTTCCCGACCGTGCCATCCGCCACTACCCCGCCGGGGTCACCCCGGCCGAGGTTGCGGCATCGATCGCCCCCTCGCTCGCCAAGGCGGCGATCAGCGCGACGGTGAACGGGGCGCACTGGGATCTCGCCTGGCCCATCGAGGCGGATGCGACCATCGCCATCAACACGATGAAGGACGAGGGGCCGGCGCTCGAGCTCATCCGGCACGACCTTGCGCATATCATGGCCCGCGCGGTGCAGGAGATCTGGCCGGACGTGAAGGTCACCATCGGCCCGGTGATCAAGGACGGCTGGTATTACGACTTCGACCGCGCCGAACCCTTCACGCCCGAGGACCTCGGCGCCATCGAGGCGCGGATGCGCGCGATCATCGCCGCCCACGACCCCGTCCGCACCGAGGTCTGGGACCGCGCCCGCGCCATCGCCCATTACCGCGCGGCGGGCGAGCCCTTCAAGGTCGAGCTGGTCGAGGCCATCCCCGACGACGGCCAGCCGATCCGCATGTACTGGCACGGCCATTGGCAGGATCTCTGCCGCGGCCCGCATCTGCAGCACACCGGACAGGTGCCCGCGGATGCCTTCAAGCTGATGTCCGTCGCCGGCGCCTACTGGCGCGGGGACAGCCGCAACAAGCAGCTTCAGCGCATCTACGGCGTGGCCTTCCGCAACCGCGACGACCTGAAGGCGCACCTCACGATGCTCGAGGAAGCGGCAAGGCGCGACCACCGCAAGCTCGGGCGCGAGATGGACCTCTTCCATATGCAGGAAGAGGCGCCGGGGCAGGTGTTCTGGCATCCGAACGGCTGGACGATCTACACGACCCTGCAGGATTACATGCGCCGCCGCCAGCGCGCGGGCGGCTATGTCGAGGTGAACACCCCGCAGGTGGTCAACCGGGTGCTGTGGGAAAGGTCCGGGCACTGGGCGAACTACAAGGACAACATGTTCATCGTCGAGGTGGACGAGGATCACGCGCGGGAAAAGACGATCAACGCGCTCAAGCCGATGAACTGCCCCTGCCATGTGCAGATCTTCAACGTCGGCCTGAAGTCCTACCGCGACCTGCCCCTTCGGATGGCCGAGTTCGGGTCCTGCAACCGCTACGAACCCTCGGGCGCCTTGCACGGCATCATGCGGGTGCGCGGCTTCACCCAGGACGACGCGCACATCTTCTGCCGCGAGGACCAGATCGAGGCCGAGACGGAACGCTTCATCGGGTTCCTGTCGTCGGTCTACCGCGATCTCGGCTTCGAGGCCTTCAAGATCAAGTTCTCGGACCGGCCCGAGAAGCGCGCAGGGACGGACGCGACCTGGGACCGCGCCGAGGCGGCGCTGGCAAACGCCACCCGCGCCGCAGGCTACGACTTCACGCTGAACCCCGGCGAGGGCGCCTTCTACGGGCCCAAGCTCGAATTCGTGCTGACCGACGCCATCGGCCGCGACTGGCAGTGCGGGACGCTGCAGGTCGATTTCGTGCTGCCCGAGCGGCTGGATGCCAGCTACATCGGCGAGGACGGGATGAAGCATCGCCCCGTCATGCTGCACCGCGCCACGCTCGGCAGCTTCGAGCGGTTCATCGGCATCCTGATCGAGAACCACGCCGGCAAGCTGCCGTTCTGGCTGGCGCCCCGGCAGGTGGTGGTGGCGACCATCGTCTCGGATGCCGATGGCTGGGCCGGGACGGTGCGCGACCGGCTGGTGGCGGCCGGTGTGCGCGCCGAGGCCGATACGCGCAACGAGAAGATCAACTACAAGGTCCGCGAGCATTCGCTGGGCAAGGTGCCGGTGATCCTGGCGGTGGGCGCGCGCGAGGTCGAGCAGGGCACCGTCACCGTCCGCCGCCTGGGCGAGGAGCGCACGCGCACCGTGCCCCTGGACGAGATCCTGGCCGAACTGGCCGCCGAGGCGACCCCCCCCGACCTGCGCCGCTGACGCAGCACCCGTCGGTGCCGCCCGTCAGTGCGGATCCGGCCGGCGGGCCAGCAGCGCCAGCACGCCGGCGAGGCCGCAGAACCCCAGCGGGAACATCGTGAACACGCCGAACCCGAAGGCGTGCCACATGCCGGCCGTCGCCATGAGCAGAAGGATGCCCCCCGCGACATTCGCCGACCGCGCCATCGCGCCGCCCGCGATGGCGAGGACGGGGGCAAGGAAGCTGACGAAGCGGATGACCTCGGGGTTCGCCGGCATGCCGAAGGTCTCGGCCAGGCCCTGATACTGCGCGACCAGTTCGGTGTAGCCATAGCTGAAGAACCCGACGACCATCCCCCAGAGCCCGCCGATGATCCCGAGGACCAGTGCTGCATTGCGCATCGCCACCCCCTGCCCGCTGCCCGCGGTATAGGCGCGCCGCCGCGGGGGCGGAAGCCGCCCTGCGCCGCAGCTTGATTTTTTGCCGGGGTGCGACAGAATGCGGGCTGTGACGACAGCCTTCCCGACGCCTCCCGGGCGACAGGCGACCGGACGTTCGGAAAACCTGCTGCACCGCCCCGCGCATGTCGCACGGGGCGCGGGACTTGAAGGGGGAAGCGGGATGCCGACCGGCACCGTTAAATGGTTCAACGCCACCAAGGGCTATGGCTTCATCGCGCCCGACGACGGCGGCAAAGATGTGTTCGTGCACATCTCGGCGGTCGAGCGGGCGGGCCTCAAGGGCCTCAACGACAACCAGAAGATCGCCTTCGAACTGCAAACCGGCCGCGACGGCCGGGCTTCGGCCATCGACCTGCGGCTGCTCTGACCCCGCCTCAGCGGGGCGAATCCATCCGGGCGGCCGTCAGGCGGCAGTCGCGCAGCATGTCAGACCCGCAGCGGCGCGGCTTCAGATCGCGCGTCAGGCACAGCCGCACTTCCCAGATGGCGCCGTCGCGGCAGGTGACGGTCAGCATCTCGCGCGTCAGCGAAGGGTTCGCGGCGAGAAACGCCGCCTCGACCGCGCCGGCGTCGATCCGCAGCGGGCGGCCGGGGTCGGCGAATTCCCCTGGGATCGTCAGAAGGTCGGCCGCGCGGGCGCTGGCAAGGAAGTAGTCGCGCGCAGACAGGCCGGAACAGCGGCCGTGCTTCTGCCACTGGTGCCAGGCAAGACCGGCCGACCCGAAGAGGGCGCGCCCCGCCGCCGCCGTCTCGGTCCGCGTGGGGTCGCGCTCGGCGGTGCGGCACCACTGTGGCCAGCCGGTCTCGTGCTGGGGCCAAAGGCCGTGCAGGCCCCAGCCGACGCCCGCGCCCGGCGCACAGCGCGCGTCGCGGCGCGCATCCCCTTCCGCCGCGCACCAGGCCGGCGTCCAGCTGAAGGCGGCGACATAATAGGCGAAATCGCCCGCCCGGTCGGACTGCGCCCGCGCCGCGCCCGCCGCCAGCGCCGCCAGTGCCAGAAGAACCGCCCCGATGCGCCGCATTGCCCCTTCCCCTTCGCCGTCCGTCCGTCTATATCCCAGCCACTCCCCGACAGCGAGGATCGGCGGACCCGGAACCGGGCCGCAGCCGTTTTCCCGGCGGGGCGCGGACTTGTAAAGACGCAGCGCGCGGCCCGCCCGCGCGGGAAGGAGGCAGGGATGACGACGAAGCCGCTGATGGCAAAGGCCACCGCCGTCTGGTTGGTCGAGAACACGACGCTGACCTTCCGGCAGATCGCCGAGTTCTGCGGCCTGCACGAGCTCGAGGTGCAGGGGATCGCCGACGGCGACGTGGCCGCAGGCGTCAAGGGCTTCGACCCCATTGCCTCGAACCAGATCGAACCGATCGAGATCGAGCGGGGCGAGAAGGACCCGCTCTACAAGCTGCGGCTGAAGCACAACCCCGCCGCCATCGGCGAGGAAAAGCGCCGCGGCCCCCGCTATACCCCGCTGTCCAAGCGGCAGGACCGGCCGGCGGCCATCCTGTGGCTGGTGAAGTTCCATCCGGAACTGTCGGACGGCCAGATCGGCAAGCTTGTCGGCACGACCAAGCCCACGATCCAGTCGATCCGCGAACGGACGCACTGGAATATCGCCAACATCACGCCGGTCGATCCGGTTGCGCTCGGCCTGTGCCGGCAGTCCGAGCTCGACGCCGCGGTGCAGGCGGCGGTGAAGCGCAAGGCGGCCGACCAGAAGGTGCTGACCGACGACGAGCGGCGCAAGCTGGTCTCCACGCAGGCGTCGCTGACCATGCCGGCCGAACCCCGCATCCCCTCTGCGGTCGCGGGCATCGCCGGCTTCAGTCTGACCGAGCGGGACGAGAAGCCGCGCGACTATTCCGACGCCGACAGCTTCTTCAACCTGCCCGACGCGGGCGACGACGACGAAGAGGACAACCTCGTGCGCTGACCCGACGCACGGGGGGTGTTCCTCCCCCGGCTGCGGTCGCCGTGGCAAGGCCCTGAAGCACAGCCGGAATGCGCAAGTGTTCCCGCCGCGGCTGCGGTCAGCGTCCCCGTGGACAGCCGCGCCCCGGCGTGGTCCAACAAGGGCGGGCGAACGGGGGCAAGCGTGGCGGGGCGATTCCGCGCGGCGGTGGATATCGGGACGACGGCGGTCAAGGCCGCGCTGGTCGGCGAGGACGGCCGCGTCCACGCCCGCCACGCCGAAACCTATCCGACCCGCCGCCCCGCTCCGGGGCATGTCGAGCAGGATCCTTCGGACTGGCTGGCCCTGACCCGGCGCGCGCTGGCCGCGCTCGATGCCGCGGCAAACGGGGGCGAGGTCGCGGCGCTGGCGCTGACGGCGCAGGTCAACACACATGCCTTCGTCGATGCGGCGGGCGGGCCCCTTCTGCCCGCCCTGACCTGGGCCGATACCCGCGCGGCGGCCGAGGCGGCCGAGCTTTCCGCCGGCCTCGACCCCGCCGATATCGCCCGCTGGCTGGGCGGGCCGGTGCCGCTGGACGCAAGCCACGCCCTGCCGCGGATGCTGTGGCTGGCCCGCCGCCACCCCGCCCTGTGGGACCGCTGCGCGGCGATGCTTCTGCCCAAGGACTTCGTCCTGCGCCACCTGCTGGGGGCCGCGGTCGCCGATCCGCTGTCCTGCGTGGGCCTCGTCGGCGCCGACCTGCGCTATGCCGCGCCGCTCGTGGATGCCGTAGCGGGTGCGGCGGACCGGCTGCCGCCGCTCGCTGCCCCCGATGCGGTGGTCGGCCGGCTGCCGGCGGGCGAGCCTCTGGCGGGCGTTCCCGTCGCCTGCGGCACGATGGATGCCTGGGCGGCGCTGGTCGGCCTCGGGGCTGCGCGCGAGGGGGCGCAGGTCTGGCTTTCGGGCACCAGCGAGGTGCCCGCCGCCTCCGCCGCCGCGGTGAACCCCGCGGCGGGCGCGGTGGTGTTCCCTGCGCTCTGGGGCATCCGCGTGCACGCCGCGCCGACCCAGGCGGGGGGCGAGGCGGCGCGGTGGTGCGCAGCCCTGCTCGGCCACCCGCTCGAGGACCTGGCGGCGCTTGCGGCGGCGACGCCCGCGGGGCCTGACGTGCCGCTGTTCCTGCCCCAGATCGAGGGCGAGCGTGCGCCGTTGTGGAACCCTGCCTTGCGCGGGGCCTTCCTTGGCCTGTCGCACCGCGCCGGGCCGGGGCACGTCGCCCGCGCGGTGTTCGAGGGCGTGGCCCTCGCCGCCCGCCATGCCGCGGGCGCTGTGCGCGCCTCGGCCGGTCTTGCGCCGGGGCCGATGCTGTGCGGCGGCGGCGGGTTCCGCGCCCCGGCCTGGGCGCGCATCCGCGCCGATGTGATGGGCGTGCCCCTGCGTGTCATGGACGAGGGCGAGCCGGGGGTGACCGGCGCCGCCCTGATTGCCGCGGTCGCCGCGGGCGATCACGACTCGCTGGCCGGGGCCTGGGCCGCGACGGCGCGGTTCGGCCCCGCGATCGACCCCGACCCGCGCGCGGCCGCCCGTTACGACGCGCTGTTTTCCGTCTATACCGAGGCGATCGGTGCGGCCGACGCCGTCACCCGCCGCCTCGCCACGCTGTAGCGCCCGAACCGGAGGATCCATGCTGCGCCACGCCCTTGCCCTGACCCTCGCCCTCGCCGCGCCCGCGGCGGCGCAGACGGTGACGGTCGTCACCCCCTATCTCGCCCAGCCGGGCACCCAGATGTATGTCGAGGGCTTCACCGCCCGCGCAGCCGAAATGGGCTGGAAGGTCAACGTCGTGGATACCGCAGGCGACGTGGCGGCGGCGATCGCGCGGATCGAGGACGCGGTCACCCAGCGGACCGACGCCATCGTGATCAACGTCGATCCCGCCCAGGTCGAGGCGGGGCTGATCGCTGCCCGCGACGCCGGCATTCCCGTGGTAGGGATGGACGCGGGCGCCCATCCGCTGGTCGCGGCCAACATCACCTCGAACGGCTATGCGATGGCGGCCGAAACCGCCGTCTATGTCGCCAACCGGATCGAGGGGCAGGGCGGCGTGGTGATGTTCGTGTTCGACGCCTTCCCGCCGGTCCAGATCCGCGGCGTGATCGCGGATGCGGTGTTCGCCAACCACCCGGACATTACCGTGATCGACCGCGTGACGCCCGACGTGTCGGACGGCGGCATCGCCGACAGCCGCGCGAAGATGGAGGCGATCCTGGCCGCAAACCCTGCGCCCGGCAGCATTCGCGCCGTCTGGGCGGCCTGGGACCAGCCCGCGCTCGGCGCCCTTCAGGCGATCGAGGACGCAGGCCGCGCGGGCGAGGGCATCGTCATCACCGGCATCGACGCCAACCCGCAGGCGCGCGACGCCATCGCGCGCGGGTCGAACTTCGAGGCGTCGGTTGCGCAGGACTTTGCCGGGATCGGCGCGACGGCGGCCGACACGGTCGCGCAGATCCTCGCAGGCGAGCCGCCGCGGGCACGGGTGATCTACGTGCCGACGCGGCTTGTGACCGCGGCGACCGCGGCCGACTGAGGCCGGCGCGGGGGGTGCGTCCGCCCCTCGCCCTTTTCGCCGTTGTCCCCCGCCCTGCGCCAGAGCCTGACGCTGATCGGCTTCGCGGCGGTCGCCGCGGGCTTTGCGCTCGCGCTGCCCGACACCTTCCCGACCGCGCGCAACCTGATCAACATCGCCCAGCAGTCGGCCATGCTGGCGGTGGTGGCGGCGTCCATGACCATCGTGATGGCGATGGGGGATTTCGACCTGTCGGTTGGCTCGATGGCGTCCCTTGCGGGCGTGGTGGCGGCCGTCCTGTTCGCGGGCGGCGCGCCGGTCTGGGTCGGGGTGGCGGCGGGGCTAGCGGTCGGCCTTCTGGGCGGGATCGTGAACGGCGTGCTGGTGGCGGTGGTGGGGATCCTGCCCTTCGTCGCCACGCTGGGGACGCTGACGATCTTCTCGGGCGGGGCCTTCATCGTCTCGGGCGGCAAGACGATCTTCGGCCGGGCGATCCCCGCGCCCTTCGCCGACTTCGCCCGCGGCGGCGTGCCGCTGGACGCGCTGGGGCTGGAGGGGCTGCGGCTGCCCTGGCTTTCGCTGACCGCGGCAGCGGTGATCGCGGCGGTGTGGGTGCTGCTCGAACGGCGGCGCTTCGGGCGGCACCTCTACGCCACCGGCGGCAACGCCGAGGCGGCGCGGCTGGCCGGCATCCCCGTGGTGCGGCTGCGGATCGCGGCCTTCGCGCTGGCCGGGCTGGGCGCGGCGGGGGCCGGGCTGATGCTCGCTTCCCGCGTGGCCTCGGCCAATCCGACGCAGGGCGCGGGGCTGATGCTCGACGCCATTGCTGCCGTCTTCCTCGGAATGACAATGACGCGCAGCGGCGAACCGCGGGTGCTGGCCACCGTGGCGGGGGTGGCGGTGCTGGGCGTGCTGGGCAACGGCCTGACGCAGCTGCGCGTGGACAGCTATGTGCGCGAGGTGCTGACCGGCGCGATCGTGCTTGCCGCGGTTGCGTTCGCCACGCTCGGCCGCCGCCGGTAGCCGCGGGATTGCCCCCGGCCGCGCCCGCGCCGCAGACGCGCGCCTGACGCGACGGCCGGAGCCCTCGTGCCGATCCTCCCCGCCGCCCGCCCGCTCGGCGCATGGGCAAACGTGCTGGCCCGTCGCAGGCCAATGGTCTGTGCGGATGCCGCGCGGCACCGCGGGAACGCCGCATGTCGCGTGCGCGTCCGCGATCGTTCCGGGCGCGGCCGCTGGTGCGACGGTGACTGACCGACACTGCGGCCGGCCTGTGCCGCCAGCGCACGCGCCCGTGCAACCGGCGGTTTGCACGAAAGGATGGCAGCCCGTAGGGGGCGGGCAAATTCCCTTGAAAACAGGTGCTTGGATCGTCCAACCGGGCTGACACGGCGCATTGATAACATTGCGGAATTTTCCCGGAAGTCCAACCGCGATGAAGAGGCTCATAACAAAAACCCCGGCGCGCAGGCGAGCGCGACCGGGGCCTTTGACGGTTCAGACAAACCCAAAGATAACAAGAGGCGCGCGCAGGACGCAACCTTTTTGTTTGCGCTCGACAGGCACCGCTGCGCGGCCACGATGCTGCTGGCGGCCTTCGCTCTGGGCGACGAACAACCCGAAATCTGGCACGACTGTGCATTTGTGCTGCATGTGCGGCTGACCACGGCCGAACGGGCCGGGCTTGCCTTTGCGGCCTTGCGCGCGCTCGAACCTGACGATCGGGAACAGGTGTTCTGCGCCGCGC
>CALIZF010000011.1 GCA_938028765.1 uncultured Paracoccaceae bacterium
GCTTGCCGTTCCCGCGCTGGAGGATGCCGATTGGGCAGGCTAGGTGTGCAGTGGTCGCGCCGTCTGCCACCTTTGCCCCCGCCGGGGCCTTGGCGAACCAGCTTGGCGTTTCGTCGTCAAGGAGGGCGAACACACCATCCACAATGTCGGCATTGCCACCAAGCGCCACGGCCCCGAGGACCTCCGCAACCTTCGCCTTGGTGACGCCTTGGAGGCTCTCCGGGACGGGCGGCTGACCGGCCTTTATGCGTTGATTCCGAAGCGCAAGAACATCGTCGTGAAGCGCCAAAGCAAAACCCTCTGCACTGTGTGGAATGTGCAAGGGATACAGCAGGTTGGCGGCGGTGTGAACCCATGGCCGACAAAAAGCGAGGGCGACCCCGAGGGACCGCCCGCAGCGCACCGAGCCTTACGCGGGCCTTACTTCGCGTAAGGCTCGCGTGTGGACTTCGCAGCTAAGTCTTTGATTTCTTGGCTCCGGCGGCAGGGATCGAACCTGCGACCAATTGATTAACAGTCAACTGCTCTACCGCTGAGCTACGCCGGATCGCCGGTGGGGCGTATAGCAACCGCTTCGGGTGGCGTCCAGCACCCTTCGGCGGGAAAATCACGCCTTCGCGAAGGGGGCCGCGGGACCGTAGCCCCCGGGGGCGCGGACGGCGCCGCGGCGGGCGAGGTCGATGAGGTGCGCCAGCACATTGCGCGCCGCCGCGGGGTGCAGCGCGGCCGGCACGTCGGCGTAGATCCGGGCGACGAGGCCCGCGGGCGTCGCCGGGCCTTCCGCCAGCGCGGCGAGAATCGCGGCCTCGCGCGCGCGGCGGTGGTCGCGCAGCGCGGCAAGCCGCGGGACGGCATCCTCGACCGGCTCGCCGTGGCCGGGCAGGAGCCGCCGCGGCGCTGCTGCCGCCAGCCGGTCGAGCGAGGCCATGTAGGCCCCCATGTCGCCGTCCGGCGGCGAGACGATCGAGGTCGCCCAGCCCATGGCATGGTCGCCCGAAAAGACCGTTTCGCCCGCGATCAGGCAGAGGTGATTGCCGATATGCCCCGGCGTATGCAGCGCGGTCAGCCGCCAGCCGTCGCCCGCCAGCGTGCCGCCGTCAGGCAGGATCTCGTCGGGGGCGAAGGCCGCATCCACCCCCTCGCCGCCGCCGAGGTCGCCGAGCGCGGCAATCTCGGGGTCGGCCCCGGCCGCGGCGTCGCCGAAGGCCAGCACCGGCGCCCCCGTCGCCGCGGCAAGGCGCGGGGCCAGCGCCGTATGGTCACGGTGCGCATGGGTCACGACGATCGTCCGCACCCGCCCGCGGCCGGCCGCGGCGAGAATCGCGGCGAGATGCGCGTCGTCATCGGGGCCGGGGTCGATCACGCAGAGATCGCGCTGCCCGAGCAGGTAGGTGTTGGTGCCCCGGAAGGTGAAGGGCGAGGGGTTCGGCGCCACGAGGCGCCGGACCCCCGACCCCACGACATCCGCCACGACATCCGCCATTCCGCTTTCCCCTTGCCTGCCGTCCCGTTAGGGTCGCGCCATGATCGCCTGGCTCGCCCCACGCATGCCGCGCGGCCTTCTGGGCCGGGCGGCGCTCATCCTCGTGCTGCCGATCGCCACGATCCTTCTGATCGTATCGGTGTTCTTCGGCCAGCGCCATTTCGACGACGTGACCCGTCAGATGGTGCGCAGCGTGGAGCTGGAGATCCGGTATGTCCTGGAGCGGGCGGCGGGGGCATCCGATCCGGTCGCCGCGGCGCGGGCGGCGGCGGCGCCCTTCGAGCTGCGGGTGGACCCCGCACCCCCGGACGCGGGCGGCAACCGGCGGGATTTCCTCGATCTGTCGGGCCGCGTGGCGATCGAGGTGCTGAACTGGCATATCCCCCATGTCCGGGGCGTCGATGTGCAGACCGAACCGGGCGCGGTGCGCGTCTTCGTCGGTCCCGAACCGGCGGACCTCATGATCACCGTCCCGCGCGACCGGGTGACGGCGAACAACCCCCACCAGCTGCCGGTCCTGATGTTCTGGTCCGGCCTCGTCCTGACGGCCATCGCCTTTGTCTTCCTGCGCGCGCAGCTTGACCCGATCGCGCGGCTGGCGGCGGCGGCCGAGGCCTTCGGCAAGGGGCGCACGGTGCCGGTCCGCCCGCGCGGCGCGGCCGAGGTGCGCGCGGCCGCGACCGCCTTCCTCGAGATGCGGGCGCGGATCGAGCGGCAGATCGAGCAGCGCACGCTGCTTCTGTCCGGCGTCAGCCACGACCTGCGCACGCCGCTGACCCGGCTGAAGCTGGGACTGGCGATGCTCGACGACGGCGACCCCGAGGTGGCGGCGCTGCGCGGCGACGTGGACGAGATGGAGCGGATGCTCGAAGCCTTCCTGGCCTTCGCCCGCGGCGATGCGACCGAGGCGCCGGTGCTGGCGGACGTGGGCGCGCTGGTGGCGCGCGCGGTCGCGGATGCGCGGCGCACCGGGCAGGCGGTGGACTATGCCGCGCCGGCGGACCCGGTGGTGGTGCCGCTGCGGGCGGATGCGGTCGCCCGCGCGGTCGCGAACCTGATCGGCAACGCCGCGCGCCATGCCTCCCGCGCCGCCGTGGCGGTGCAGACGACCGACCGGTTCGTGCGGATCGTGGTCGAGGACGACGGGCCCGGCATCCCCAAGGCGCGGCGGGACGAGGCGATGCGGCCCTTCACCCGCCTCGACCCCGCGCGCGACCCGAACCGGGGCGGCGGTGTCGGCCTCGGCCTTGCCATTGCGGCGGACGTGGCGCGCAGCCACGGCGGCAGCCTGCGCCTGTCCGAAAGCGTCGCCCTCGGCGGCCTTCGGGCGGAGCTTCTGCTGTCGCGCTAGCGTTGGGGCCGGGCGGTCCGGCCGCGGCGCGATCGTGCCATCTGCCGCTGGCCTTGCGTCTGCCGGCGTGCGTCTTCTCAGGTGGTGAGGGCGTCGCGGTAAGTGTCGCGCAGGGTCCGCTTCAGCACCTTGCCGGTGGCATTGCGCGGCAGCGCGTCGGCGAACACCACCGCGTCGGGCACCTGCCAGGGCGCCACCTTGCCGCGGAAGAAGGCCAGCAGCGCCTCTGGCGCGGGGTCGCGCCCCGGCGCCTTGACCGCCACGAGCAGCGGCCGCTCGTCCCACTTCGGGTGCGGCACGCCCACCACGGCGGCATCGGCAAGGTCGGGATGCGCCAGCGCGATGTTCTCGAGCTCGACCGACGAGATCCACTCGCCGCCCGACTTGATGAGGTCCTTCGCGCGGTCCTTCACCGACACATAGCCGTCGGGATCGATGGTGCAGATGTCGCCGGTGGCGAACCAGCCGTCCGCGAGGCCGGATCCCGGCCGCCCGAGATAGCCGTCCATCACCCAGTGCCCCCTCACCTGCAGCTCGCCCTGCGCCGTGCCGTCGTGGGGCAGGGGGCGGCCCTCGTGATCGACGATGCGCAGCGTCACGCCGAAGGGCGGGCGGCCCTGCGTCTCGCGCAGGCGCGCCTGCGCCTCGGCCGGCAGGTCGCGGTGTTTGGCCAGCGGGTGGTTGGCGGTGCCGAGCGGGCTCATCTCGGTCATGCCCCAGGCGTGGATCACCTCCACCCCAAAGCTGTCGCGGAACGTGGCGATCATCGACGGCGGGCAGGCCGAGCCGCCGATGATCGTGCGCTTCAGGCTGTCGAGCGTCGATCCTGCGACCTTGGCGGCATCGAGCAGCCCCTTCCAGATCGTCGGCACGCCAAGCGCGCAGGTTACCCGGTGGTCGTCGATCAGCCGGACCAGCGACGCGCCGTCGAGGCCCGGCCCCGGCAGCACCAGCGCGGCCCCGACCATCGCCGCGGCATAGGGCACGCCCCAGGCGTTGACGTGGAACATCGGCACCACCGGCAGCACCACGTCGGCCGCGCGCAACCCCAGCGTATCGCCGAGGTTCGCCCCGAAGGCGTGCAGCACCGTCGAGCGGTGCGAATAGACCACACCCTTCGGCATCCCCGTGGTGCCCGAGGTGTAGCACATCGAGGAGGCCCGCAACTCGTTGATCGCCGGCCAGGCGGGCAGGGGAGCCGCCGCCGCGATCAGGTCGTCGTAGAAGAGCAGGCCGGGCAGCATGCCTGCCGCCTCGTCCTCGGCCGGGCCCATCAGCACGAAGTACCGCACCGACGGCAGCCGGCCGCGAAGGCCCGCGACAAGCGGCAGGAACGTGCGGTCGAAGAACAGCACCCGATCGTCGGCGTCCGCCGCGACATGCGCGATCTGGTCGGGAAAGAGGCGCGGGTTGATGGTGTGCAGAACGAACCCGGCCCCCGAGGTGCCGTAGTAGATCTCGAGGTGCCGGCGGTTGTTCCAGGCGATCGTGGCGCAGCGCGCATCGTCCTCGATTCCGAGTGCGGCCAGCGCAGCGCCGAGCCGGCGGGCGTTCTGCCGCACCTCGGCCCAGGTCGTCCGCGAAAGACCGCCCGTCGTCTCGACCGAGACGATGCCGGTCCGGCCGTGCCAGTCCGCCGCATGGTCGATCAGGTCTCCGATCGCCAGCGGCCGCGTCATCATCTGCCCCAGCATGACATCCTCCCTTGCCGCCCTTGCCGGGCGGTCGTGCGTGGCGGACGATGGCAGAGGGCGGGCGCGCCCGCCACCGTCCGAAGCCGCGGAACGGACGGTCTATTGCGGCTGAAATCCGCCGATCAGGCGCCGCAGGCCAAGGGCGGCGCCGGCCGCGATGGCCGCGAGCGTTACCGGCCCCGACCAGGCAAGCGTGGCGAAGCCCGTCAGCCCCTGGCCGATCGAACAGCCCATTGCCACGACACCGCCCACGCCCATCAGCGCCGCACCGCCCACCTGACGGCCGAGTTCGCGGGGGTCCTCGCACGCTTCCCACCGGAACATGCCACGCAGGACCGATCCCGCGAAGGCCCCGGCCATGACGCCCACGACCGACCCGACCGAGAACGACAGCCCCCCGGCGGTGGCGGTCATGAGGTAGAGCAGCGTCCGCCCGACCGGCGCCGTGAACGACGGCCCTTCTACTGGAACCGCGCCGAGGCTGGCCGCGGCCAGCCAGCTTGTTCCGGCAAGGCAGACCACCACCGCCAGTCCCGCGACCACGCCCCAGCCCAGCATCCGCCGGTCGGCGCGCAGGGGCGCATGCGACAACGCCCAGGCCGCGGCCGCCAGCGCCACGGTCATCGCGACGGCGACGGCGGGGATGCCGGCTGCCGCCTCGGCCAGGAACGCGGGGCCCTGCGGCCCCGCGGCCGCAACTTGCGGGAACAGCGCCGCGCGCAACGGGGCGAGCGGGCCGGACAGCGCCATGAAGCCGCAGATCGCCATGACCACCACGATCACCAGCGACCGCAGGTCGCCGCCGCCGAACCGCACCAGCGCGCCGAAGCCGCAGTTGCCGGCCATCGCCATGCCATAGCCGAAGGCCAGCCCCCCCGCGATCGAAGCCAGCGGGTTGAAGGCGATGGAATGATAATAGGTGCCAGCCAGGTCGATCAGCCCGGCTGCCGCCAAGCCCCAGGTGCCCGCGATCGCGATCGCCAGAACCACGCCCCAGAGGCGCAGCCGCTTCTGATCCGCGCCATAAAGCGCATGTTCGATGGCGCCGAGCGTGCAGAACCTGCCCAGTCGCGCGGCAAGGCCGAGCATGGCCCCGCCGACCAGCCCCACCGCCGCTGCCGCAACGCCATAGGGGATCCCCTCCATCCCGTTCCTCCCCGCGGCCCGCAGGGCCGCCCGCCGTTCACGACCTGCCGGTTCCCCCGGCCCGTCTCACGCGGGCTTGCAGAACAGGTCGTAGATCAGATCGATGGTGCGCCGCACCTTCGGGTCGCCGAGCGAATAGTAGATCGCCTTGCCTTCCCGGCGGCACGACACCAACCCTTCCAGCCGCAGCCGCGCGAGCTGCTGGCTGACCGCAGCCTGCCGGGACTCCAGCAGGTTTTCAAGTTCGGTCACCGACTTTTCGCCCGACGACAGATGGCACAGGATCATCAGCCGCCCTTCGTGGGCGAGCGCCTTGAGGAAGTTCGACGCCGCCGTGGCCTGGGCGTGCATCGCCTCGGGGGCGAGGCCCGCGCAGCCGTGATCGACCGTGGCGCCGAGGGCGTGAAAGGACATGTCGGTGCTGTCGAGCGACATCGCGTGCGATCCGGGCCGTTCGTCCTGCGTGGGCGATATAGATCGATCAGTCCGGGTTTCCATAGCCTTCCGTCCCCGTGGCGCCCCCCGTTCGCTTGCGCGCGCGCCTCGCAGGTCCGACGGCCGATGCCGGACCCTCCCCCGGGGTTACCATACGGCCCCTCGGGATGCGAGCCGTCCGCGGCCCCTTGCGCGCGACTTCTCGGCGGCGTTGCACGGCCGCCGCGGCCGTCAGCCTTGCGCGTCTTCTACCGCGTCCGCGATCATCCGTTGCAACAGGCCCCAGAAGAACTCCTCGCCAGGATAACCCTCGATCCGGCCCGTCTCGCGTCCGGCGGGATCGAGCAGCACGAAGGTCGGCGTGAAGACCGCCGGCCGGGCCAGCGCGATTCCGTCCGGCAGCGCCGCGCGCAACTCGTGCCGCAGCAGCGGTGCCGCGCGGCCTTCCGCGGTCAGGTGGTAGGCGTCCCCGACCTCTGCCTCCCACTGGGCGCAGTAGAGGCAACCCGGCTGGTGGATCATCAGCAGCCGCAACCCCTCGGCCAGCGCCGGCAGCGACAGCAGGGGCAGGACGGCCAGGGCAAGCAGCAGACGCTTCATGTCAGGTTGACGCCACCCTTCAGATATCTGAAGATCCTAATGTGTCTTCGCGAAAGCGCAAGCCCGAAGCGCGGGATCGCGCGGGCCGGAGGGACGGGAATGTTCGACATCAGCTTCGGCGGCGCGGCGCTTGCGGGCCTTCTGTCCTTCCTGTCGCCGTGCATCCTGCCGATGGTGCCCTTCTACCTGTCCTACATGGCGGGTCTGTCGATGCAGGAACTGCGGGGCGACGGCGCCATCGCGCCCGGCGCGCAGCGGCGGCTGGTGCTGTCGGCGGCGGCCTTCGCGCTTGGCGTGACGACGATCTTCGTCCTGCTCGGCCTCGGCGCGACCGCCGCGGGGGGGCTGTTCATCCAGTGGAAGGCGCAGCTGGCTTGGGTGGCGGCGGCGATCCTTGCGGTGTTCGGGCTGCATTTCCTCGGCATCGTCCGCATCCCGCTGCTCTACCGCGAGGCGCGGATCGGGGGGGCCGCGCAGCCGGCCTCGATCGCGGGCGCCTATGTGATGGGCCTCGCCTTCGGGTTCGGCTGGACGCCCTGCGTCGGTCCGGCGCTGGCCGCGATCCTCATGGTCGCGTCGGGCATGGGCGAGCTCTGGCGGGGCGCGGCGCTGCTCATGGTCTATGGTCTTGCCATGACGCTGCCGTTCGTCGTTGCCGCGATGTTCGCACGGCCCTTCCTTGGCTGGGTCGGGCGGAACCGGCGTTACCTCGGCCATGTGGAGAAGGTGATGGGCGCGATGCTCCTCGTGTTCGCCGTTTTGATCGCCACCGACAGCGTGTCGGTGCTTGCCGAGTTCCTGCTGCTGCAATTCGACTGGACCGCAACCCTTCGCTGACAGGAGACCGCACCATGACCCGCCTGATCGCCGCCCTCGCGCTGGCCCTCGCGCTGGCGCTGCCCGCCGCCGCTGCGCAACTTGGCGACGACGGTCTGCACAAGCCAGACTGGCTGCGCGAGACCTTCAAGGACCTGCGCGAGGACCTCGCCGAGGCGAATGCCGAGGGCAAGCGCCTGATGATCCTGTGGGAACAGCGCGGCTGCATCTACTGCACGCGGATGCACACGCAGGTCTTTCCGCAGCCCGAGATCGACGCTCTCATCCGCGATCACTATTTCGTCGTGCAGATGAACCTTTTCGGCGATGTCCCGGTGACCGACTTCGACGGCACGGTGCTGCCGGAAAAGGCGATGGCGCTCAGGTGGGGCGTCGTGTTCACGCCGACGCTGATGTTCATGCCCGAAACGGTGCCTGACGGGGCCACCGCCGCCCGGGCGGCCGTGGTGTCGATGCCCGGCGCCTTCGGGCCGGGCACGACGCGGGCGCTGCTCGAATGGGTGCGCGACCACGGCTACGAGTCGGGCGAACATTTCCAGAAATACCTCGCCCGCACCCTGGCGCCGGGGGCGGATTGACGCGTGCAGCCGCGTTCGACACCGCCGCGCGGCGCAAGTGAACGAAATATACATGCAAGGATTGGAATTATTGCTTGCATGCGGTGGCATGCGTGGCTAGCATCGGAGGCGGAGGAAGGGAGGAGCACGCTTGATCGCTGTCGCGCAGAGGGCGAGGCCGGTAAGACGCAGGGCCCAGCAGCCCGTGTCGGCGGGCGTGCCAGAGTGCCGCGCGGCGTGCCCCGCCCGACGTCCGAAAGCCATGCCAGTGCGGCCCGTGCGGGCGCCGGCAATTGTGTTGGTAACTTAGACCCAAGATGGCCCACCCCGGGCGCGCGCGTCCGACCACCCGAGGAGACAAATCCATGACACTGTCCCGACGCCAGACAATTGCGCTTGCGCTCGGCGCCGCTGCCGCCGCGGCGGTTCCGTTGCCGGCGCTGGCGAAGATCGAGGAAGCGATCGCGGCCTTCACCGGCGGCGCGGCCGTCGGCGAAGGCGGCATCACGCTGACCGCCCCCGAGATCGCCGAGAACGGCAATACGGTTCCCGTCCAGGTCTCGGCGCCGGGTGCGGTGGCAATCCTGCTTGTCGCGTCGGGCAACCCGGAGCCGGGCATCTGTCTGGCCCGGTTCGGCGAGGGTGCGGGCTCGCAGATGTTCGCGACGCGCATCCGTCTCGCCTCGACGCAGGACGTGGTGGCGATCGCGCAGATGGCCGACGGCAGCTTCGTGCGCGCTGCGTCGGAGGTGAAGGTCACGATCGGCGGCTGCGGCGGCTGAGCAGAGGAGAGATCCAGTCATGGCAAAAGACGTCAAACCCCGCGTTCGCGTTCCGAAATCGGCCAAGGCCGGCGAGGTGATCCTGATCAAGACGCTGATCAGCCATCCGATGGAATCCGGCCAGCGCAAGGATTCCAAGGGCGAGGTCATCCCGCGCTCGATCATCAACCGGTTCACCGCCGAGATGAACGGCGTGATGATCGTGGATATGAAGCTCGAGCCCGCCATCTCGACGAACCCCTATTTCGAGTTCGAGGCGCGGATCGATGCGGGCGGCGACATGATCTTCACATGGTATGACGACGACGGGTCGGTCTACACCGACAAGCAGCCGGTCGCGGTCGCCTGAGCGCAGTCTGGCAACCCCGTCGCGGGGTCGCGGCGGGGGCGCAAAACAGGGAGAAAGTGGATGTCGTTGACGCGCTATGCCGGCGCGGCAGCCTTTATGGCAGTCGCTCTGTTGGCCGTGCCGCTCGCCGCGCAGGAGGAGGGCGGCGAGCTTGTGCAGTATCACGCCATGCTGGCCGATCGCTTTGCTAATCCCGGATGGTTCTTCGTGGACCGCGGGGAAGCCTTGTGGAAGACGCCGGCCGGACCGAAGAACGCGACGCTTGAGGCGTGCGATCTCGGCCTCGGGCCGGGCGTTGTTGAAGGCGCCTATGCCCAGCTGCCGCGCTACTTTGCCGACGTCGACCGGGTGATGGATGCCGAAACCCGCATCGCCTGGTGTCGGCAGGAGCTGCAGGGGATCCCCTTCGAGGAGACCGCCAAGAAGGCTTTCTCGAAGAACCGCGAGACCTCGGAAATGCAGGACCTCGTGATTTACATCGCCGCGATGTCGGACGAGATGCCGATCGCCATGCCGACCGCGCACCCGAAGGAGCAGGAGGCAATCGAGCTTGGCAAGGCACTGTTCTACCGGCGCGCCTCGATGCTCGACTATTCCTGCGCGACGTGCCACTCGAACGATGGCGCGCGGATCCGGCTGCAGAAGCTGTCGAACCTCGAGGATCCGAAACAGGCCGGGCCGGTAGTTGCCAGCTGGCCGACCTATCGCGTCAGCCACGAGACGGTGCGCACCATGCAGCACCGCATGTGGGACTGCATGTGGCAGATGCGCTTTCCGGACGTTGCCTACGGGTCGGACGTGACGGTCGCGCTCATTTCCTACCTCACCCACATGGCCGAAGGCGAGCCGATGGCCTCGCCCAGCCTGAAGCGCTGACCAGGAGGACGACGGGATGAAAATGGTCATCAAGGCCACCCTGTGCACGCTTGGCGTCGGGCTCGCCGGGCTGGCGGAAGCCGCCGACGTGTCCGCCGAGAAGGTGGAAGCTCTGATCGAAGCCGCTTTCGCCCACGCGCCGGCAGAGGTCCGCGGGCGGGTCGAACAGGACGAGACGCTGCGCGTCTGCACGGCGTATCGCGACAACCCGCCCGACGATCAGTGGGATGCGATCCTCGAGCGAGAGAAGGCGCGCATCGTCTATCCCGCAGATGGCGTCCTGATGGGCGACTGGAAGGTTGCGTTGAAGGAGGCCAACAACGGCTACGGGTGGCGGATGCGGGACATTCCCGAGCGGGTTGTCGGCGGCAATTGCTATGCCTGCCACCAGCTGACCGAGGCCGAGGTCGGCTACGGCAACCTGGGGCCGAGCCTTCTCGGGTACGGCAAGGACCGCGAGATCGACGAAGAGCTGATCGTCGCCACCTACAACAAGATCTTCAACGCGCAATCGGTCCTGCCCTGTTCGCAGATGCCCCGCTTTGGCTCGAACGGCTTCCTGACGCCCGAACAGGTGCGCGACTATGTGGCGATGCTGCTCGATCCGGAAAGTCCGGTGAACAAGTAACCCCCGCCGCCCGCCGGGTCATCCGCGCGGGCGGGTTCCCACGCAGTCCCGCGGGGCGCGGGTGGCGCAACTGGCCCATCTAGGCTGTCTGCCGCGCGCAGGCTGTCAGGGATGTTTACTTTCGGCAAGGAGGCAATGATGACCAACCGTCGCGGTTTCCTGCAGGCGGCACTTGCCGCGTCTGCCGTCATCGGCGGCGGCGGCTGGTCGCGGCTGATGGCGCAGCAGGCGCTGACGCAGGACCAGCTTCTGGCCTTCGAGGACTACGGCAACGTGACGCTGGTACACGTCACCGACGTGCATGCGCAGCTAAAGCCGGTCTGGTTCCGCGAACCGGAATGGAACCTCGGCGTCGGCGCCGCGAAGGGCGAGGTGCCGCACCTCGTGGGGCGGGCTTTGCTCGACCGCTACGGGATCGCCCCGGGGACGCCCGAGGCGCATGCGCTGGCCTACGAGGATTTCGTCGCCCTCGGCCGCGCCTACGGCCGGATGGGCGGGATGGACCGCATCGCCACCATCGTGAAGGCGATCCGCGCCGCCCGGCCCGAGGCGCTGGTGCTCGACGGCGGCGATACCTGGCACGGCTCCATGACTTCGCTTCTCACGAAGGGGCAGGACATGGTGGACGTGATGAACGCCCTCGGGGTCGATGCGATGACCTCGCACTGGGAGTGGACCTTCGGGACCGCGCGCGTGAAGGAGATCGTCGAGGGCCTGCCGTTCCCCTTCCTCGGCCAGAACATCTTCGAGGCGGAATGGAACGAGCCCGCGTTCGAGCCCTACACGATGTTCGAGCGCGGCGGCGCGCGGATCGCGGTGATCGGCCAGGCCTTCCCCTACATGCCGATCGCCAACCCGGGCTGGATGTTCCCCGAATATTCGTTCGGGATCCGCGACGACCGGATGCAGGCGATGGTGGACGAGGTGCGCGCTGAGGGGGCGGACCTGGTCGTCGTGCTGTCGCACAACGGCTTTGACGTGGACCGCAAGATGGCAGGGCGGGTCAAGGGGATCGACGTGATCCTGACCGGCCACACGCACGACGCGCTGCCCGCACCGGTGCAGGTGGGCAATACCATCCTGATCGCCAGCGGATCGCACGGCAAGTTCGTCAGCCGCATCGATCTCGACGTGCAGGGCGGCCGGATGCTGGGCTTCCGCCACCGGCTGATCCCGGTCTTCGCCGACGCGATCGCGCCCGACCCCGAGATGGCGGCGCTGGTCGATAGCGTCCGGGCGCCATATGCGGCGCAGCTGTCCGAGGTCGTCGGCCAGACCGAAACGCTGCTCTACCGCCGCGGCAATTTCAACGGCACCTGGGACGACCTGATCTGCGCGGCGATCCTCGCCGAGCGCGACGCGGAAATCGCGCTGTCGCCCGGGGTCCGCTGGGGCGCGTCGCTGCTGCCTGGCGACCCGATCCGGCGCGAGGACATCCACAACGTCACCACCATGACCTACGGCGCCTGCTACCGCACGGAAATGTCCGGCGAGATGCTGAAGGTCATCATGGAGGACGTGGCCGACAACATCTTCAACCCCGATCCCTACTACCAGCAGGGCGGCGACATGGTTCGGGTGGGCGGCCTCGGCTACCATATCGACATCGGCCAGCCGATCGGCAGCCGCATCTCGAACATGACGCTGCTGCGCACGGGCGAACCGATCGACCCCGCGCGCACCTACACCGTCGCCGGCTGGGCGAGCGTGAACGAGGGCACGGAAGGTCCGCAGATCTGGGACGTGGTCGAGGCGCACGTGCGCCGCCTTGGCACCGTCCGGCTTGAACCCAACACGTCGGTCGTCGTGACCGGCGCCTGAAACTGGCAGGAGGCAACATGTCCGACGAGACCACCCGCCGCGGCTTCCTGAGGGCCGGCATCGCCGGCGGCGCCGCGCTGACTGCGGGGGCGGCGGCCGCGGCCGGCGTTCCCGACCCGCTGATCACCGAGGTGCAGCCCTGGGCATCGGAGTTCGGCGATCCCGTGGATGCCGTGCCCTATGGCATGCCGATCCGCTTCGAGTCCCACGTCGTGCGCCGCAACGTGGACTGGCTGACCGAAAGCCCGGTGTCCTCGATCAACTTCACGCCGATCCATGCGCTGGAAGGCACGATCACGCCGCAGGGCTGCGCCTTCGAAAGGCACCACTCGGGCGCGATCGAACTGTCGAAGACCGATTACCGGCTGATGATCAACGGCCTGGTGGACCGGCCGCTGGTGTTCACCTGGGCCGACCTCGAGCGGTTTCCCCGCACCGTCATGACCGCCTTCTGCGAATGCGCGGCCAATGGCGGCATGGAATGGGGCGGCGCGCAGCTCGAAGGCTGCCAGTTCACCCAGGGCATGATCCACAACATGGAATACACCGGGATCCCGCTGCGCCTCCTCCTGCAGGAGGCGGGCGTCAAGCCCGAAGGCAAATGGATCTACGTCGAGGGCGCCGATGCCTCGTCCAACGGTCGGTCGATCCCGCTGGATAAGGCGATGGACGACGTCCTGGTGGCGATGTTCGCGAACGGCGAGGCGCTGCGAAAGGAACACGGCTATCCTGTCCGGCTGGTCGTGCCGGGCTGGGAAGGCAACATGTGGGTCAAGTGGCTGCGCCGCGTCGGGGTCTATCACACCGCGGTCGAAAGCCGCGAGGAGACCTCGAAATACACCGATCTGATGGCCGACGGCACGGCGCGCAAGTGGACCTGGGTGATGGACGCGAAGTCCGTCATCACCGCGCCCAGCCCGCAGAACCCGGTGCGCCACGGGCCGGGGCCGCTGGTGATCACGGGCCTCGCCTGGTCCGGCCACGGGCGCATCGCGCGGGTGGACGTCTCGACCGACGGCGGGATGAACTGGCGGACCGCGCGCCTGTCGGGCGACGTGAAGCCCAAGGCGCTGACGCGCTTCCACCTCGACATCGACTGGGACGGGCAGGAGATGCTTCTGATGTCCCGCGCGATCGACGAGACGGGCTATGTCCAGCCCACCAAGGACCAGCTGCGCGCGATCCGCGGGCTGAACAACGTCTATCACAACAACGCCATCCAGACCTGGTGGCTCAAGTCCGATGGCGAGGTCGAGAATGTCGAAGTCGTCTGAGTTTCCTGTATTCCTCTTCGGCGCGGGCCTGCTGACCGGGGCGACGCTGACCGCGGCCGTAACACTGGCAGGGCGCAACGTGAACGAGATCGGCGATCTTGCGCGCTTTGCGGTGGCATCGCCGGCGGTGGCCCAGATAGCCGCCGCACCGGCGCCCGCAGCCCCCGCCGCCGCGCCAGCGCCGGCCGCCGCCGTGGTCGCCGACCTTCCGCAAGGCCCGCTCGGCCTTGGCCGCCCCGCCCTGCCAGAAGAGATCGCGGCCTGGGACGTGGCCGTGCTGCCGGACGGCACGGGGCTGCGGCCGGGTTCGGGCAGCGTCGCGGACGGTGAGGAGCTGTTCATCGAGAAATGCGCGGCCTGCCACGGCGATTTCGCCGAAGGGATCGACCAGTGGCCGCCGCTTGCCGGCGGGGTCGGGTCGCTGACCGACCGCCGGCCTGTCAAGACGGTCGGCAGCTACTGGCCTTACCTCTCCACGCTGTGGGACTATGTGCACAGGTCGATGCCCTTCGGCGCGGCGCAGACCCTGACGGTGGACGACACCTATGCGATCACCGCCTACATCCTCTATTCCAACGGGCTGGTAGAGGATGATTTCGTGCTGACGCACGAGAACTTCGGCACGATCACGCTGCCGAACGCGGATGGGTTCCGCCCGGATGACCGCGACGTGGCCGAATATCCGCTGTTCCGCGCCGAGCCGTGCATGACCGACTGCCGCCCCGCGCCCGAGGTGTCCAAGCGCGCCGCGCTCTTGGCCGTCACACCGACCGACCCCAACGGCAAGCCCGCGGGCACGATCCCGGCGTTCTCGACCGCCTCGGCGGTCCAGTCGGTCGTGGCGCCTGCGGCCCCCGCCGCCCCGGCCGCCCCGGCGACACCGGCGGCGGCGGCTGCGGACAGCGACGCCGCGCTGATCGCGGAGGGCGAGAAGCAGTTCCGCAAATGCGCGGCCTGCCACAAGATCGGCGAGGGCGCGACCAACGGCACCGGCCCGCACCTCAACGGCATCGTCGGACGCCCTGTCGGCGCGGTCGCGGGCTTTGCCTATTCGGCGGGCTTCAAAGAGGCGGCCGCTGCAGGTAAGGTCTGGGACGAGGCGTTTCTGAGCGCCTTCCTGGCCGATCCCAAGGGTGCCATGCCCCGCAACAAGATGGCCTTCGCCGGCCTGAAGAAGGACGAGGAACGAGCGGCGGTGATCGCCTTCCTCGCTGCGCGCGCGCCATGAGGCTGGGGCTTGCCGCGGCGGCCGTCTTCGCCGCCACGGCGGCCACGGCCGCCGACCGGCTCGGGGATGTGGAGAAGGGCGCCGCGATCTTCGCGCAGCAGTGCAGGAGCTGTCACGAGATCGGGGAGGGTGCGCGCAACCGCGTCGGTCCGCAGCTGAACGGCATCTTCGACCGCAAGGCGGGAACGGCCGCAGGCGCGACCTACTCGCGCAACATGGTTCGGATGGGCAGCGACGGGCTCCACTGGACGCTGGCGACGCTCGATGCCTATCTCGCCAATCCGCGCGCGCTCGTCTCGGGCACGCGGATGAGCTTCCGTGGCCTGCAGGACCCTGCGGACCGCGCCGACGTGATCGCCTTCCTGCGCGAATATTCGGCGATGCCGCAGAACATCCCCGAAAGCGCCCCGACCGCCCGGAAGACGCCGCCGGGGATCGATCCGGCCGTGCTCGACATCAAGGGCGATGCCGAATACGGCGAATACCTCGCGCAGGAATGCACCACCTGCCACCAGCGCGACGGGTCGGACCGGGGCATCCCTTCGATCACCGGATGGCCGGAAGAGGATTTCGTGATCGCCATGCACTCCTACAAGGTCGACCTGCGCCCGCATCCGGTGATGCAGATGATGGCCAAGCGCCTGTCGGACGAAGAGATCGCGGCGCTGGCCGCGTATTTCGGCACGCTCGACTAGGGCGGGCGTTCCGGTCGGCGCCCGGTCGCCGGAACGCCTGCGCCCAAGACAACAGAAGAACGGAAAGCCGTTCCGAACCAATGGCTTCACGGCGCGCCCGGAATGCGCCACAACAAGGGGCAGATGAACGCCCCAAGGGAGGGAACGATGGGTTTGAACAGACGGGTATTCCTCGGCACGATGTCGGCGGCCGCTGCCGCGTTGTCCGCGCCGCGGGTGTTGGGACAGGCGCGCCCGCGGGTCGTGGTGATCGGGGGCGGCTGCGGCGGGGCGACGCTGTCGCGCTATCTCGCAAAGGACTCGGCTGGTGCCATCGACGTGACGCTGATCGAGGCGCAGCGCAGCTACAACACCTGCTTTTTCGGCAACCTCTACATCGGCGGGTTCTGGAGGATCGAGGACACCGCCTTCGGCTATGCCAAGCTCGCGACCGACTACGGCGTCAACGTCGTGCACGAATTCGCCGTCGGCGTGGACCGCGACGCGAAGGTGGTCACCACCGGGTCCGGCGCGACCTTCGGCTATGACCGCCTGGTGGTTGCGCCGGGGATCGACTTCAAGGAAGGGTCGGTGCCGGGCTGGGATCTGTCGGCGCAGGACGCGATGCCGCACGCCTACAAGGGCGGCACGCAGGTGCAGCTTCTGAAGGCCCAGATCGCCGCCATGCCGCAGGGCGGCGTGTTCGCCATGGTGGCGCCGCCGAACCCCTATCGCTGCCCGCCCGGCCCTTACGAGCGGGTTTGCATGGTCGCGCACCTGCTCAAGCAGTCGAACCCGACCGCGAAGATCCTGATCGCCGACCCGAAGGAAAGCTTCTCGAAACAGGGGCTGTTCGAGGAGGCCTGGGAACGCCATTACCCCGGCATGATCACCCGCATCGGCCCGGACATGGGCGGCAAGGCCGTCGAGGTTCGCCCCGACACGATGGAAATCGTGATCGACGGCGAGGCGCAGGAGGTTGACGTCTGCAACGTCATCCCGGCGATGCGGGCGGGCAACATCGCCGCGATCGCGGGCCTGACGAACGAGGCGGGCTGGGTGCCGGTCGATCCCGCGACGATGGCCACCCGCGCGGACGGGGCGGTGTTCGCCTTGGGCGATTCGACCCAGCAGGGCGATATGCCGAAGTCGGGCTTCTCGGCCAACAGCCAGGCCAAGGTCGCGGCAAACGTGATCCGCGGCCAGCTGACCGGCAGCCGGATCTTCCCGGCCAAGTACTCCAACACCTGCTGGTCGCTGCTCGCGCCCGAGGACGGGGTGAAGGTCGGCGCATCCTACGAGCCCACGCCCGAGAAGATCGCCAGCGTCGAAAGCTTCGTCAGCCAGAAGGGCGAGGATGCGGATCTGCGCCGGCGCACCTATGAGGAATCGCTCGGCTGGTACGCCGGCATCACGGCGGACATGTTCGGCTGACGCCCTCCCTCGTCAGCCGGCCGCGGGGCCGCGGCGGTTGCTGCGGCCCCTTTTCCTGCGGGGTCTTGTCCGCGACGCGCCGCAGACGCAGGACCGGCGGTGCCGTCCGGGGAACAGACGATGTCCGAAGCCGACGCCCGCGCGCTGGCGCGGCGCCTCTTCGACGCGGGGCTTGCCGCCGCCGATCCGGCCGCAGGCGTGGCGCGGGCGCTGGCGGGCTACGCCCGGCCGCGGGGGCGACTTGCGCTGGTGGCGGTCGGCAAGGCGGCGCTGCGCATGGCCGACGCGGCGCTGGCGGCGGTCGGTCCGGCCTCGGCGCTGGTGGTGACGAACGACGGGAACGCGGGCGACCTTCCGGGTGCGACGGTGCTTGCCGCGGGCCACCCTGTGCCCGACGACCGCGGGCTAGAGGCCGGCCGCCGGGCGTTGGCGCTGGCCGGGTCGCTCGGGCCGGAGGATGCGCTGCTCGCACTGATCTCGGGCGGGGGGTCGGCGCTTCTGCCGGCGCCGGTGCCTGGCATCAGCCTTGCGGACAAGCAGGCCGTCAACCGCCTGCTGCTGGCCTGCGGTGCGCCGATCGGGACGGTGAACCTGATCCGGCAGAGCCTGAGCCGGCTGAAGGGCGGCGGTCTTGCGCGCGCGGCCGCACCCGCGCCAGTGACGTCGCTGATCCTGTCGGACGTGATCGGCGACGACCTGCGCGCGGTGGCGTCGGGGCCGACGGTCGCGCCGCTCGGCGATGCAGCGGCGGCGCGGGCGGAGATGCAGGCGCACGGAATCTGGGATGCCGCGCCTGCGTCCGTCCGCGCCTGGCTGTCGGTTGCGCCGCCCGCCCCGCCAGCGCCGGCGGCGGACAACCGTCTGATCGGGTCGAACGCGCTGTCGGTCGCCGCCATGGCCGCGGCCGCGCCGGGCGCGCGGGCGCCGGCCCTGCCGCTGACCGGCGACGTGGCGGATGCGGCGGCGCGGATCGTCGCCGAGGGCGGGCGGGGCGTCACCCTCTGGGGCGGCGAGACGACGGTGGTGCTGCGCGGGCGCGGGCGTGGCGGGCGCAACCAGGAACTGGCGCTGCGGGTCGCGTGCGCTGCCGCGGCGGCGGGCTGGCCGCCCGGGTGGGCCTTCCTGTCGGGCGGCACCGACGGCCGCGACGGGCCGACCGATGCCGCGGGCGGCCTTGTCGATGCGGGCACGCTGGCCAGGATCCGGGCGGCGGGGGTGGATCCGGCTGCGGCGCTGGTCGACAACGACAGCCATCGGGCGCTTGCGGCCGCGGGCGACCTTCTGATGACGGGTGACACGGGCACCAACGTCGCTGACCTTCAGGTTCTGGTCCGCCCCTGACCGCCGCGCGGCGGTCGTGGTGCGCGCCGCCGCTCAGGCCAGCAGTGCGATCCCGCCCAGCACGAGACAGGCGAGGATCGCCGTTTCGGCCACCATGAGGGCCATCGCGGCGCCGCCGACCTCGATCAGCCGCGCGACCGATGTCTTCATTCCCACGGCCGCGACCGCTACCAAGAGCGCAGCCCGCGCGGCGGTCCCGGCAGCATCGGTCAGCCAGACGGGCAGCGCCAGGGCCGAGTTGAGCGCCGCGAGCGCAAGGAACGCGATCACGAATCCCGGCAACAGGGGCGGGCGCGGCCCTGCCGCGGTGCGCCGCAGCACCAGCGCGGCCAGCAGCACCACGGGGGCCAGCAGCGCCACGCGGATCAGCTTGACGAGCGTCGCCGTCTCGCCCGCGTCCTGCCCGACCGAAAACCCTGCGCCCACGACCTGCGCCACATCGTGGATCGTCGCGCCAAGGAACACGCCGGTCCACCGCTGATCGAGGCCCAGGGCAGCGGCCAGCATCGGGTAGAGGATCATCGCCACCGTGGACAGGACGGTGACGCCCACGACCGCGAACACGAGGTCGCGCTCGGCGCGCGGCCCCTTCGGCAACAAAGCGGCCAGCGCCATCGCGGCCGAGGCGCCGCAGATCGCCACCGCCCCGGCGGTCAGGAACCCGAAGTGCCGGGTCGTCCCGAAGCGGTGCGCGGCCAGGACGCCCGCGCCGATGGTCAGCGCCACCGCCGCCAGCACGAGGACGACCGGCCCGGGCCCGAGGTCGGCGAACATGCCCGCGCTGATCCGCAGGCCGAGCAGCGCGACGCCGAGGCGCAGCACGCCGCGCGCGGCGAAGGCCACGCCTTCGGCGGTCCGGCCTTCCTCGCCGGCGAAGCTCAGCGCGATCCCGAGCAGGATCGCCATCAGCATTGCCGGCGCGCCGTAGTGTTCCGACAGGAACTGCGCCGTGACTGCGACGCAGGCCGCCATGGCAAGGCCGGGGCCGCGCGCCGTCCAGAAGGGAAGGGTCAGGATCGCAGGCATGATCCCGCCTCGACTAGCAGGCCGCGGGACGAGAGGGAAAGCCCGGCAGCGGCATCCGCGTGTCGCAGTCGTGCCGCGTTGCCGCCGGGCCGCTGTGCAGCCGGGCCGCGGTCAGGGTGCACCGAGGATCCACCCCTCCTCGGCCAGCGCTGCCGCGGGCGCGTCCGGCGCGAGCAGACGTGCGATGCCCGGCCCCTGCGCAAGAAGGTGCGCCGCCAGCAGCCGCACTTGCACCGCATCCTTGACCGGCCCCTCGCCCGCCGCCTGCGCCGCCCGCACCCGCGCTGCCAGCAGCGACGGCCAGACCTCGGCCAGCACGACGGGCGCGTCGGCCCAGGGCTCGACCGGCCAGACGGCAACCCGGCCCGGGAACGCCGCCCTCAGGCGGGCGAGGACGGGAATGCCGAGCAGCGCCTGCGATCCGACCGATCCCGTGGTGTAAAGCTTCCAGACCGGCTGCGTGCCCGGCAGACGCGCCTCGCAGACACGCCGTTCGGCCATGCCGTGGCCGCGCCGGTCGCGGCCGCGGTCGGGCAGGTCGGGAAGGACAAGGTGCCGCGGGCGGCCCCAGAAGGGTCCGATGCCCGGGAAGCGCGCGTTGATCGCGGCGGCAACCGCGAACCGGTTGTTGCGGTTGTCCGGCCCGTCCTCGATCCGCGCCGTCAGCCAGTCCCACACCTCCAGCGCGCCGGGCCGGCCGGTCACGGCGACGGCGAAGCCGGCGGGATAGCCGAATGGGAAATCCGCCCCGACGAGAAGCCGCTGCCCCTGCGCCAGCGCCGCCGCAACCTCGGCCGTCAGTGCGGCAGCAGCCTCGGCGCGGGTGCGGTGGTAGGTCGCCGTCACCCCTGCCGCATCGGCCGCGCCCAGCCAGATCGCATCGGCCGAAGGGGGCGCGGGCGACGGGGACGAGGCCGCCGACCAGTCGGCGATCACGATGCGGTCGAACATCGCCGCCCCGCCTCGGCCAGATCCGCCGGCGTGTTGACGTTCAGGAAGGGCGCGTCCTCGGGGAAATCCGCCGCGGCTGCCCCCTGCGCGAGGGCCCAGTCGGTGACGCGCCGCGCCCCCGCCGCGAGGTCCGCCGCCAGCCGCGCCCGAAGCGCGACGGGCCAGAGCGCGCAGGCACCCTGCCAGCCGCCGGGGCTGCGGGCGACGGCGAGGGGGCCCGCGGCGGCAAGCCGCGCGACGAGATCGCCGGGCAGGAAGGGCGCGTCGGCCGGCACCGTCGCCACCCCCGCCGCCCCCTGCGCGGCCGCCCAGTCCAGCGCGGCCAGCACTCCGGCCAGCGGGCCCGGGTTCCCCGCGACCGGATCGGGGAGGACCGGCAGGCCGAGCGCCGCGAATCGCGCCGGATCGCCGTTCGCGTTGAGGGCAAGCGGCCCCGCCTGCGGGGCCATGCGCAGGGCGACGTGCGCGACAAGCGGCCGCCCCGCCAGTAGCAGGAGCGCCTTTTCCGCCCCCATCCGCCGCGACAGTCCGCCCGCAAGGATCACGGCCGGCGGCCGCCCCCGATTTCCATCCATCATCGCTTCCCCCGCGCCGCGCAGGTCTGCACGGCGCAGGCGGCAGGTGCAAGACGTGCCGCGGTTGTCACGCGGGCGTCAAACGGGCAGGCTACCCCCGCCCCCGCGTTCCCTTCGCCCGCGCGTGCCTGCGGGCCCGTTCACAGGAGACTGCAATGACCGGACCCTTCCGCACCGCAGCATTGGCGCTGGCGCTGGCCTGCGCAGCGGCGTTGCCCGCCGCTGCCGCCCGCACCACGCTGTCCATCGGGTTCCAGCAGGAACCGACCAGCCTCGACCCGACCGCCGACGCCACGGCCGCGATCGACGGGATGCTGGGGCAGAACGTCTATGAAACCCTGATGGCCGTGACCGAGGATGGGCGCGTCGTGCCGAACCTTGCCCGCGAAGTCGCAGTGTCGGACGACGGGCTGACCTACACCTTCACGCTGCACACGGGCGTGACCTTCCACGACGGCACCGCCTTCGACGCCGAGGACGTGAAGTTCACCTTCGACCGCGCGATGGCCCCCGACAGCACCAACCCCACGAAGGGAATCTTCGCCCCGATCGAGACTGTCGAGGCGACGGCCCCCGACACGGTGGTGATCCGGCTGAAGCAGCCGGATGGGTTCTTCCTCTTCAACCTCGCCATGGGCGACACCTCGATCGTCGCCCCCGAATCGGCCGCGACCAACGCCACCCAGCCGATCGGCACCGGCCCCTTCCGCTTCGCCTCCTGGACGCGCGGCGACCGCCTCGTGCTCGAAAAGAACCCTGCACACCGCAATGCGGCCGAGGTTGCGCTGGAACGGGTGACTTTCCGCTTCATCGCCGATCCCGCCGCCGCTGCCGCGGCCATGCTCGCCGAGGAAGTGGACGCCTTCCCCGGCTTCCCCGCGCCGGAACTGCTGCCGCAGTTCGAGGCCGATCCGCGGTTCAGGGTCGTGGTCGGCTCGACCGAGGGTGAGGTGATCCTCGCCCTGAACAACGGCAAGGCACCCTTCACCGACATCCGGGTTCGCCGGGCGATCAGCCACGCGCTGGACCGGCAGGCGATCATCGACGGGGCGATGTATGGCCGCGCCCAGCCCATCGGATCGTTCTTCCCGCCGCACCATGCGGCCTACGTGGACCTGACCGGTCACTATCCGCACGACGTGGCGCGGGCGAAGGCCCTGCTGGCCGAGGCGGGCGTAGCGCCGGGCACCGAACTGACGCTGCGCCTGCCGCCGTTCCCCTATGCGACGCGGTCGGGCGAGATCGTCCAGGCCCAGCTTGCGGCGGCCGGGCTGACCGTGAAGATCGAACAGGTCGAGTGGGGCTTCTGGCTGGAAGAAGTGTTCCGCAACCAGAACTACGACATGACGATCATCGCCCATACCTCGCCCAACGATCTGGGCAACTTCGCGCGCGGGCCGTCCTACTTCTACGCCTACGACAACGCCGACTACACCGCGCTGTGGCAGGCGATCCGCACCGAGGCGGACGACGCGAAGCGCTTCGCCATGTTGCAGGACGCGCAGCGATTCATCGCCGATGAGGCGGTGCACGGCTTCCTCTTCCAATTGCCGAAGCTCAGCGTCGCGCGGCGCGAGATCGTGGGGCTTTGGGACAACGCCCCCGTGCTGGAGCAGCCGCTGGCAGGCGTGCGCTGGAACGGATGAGCCGCGCGGCAGGGCACCTGCGGCGGGCGGCGTCGCGCCGTCCTCCGCCCCGGCGCTGAGCGCGGACCGGATGGCCCCCTACCTGATCCGCCGGCTCGCCGGGTTTGCGGCAACGCTGCTGGCGGTGTCGGCGGTCGTGTTCTTCGTGATGAACCTGCTGCCCGGCGACCCGGCCCTCGTGATCCTCGGGATCGATTCGACCGAGGACGCGCGCGCCGCGCTGCGGGCGCAGCTCGGCCTCGACGACCCGCCGCTGCTGCGCTATGCCGCCTGGGTGCGGGGCGCCCTCGGGGGCGACTTCGGGCAATCCTACATGTTCAAGGTGCCGGTCGCCGATCTGATCCGCGAGCGGCTGGCGATGACGCTGACCCTCGCCGTGGCCGCGATGGCGCTGACGGTGGCGCTGGCGCTGGCCGCGGGCGTCTATGCCGCCGCCAGCCACGGCCGGGCCGGCGACTGGGCGGTGATGGCCGCAAGCCAGGTCGGCATCGCGATCCCGGCATTCTGGCTGTCGATCCTGCTTGTCATTCTGTTCGCGGTGGTTCTGCGCTGGCTGCCGCCGGGCGGGTTCCCCGGCTGGGACGATCCCGCGGGGGCCGCGCGCGCGCTGATCCTGCCCGCCACCGCGCTGGCCGTCGTGCAGGCGGCGGTCCTGGCGCGCGTCACGCGATCCGCCGTGCTCGAGGTCATGGGGCAGGACTTCGTCCGCACCGCGACCGCGCAGGGCCTGCCGCGCCGCCGGATCCTGTGGCGGCATGTCCTGCCGAACGCGCTGGTGCCGATCGTCACCATCGTGGGGCTGCAGTTCGCCAACCTGGTCACCGGCACCATCGTGATCGAGAACGTGTTCTACCTACCCGGCCTCGGCCGGCTGGTGTTCCAGGGCATCGCCAACCGCGACCTGCCGCTGGTGCAGGCGCTGGTCCTGTTGTTCGCGGTCGCGGTCGTCACCGTGAACCTGATCGTGGACCTCGCCTATCTTTGGATCGATCCGCGGCTGAAGGGGCGCGTGGGATGAAGCGCCGGCCGGTGAACCTGATCTTCGGCGCGGCGCTGGTGGCGCTGGTCACGGGGGCGGCACTCCTGTCGCTGGTCTGGACGCCGCACGACCCTGTGGCGCTGAACGTCGCCAACCGCTTCGCCCCCGCGTCGGCGACGCACTGGCTGGGCACCGACCAGCTCGGGCGCGATGTCGCCTCGATGCTGATGGCGGGCGCGCGCACCTCCGTCGCCGTGGCCTTCGTCGCGGTGGTGCTGGGGGCGCTTGCCGGGGTGGTGCTGGGCCTGACGGCGGCCGCGCTCGGCGGCCTGGTGGACGATGCGATCATGCGGCTGGCGGATTTCGGCTTCGCCTTTCCCGCCCTCCTCTTCGCCATCATGCTGGCGGCGGTGTTCGGGCCTTCGCTGACGAACGCCGTCATCGCGATCGCCTTCGTCAACGTGCCGACCTTCGCCCGCGTGGCGCGCGCCGCCGCGCATCAGGTCTGGACCCGCGGCTACGTGCTGGCAGCCCGGGCGGCCGGGCGGGGGCGGCTGGCCATCACGCTGGACCATGTCATCCCCAACATCGCCGCCCCGGTGATCGTGCAGGCGACGATCGAGTTTGCCATCGGCATCCTCGCCGAGGCGGCGCTGAGCTATCTCGGCCTCGGGGTGCAGCCGCCGGTGCCCTCGTGGGGCCGGATGCTGGCCGAGGCGCAGACGCTGCTGTTCCTTGCCCCGCACCTCGCGATCTGGCCGGGGCTGTGCATCATGGCGGCGGTGATGGGGTTCAACCTGCTCGGCGACGGGTTGCGGGATGCCGCCGACCCGCGGCTGGCGCGGGCGCGGTGATGCTGGCGGTCGCGGGCCTTTCGGTGGCCTTTCCGGCCGGCACCGCGGTGCGGGGCGTGTCCTTCACGCTGGCGGCGGGCGAACGGCTGGGCATCGCCGGCGAAAGCGGGTCGGGCAAGTCGCTGCTGGCGCTGTCGATCCTCGGCATGGCGCCGCCGGCGGCCCGGGTGCAGGGCTCGATCCGCCTCGGCGGGGCGGAGGTCGTGGGCGCGGGCGAGCCGGCGCTGCGGGCCCTGCGCGGCCGCGTGGCGGCGATGGTGTTCCAGGAACCGCTGTCGGCGCTGAACCCCCTAATCCGCATTGGCGAGGCGATCGCCGAACCGCTGCGGCTGCGCCGCGGCCTGACCGCCCGGGCGGCGCGCGACCGGGCGGTGGCGCTTCTGGGCGAGGTGGGCTTGCCCGACCCGGCGGCGAAGGCGCGGCAGTATCCGCACGAACTGTCCGGCGGGCAGCGGCAGCGCGCGCTGATCGCGCTGGCGCTGGCGCAGGATCCGCAGCTTCTGATCGCAGACGAACCCACGACCGCGCTGGACGCCGCGGTGGCCGCGCGCATCCTCGGCCTTCTCGCGGAACTGTCGGCGCGGCGGGGCATGGCACTGGTCCTGATCAGCCACGACCTCGGCGCGATCGCGCGCGTCACCGGGCGGCTTCTGGTGATGTACGGGGGCGACGTGGTCGAGGACGGGCCGACCGCGGCGGTGCTGGCAGACCCGCGCCATCCCTACACGCGGGGGCTGATCGCCGCGCGCCCGCGGCTCGACGCCGCCCGACCGCCCGGCACGCCGCTGCCCGCAATCCCCGGCGCGGTGCCGCCGCTGCCCGCGCTGTCCGCCGGCTGCCGCTTCGCCGACCGCTGTGCGCTGGCCCGTCCTGGCTGCGCGGTGCCGCCGCCTCCGGTGGCGGTGGCGCCCGGCCGGGTGGCGGCGTGCTGGGCGGTGGCGCCATGACGCCCGTCCTCGAGCTGCGCGAAGTGCGGCGCGTCTATCCCCTGCCGCGGACGCGCCTTGCCGGGCCCCGGCCGGTGACGGTTGCGGTGGCGGGGGCGTCGCTGTCGGTCGCACCCGGCGAGGTCGTGGGCATCGTGGGCGAGAGCGGCTCGGGCAAGTCCACGCTGGCGCGGCTTGCCATGGGGTTCGAGCGGCCGGATGCGGGCGCGGTGTTCTGGCGGGGGCAGGACATCGCCGCACTGCCCGCCCGCGCCCTGCGGGCGCTGCGGCCGTCGGTCCAGATGGTCTATCAGGACCCCTACGAATCGCTCGACCCCCGCCGCCCGGTCGGCTGGTCGGTGGCCGAACCGCTGATCGCGCTCGGCCTTGCCCCTGCGGCGCGCGCGGCGCGCGCGGCGGCGATGCTGGCACGGGTGGGGCTGTCGGCCGGCGATGCCGCGAAGTACCCGCACGAGTTCTCCGGCGGGCAGCGGCAGCGGATCGCCATCGCGCGCGCGCTCGCGCCTGACCCCGCGCTTGTGGTGGCGGACGAACCCGTGGCCGCGCTCGATGTCAGCGTGCAGGCGCAGGTGCTGAACCTGATGATGGACCTGCAGCGCGACCGCGGGATGGCGATGCTGTTCATCAGCCACGACCTTGCGGTGGTGGCCGCGCTGGCTGCGCGCATCGCGGTGATGCAGGGGGGCCGGATCGTAGAGGAAGGCCCGCGCGCCGCCATTCTGACCGCGCCCGCGCATCCCTATACCCGCGCGCTGTTCGCCCATGCCGGAGGCCCCGATGCCTGACGTCACGATCCTGCTTCTGTCCGATCTGCACATCCACGCCGGCGACGGCGGAGCGCCGCTGGCGCGTCTTGCTGCCGTGCTGGCCGACCTGCCGGCGATGGAGCCGCCGCCGGCACTGGCCGTGATCGCGGGTGACCTTGCCGACCGCGGCGAACCCTCTGCCTATGCCGCGCTGCGGGCCGTGCTGGCGGCAGCGCCCGTGCCGGTTTTGGCGGTCCTCGGCAACCACGACGATCCTGCCGCCTGCGATGCCGCCTTCGGCTCGCGGCCGGCGGTTCTGGTCGCGGGCGGGGTCACGATGCTGGGCCTCGAGACGCAGGTGCCGGGGCGCACGGGCGGTGCGCTCGACCCCGCTGCGCTGGCGGCACTCGCCGCGGCGCTGGAGGTTGCCCCCGGCCCTGCGGTGATCGCGATGCACCACCCGCCGCACGCCCGCGGCGCTGCGGCGTGGGAAGCGCTGACGCCCGAATCGACCGCCGCGCTGGCCGCCGCGATCGCTGGACGCCCGGTCGCCGCGATCCTCTGCGGGCATGTCCACCGCGACGGGGTGCGGCTATGGAACGGCGTGCCGGTCGTGACCGGGATCGGCCTCTCGAGCGCCATCGACCCCACGCGACGCGCCGTGCTGCACGTGACGGAAGGTGCCGGGTTCGCGCTGATCGGGGTGACGGACGCCGGAGCGGACATCCGCTTCGCGTCGCTGCACCCGCCCCGGGCCGAACGCGCCCGCGTGCCGGTCGCCGGGCTGACGGGCGGCTGAGGCACGCCCGCGTCGCGGACGATGGGTGCGGCGGCGCCGACATGCGCGCACAGCCCTGTCCGGCGGGCCGGCATCGGGTCGGCGCGGCGTGGGGGACGGGCCCGGTAATCATCGCGGACAGCCGGACGCGCAGCGGCGACGTCGCGCTCGCTGCGCGAGTCACGCGCGTTCAGTGGGAGATGCGCAACCCCGCGGCCTCCTTCGCCGAGGCTGCGGCGAGACGGGGACTGACGGACGGGCAGGGGGATGCAGGAACCGGCACGGCGCCCCGCAGAGCCCGAAACGACGGTGCGGCCGGACGAGGTTCTGCAGTTCCAGCTTGCCGTGGTGGCCAACAGGGTCAGCCAGGCGATCGTGCGCCTGATCGAGACCGGGTTCAGCCTGCACATCCCCGAATGGCGGGTCCTCGCCAACCTGGTCCGTCGTTCGCCCTGATCCCCGCTCGAACTGGCGCACCGACCGGCGATGGACCTCGCCCACGTCAGCCGTGCGCAGTCCCGGATGGCCGGCCACGGGTCGATCGCAGCGGAACGGGACCCTGCCGACACGCGGCGGGTGATCGTGACCATCACGGGCGCGGGGCTCGACCCCGTGCGCGCGATCAGCCAGCAGGCGCAGGTCGCCTGGGAACGGCTGCTGGCGGCGATGACCGCGCAGGGCTATGCGGTGTTCCTTCGGGTCCTCGGCACGCTTTTCGCAGCCAGCGACACCGCCGGCTGATCCCGCCAAAGCGCGGCCCCGCTGCGCCGCTATTCGGCGGCCTGCGCGGTCAACCGGGGCGCGGGCGCGGCGCCAGCCGTCAGCCTGTCCATCGCCCGGACAACGCGGGCGAGGTGCGCCGCCCGGCTGGCGGGGGTGGAACTGTCCATCAGATAATGCGCGGCGAAGACGGTCCGCCGGCGCGGATGGCACAGGAACCCGACGCCACGCATCAGCGTCCGCCGCCCCGGGGCGCCGATCAGCCAAGTCAGCCAGCGCGACGCCCCGCAGGTGGTGAACACGCCAAGGCGGGTGATGTGCGTCAGGCCGGGCCGGATCGTCCGGTTCACGGCGTCGGGCATCAGGAACGCCACATCCGGCAGCAGCACCCGGTCGAGCCAGCCCTTCAGCATCGCGGGCAGGCCATACCACCAGGTCGGATAGACGAAGATCAGGGTGTCGCACCACAGGACATCGGTCACCGCCGCGTCGACCGGGGCCCGGTTCGCCGGGCTGTCGAGATAGCCCTGCCATTCGCCCGCCGTCAGAACCGGGGCGAAGCCCTCGGCATAAAGATCGTGCACCCGCACCGCCGCGCCAGCCGCGCGCAGCCGGTCAAGCACCGTATCGCGCACCGCTGCGGTAAAGCTGCCGGGGTGGGGATGACAGTAGACGACCAGTGCCTTCATCAGAAACGCTCCATCTCGGACCGGACCCGCGCGAGGAATGCCGCGCGTTTCGCGTCATCGGCCCGATTCATGTCATAGAGCGCAAGATAACGCATCGTTTGCGGACGGCAGACATGCCAGATCGCTCGCGTGACGACATGGCGCGGCGGATCGCCCGCCAGAAGGGCGCGCAGCCGGGTGCCGCCATAGGTCGTCACCGCCGCCAGCCGGCGGACATGCGTCAGGTTCGGCCGAACCTTCCCGTCCTCGAGCCGGAACGACACGCCGGGCAGGAAGACCCGGTCGAAATAGCCCTTGAGGATCGCCGGAAAGCCGAAGTTCCAGACCGGGAACACCAGCACCAGCGCTTCGGCGGCGCGCAGACGCGCGACGTGCGCAGCCACCGGTCCGGTGTTCGCTGCGGCGTCGTGGTAGGCGCGGCGTTCCTCTGCGGTCAGCACGGGCTGAAACCCCTCGGCGTTAAGGTCGCAGTCGTCCACCGTCCAGCCGCGGCGTTCGAGCGTTCCGACCACGGTCGCGTGCAGGGCGGCCGAGAAGCTTTCGGCGCAGGGATGTGCGAAGAGGACAAGCGCGCGCGTCATGGCAGACGGCGGATCCCTGCGGTTCCCCCTGGGCGCTGCCCCGGATCCCGGGATATCCGAGGACGGTTGTCGGCGGGCGCGCCGCCCGGGCGGCCACGGCCCGCCCGGCGCGGCGCGGGCGGGCTCGGATCATTCCGGGTCGGGCAGGACGGCCGTGCACCGCGGCGCGCGGTCTGACCCTGCATCATTCCGCCGCCCGCATGCCCTTGTAGGCGTACATGCCGCGGAAGTCGAAGCCCGGTTCGTCCCAGGCGATCATCTTGCCGGGGTTCAGAAGGCCCTTCGGATCCGCCTCGCGCTTCAGCTGCAACTGCCGGTCGTCCACGATCTGCCGCCCGCCTTCCTCCAGCGTGTAGCGGTGCGGGTTCCAGATCGGGGCGCCCATGTCCTCGTGCGCCCGCACGATCTCGTCGAGCCGTTGCTCGGTGGTGAACCGCACGAGGCTGAGGCCTGCGAAGAAGCTGCGGCCCTGGAAGCGCATCACCTCGAGGTGCTGGATCACCTCGGGGTGGAGGGCGGCGCGCACCTTCAGCACCGTGTCGAGGCTGTCGGGCGCGGGATAGGCGACCTGCAGGTAGGTGATCGCCGGATCGACCTTCAACGCGCGCAGGGTGGTGTGGTTCCAAGTGTATTCGAACACATGCCCCGGTTCCCTCTCCCAGGTCAGCGGCCGGTCCGAGCGGTAGATCACCCGGCCGTCATGGCCGGCGAGGTGCGTTTCCCAGCCGTCGATGGACTGCGGCGCCACCATCAGCGCCAGCAGGTGGTCGCCCGCGTCGACGTAGGGTGCGATGCGCTGGAAATACTCCTTCGCGGTCGGCGCCTCCATGACCGCGACCAGTTTCTTGAGGATCCCGTCGCAATCGGCGAAATCGAGGGCATAGCGGGCCGCGGCCTCGAAATCGTCGAAGGCGACGAGGATCTCGACCCAGTCGTAGGCAGGGGCCAGCGGCATCTCGACCTCGGTGATGACGCCGTTGGTGCCATAGGCGTGGCTGATCCGGTGGATCTCGTCGCCGCGGAATTCCATCGCCCGCGGCTCGGCCTCCATCGTCACGGCGCGCAGGCGGATGATGTTGCCGACGTCCCGCAAGGCGCCCCAGGTGACCGATCCCACACCGCCCGATCCGCCGGCGATGAAGCCGCCGATCGTGGCGGTGGCCCAGGTCGAGGGGTGCATCCGCAGCTCCTGCCCGCCCTTGCGCAGTTCGGTGTCGAGATCCCGGATGAGGATCCCCGGCTCGCAGATCACCCGGCCGGGCGCGACATGGCGGATCGTCGTCATGTTCTTCATGTGCATGACGCAGCCGCCCGCCAGCGGCATTGCCTGGCCATAGTTGCCGGTGCCAGCACCCCGCACCGTCACCGGCACGTCGTGGGCGTGGCAGACGCGCAACACCTCGATCACCTCGGCCTCGTTCCGGGGGCTGACCAGGAAATCCCCGGCAAGGTGGTCGAGCCGCGCCTTGAGCACCGGCGAATACCAGAAGAAATCGCGGCTTTTCGCCCTGACCGAGGCAGGGTTGGCGTCGGTCTCGAGGTGGCCGAGGGCGGCGAGGGCGGCGGCAGAGGCGGCGGGAATCATCGGGCATCCATCAGATGGTCGAGTTCGGCGTAATCGGGCAGGCGGCGGCAGATCGCGCGGCCGGCGCGCAGCACCACGCGGTCCGCCTGCGGGCGGGCGAAGAGTTCGGACCAGGTCCGGGCATTGACGATCACGAGGTCGGCCGGCGCGCCGGCGGCAAGCGAGGGCGCGGAAAAGCCGCATTGCTGGGCGGGGTTGGCGAGGAAGGCGCGCGTCCAGTCGCGGTCGGCATGGTCGAGATGGCCGATCCGGGCCGCCTCGCGCATCACCTCAATCATGTCGAGGTCGCCGTAGGCATAGAAGGGGTCGCGCGTGTTGTCGGATGCGAAGGCGACACTGATGGCGCGCGCCTTCGCCTCGTGCACCAGGGTGATGCCGCGGTAGCGGGGGGTGCGGCGGGGCTGGCGGTCCTGCAGGTAGAGGTTGCACATCGGCAGGCTGACCATGCCGATCCCCGCCTGCGCCACCAGATCGAGCGTCGCCAGCGCTGCGCCCTCGGGCATGGTGGACAGCGAACAGCAGTGCCCGACCGTCACCGGCGCGGCGAAGCCCGTTTCCAGCACCGTCTCGGCGATCGTCCGCAAGGTGTTCGACGCGGGGTCGAGCGTCTCGTCGGTGTGGAAGTCGGCGGCAAGGCCATGCGCCTCGGCCAGGCGGAAGAACGCCAGAAGGCGATCCTTCAGGTCCGGCAGGGGGTAGGTGACCATGCCCAGCACGCCGCCTGCCTCGGCGACACGACGCGCGGTCGCGGCGAAGGCCCCGTCGCCGCCCGGCTCGACACCGTCGGCCCCGACCAGGCAGACGGCCTGCAGGTCGATCCGCCCGGCCCAGTCAGTCCGCAGGTCGCGGAACACGGGCCAGCTGATGGCATCCTGCGGCGGAATGCTGTCCAGATGCGTGCGGACCGCCCGGGTGCCGTGCGCATGGGCGCAGCGCAGGGCGAACTCGGCCCGCGCACGCACGTCCTCGGCGGACCAGCGCGCGGTGCGGTCTGCGGCGACCGTGGTCAGCGCGCCCATGAAGGTGCCGTCCGGGTTCGGGCTGCGCGGCCAGATGTGGCCCTTGTCAAGATGCGTGTGCATGTCGATGAAGCAGGGAAACACCATCGCGCCCCGCAGGTCCACCGCCGGCGCCTCGGGCAGGGCGGCGGGATCGGCCAGCCGGCCGCCGGCCATCGCAAGCTCGGTGCGCAGAAGGCTGTCGGTGCGGCCCAGAAGCCAGCCCGGCACCGTCGCGTTCAGCAGGCGTAGCGCGGGCGCCGCAGGCAAGGAAATGAAGTCGGTCATGTTTCCCGTTTCAACGCACTTTCATGCCACTTGCGCAGCAGCATGTAACTCAGGAACGACAGGCCGGCGAAGATCACCACCCCCGAGGCCGCGATCAGCAAGAGGGCCGCGAACATGCGCGGGATGTTGAGGCGATAGCCCGCCTCGAGGATGCGGAAGGCAAGCCCCGACCCGATGCCGCCAGTGCCGGCGACATATTCGGCCACCACCGCGCCGATCAGGCTGAGGCCCCCCGCGATGCGCAGGCCACCGAGGAAGTAGGGCAGCGCCGAGGGCAGTTGCAGATAGCGCAGCCGCTGCCACCGCGTCGCGCCGTAGATGCGGAACATGTCGCGCAGGTTGTGGTCGGCCGAGTTCAACCCCAGCGTGGTATTGGCGAGGATCGGAAAGAACGCGACGATCCAGGCGCAGAGCAGAAGCCCGACCGTCCGGCTCTCGACATAGATGAAGATCAGCGGCGCGATCGAGACGACCGGCGTCACCTGCAGGATGACGGCATAGGGGTAGAAACTCATCTCGGCCCACTTCGACTGCGTGAAGAGGATCGCAAGCCCGACGCCCCCGATCACCGCCACCGCCAGCGCCATCATCGTGATCTGAAGCGTCACGAGCAGCGCATCGAACAGGAGCGGCCAGTCCGCGACCAGGGTGCGCATCACCCGGCCGGGGGAGGGCAGGACGTAGTGGGGGATGTCGTTCCAGGCCACGACCCGGTCCCAGACCAGCACGCCGAGCGCCAGCACCGCGACCGGCAGGACCCAGCGGGCCACCCGCTCCACCCGTCGCTGCCGGGCGCGCCGCAGCTCTTCGGCGTCCACCGGCACTGCTGCCGCGCCCTCGTGCAGGATCGTCATGCCATGCCCCCCTTCGCCTGCGTTCCGACGGCTGACCGCGCGACCCGCGGCCGGGGTAGGGCGCCGGGCCGCGGACCGGCGTGGGGGGGGCTGCCGGCGTCGCGGGGACGGTCGCGCGACGCCGCCCGAATCTTCGCGATGTGCGACGACCGGCCGGGCACGCGGCCCGGCGCCGCGCCGGACGTTGCATCAAGCGCGACCAGGCGTAGTTCACGCTGCGCCAGCCGTGCGCGGGGGACGCGAGGGCGGCGGCGTGACGTCGCCATCAGGCGGCCTCGCCCATGGCCTCGTGCAGCGCTGCCGAGGCAGCGCGGCAATGGGCGGCGTATTCGGGCGAGGTGCGGAAGGCCTCGCCCCGGGGATAGGCTTCGTCCACCGTCAGCTCGCGGATGACGCGGCCGGGGCGGGCGGCCATGACCACGATCCTGTCGGAGAGGAAGACCGACTCGAACACCGAATGCGTGACGAAGATTACCGTGCAGCCGATGCGCGCCTTCATTTCCAGAAGGTCGGTGTTCAGGCGGTGGCGGGTGATCTCGTCCAGCGCCGCGAAGGGTTCGTCCATCAGGATCAGCCTCGGGCGGGTCACCAGCGCCCGGGCGATCGACACGCGCATCTTCATCCCGCCCGAAAGTTCGCGCGGATAGGCCCGCAGGAAGCGCTCGAGGCCGACAAGCCGCAGCGCCTCGATCACGTCCCCCTCCACGCTCGCATAGGACTTGCCGCGCAGGCGCAGGGGCAGCCAGACGTTCTCGGCCACGGTCGCCCAGGGCATCAGTGTCGGTTCCTGGAACACCACGGCAAGGTCGCCCTGCTGCTGCCCGCCTTCCCAGACGATCCGCCCCGCGGTCGGGTGGCTGAGGCCTGCGATCAGGCGCAGCGCGGTGGACTTGCCGCAACCCGACGGGCCGAGCAGCGAGATGAAGTCGCCCGCGTTCACGGTCAGCGCCATCCGCCGGAGGGCGACAACCGTGCCGTTGAAGGTCTTGTCGACCCCCTGCATCTCCAGAAGCTTCGGCCGTCGGCCGAGGGGGGCGGGGGTCACGCCGCCCCCGCCCGAGCGCCTGCGCCCGTCATTTCTTCAGGTCCATCCCGACCTTCTGGTTGACGAAGCTGAAGTTGACGGCCTTCGACCAGTCGAGGTCGGCCGGGACGACGCCGGCCGCCACCATCTTGTCGAAGAAGTCCTTCACCTTCGCCTCGGTCATCGCGCCGATGCCGAGTTCCAGCGCATCGCCGGAATCCACGATCCCCTCGGACTTCATCTTCTCGATCGCGAAGGCGATCTTGTCGTCCGTCATCTCGGGGTTGTCCTTCTTGATCAGCTCGTTGGCGGCGGTGTTGTCGCCGTAGAGGTAATTGTACCACCCCTTGATCGAGCCATCGACGAAGCACTTCACCACCTCGGGGCGCCGATCGATCGTCGATTGCATCGTCTCGATCAGCGTCGAATAGGTGGAATAGCCGGCGTCCGCGATCAGCCAGACATCGGGGGTGAAGCCGCCTTCCTTCTCGACCACATAGGGTTCCGACGACAGGTAGCCCTGCATGGCGAGGCCCTTGTCGGCGAGGAAGGGCGCAGGATTGAAGGTATAGACCTCGCGCTGTTCGGGGGTGAAGCCGTAGGCGGCGATCATCCACTGGTAGTAGGAGGCAAACCCCTGGTCGCCGATCAGCAGGCGCAGCTTCTTCAGATCCTCGAACGACGAGGCGACGCCGGGATGCGTCAGCAGCACCTGAGGTTCCTTCTGGAACGCCGCCGCGACGGCGACGATCGGCACGCCTTCGGCCGCGGCCGAGAAGGCCTCGAGCAGGTTGCCGCCCATGTGGAAGTCCACCCGGCCTGCCAACATCAGCGCGCGGTTGTTCACCTGCGGGCCGCCCGGAAGGATCGTGACGTTCAGGCCGCAGGCGGCATAGGTGCCGTCCGCCACGGCCTGGTAGAAGCCGCCGTGTTCGGCCTGGGCCAGCCAGTTGGTGCCGAAGGACACGGCGGTCTGCGCGGCGGCGGGCGCCGCGGCCAGCGCCGCGCCGATCAGGGCGAGGGGGGCGAGGGTCTGGGTGGTCATCGGTGCCTCCGTGTTGGCGAAGCGGGGTCGCTGGGGCGCAAGCTAGCCTTGTGGCACCGGGGGGACAGGCCCGATCCGGCTCGCGACGCGCATCGCCCCCTAGATGCACAATCGCGGGGCGCTTGCCTAGCGGTCTGGCGCGCGAACAGGCGGTTCCGGGCGCGCGGCCCGGCCGTCAGTCCCAGGGCTGATCGGGATCGGGCAGCGGAATCGCCGACAGAAGCATCCGCGTATACTCGGCCTTCGGGGCGTCGAACAGGCGGGCGGCGGGCGCGTCCTCGACGATCCGGCCCTGATGCAGGACGATGATCCGCGTGCACAGGCGGCGGACCACCGACAGGTCGTGGCTGATGAAGGCGAGCGTCAGGCTGAAGTCCCGCACCAGCGTTTCGAGCAGCGCCAGCACCTGCGCCTGGCTCGACACGTCGAGGCCCGACACGATCTCGTCGGCCAGGATGAAGTCGGGGCGAAGGGCGATGGCGCGGGCGATGCCCACGCGCTGACGCTGGCCGCCCGACAGTTCGTGCGGATAGCGGGCAAGGTGCGCCCGCGGCAGACCGACCGCATCCAGCGCCTCGGCTGCGCGGGCAAGCGGCAGGCCGTGCAGCGCCAGCGGGGCGCGCAGGATGGTGCCGACGGTCTGGCGAGGGTTCAGCGACGACAGAGGGTCCTGGAAGATCATCTGGAACCGCCGGCGCAGCGGGCGCAGGGCGGGTTCGGGCAGATGCGCGATGTCCTGCCCGTCGAACAGGATGCGCCCGGCCGTGGGTTCGAGAAGGCGCACCAGCGCCCGCCCCAGCGTGGACTTGCCCGAGCCTGATCCGCCGACGATCCCGACCACTTCGCCCCTGCCGATGGCGAAGGTCAGGCCGTGCAGGATGCCGATGCGCGGCGCAGCCCCGAGGAGCGGCTTGCGGGTCATGTCCGCCAGCGATACATGCAGGCCCGTCACGCTGTAGAGGTCAGCCATGCGCGGCGTCCCATGCGGCGACTTCGGCCCGGACCGCGTCGATCACCGCAGACGGCACCGGGCGAAGGCTGCTGTCGGGGTCGGTATATTTCGGCGTGGCGGCCAGGAGCGCGGCGGAATAGGGATGGCCGGGGGTGCGGAAGAAGGCGCGCACGTCCGTATCCTCGACCACCTTCCCGGCGTAGAGGACGCTCAGCCGCCGGCACACCTTCGAGACCACGCCGAGGTCGTGGGTCACGAACAGAAGCGCCGTGCCGTGACGCGCCTGCATCCCCGCGATCAGCCGCAGAACCTCGCGCTGCACGGTCACGTCCAGCGCGGTCGTCGGCTCGTCCGCGACGATCAGCTTCGGCTCGGCCGCGAAGGCGGCGGCGATCAGCACCCGCTGCCGCATGCCGCCCGACAGTTCGTGCGGATAGCTCTTCAGGACGCGGGGCGGATCGGCGATCTGCACCTCGGCCAGCAGTTCGGCCGCGCGGGCCTGCGCGCGGGCGCGGTCCCAGCCCAGGATGTCGGTCAGCCGGTCTGTGATCTGCGGGCCGATCCGGCGCGCGGGGTTGAGGGCGGTCAGCGGATCCTGCGGGATGAGGGCGCAGAGCCGGCCGATCCGCGCCCGGCGGTCGCGGTCGGACAGCCTCAGAAGGTCCGTGCCGTCCAGCAGGATGCGGCCCGAAACGACCTCTGCCGCGCGCGGCAGGATGCCGAGGATCGCCTTGCCGATCATCGACTTGCCCGCGCCGCTTTCGCCGACCAGCCCGCGCGCCTCGCCCGCGGCCACCGCCAGCGACACGCCCCGCAGAAGCCACGGGCCCCGGCGGATGCGGACGGTCAGGCCCTCGACCGCAAGGAAGGTCATCGCAGCACCGGATCGAAACGGTCCTTCAGCCCCTCGCCTAGCTGGCCGAAGGCGAGGACGGTGAGGAACAGCGCGACCAGCGGGAACACCAGCACCCACCACGCCTGATGGATGGACAGCCGCCCTTCCGCGATCATGCCCCCCCAGGTCGGCGCGTCGGTGGAGATCGAGAGGTTCACGAACGACAGGATCGCCTCGACGATCACCGCGATGCCCATCTCCAGCGTGAGGAGGACGCCGATCGTGGGCAGGCAGTTCGGCAGGATCTCGGTGGCGAGCGTGCGCAGGCGCCCCATGCCGGCGACGCGGGCGGAGGCGACGTAATCCATCGCCCCCTGCGCCATCGCCTCGGCCCGCACGACACGGGCGAAGCGTGTCCAGTCGATCACGACGATCGCGACGATGATCGACGCCAGGCCGGTCCCGAGCACGGCGATCAGCAGGATCGCGAAGAGGACGGGCGGAAAGGCCATCCAGATGTCCACGAGGCGCGAGATCGCGACATCGACCCAGCCGCGGTAGAACCCCGCAAGCAGGCCGAGCGCGGCGCCGATCAGCGCGGTCAGCGTGCCTGCGACCAGCGCAACGAAGAGGGCCACCCGCGCCCCGTGCAGGACCCGTGACAGGACATCGCGCCCAAGGCTGTCGGTTCCGAGGAGGTAGGCCGGATCGGCCCCCGCCTGCCAGGCGGGGGGAAGGCGGCCGGCGAACAGGTCCTGCGCCAGGGGATCGTGCGGGGCGATCCAGGGCGCCAGCAGCGCAGCCGCGGCCAGCGCTGCAAGCCACCCGCCCGACAGCCACAGCCTGAGCCCCGCCCGCCGGCGGACCGCACCCCGCCCCTCCGCCGCGTCAGCCACGACGCAACCGCGGGTTCAGCGCGGCATAGAGCATGTCCACGCCGAGGTTGATGAGCGTGAAGAGGCCCGCGAACACGATCACGATGCCCTGGATCAGCGGCAGGTCGCGGTTGATCACCGCGTCGATGGCAAGGTTGCCGAGGCCTTCGTAGCTGAACAGCCGCTCGATGATGACGGTTCCCCCGATCAGGAAGGTGAACTGCACGCCGACCAGCGTCAGCGTCGGCAGGACGGCATTCGGCAGGGCCTCGGCCCGGATCACGCGGCCCTCGGCAAACCCCTTGGTGCGGGCGAGGGTGACATAGTCGAGATGCATGGTTTCCTTCAGGCTCTGCTTGAGAAGCTGCGCGATGATGGCGGCAAGCGGCAGGGCAAGGGCCAGCGCGGGCAGCAGCATGTGCGCAAGAAGCGCCCCGAGCAGGTCGAGTCGCAGCCGCAGGATCGCTTCCGCAAGATAGAAGTTCGTCGCGAACTCGCGCGCCAGTGCCGGCGCGATCCGGCCCGAGATCGGGAACAGCGGCCAGACGACGCCGAAAAGCAGGATGAGGATCAGCCCCCAGAGGAAATCGGGCACCGACAGGCCGATGCCGTTCGTCACGTCCACCGCCGCCTCGGTCCGCGTCTCGCGCCAGCGTGCGCCCGCCAGCGCGAGGGAGCCCCCCAGCACCACGGCGATGCAAAGGGCGAGCGTCGCCAGCTCCAGCGTCGCGGGCAGGCGGCCCAGCACAAGCTCCAACACGGGGCGCCGGGCCGTGATCGAGGTGCCGAAATCGCCCTGCAGCACGCCGCCGGCCCAGATCAGGAACTGTTCGGCGATCGATCGGTCGAACCCGTAGAGCGCGCGGAGGCGCGCGATATCGGCCTCGGTCGCGCCGGGGGGCAGCATCATCGCGATCGGGTTGCCCGGCACGACGCGGATCACCACGAAGACGATCACCGCGACGCCGACCAGCGTCACGGCCGTGGTGGCAAGGCGGAAGGCGAGGCGGCGGGCGAACATCATGCGTCAGGGCCGGGTTCCGGGCGGCCCTGCGCGCAGGGCCGCCCGCAGGGCGCGCCGTCAGGCCGGCGACATCAGGTGCGGCAGAAGTGCACCCGAGGCGTGCGGCACGACCTTGACGCGGGCATCGTGCAGGATCGGCTGGACATACTGGAACAGCGGCAGCACCAGCGCATGCTCGGCGATGTAGCGGTCCACGTCCTTCCAGCCCGCGATCCGCTTGGCCTCGTCCGCCTCGCCCCAGAGCGGCGCGATCTTCTCGATCAGATCCGCGCCGTCCCAGACGGAATGCGGCGAGGGGCCGAACATCGCAAAGCCCGTCGAGGTCGTCGGATCGCCGACCGAGTTGCCCCAGTTGTAGAAGGCCGCCGGCGCAAGCTGGTCGGCCGCGCGCAGCTCGAAGTGCTTGGCGATCTCGTAGACCTCGATCTCGGCCTCTATGCCGACCCGGCGCCAGAGGCCGACGATGGCCTGGATGATCTCATAGTCCTTCGGCTTGAAGCCGCGGGTCGTCTGGATGGTGAAGCGCACCGGGTTCGCGGTGGAATAGCCCGACGCCGCCAGCAGTGCCTTGGCCCCTTCCGGATCGTAGGGCGTGGTGATGGTGGGATCGAAGGCGACATATTCGGGCGTCTGGAGCGTGTCGATCGGCACGCCGTAACCCGACAGCAGCCGATCGACGATCGCCCTCTTGTCCACCGCCATCACCGCCGCCTTGCGCACGTTGGGGTCGAGCATCGGGCCGATGTCGTTGAAGAAGATCATCGCGATGTCCGACACGGGCGCGGCGGTGCCGGCAAGCCCCGCCCGGCCCTTCAGGCGGTCGAATTCCTCGTAGGGCATCTCCAGCGTGACGTGGCTGTTGCCGGATTCCACCTCGGCCACGCGGCTGGCGGCATCGGTGACGAACTTGATCGTCACCCGGTCGAACGCGGGCTTGCCGCCCCAGTAGTTCGCATTGGCCTTGAGGCGGACGAAGGCGTTGCGCTCGTAGGCCTCGACCATGTAAGGGCCCGTGCCGACCGGCGCGGCCTCGAACCCTTCCGGGCCCACCTTCTCGTAGTAAGCCTTCGGCAGGACATAGCCGGTCAGGAAATACATCCACTTGAAGATCGTCGGCTCGAACCGGGCCACGTCGGCGGTGACGACGTTCCCTTCAGCCCTGATATTCGTGAGGGTGGACCAGATGAACTGGATCGGGTTGCCGGTGGCGTCGCGCCCGGCGCGGTCGAGCGACCAGGCCACGTCCTCGGCCGTGAAGGGCGATCCGTCGTGCCAGCTCACGCCCTCGCGCACGACCATGCGCACCTTGGTGTTGTTGTCGGTCCAGCCCCATTCGGTCAGAAGGCCCGGCGCCGGCGTCAGGTCGGGGTTCTGGTCGATGAAACGATCGAAGACGGACAGGTAGAGGCCCTGAAGCGTCGGGTTGACGGCCGAGGGGCCGACGGTCGGATCCCACGAGGGCAGGGTGACGTTGTAGGCGATCACCAGCTCGTCGATGCCCTGGGCGACCGCGGGCAATCCGGCGGTGCCGGCGGCAAGCGTGGCAGCAGACAGCTTGAGCAGGCTGCGGCGGTTGATGTGCATGGTCTTCCCCGTTGGTTGTTGTCAGGCCCCGGCCAGTTTCTGCGCGAGGAGAAAACCCGATCCCGCCCCCGTGCCTGCGCCGGGCCAGACGGCGGCGCCGGTCAGGTAGAGCCGTTCGATCGGGGTGGTTCCGTCCGCGTGCCCGCGCACGGGGCGGAAGGCGAAATTCTGCGCCAGGTGGTGTGACCCCGAGATCTGGTCGCCGCCGACGAGGTTCGGGTTGTCGGCCTCAAGCTCGGCCGGCGACACGATCCGGCGGGCGAGAACCCGGGCCCGCGTGCCGGGCGCGTGCGCCTCGAGGATGTCGATCGCCCGGTCGGCGAAGGGCTCGGCGGCCCCGGCCCAGTCGGTGGCCAGGATGCGCCCCGCGGCGTCGCCCCGGATCCGGCCCGGGGCCATCCGCACCTGCAGCCACAGCACGTGCTGCCCGGCCGGTGCGCGCGTCGGGTCGATCGCCGTTGGCTGGCCCACGACGATCACCGGCTCGTCCGGCAGAAGGCCCGCCTTCGCCTGCGCATAGGTCCGCGCCATCTGGTCGAGCGACGGCGCGATATGGACATAGGCGAAGCGGCGCAGGTCCGCGCCCGCCCGCCAGTCCGGCAGGTCTGCCATTGCAAGGTGGATCATCATCGTGCCCGGCGCATGGTCGAACCGGGTCATTGCCGCATCGAAGCGGTCGTTCCGCGTGCCGCCGGTCAGCCGCACCAGCGCCGCGGGCGCGACGCCCGCGATCACGGCGCGATCCGCCGTCACCTCGCGCCCGCCCGCCAGCACGACGCTGCGCGCAATCCGACCGCGGTGCACGATCCGTTCGACCGCGGCGCCGCATTCCACATGCCCGCCCTTCGCGCGAATGGCGGCGACCAGCGCGTCGGTCACCCGCTGCGCCCCGCCCTGCGCGATGACCATGCCAAAGCTCTGGTTCGCCATCCCCTCGAGATAGGGGAAGATCGCGCCGCCCGCGATGTCGGGGGCGAAGTCGAGATGCATCCCCCAGGCCGCCAGCATCGCCTTCGTGCGGGCGTCGGCAAAGGTCTCGTCCAGCCAGCGGCGGGGCGAAGCAAGCAGGAACCGCGTGAGGTCGAGCGTGCCCGCCATGCCGCGCCGCCGCACCGTTTTGAATATGAAAGATGCAAGCGCACGCATCGTCATCGGGCTGCCGAGCAGCGCGAACAGCGTCGCGGCCTGGTTCGGGAAGGCCTTGACAAGTGCGCCCCAGGCCGCCGCATCGGCCGGGCAGACCGCCGCAAGCCGCGCCGCGGTCGCCGCAGGATCGGTTGAGACGCCAAGCCACGATCCGTCCGGAAAGCTCGAGGCGAAGCAGTCCGCAGCCGCCGCAAAGCTCAAGCCGTGTTGCTGCAAGGTCTTGCCGTGCTTTCTGAAAAACGCAGAACCCGCAAGCAGCGACAGGTTCATCGCGGCCCAGTCGTGGGTGAAGCCGGGCAGGGTATATGCGCCCGACTTCACTGCGCCGCCGGGGCTCTCGGCGCCTTCGAACAGCCCGACGCGCCAGCCCTTCGAGGCGAGATGCAGCGCGCAGGCCAGCGCGTTGATGCCTGCGCCCACGATCACCGCATCGTAACGATCCGCCATCCGCACCCCCGGCTCATCAAGATACTTGCATTTACATGGAAAGCTGTCCAGCATGAATCGCGTCAACCGGCGGACGGGGGAGCGGACGATGACAGCGGCAACGGTGCTGAAGGACCTGGGCGCGATGATCGCGTCGGGCGGGATCGAGGTGGTGGACTGCTCGGGGGTTCTGGGCCCGCAGACGCCGCTTCTGAAGCTGCCGCCGGAGCTGGCCCGGAACACACCCCCGATCGTGATCCACAAGATCAGCGAATACGACAAGGACGGGCCGTTCTGGGCCTGGAACTGGCTCGAGCTGGGCGAGCATTCCGGCACACATTTCGACGCCCCGCATCACTGGATCACCGGCAGGGACTATGCGGATGGCTACACCGACACGCTGCCCGTGCAGAGGGTCGTGGCCCCGGTGAACGTCATCGACTGTTCGAAGGAAGCGGCGGAGAACCCCGATTTCCTGCTGACGGTCGATCATGTGAAGCACTGGGAAGAGGCGCACGGCGAGATCGGTGCGGGCGAATGGGTGGTGATGCGCACCGACTGGGACCGGCGCGCGCATGACGAGGCGCTGTTCCTCAACGCCGACGCCACGGGGCCGCACACGCCGGGGCCGACGGCCGAGGTGATCGACTACCTGATCGGGAAGGGGATCGTCGGCTGGGGCAGCCAATGCATCGGCACCGATGCGGGGCAGGCGGGGGGGATGACCCCGCCCTTCCCGGCGCACAACCTCTTGCACAAGGCGAACCGCTATGGCCTGGCCAGCCTTGCCAACCTCGACAAGCTGCCGCCCAAGGGCGCGATCCTGATCGCCGCACCCCTGAAGATCCACCGCGGCACCGGATCGCCGATCCGGGCTCTGGCGCTGGTCGCGCGGGGCTGAGGTGCGGCCCGATCACGTCATCGTCGGGTCGGGCATCAACGCCCTCGTCGCGGCGGCCATGCTGGGGGCGAAGGGGCGGCGGGTGCTCGTGCTCGAACGCGAAGGGGTGGCGGGGGGGTGCATGCGCACCGAGCCGCTCGCCCCCGGCTTCGTGCATGACGTGATGGCGGCGACCTTCGTTCTGTTCCTGACCTCGCCCGCCTATGCCGCGCTGGCAGCGGGGTTGCACGCTCAAGGCCTCGAATTCTGCCACACCGCGCACCCGACGGCGGTGCTGCGCCCGGACGGGTCGGCACTGGTGCTGACGACCGACCGGGCCGCCAATGCCGCAGCCTGGGATGCGCGGAGCGCGGGCGACGGGGCGGCGCACCTTGCTGACGTCGGCGGTATCGAGGCCGAGGCACCGTTCCTCTTCGCGTTGCTCGGCGGGCGTCTGTGGTCGTGGGACACCGCGCGGCTGTTGCTGCGCGAGGCGCGCCGGCGGGGCCCCCGGGGGCTGATGGCGTGGTTCGGCCAGGCGCTGGTGCCGGCGCGGGCCTGGCTGGAAGCGACCTACGCCAGCCCGGAGGTGCAGGCCCTGTGGGCGCCCTGGGTGCTGCACACCGGGCTGACGCCCGAGTCGGCCTATTCGGGCAAGATGGGCAAAGTCATCGCCTTTGCCCTCGAAGCTGCGGGGGCCCCGGTGGTGAAGGGCGGGGCGGGGGCGGCGGCGGCGGCCTTCGTCCGGCTGATCGAGGCGCAGGGCGGCGCGGTGCGCACGGGGGCGGACGTGGACCGAATCACGGTGCAGGGCGGCCGCGTGACGGGTGTGGCGCTGGCGGATGGCGAGCGGATCGGCTGCCCCTCGGTCCTTGCGTCGGTGACGCCGGCGCAGCTTTACGGCCGGCTTCTGCGCGATGTGAACCTGCCCGAAGACCGGGCGGCGGCCCGCGCCTTCCGCCACGGCCGGGCGAACTTCCAGCTGCATTTCGCGCTCGACGCCGAACCCGACTGGATCGCGCCGGGCCTCGCCGATGTGGCGCTGATCCACCTTGCGGACGGGATCGATTCGGTCTCGAAATCCTCGAACGAGGCTGAACGCGGCCTGTTCCCGGAAACGCCCACGATCTGCGTCGGCCAGCCCCACCGGCTGGACCCCACGCGCGCCCCGGCGGGCAAGGCGATCCTCTGGTGTCAGATCCCCGACGCGCCCCGCTTGATCAAGGGCGACGCCGCCGGGCAGATCGCGGGGCGGACCTGGGACGCGGCGACGCGCGAGGCCTTCGCCGACCGGATCGAGGCGATCCTCGCGCGCCATATCCGCAACCTGCCCGCGGCACGGCTGGTGCGGCGGGCCTATTCGCCGGCCGACCTTCAGGAAATGAACATCAACCTGACCGGCGGCGATCCCTACGGCGGCGCCTGCGCGGTGGACCAGTTCTTCCTGTGGCGTCCCTTCGCCCATTCCACCGGCGGCACGGGCCCTGTCCGCGGGCTGCACCACATCGGCGCGTCCACGCATCCCGGCCCCGGCCTCGGCGGCGGGTCGGGCTTTCTTGCGGCGAAGGCGCTCGGCGCATGAACGACGCGCGCGCGCCGGTCGCCGAGACGGAGCCTGCCGTGCCCAGGCTGGGCGAGATCGGGCTGCAGAACTTCGCGCCCTACCTGATGAACCGCATCATGGGCCGTTACAATGCCGCGCTTCGGGCCGAGCTGGCGGCGCTCGGGCTGACGACGCCGAAGATGCGTGCGCTCGCCGTCCTGTCGGTGATCGACGGGCTGCCGATCTCGCAACTTGCCGTCCATGCGATCACGGAGCAGTCCACCCTGTCGCGCGCGCTGGACCAGCTTGCCGCCGAGGGCCTCGTCCGCCGCAGCCCCGACCCGACCGACAGCCGCGCCGTGCGCGTCCACATCACCGAGGCCGGCCGCGCCGCATTCGAGGCATTGTGGCCGCACATGGCGGCCGCCTATGCCCGGATGTTCCGCGGCATCTCCGAGGACGAACGCCGCGCCTTCGTGGGCACCCTGCAGAAGATCCACGCCAACATCCGCAAGCACGAGTTCTGACATGGCCGAACGTTCCTTCAAGGCCGAGGTCGCGCACCTGCGCAAGGGCGCGGGCGACACTTTCACGGGCGAGGGGATCCTTGCCATCACCAAGGCGCTTCTGGAAAACGGCGTGGGCTATGTCGGCGGCTACCAGGGGGCCCCGATCAGCCACCTGATGGACGTTCTGGCAGACGCCGAGGACCTGCTGTCCGAGCTTGGCGTGCGGTTCGAGGCGAACGCCTCCGAAGCGGCGGCGGCCGCGATGCTGGCAGCGAGCGTCCATTACCCGATCCGCGGCGCGGTAACGTTCAAGGGCTCGGTCGGGGTCAACGTCGCCTCCGACGCGCTGGCGAATCTTGCGTCCTCGGGCGTGACCGGCGGCGCGCTGGTCATCGTCGGCGAGGATTACGGCGAAGGCAGCTCCATCATGCAGGAACGCAGCCACGCCTTCGCCATGAAGTCGCAGTTCTGGCTGCTCGACCCGCGACCGAACCTGCCGTCTATCGTCAAGGCAGTGGGGGACGGGTTCGCGCTGTCGGAAGCGTCGAACACGCCGGTCATGATGATGGTGCGGATCCGGTCGTGCCATGTCACCGGCAGTTTCGCGTGCCGCGACAACGTCCGCCCGCAACTTACTGTTCGAGAAGCGCTTTCCGCACCGCGGAAGGACTTTGCCCGGGTGGTGCTGCCGCCGATGTCCTACCAGCACGAGCAGGACAAGGTGAAGGTCCGCTGGCCGGCGGCCGAACGCTTCATCGTCGAGAACGGGCTCAACGAACGGTTCGGCCCCGCGACGGCACCCGTCGGGATCGTGGTGCAGGGGGGGATGTACAATGGCGTGATCCGGGCGCTGCAACGGCTTGGTCTGGCCGACATCCACGGCGACACCGCGGTGCCGCTTTACGTGCTGAATGTGACCTACCCCCTTGTCGCGTCCGAGTTCCTCGATTTCTGCGCCGGCAAGGACGCGGTGCTGGTGGTCGAGGAAGGCCAGCCCGAGTTCATCGAGCAGCAACTGTCGACCTTCCTCTACCGCGCGAAGAGCCTCGTCCAATTGCACGGAAAGGATATCTTTCCGATGGCCGGCGAGCTGACCGGCAAGGTCATGCTCGATGCCGTGACGGCGTTCCTGAAACGCGCCGCGCCGCAGATGCTGCCGGCACAGGTCGTGGCGCCGAACGCGCCCGCGCCGCCGATCCCGGATCTGACGAAGACCGTGCCGATCCGCCCGCCGGGGTTCTGCACCGGCTGCCCCGAGCGCCCGATCTTCGCCGCGATGAAGCTGGTCGAGCGGGAACTCGGCCAGCACCAGATCAGCGCCGACATCGGCTGCCACCTGTTCGCAAGCCTGCCGCCCTTCGAGATCGGCGGGCAGACGATGGGCTATGGCCTCGGCCCGGCGTCGAACGCGGCCTTCGACGGCGGCGGTGCGAAGCGGGCGATCAGCATCCTCGGCGACGGGGGGTTCTGGCACAACGGCCTGTCGTCCTCGATCGGCAACATGGTGTTCAACAAGGCCGATGCCCTGACGATCATCGTCGACAACTACTATTCCGCGGCGACCGGCGGGCAGGACATCCCCAGCTCGCGGGCCGACAACCCAACCAAGGCCACGCAGCACCCGATTTCGCGGGCGGTGCGGGGCGTGGGCGTCGAGTGGGTGCGCCAGATCGACCGCACCTACGACGTCAAGCGGATGCGCGACACCATCCGCGAGGCGTTGACGACCCCCGAGAAGGGGCCGAAGGTCATTGTCGCCTCGTCGGAATGCATGCTGAACCGGCAGCGGCGCGAAAAGCCGCAGCGCGCTGCGGCAATCAAGGCCGGGCAGCGGGTCGAGGTGCCGCGCTTCGGCGTCGATGAAGACGTCTGCACGGGCGACCACGCCTGCATCCGGCTGTCGGGTTGCCCCTCGCTGGGGCTGAAGCGCCTCGACGATCCCCTGCGCGACGATCCGGTGGCGCATATCGACCAGACCTGCGTGGGCTGCGGCAATTGCGGCGAGGTCGCGGATGCGGCTGTCCTGTGCCCGTCGTTCTACGAGGCGCGGGTGGTGCACAACCCCGGCCGGCTCGAGGCGTGGTGGGCGCGGCTGTCGGCCCGCGTCATCGCGGCGCTGCAGGCGCGGCGGGCGGCGCGGCGTCTGAGTTTCGGGGCGGCGGGATGACGGCGCGGGCGATCGGGGGCGCCCAGCCGCCGCGGACGCTATCCGGAAGCCACGACGCCGGCAGACCGGAAGGGGCTGTGCGATGACCGAGCAGATGCCGATCCCGGCCGCCCGCGCGCCCGATCCGCGGGTGCAGGCGATCATCAAGCTGGCGATCCTGGCCGTGGGCGGGCAGGGCGGCGGCGTTCTGACCGGCTGGATCGAGGATCTGGCCCGCGCGAACGGCTATGACGCGCAGGCGACCTCGGTCGCGGGCGTGGCGCAGCGGACGGGTGCCACGATCTACTATATCGAGATGGCGCCGGCCTCGGGCCGGGTGCCGGTGTTCTCGCTGGCACCTTCCGCGGGCGACGTCGATATCCTGATCGCCGCCGAGATGATGGAGGCCGGACGCGCGATCATCCGCGGCTTCGTGACGCCCGACCGCACGGTGCTGATCGCGTCCACGCACCGGATGCTGGCGGTCAGCGAGAAGATGGTGCCCGGCGACGGCATCGCCGACGCGGATGCGGTTCGGGCGGCGGCCGAGGTGGCAGCGGCGCGCCTGATCATGGCGGATTTCGAGGCGACGGCGGTCCGGTCCGGGTCGGTCATCTCGGCGGCGCTCTTCGGGGCGCTGGCGGCCTCGGGCGCGCTGCCGTTCCCGCGCGCGGCCTTCGAGGACGCGATCCGCGCCAGCGGCAAGGGGGTGGAGCCGTCGCTGCGCGCCTTCGCGGCAGGCTTCGAGGCGGCGTCCGCCGGTGCCGCGCCGGCAGCCGCGGCGAAGGCAGCCATGCCTGCGGCCCCGCCTGCGCCGCAGGGGCCGAAGGCGCTGATGGCGGCCTGGGCGGCGCTCGAGGCGCGCGCGGCCGCCTACCCGGCGCCTGCGGCGGACATGGCGCGGCGGGGCCTTGCGAAGGTGGTCGATTTCCAGGACGCCGCATACGGGGCGGAATACCTCGACGCACTCGACCGGGTGCGGGCGGCCGATTCCGCCGCGCAGGGCTGGGTCCTGACGCGCGAGGCGGCGAAGTATCTGGCCAATGCGATGGCCTATGACGACGTGATCCGCGTGGCCGACCTCAAGACCCGGCCCGGCCGCACCGCGCGGGTGCGCGCCGAGATGGGCGCGAAGAGCGATACGGTGATGGCCGTCACCGAATACTTCCACCCCCGCGCGGAAGAGATCGTGGGTCTTCTGCCCGCCGCCATGGGGGCGCGCTGGCAGGCCGATCCGCGGCGGATGGCGCTGCTCGACCGGCTGTTCAACCGCGGACGGCGGTTGCGGTCGGACGGGCTGCCGGCGTTCCTTGCGCTATGGCTGATCGGTGGCCTGCGCGGCTGGCGCCGCCGCACCCTGCGCCACGCGGAAGAGGCCGCGCACCGGTCGGCCTGGCTCGCCCGGGCGCTGTCCTTGGCGGGGCGGGACTACGGGCTGGCGGTCGAGGTGATCCGCTGCCGGCGGCTGATCAAGGGATATTCGGACACCCACGCCCGCGGGCTGTCGAAGTTCGACCGCGTGATGGACGGGATCGCGCTGGTCGAGGGCAGGCCGGACGCGGCCGACTGGGCGCGGCGGCTGCGCGAGGCGGCGCTTCAGGACGAAGGCGGCAAGGCGCTGGAGGGCGCGATCGCCACCATCCGCAGCTTCGTCTGATCGCGCGTCAGGGGATGATCCGGGTATACTTGATCCCGGCCAGCGTCGCGCCCGCAATCAGCCCCGACTGGCCAAAGACAAAGGGGATGACGGGCGAGGATTCGGTCGTGGACCGGCCGATCGACCCGCCCTCGGACGGGATGGCATAGCGCGCATCCGCCGCCAGCGCCCAGCCGTCGGAGGCCCGGAACTCGCCCAACGACGTCTCGGTCATGAAGAACAGCGCATGGGCATACTGCTGCGCCCCGATCTGGAAGCCGATGGTGGCGCGGGTGGCCGAATAGTAGTCGACCGTCACGTCGTTGATGCGCAGGGCACCGCGCCCGTAGCCGCCGCCCACCCACAGGCCCGCCTCGGTGATCAGCGGCATCCACAGGATGCCGGCAGCCTGCCGGGCAAGCTGCCGCGTGTCGGGATAGCGGGAGAACAGGAAATCGCGCGTCGCGTCCACGCGCGCGTCGATCTTGGCGGCGCCGGACGACCCGACGCCGTTCGCGCAGGCGCCCGTCGCGGCCGCGGCCGCGAAGGCCAGGAATGCGCGCCGGCCGGGGCGCGCGGGAAGGTAGGGTGCCATGATGCCGTCCTGCTCTGCCAGACCCGGGAACTCTGCCCCGCTCGTGCTAAATCTAGCGCAAACGGTGGCTGCTGTCACCCGATCTGCCGCGCATGGGCGGTCAGGCGCCGAGGGCGCGGGCGGCTGCAGGGGCGAAGTAGGTCAGCACGCCGTCGCAGCCCGCCCGCTTGAAGCAGGCAAGGCTTTCCAGCATCGCCCGTTCGCCGTCGATCCAGCCGTGCCCGGCGGCGGCGCGGATCATCGCGTATTCGCCCGACACCTGGTAGGCGAAAGTCGGCACGGCCAGTTCCCGCTTCACCCGCGTGCAGAGGTCGAGATAGGGCAGGCCCGGCTTGACCATCACCATGTCCGCGCCCTCGGCCAGATCGCGGGCGACGCAGGCCATCGCCTCGTCTCCGTTCGCAGGGTTGATCTGGTAGGTCTTCTTGTCGCCGACCAGCCGCCCCGACGCGCCGACCGCGTCGCGAAACGGGCCGTAGAAGGCCGACGCGAACTTGGCCGCATAGGACATGATCGTGACGTCCCCGTGCCCCGCCGCTTCCAGCGCCGCGCGGATCGCGCCGATGCGGCCGTCCATCATGTCGGACGGGCCGAGGATGTCAGCCCCCGCTTCGGCCTGCGCCAGCGCCATGCGCACCAGCGCCGCCACGCTTTCGTCGTTCAGGATCACGCCGTCGCGCACCAGCCCGTCGTGCCCGTTGGCGTTGTAGGGGTCGAGCGCGATGTCGGTCATCACCGCAAGCTCGGGCACCTCGCGCTTGAGCGCGCGGATGGCCCGGTTCGTCAGGTTCTCGGGGTTCCACGCCTCCTCGCAGCCCTCGGTGCGCAGGGCGGGATCGGTGTAGGGAAAGAGGCAGACCGCGGGAATGCCGAGGCGCGCGGCATCCTCGGCCGCGGCCAGCAGGCGGTCGAGCGACAGCCGCGCCACCCCCGGCATCGACGGAACCGGTTCCTCGACCCCCGCGCCGTCGCGGATGAAGACGGGCCAGATGAGGTCCTTCACCGACAGCCGTGTTTCCTGCACAAGATCGCGCAGCGCCGGGGTGCGGCGCAGCCGGCGGGGACGGAAGGCCGGGAAGGCGGGGCGCGGGCTGGGCATCGGGGCCTCCGGTTCGGGCTTGCCAGCCCTGACGTGGCATGGTTTGACGCGGGCCTCAAGACAGGCGGTGCGGCGGGGCAGCAGGGCCGTGCAGTGGTACGAGACCATCTTCGAGCTGATCGACCTGCGGTCGTTCTCGAACCTGTGGTTCTGGATCGCGCTCGCGGTCCTGTGGTCGTCGGCGGCCCATTTCGTGATGGGCGTTCCCTGGGACATGGTGATGCGCGCCCGCCGGCGCGGCGGCCAGGCCGCGGCCGACGTGGAAGCGCTGGCGCGGATCAACGCCGGACGGATCGCCTACATCGACGAGGTGGCCGGGCTCTGGCTGACCGGCATTGTCGCCGGAGTCCTGTCGGTGCTGTTCGTCCTCGGCTTCGTCTACCGCGTCGAGTTCTGCCAGGCGGTGTTCCTTCTCGCCTTTCCGATGACCTTCGTCGGCCTTTTGTCGATGCGCACGGCGCGGGCGGTGCTGGCCGGCGAGGCGGCGGGCGAGGCGCTGTACCGCCGCCTGCGTCGGCAGCGGCGGGTCGTGCAGGCGATCGGGATGGTCGCGATCTTCGTCACCGCGCTGTGGGGGATGTATCAGAACCTGAACGTCGCGGTCCTTGGGCTCTGACGCGCGGTTGACGGCGGACGCAGGGCGGATAGGTGGGCGGCATGGCGGATGATCGGCCGATCCTGATGGGCGGCGCGCCCGAGGGCCTCGATGCGCGGCTGGTGCTGCGCGAGGCCGAGGGGCGCGCCGTGATCCACGTCGCCCGGGACGACAAGCGGGCCGAGGCGATGCGCGCGGCGCTGGCGTTCTGGGATCCGGGGCGGCTTGTCCTGACCTTCCCCGCCTGGGACTGCCTGCCCTTCGACCGCGTCTCGCCCAACCCGGCCATCGCGGCCGCGCGCATGGCGACGCTGGCGGCGCTGGCTCACGGCTTGCCGGTGCCGCCGGTCGTCGTCACCACGGTGGCGGCCGCGACCCAGCGGGTGCCGGCGCGGGCAACGGTCGGTGCCGCCTCGGTGGTGGCGGGCGTGGGCGACCGGGTGAACCTCGATGCGCTGCGCGCTGCGCTGGTGCGCATGGGCTTTGCCCCCGCGCCCACCGTGACCGAACCCGGCGACTTTGCGGTGCGCGGGGGCATCGTCGATGTCTACCCGCCCGGTGATGGCGGGCCGGTGCGGCTCGACCTCTGGGGCGACACGCTGGACGCGATCCGCCGCTTCGACCCCGCAACCCAGAGGTCGGGCGCGCGGCTGGACCGGGTGGAGCTTGCGCCGGTCAGCGAGGTGATGCTGGACGAGGCCGCCATCGTCCGCTTCCGCCAGGCCTATCGGGCCGAGTTCGGCGGGGGCGGGGCCGACGATCCGCTTTACGAGGCCGTCAGCGCGGGCCGCAAGCACGCCGGCATGGAACACTGGCTGGGCTTCTTCCACGACCGGCTGGAAACGCTGTTCGACTACCTGCCGGGCGCGACCGTGACCTGCGACGACCAGGTGCCAGCGGTGCGCGCGGCCCGGTGGGACCAGATCGCCGATCAGTACGACGCCCGGCGCGAGGCACTGGCGGCGCGCGGCCGGCCTGCCAGCGTCTACAAGCCGGCCCCGCCGAAGCTTCTGTATCTGGACGACGCCGGCTGGGCCGCTGCCGTCGCGGGCCGCCGGCAGGTGCAGTTCAGCCCGGTCCCGCAACCGCCGGGGCCCGGCGTGCTGGATGCGGGCGGGCGCCTCGGGCGCAATTTCGCGCCCGAGCGCCAGGACGAGAAGGCGAACCTCTTCAAGGCCCTGTCCGATCATCTTGCGGCGCGGCGCAAGGTCGGGCCGGTGATCCTTGCGCATTTCTCGGACGGCGCGATGGACCGCATGGGCGGCCTGCTGGCCGACCACGGCGTGACCGGCGCGACCGTGATCCGCGACGCGCGCGACATCCCCGCGGGCAAGGGCGCGCTGTGCCTTGCGGTCTGGCCGCTCGAGGCCGGGTTCGAGGCGCCCGGCCTGACCGTGATCGCCGAACAGGACGTGCTGGGCGACCGGATGGTGGGCCGCGCCCGCCGCAGGAAGCGTGCCGACGACGTCCTGACCGAGGCCACGGCGCTGACGCCGGGCGACCTCGTCGTGCATGTCGAACACGGGATCGGCCGGTTCCGGGGACTGGAAACCATCGTCGCCCTCGGCGCGCCGCACGACTGCCTTGCGCTCGACTACGCCGGCGGCGACCGGCTGTATCTGCCGGTCGAGAATATCGAGCTGCTCAGCCGCTACGGCCAGGAAGAGGGGCAGCTCGACCGCCTCGGCGGCGGGGCGTGGCAGGCGCGCAAGGCCCGCATGAAGGAGCGCATCCGCGAGATCGCGGATCGCCTCATCCGCATCGCCGCCGAACGGCAGCTGCGCGCCGCACCGGTGCTGACGCCGCCCGAAGGGATGTGGGATGCCTTCTGCGCCCGTTTTCCCTGGGTCGAGACGGACGATCAGCTTGCGGCGATCGCCGCGGTGCTGGACGACCTCGGCAAAGGCGTCCCGATGGACCGGCTGGTGGTCGGCGATGTCGGCTTCGGCAAGACCGAGGTGGCCATGCGCGCGGCCTTCGTTGCCGCCATGTCCGGCCTGCAGGTGGCCGTGATCGCCCCCACGACGCTGCTCGCGCGCCAGCATTTCCGCAGCTTTTCCGAACGCTTCCGCGGCTTTCCTCCGGTCGTCCGGCCGTTGTCCCGGTTCGTCCCCGCGCGCGAGGCCGCGGCGGTGCGCGAGGGACTGGCGGACGGCAGCGTGGACATCGTCGTGGGCACCCATGCCCTTCTGGCCAAGGGCATCCGGTTCCGCAACCTCGGGCTTCTCGTGATCGACGAGGAACAGCATTTCGGTGTCGCGCACAAGGAACGGCTGAAGGAACTGCGATCCGACGTGCATGTGCTGACGCTGACGGCGACGCCAATCCCGCGGACGCTGCAACTGTCGCTGTCAGGCGTGCGGGACCTCTCGATCATCGCCACGCCGCCGGTCGATCGCCTCGCCATCCGCACATACGTTTCGGAATTCGATCCGGTCACGGTGCGCGAGGCGCTCCTGCGCGAGAAATACCGCGGCGGGCAGTCGTTCCTCGTCGTCCCGCGCATCGGCGATCTGCCCGAGATGGAGGAGTTCCTGCGCGACCAGGTCCCCGAGGTGACGGCGATCGTCGCGCACGGACAGCTCGCGGCAAGCGACCTCGACCAGCGCATGAACGATTTCTACGACGGCAAGGCGGATGTCCTTCTGGCCACAACCATCGTAGAATCGGGCCTCGACATTCCGACCGCCAACACGATGATCGTGCACCGCGCCGACATGTTCGGTCTGGCGCAGCTCTACCAGATCCGCGGGCGGGTGGGGCGGGCCAAGACCCGCGCCTACTGCTATCTGACCACGAAGCCGCGCAGCCCCCTGACGCCGCAGGCGGAACGGCGACTGAAACTGCTTGCCTCGCTCGACACGCTCGGGGCCGGCTTCCAGCTCGCCAGCCACGACCTCGACCAGCGCGGGGCGGGCAACCTGCTGGGCGAAGAACAGTCGGGCCACATCCGAGAGGTGGGGTTCGAGCTTTACCAGCACATGCTCGAGGAGACGATCGCGCGGATCCGGTCGGGCGAGATCGAGGGGCTGGCCGCGACCGACACCGACTGGTCGCCGCAGCTGAATCTCGGCGTTCCGGTCCTGATCCCCGAATCCTATGTGCCGGATCTGGACGTGCGCCTGGGGCTTTACCGGCGATTGTCGAACCTGGGCGGGAAGGTGGAGCTGGAAGGCTTCGCCGCGGAACTGATCGACCGCTTCGGGCCCCTCCCGCGCGAGGTGAACACGCTTCTTCTGGTGGTGCGGATCAAGGCGATGGCGAAGAAGGCCGGCATCGCGCGGCTGGACGCCGGGCCGAAAGGCGCCACCGTGCAGTTCCATGGCGACCGCTTCGCCAATCCCGCGGGGCTTGCGGCCTTCCTGCAGGGCGAAGGCGGGGCGGCCAGGGTGAAGGACAACCGCCTGGTCATCGCGCGCGACTGGACGACCGAGGCCGATCGGATCAGGGGCGCCTTCGCCATCGCGCGCGACCTGGCCGAATGGGCCGCCGGCAAGGTGCCGCCCGCCGCCCCGCCGGCGCCGCCCCCCGCGCCGCCGTCCAAGGCCGCCCCGGCGGTCAGGGCGCCCGTGAAACCCGCGCCCGTGAAACCCGCGCCCGTGAAACCCGCTCCCGTGAAGCCCACGCCCGTGATCGTCCGCGCACCGGGCCGCTTCACGCCCCCGCGCCGCCCCGGCGGCCCGCGGCGCTGACCGCGCCGCCTAGCCGGGCAGGCGCACCAGCAGAAGCCGCGCAGCGACGACGGCGGCAAGGACGCCTGCCGCCAGCGGCACCGGCGTGCCGTCGAAGGCAAGCCCGATCGGGGCGGCGACCAGGGCGCCCCCGACCGTCGCCAGAGACGAGACGACCGAGGCCGCCATGCCCGCGACGTGTCCCATCGGCTCCATCGCCACGGCGTTGAGGTTGCCGAAGGTGAGGCCCGCGATGAAGAAAACGCTGGTGATCCAGAACAGGAATACAGGAAAGGCAATGGTTTGCGGCATGATGTTCAGGGACGACGCGAACAGCATCGCGGTCGATACCGCCATCTGCGCCTCGAGCGTGCGGCGGATCATCGCCCGCATCCCGACGCGCACCACCAGCCGCGCATTCACGAGGCTGGCCATCCCCGAGGCAAGCGCGATCCCCGCGAACCACAAGGGAAAGCTGTCCGCCCGCCCGAACGTGACCGAGAACAAGGGCTGGATCGAGGACAGCGCGGCAAAGAGCGTGCCGAACAGCAGCGCCTGCGTCAGCGTCGCGACCTGCACCACCGGATGCATCAGAACCGTGCGCGCCGCGGCTGCCAGAGCGCGGGCCTTCAGCGGCGTGCGGGCGGTGGCCGGCAGGGTTTCCGGCTGGCGCAGCAGGAGCCAGAGGGCGGCGATGGCGGCAAAGCCGACGAAAGCCCAGAAGATGCCCCGCCATCCGGCCAGCGCGATGATGCCCTGGCCTGCCAGCGGCGCAACCGCAGGGACCAGCGTGAAGATCATCATGGCGAAGGACATGATGCGCGCCATCTGACGGCCGGCGTAGAGATCGCGCACGATGGCGACCGACACGATCCGCGGCCCGGCCGCGCCGAGGCCCTGGATCACCCGCGCGGCGAGCACCGCCTCGAGGCTGCCTGCCACGCTCGCCGCGAGGCTTGCCGCACAGTAGAGCACCGCGCCGCCCATGATCACCGGCCGCCGGCCGAGCGCGTCCGACAGCGGCCCGGCGACGAAGGACCCGAGGCCGAGGCCGACCACGAAGCTGGTCACGATCAGCTGCGCGCGGTTGGGGCTGGCCGGCGTCAGCTCTGCCGCGATGTCGGGCAGGGCCGGCAGCATCGCGTCGATCGTGAAGGCGACGGTGGCGAACAGCACCGCCATCAGCGCGATGAACTCGCCTTGGGACAGGGGTCTTGTCGGCTGCATCGGGGCCTCCTGCGCAGGGCGCTACCACGCGCGGCGGACAGGGGCCAGAGAGGGCGGGCGCAGACCTGCCCCGCCCGGCGGGAATGGTCGGGCCGGTCAGGCGCCCGGCCGGCGGGCGACCAGCCCTGCGACGTCGTCGATGACCCGAAGCCACAGGTCGGGCGGTTGCGCGCCCTCGACGACATAGCGCCGGTCGATCAGGAACGTCGGCACCGCCGAGACGCCCCTGGCGCGGGCATCGGCGTCTCGGGCGGCGATGTCGTCGCGGTCGGCGTCGGTGGCGAGGAGGCGCGCCACGACGGCCGGATCCATGCCTGCCTCACCGGCGATCGCCGCGAGCGTTGCGGGATCGCCGATGTCGCGCCCGTCGCGGAAATAGCCGCGCATCAGCGCCTCGACGACCAGGCTCTGCCGTCCCTCGATGGCCGCCCATTGGATCAGGCGGTGCGCGTCCAGCGTGTTCGGCTGCCGGTCGATCCGGTCGAGGTTGATCGTGACGCCGGCCTGTTCGGCCGCAGCCATCACGCGGGCATAGGCCCGCACCGCGCGATCCTTGCCGCCGAACTTCGCTTCCAGCCAGGCGCGCCGGTCCGCGCCCGCCCGCGGCAGGTCGGGGTTCAGCTGGAACGGGTGCCAGGCGATGCGGAACGGGTGATCGGGCCGCGCCTCGAGCGCGCGGTCGAGGTGCGCCTTGCCGATGAGGCACCAGGGGCAGACCGGATCGGCGAAGATGTCGAGGGCGACCATGGCTCAGTCCCGCGATATGAGGGCGACCATCCCGCCGATGCCGACGAAGCAGCCGCCGGTGATCCGGTTGAGGGTCCGGGCGTGGCGCACCAGCGCGGGCCGCAGGCGCATGGCCGACCCCGCCGGCGCCAGCTCCGCCGCCGCCGCGACCGGCATGCCCGCCATTGCGGCGAGCCTCACCGGCAGCGGCGCGCCGGCCAGCACGAACTGCGGCAGGAAGGTCGCGAAGAAGAGGATCGTCTTGGGGTTCGACGCCATCGCCGCGAACCCCGCGGCGAAGGCGCGGGCGCGGCCGCGCGGGGCGACGACGGCGGCCGGCGCGGCAAGCCCCGGCGACCGCCACAGCGCTGTCGCAAGCCGGCAGGGGCCGGCAGCGCCGACCCGCTTCGCCGCCGCGGCCGGCGCCCCGGATGCCGCCGGCAGTGCAACCCGACCTTGCGTCAGGCTGACAGCAAAGGATCCGGGCCGGACCAGATGCCGCAAGGCGGGTGTCACGCGCCAGGCCTCCAGTCGCGCAGGGGGCGGCGCAGGAGCTTGCCGTTGGGGTTGCGGGGCAGGGCGGGCAGGCGGACGAACAGGCGCGGCTGCTTGTAGCGGGCAAGGTGGGCCGCGGCATGGGCCGCCAGCGCCGCCGCGTCGGCCGGGGGGCCTTCGTGGAAAAGCGCGATCACCGTCGTGCCGGGACGGACCTCCACCTCGGCGGCCGCGCAGGGCCCGAGGCCGGGAAAGGCCGCCATCGCGCGCTCCACCTCCAGCGGCGACACGCGGTAGCCGCCCGCATTCATCATGTCGTCGTCGCGGCCGAGGTAACGGATCGCACCATCCGCGTCCATCGCCACCGTGTCGCCGGTCAGGAACCAGTCGCCGCGGAACCGTTCTGCCGTCTCTTCGGGCTGGCCGAGATAGCCGAGGAACAGGCCCGGATCGTTCCGATGAACGGCGAGCGTCCCCGGCACGCCCCGCGGCACCGGCGCGCCGTCCGGCCCCAGAACGGCGATGCGCCGGCCGGGCTGGGCATAGCCCGTGGTGCCCGGCGGGGCCGGCCGGTCGGGGCTGCCCGAGACGAAGGTGGAACATTCGGTCATGCCGAGCGCCTCGTGCACCAGCGTCCCGGTGGCTTCGGTCCACAGGTCGCGCACGGCGTCGGGCAGCTTCTCGCCCGCCGACAGGCCATGCCGCAGGCGCGGCAGGGGCGGCAACGGGTTGCGCAGCATCTGCCGGTAGACGCCGGGGGCGGCAGCGAAGATCGTGGCGTCGTACCGCTTCAGCAAGAGCGGCAGCTGGTCCGGCGTGGTGCCGCCCGCCGGGATGATCGCGGTGGCCCCGACGCTCCAGGGATCCAGCAGGCCGGTGCCGAGCGTGTAGGTCCAGTTGAACGCGCCGGCGTGCATCAGCCGGTCGGCCGGCGTCAGCCCGTACCAGCCCCTGTGCATCATCCCCCGCGCCCAGAGCGCCCGGTGCGCATGGGCGACGGCCCGCGGCCGGCCCGAGGTGCCCGAGGTATAGACGAGGTAGGCAAGACGGTCGGGATCGCCCATGTCCCAGGGCGCGGGCGCGTGCTCGCGCGCCGCCAGAAGCTCGGCCGGCCCCAGCACGGCGCAGCCGGGCACCGCGGGCAGCGCCACACCCGGCGCCGCGGCGATGGCGCGGGGCGCGATCTCGGCCGCGATGCGGTCGATCTCGCCCTGCGTCAGCTGGGCCGAGGTCGGCACCGGCACAAGGCCCGCGGCGATCGCGCCGAGAAACACGATCGGGAAATCGACGGTGTTGGCCAGCCGGATCAGCACCCGGTCGCCGGGGTCGAGGCCCAGGCCCCGAAGCGCCGCCCCGGTGCCGCGCACCGCGGCGGCGAGGCGGCCGAAGCTCCAGCGCTCTGCGCCGTGCGCGGCGGCCACGACAAGGGCGATCCGGTCGGGCGCTGCCCCGGCGGGGGCCAGCGCGTGGGCCGCAAGGTTGAAGGGCGCGGGGCACGGGGGCCAGGGCGCGCCGCCCTCGGCGGACGGGTGGGGGTGGGGCATGGTGGCGGCCTTCACCGGTCGGGCTGCGCGAGCCCTAAGCCCCCCGGCTTCCCGGCGCAAGCGGCCCGCGCCGCGCCGGCACCGCAGTCGGCGGCCCGCCCGTTGCGCGCCGCGCCGGCCAGCCTATGCTGCGCGGCATGACCGCCGAGACCGACCCTCGCGTTCTCATCCGCATCGCCCGCGACTCCGGCGCGGCCGAGGTGCCGGCGGTGCTGGACCTCGGGCAGCGGGTGCGCGACCTGCGCCGGGCCCGCGGGCTGACGCTGGAGGAGGCGGCGGGGCAGGGGGGGCTGGCGCGGTCCACCCTGTCCAAGATCGAGAACGGGCAGACGTCGCCCACCTAAGAGGTTCTGCGCAAGCTGGCCCAGGGCCTTGCGGTGCCGGTGCCGCAGCTCTTCACGCCGCCCACCCGGTCCGAGGTGACCGGCCGCATGGTGGTGACGCGCGTCGGCGGGGCGCTGGCCCATGCCACGGCGACCTACGAACACGCCTTGACGGCCGGGGCGCTGACGCGCAAGCGGATGCTGCCCTATCGGGCGATCGTGCGAGCGCGCAGCATGGCCCGTATTCGACGGCTGGGTGCGTCACGACGGCGAGGAATTCCTCTACGTCGGTCGGGCACGGTGCGGCTTCACACCGTATTCTACGAACCCGTCGATCTGGGGCCCGGCGACAGCGCCTATTACGACGCGACGATGGGGCACAACGTGGTGTCGCTGTCGCCGGAGGACGGGGTAATCCTCTGGTTGACCTCGCTCGGCCAGGCGGCAGAGATCACGCGCTGCCCCGGGCCTCGTGCCAACGGGCGGAACCGGTCACCGCAAGACCGGCCCGACCCGGAGGGTCGGCAGCCCGGCGGCCGGCAGGATGCCGCATCCCGCCGCCCCGCGCCGCGGTGCCCGGCGCCGAACGCGCGGACAGGTCCGGTCGCCGCGGCGGCGGCGGTCAGCCCTGCCACCACCAGACCTCGGGCAGGAAGCCCGACCACGCGCCGTAAAGCGCCAGCCGGTCCGCCGGCCAGGCAAGGCGCGCGTCATGGGCGATCCGCGCCCGGTCGGCGAACCACAGGGGCACCACATAGCGCCCGGCCATCAGCGCCCGGTCGAGCGCGCGGGCGGCGGCGCGGTGATCTTCGGGCGTGCGCGCGGCGATCAGGCGCTCGATCATCGCCTCGACCGCTGGGCTGTCCACGCCCGGCCAGTTGCGCGTGCCGGGTTCGGTCACGCCGCGGCGCGACCAGTAGAGCTTCTGTTCGGTGCCGGGCGACAGCGACATGGCGCGCCGCATCGGCACGATGTCGAAGTCGTAGACGTTCGTGCGCGCCGTCATCTGGGCGTCGTCCACCGCCTGGATGCGCAGGGCGATGCCGATCCGGTCCAGCGCCGCCGCCCAGATCGTCGCCGCCGCCCGCAGGTCTGCCGCGCCGAGCGGCAGGAGCAGCTCGAACGCCATCGGCTTTCCCGCGTCGTCGCGCATCGTGCCCCCGGCGTTCGACCAGCCCGCGCCCTCGAGCCGCCGCACCGCCGCACGCAGACCTGCCCGGTTGGCCTCGGAAGGATCGCCGGGGGGCAGCGCGAGGTCGTCGAAGGCGTCGGGCGGCAGGCTGCCGGCATAGGGGGCGAGCAGCGCCCGCGTCTGCGCATCCGCCGGGCCGGGCGGCATGGCAAGGGCCGAATTGCCGAAGTAGGACGGGATCCGCGGTTCGGCCCCGCCGTTCACGGTTGCATTGACGAAGGGGAAGTTGAAGGTCTCGATCAGCGCCGCGCGCACCCGCCAGTCGCCGAGCGGCGGGCGGCGGGTGTTGAAGGCGAAGCCGAACATGCCCGACGGGGCCCCCATCCGCACCTCGGCGCGCCGGACCCGGCCGTCGCGCACCGCCGGGAAGTCATAGCCGGTCTGCCAGCGCGTGACGTTCGGCTCGCGGAAGACCGACAGCAGGCCCGCCTTGAACGCCTCGAACAGCGCCTGTCCGTCGGCGAAGTAGTCCACCCGGATCTCGTCGAAGTTGTGCATCCCACGCAGTGCGGGCAGGTCGGCCGCCCACCAGGCCGGGTCGCGCACCAGCGTGAGGAACCGCCCCGGCTCGAAGGCGCCGATGCGGTAGGGACCCGACCCCGTGAAGGGGACGAGGGTGGTGTCCGCGAAGTCGCGCCCCTGCCAGTCGGCCGCCTTGAGGACCGGGCGCAGGCCCAGCAGCAGCGGCAGCTCGGGGTCGGGCGCGCGGAAGTCGAACCGCACCCGCCGCTCGCCCGTCTGCCGCACCGCGGCAACCGCGGCATGGGCGGCGAAGTAGCGCGGGCTGCCCTGCGTGCCCAGAAGATCGTGGGAGGCGATCACATCGGCGACCGTCACCGGGCTGCCGTCGGCGAACCGAGCCCCGGGGTGCAGCGCGAATTCCACGAAGGATCGCGCGGAATCGGTCGCCACCGATTCGGCCAGAAGGCCATAAAGCGTGAACGGCTCGTCCCAGGCGCGGGTCAGAAGCGTGCCGACCGTGAACTGCGCCACCCAGGGCGGCGCGCGACCCTTGAGGATGAAGGGGTTGAGACTGTCGAATCCGCCCGTCTCGCCGAACACGATCCGCCCGCCCTTCGGCGCCGCCGGATTGGCGTTCGGCGGATGCGCGAAACCCGCGGGCAGCGCCGGCGCGCCATACATGGCGATCCCGTGCGCCGGGACCACATCGCCTAGCGCCTCCGCCTCAGCCGCGCCGGACCCGCCGCGCAACAGCAGACCACCCGCGGCGGCCAGTCCCGCTGCAACGGCATCCCGCCGGGTGATGTTCCGCATCGGCTGCGCCCCTGCCTGCCTGTCGCCGGTTGCGACGATTCCTAGCGGCGACGACGGCGCGGATCAAACTTTTGGCTTGGAACTCCGCGCAGGCAGCGGTATAAGTTCCTCACTGCTCGATAGGTTTCTTGCCTGTATGAAACCTGCCTCACACTGAACGCGGGCCTTGTGCCCGCGTTTTTTTTTGCCCGCGCCCGCCGCGCCAACCCACGGCTTTCCTTCGCGTCTGCGGCGTGCGAGGTTTCGCGCGTGCGAAACGGCAAGGCGGAGGGGTGGCCATGACGCTGCAGGGCAGGCGGGCGATCGTCACGGGGTCGAACTCGGGCATCGGGCTCGGGATCGCGGTGGAACTGGCGCGAGCGGGGGCGTCGGTCGTGCTGAACTCGTTCACCGACCGCCCCGAGGATCACGCGTTGGCCGACCGTCTGGCGGCCGAGCACGGCGTGCCCGTCCGCTACATCCGCGCCGACATGAGCAAGGGGGACGACTGCCGCGCGCTGGTCGATCAGGCGGGCGGCTGCGACATCCTCGTGAACAACGCAGGCATCCAGCACGTGGCCCCGATCGACGAATTCCCGGTCGAGAAGTGGGACGCGATCCTCGCCATCAATCTGACCTCGGCCTTCCACACGACGGCCGCGGCGCTGCCGGGCATGAAGGCTCGGGGCTGGGGCCGGGTCATCAATGTGGCCTCGGCCCACGGCCTGACGGCCAGCCCCTTCAAGTCGGCCTATGTGGCGGCGAAGCACGGTGTGGTGGGGCTGACCAAGGCGGCGGCGCTGGAGGTCGCGGGGCAGGGGATCACGGTCAACGCGATCTGCCCCGGTTATGTCCTGACGCCGCTGGTCGAGGCGCAGATCCCCGACCAGATGAAGGTGCACGGGATGGACCGCGACACGGTCATCCGCGAGGTGATGCTGGTGCGCCAGCCCTCGCGCCAGTTTGCCACGGTGGAACAGATCGGGGGCACGGCGGTCTGGCTCTGCTCGGCGGCGGCCGACCAAGTGACCGGCACCACGATCAGCGTGGACGGCGGATGGACGGCGCTATGACCCGGACCTGCGGGGCGCGGACGGCCGGACAGGCGGCGCGGCCGTGACGGTGCCGATTAGCCTCGCGCTGCAGGGCGGGGGCGCGCACGGCGCCTTCACCTGGGGCGTGCTCGACCGGCTCCTCGACGAACCGGGGATCGTGGTCGCCGGCATATCCGGCACCTCCGCCGGTGCGCTGAACGGGGCGGCGTTCAAGGCGGGATGGGTCGAGGACGGGGCGGCAGGCGCGCGGGCGCAGCTCGACGGGCTTTGGCGGCAGATGGGGGCGGTTGGCGACTGGCGGCTGCAGCCCTGGCTGACCGCGCTGATGCCCGTTGCCCGGGTCGCCGGCGAAGTGGCCGAGGCGCTGATGCCCGTGTCGCCACAGGGGATCGCGGCGCAGCTCTTCAGCCCTTACGCCTGGGGCCCTGCCTGGCGCAACCCGCTGGAGCCCGTGGTGCGCCGGTTCCGCTACGACCGGGTCTGCGCGAAGGAACCGCCTGCGCTGTTCGTCAGCGCCACCAATGTGCGCACCGGCAAGATCCGGGTCTTCGAGGGGGACGAGATCTCGACGGGCGCCATCCTGGCCTCGGCCTGCCTGCCCACGGTATTCCAGGCGGTCGAACTCGAGGATCCCCGAACCGGGCGGCGCGAGGCGTTCTGGGACGGCGGCTATGCCGGCAACCCCGCGCTGTTCCCGCTGTTCGACGCGGGATTGCCCGACGACATCGTCATCGTCAGCATCAACCCGTTCTACCGCCCCGACCTGCCGACCACGCCGATCGAAATCCAGAGCCGGATCAATGAGATCAGCTTCAATTCCTCGCTTCTGCGCGACCTGCGCGCGATCCGTTTCGTCAAGGAACTGATCGCCGAGGGCAAGGTGGCGCGCGGGGCGATGAAGGACGTGCGCCTGCACCTGATCGCCGACGACGACCTGATGAACGACTTGTCCTCGACCACCAAGATCGCGCCGACGCCGTTCCTGCTGCACCGCCTGCGGACGGCGGGCCGGGCGGCGGCCGACCGGTTCCTGCGTGACCATCGGGGCGATCTCGGGGTGCGCCCGACACTGGACCTCGACGCCGTGATCGACTGACCTCAGCCCGCCGGCAGCATCGCGGCAAGCGCCCGCATGGTTACGCCGATGCCGGTGTCGGGCACGCGCCAAGCACCGGGTCGCGCCATGAGAGGGCGCAGCGCCGCCGCGCCGAAGCCGAGGCCTGCAAACCAGACGAAGGACGCGGTTGTCGCGCCAGCGCCGAAGGCCCAGGCCGCGGGGGCGGGGTAGCAGGTCGAGATGGCGCCGATCAGCGCCACCGTGTCCAGCCAGACATGCGGGTTCAGCGGGGTGAACCCCGCGGCCGTCCCGAGCGTGCGCCAAAGGCCCGGGGCCTGCCCCGCTACGTCGAGGCCGCCGCCGCCCCGCCACGCGGCCCGGAGCCGCAGTGCGCTGTAAGCCGCAAGACAACCCGCCCCCGCCAGTGCCATCGCCCGCGGCAGCCAGGGGGCAGCGATCAGGACCGCGTCCGACGCGCCGCGGAAGAAGACCAGCGGCAGGAGATGCCGCCCCTTCGGGCCCTGCCGCAGGACGAGGGCACTCTGCGCGCCGATCGCCACGATCAAGGTCAGCCCGGTGACGAGCCCGGCCGAAAAGGCTACCGAGCGGTCAGCCCTGCCCGACGGCGACCGGCCGCGTGGGATCGCGCGGGGCAGGATAGACGAGGCCGGCCGAGATCATCAGCTTCGCCGCCTCCTCGATCGTCATGTCGAGAATCACGACATCGGACGCCGGAACGAACATCAGGAAACCTGTGGTTGGGTTCGGCGTGGTCGGCATGAAGATCGCGACATGCTCGCCCGGCAGGCGCGCGGCCAGTTCGCCACGCACGCGGCTGGACACGAAGCCAAGCGTCCACGTCCCCCTGCGCGGCCATTCGACGATGCAGGCGGTGTCGAAGTTCGTGCCAGAACTGGTGAATACCGTCTCGGCGATCTGCTTCAGCGCGTTGTAAATCGTCCGCACGATGGGCAGGCGGTCCACGAGGCCCTCGGTCCACCGGATCAGCGATCGCCCGATCAGCCCCCTGGCGATCCAGCCGACGATGACGGTGAACACGACGAACACGATCAGGCCGACGCCACGGATATTGTAGTCGTAGGCCGGCCCGAACAGGCGGCGGATCAGCACATCGGGCTGATAGGCCGCCGGCACGAGCGGCAGCACCCAGGCGTCGATCCAGCCGATCACGGTCCAGATCAGATAGATTGTCAGACTGATCGGCAGCACCACGACAAGGCCGGTCAGGAAGCTGGACCGCAGACCGCCGAACAGGCCGCGACGGCGCGGCGCATGGGCTTCGGGTTCGGTCATGGCGGCTTCCCGTGCGCGAACGACCCTTTTGATTTAGGGGTTCCGCTGCGTCCGCACAATGCCCTGTCAGCGCGCAAGCGCACCCGCGACGGCGGCCGCCAGCCGGGCGTTTGCCCTGACCAGCGCGATGTTGGCGGCCAGCGACCGACCGGCCGTGATCGCGTTCAGCCGGTCGAGCAGGAACGGCGTCACGTCCTTGGCCGCCACGCGCGCCGCCGAAGCCTCGGCCAGGGCGGCCTCGATCGCCGGCACGATCTCGGCCCGCGGGATCTCGGCCTCGGGCGGGATCGGGTTCGCCACCAGTTGCCCGCCCGCAAGGCCGAGCCGCCGGCGCATCCGGTGCGCGGCCGCAACCGCTTCGGGCGTGTCGGCGCGCAGGGGCGCGCGCAGGCCCGATTCGCGCGACCAGAAGGCCGGAAATCCGTCCTGTCCGTAGGCGATCACCGGCACGCCGAGCGTTTCCAGCACCTCGAGAGTCTTGGGGATGTCGAGGATCGCCTTCGCCCCCGCCGCGACAACGGTCACGGGGGTGCGGGCGAGTTCCTGAAGGTCCGCCGACACGTCCCAGGTCGCCTCGGCCCCGCGGTGGACGCCCCCGATGCCGCCGGTGGCAAAGACCGCGATGCCGGCAAGATGCGCGCAGATCATCGTCGCGGCGACCGTCGTCGCCCCGGTCTCGCCGCTGGCGAGGCAGAAGGCAAGGTCGGCCCGGCTGAGCTTGCGAACCCCCTGCGCGCGGCCGAGCGCGTCGAGCTCGCCCTCGGGCAGCCCGACCCGGATCGCGCCGCCCATCACGGCAATGGTGGCCGGCACCGCGCCGCCGGCGCGCACCTCTGCCTCGACGGCGCGGGCCGTCTCGACGTTGGCGGGCCAGGGCATTCCGTGGGTGACGATGGTGGATTCGAGCGCCACGACCGGCCGCCCGGCGGCCAGCGCCGCGGCGACCTCGGGCGACAGGGAAAGGGGGGCATCGGCGGTCATGCGGCAGGCTCCGTCAGGGCGGCGATGTGGCGCGCGGCACCTTCCAGCGCGGCGGCGAGCGCCGCGGGCCGGTCCGCGCCGGCCGTTTCCGCCGCAAGGTGCGCGGCAAGGAACGCATCCCCCGCACCGGTCACGCGCCGGACCGTCAGCCGCGCCGGGCGGCCCGTGACGACTGGCCCGCCCCGCACCGCATCCGCCGCCGCGCCGGCGCCGTCGGTCACGATCGCGCGCGCCGCCCCGGCCGCCACCAACGCTGCCGCAGCCGCGGGGGCATCGGCGAATGCTGCATCGCAGATCAGCCCCGCCTCGGTCCGGTTGACATAGAGTGCTGCGCGTGCGTGGCCGAGCAGGGGCCGCAGCCGCACCGCCTTGCCCGGCGCCGCCGCGACCACGCGCAGGTCGGCCGCCGCCAGCAGCGGCGATCGCGCGATCCCGGTCAGCAGCGCGGTGGTCAGGTTGCCGTCCACCACTGCCGTTCCCGAGAACGGTGCCGCCGCCGACCCGAGCCGCCCGTCGGCCAGCGGCGCGAGGATGCGCGCCCCCGCAGCCTCGAGCGAGCGCGCGTCGGCCACCGCGGCGACCAGCGCGCCCTCGGCCTCGATCGCCACATAGCGGTCGGTCGGCAGCGCGGGGTCGCGCAGCAGGTGCGCAGTGCCGATGCCCGCCGCCTCGCAGGCAGCCACCAGCGCCTCGCCCGCGGGATCGCACCCCACGGCCGACAGCAGCACCGGCCGCAACCCCGCCCGCGCCAGCGCTGCCGCGACGTTCAGCGCCACGCCCCCCGCCGCCATGTCGATCCGGCCGGGCACATCGCCCCCCGGCGGCACGGGCCCGTCCGTCCGCCCGATCACGTCCCACAGCGCAGCGCCGATGCACAGGATCGCAGGCGCGGTCATCGTTCAGGGATCAGGCCGCGCGGGCTGAAGCGCAGCACGAACAACAGGACCAGGCCCATGACCAGCAGCCGCATGTGCGCCGCCGCGTCGATCAGGCGGGTGCGGAGAAACCCGTCGTCGAGCCCGCTCGCGATCAGGTTCATCGCCCAGAGGCCGATCGGCTCGACCATCACCCACAACCACCAGATCAGGAAGCCGCCCAGCACCGCGCCCCAGTTGTTGCCCGACCCACCGACGATCACCATGACCCAGACGAGGAAGGTGAAGCGCAGCGGCTGATAGGTGCCGGGCGTGAGCTGGCCGTCGAGCGTCGTCATCATCGCCCCGGCGATGCCGATCACGGCCGACCCGAGGACGAAGATCTGCAGGTGCCGGGCGGTCACGTCCTTGCCCATGGCCTCGGCCGCCACCTCGTTGTCGCGGATCGCCCGCATCATCCGGCCCCAGGGCGAGTTCAGCGCCCTTTCCATCAGCAGGATCAGGATCGCCAGCACGGCAAGGAACAGCCCGGCATAGCACAGCTTGACCACGACCGAGGCCGCCGTGGCCGGTTCCCACCCGTTGCGCATCGCCCATCCGACGAAGCCCGTGTCCTGCAGAAGGTTGATCTCGTAGGGGACCGGGCGGGGGATGTTGGTCACGTTCTTGACCCCCCGCGCCAGCCAGTCCTCGTTCTTGAGGATCGCGATCACGATCTCCGAGATCCCGAGGGTGGCGATGGCGAGATAGTCGGACCGCAGGCCGAGCGCCGTCTTGCCGATCAGGTAGGCCGCCCCCGCCGCCACCAGCCCACCCGCGGGCCAGGCCAGAAGGATCGGCAGGCCGAGGCCGCCGAGATAGCCGGTGCCCGCGGGGTTCACCGCCTCGACCGCCGCGACGCCCGGATCGAACACCGCGCGGAAGACGAAGAACCCGACGATCAGGATCGCCGCAACCGCCAGCGCCCGCATCCGCCCTGCCGGCAGCCGCGCCCAGGCGAGGATCGCCGCGATCACGGTCGCCGCGCCGAGGGCAAGGCCGAGCACGACCCGCAGGCCGCCCGCGGCCCAGGCCTCGCGCACGGGCGGCAGCGCGACCAGCACGCAGGCCAGCCCCCCGAGCGCCACGAACCCCATGACGCCGATGTTGAAGAGGCCCGCATACCCCCACTGCATGTTGACCCCGAGCGCCATGATCGCCGAGATCAGTCCCATGTTCACGATGGTCAGCGTGACGTTCCACGAGGTCATGAACCCCGTGGCGACGAACAGCGCGGCCACGGCCGCGAACAGCAGAAGGGCGCGCGGGTTGGCCGTCATGTGGATTTCCCCTTGAAGAGGCCGGTCGGCTTGAACAGCAGAACGACGATCAGGATGGCGAAGCTGACCGCGAACTTGTAGTCCGTGGACAGAAGCTGCATCAGTCCCTCGGGCGCCCAGCCCTCGGGCAGCGCATAGGCGGCCACGCGGCGCCAGGCGTAGGTCACCGCCACCTCGGAAAAGGCGATCACGAACCCGCCCGCGATCGCGCCCAGGGGGTTGCCGAGGCCGCCGACCACCGCCGCCGCGAAGATCGGCAGGAGAAGCTGGAAGTAGGTGAAGGCCTTGAAGCTCTTGTCGAGGCCGTAGAGAACCCCGGCCGTGGTCGCCAGCGCCGCGGTGATGATCCAGGTCACCGCCACCACCCGCTCGGGGTTGATGCCGGACAGAAGCGCCAGATCCTCGTTGTCGGCATAGGCCCGCATCGACTTTCCGGTGCGCGTGCGGTTCAGGAACCAGAACAGAAGGGCCACCGCAACGATCGCCACCCCCAGCGTCAAGGCCTGGGTGGTGCGGATCGCCAGCCCCTCCTGCATCCCCGTCAGCTCGCGCCACTCGCGCGCCGACACGACGAACCGACCCCCGTCGGCGAAGGCGATGTCCTCGACGCCGATGAAGAAGCGCACCAGCGCGTTCATGACGAACATCACGCCGGCCGACACGATCAGGAAGATCACCGGCGCCGCCCGCACCCTGCGGTAGAACCGGTAGACGCCGCGGTCGGTCGCCAGCACGACGGCTGCGGTCACCGCGATGCCGAAGGGCAGGGCGATCAGCGCCGTGGGCAAGGGGCCGAAGCTGACGCCCATCCCCTGCAGCCACCAGGTGGCGAAGATCGTCACCATCGTGCCGAAGGCCATCGTGTCGCCGTGCGCGAAGTTCGAGAAGCGCAGCACACCGAAGACCAGCGTGACGCCCAGCGCCCCCAGCGCCAGCTGCGCCCCGTAGGCAAGCCCCGGCACGAACACGAAGTTCAGGAACACCACCAGCGCATTGCCGAGGTCCATGCGGTCAGTTCTCCGGGTTCGCGGGACAGAGGGCGGGATGCGGCGGGTAGGGCGGGCGCGTCATGGTCCGGCCTCCCCGGCGGCGGCGGGGCGGCAGATGCCGGACCACACGGGCGCGTTCCGCCGCGCCGCATCCCGCGTCCAGGCGAAGGCGCCCGTCGCAGGGTAGAGCATCACCTGCTCGAGCCGCCCTGCGTCGTTCATCCCTTCGAAGCGCACCAGCGCCGCCCCGGCGGCCACCTGCGCGCGCACCGCGATCCGCGCGCCTTCGCGCAGCACGGCCGGCGCAGGACCGTCGGCTCCGGCCAGCACGAAACCGGCGTCGGCGCCCGCGGCCGGGGCACAGGCGGCGCTGCGGCACACCGTCTCGGCCCGGCAGTCGAGGTCGCGCCCTGCAACCGGCAGCGCCGCGGCCGCCAGCGTCAGCGCCGAGGCAAGGCCCGCGCGCATCTCAGCCCCCAAGGAAGGTGCGGCGCACCTCGGGGTCGGCCAGCAGGGCGGCGCCGGTATCGGTATAGCGGTTGGCCCCCTGCACCAGCACATAGCCGCGATCCGCGATCGCCAGCGCCTGGCGCGCGTTCTGCTCGACCATCAGGATCGAGATCCCGGTCCGCGCCACCTCGATGATCCGGTCGAAAAGCTCGTCCATCACGATCGGGCTGACCCCGGCGGTCGGTTCGTCCAGCATCAGGACCGAGGGCTGCGTCATCAGCGCCCGCCCCACGGCCACCTGCTGGCGTTGCCCGCCCGACAATTCGCCCGCCGCCTGCCGCCGTTTCTGCCGCAGGACGGGGAACAGGGCATAGACCTGCTCCATCGTGCCGCGGATGTCGTCGCGGCGCAGGAACGCCCCCATCTCGAGGTTCTCCTCGACGCTCAACGAGGGGAAGATGTTGCTGGTCTGCGGGACGAAGGCCATGCCCTTGGCGACCCGGTCCTGCGGCGACAGGGCGGTGATGTCCTCGCCCGCCAGCCGCACGCGGCCGCCCCGCAGCTTCAGCATCCCGAACACCGCCTTCATGGCGGTGGACTTGCCCGCGCCGTTCGGACCGACGATCACCGCGATCTGGCCCTTCTCGACCGCGATCGTGCAGTCCTGCAGGATGTCCACGGGGCCGTAGCCGCCGCGCATCGCCTCGCCGATCAGGTAGGGCTCAGCCATGCCGCCCACCCGTGCCGACCGAACCGGGCCGCCCTGCGGCAACTTCATCTTGTCGGAAATACTCCGGGGTCCGGGGCAGCGCCCCGGGGGCCGCGGGAAGGCCCGCCGCCTCAGCCATGGGCCATCTCCGGCTTCACCTTGTTCTTCAGGCCCGTGCCGAGGTAGGCCTCGATCACCGCCTCGTTCTCCATGATGTGCGCGGCAGGGCCTTCGGCCAGCACCTTGCCCTCGGCCATCACGATCACCGGATCGCACAGCCGGCCGATGAAATCCATGTCGTGCTCGATGACGCAGAAGGTGTAGCCACGCTCGCGGTTCAGCCGCACGATCGCGTCGGCGATGGTGTTCAGAAGCGTGCGGTTCACGCCTGCGCCTACCTCGTCGAGGAACACGATCTTGGCGTCCACCATCATCGTCCGCCCGAGTTCCAGAAGCTTCTTCTGGCCGCCTGAGATGTTCGAGGCCTTCTCGTCGGCGAGATGGCTGATGGTCAGGAACTCCAGCACCTCGTCGGCCTTGCGGGCCAGCGCGCGCTCCTCCGCCGCGATGCGGCCGCGGCGGAACCAGGCGTTCCACAGCGTCTCGCCCGCCTGGCCCGCGGGCACCACCATCAGGTTCTCGCGGCAGGTCATGCTGCCGAATTCGTGCGCGATCTGGAACGTCCGCAGCAGGCCCTTGTGGAACAGCTCGTGCGGCGTCAGCCCCGTGATGTCCTCGCCGTCCATCAGGACGCGGCCCGAGGTCGGCTTGTAGCGTCCCGCGATGCAGTTGAAGAGCGTCGTCTTGCCCGCGCCGTTCGGTCCGATCAGGCCGGTGATGCTGCCGGTCTCGATGCGGATCGACGCGCCGTCCACCGCCCGGAAGCCGCCGAAATGCTTGTGCAGATCCTCGACGACGATCATCGATCGCCCTGCATCGTGCTTCTCCCTGCGCTGGCCCCGCCGTCGCCGTCGCCGGCCGGGGGCCCTTGTTCTGTGGCGGCGGCCCGGGCCGAGGCCCGGACCGCGCCCGAAGGTCGCGCGGCGCCTGCCTCAGCGGTAGCCAACCACGACCAGCTTGCCGTCGCGGAATTCGATCTCGCGATAGGATCCGGCCGCCTCGCGACCGTTCACAAGCTCCACGTCGGTGGCACCCTGATAGTCGATCTCGCCGCCGGCCTTCAGGATCTCGAGGCCGCGGGCAAGCTCGCCCGGCAGGATCTTCTCGCCGGGGGCGTTCGCCACGTCGAGAACCTTGTCCTTGAACACCTTGGCGTCGGTCGAGTTCGCCGCCTGCATGGCGAACATGATCAGCGCCGCGGCGTCGTAGGCCTCGGCCGAGAAGGGCGAGGTGCCGTCATAGCCCGCGGCCTTTGCCATCTCGTGGTACTTCGCCGCGCCTTCGCCGGCCGAGGCCGGGTTCTGCCCGAACGAGCCGTTGATGTCCGGGCCGAGGCGATCCTCCAGCTCCTGGCTGACCATCCCGTCGGGGAACACGAAGAGGTCGAAGGCGCCGGTGTCCAGCGCATTGCGCACGATGTTGGTGCCCGAGCCGACATAGCCCGCCACCACCAGCGCCTGCCCGCCGGCCGCCGCCAGCGCGCCCACCTCGGCCGAATAGTCGGCCTTCTGGTCCTCGTGGGCGGCGTTCAGCGTCACCTTGCCGCCGACCGCCTCGAACGCGGCCTGGAAGCTGTCGGCAAGGCCCTTGCCGTAATCGTTGTTGACATAGGTGACCGCGACCGTGTCGAGACCGCGCGACTTGATGATCTCGGCCATCACCACGCCCTGGCGGGCGTCGGAGGGCGAGGTGCGGAAGAACAGGCCGTCCGATTCCTCGGTCGTCAGCGCCGGCGAGGTCGCCGAGGGCGAGATCATGAGGATCCCGTTCGGCCGCGCCACGTTCTGCAGCACGGCGCGCGTCACGCCCGAGCAGTCGGCGCCCATGATCGCCGCGACACGGTCCGAGGTCACGAGGCGCTCGGCCGCCGTCGTCGCGGCGGCAGCATCGACGCAGGTGGAATCGCCGCGCACCGCGGTCACCTTGGTGCCGCCGAGGATGCCGCCGGCCGCCGTCACTTCGGCGATGGCCAGTTCCGCGCCTGCCGCCATGTTCGGCGCCAGCGCCTCGAGCGGCCCGGTGAAGCCCAGAAGGACGCCGATCTTCACCTCCTGGGCCGAGGCCGCGCCCGCCAGCGCCATCGCGGCGCTCGCGAGGAGAAGCTTTTTCATGTTCTTGCTCCCTGTTTGGATGAACGTCCGGACGCAGCCTAGACTGCGCACGGCACGATGAAAAGCACCCCTCGCGCGGGGATGTGCACGGACGCGAACGCAAATCCGGCCGCAACGGGTTGGCGCGGGGTGGTCTGGTTCCGCAGGTTGTGCGCACTGCCTCGCCATTCGACTGCAGTGCGCACAGACCGCCGATCCCTTCGCTGCGCCTGCTTGCCGCGCGGCGGCCGCCGCCGGTCGGGATGCGCATCGCGCTTGCGGTGTGCCGCGCGCTGCGTGGGCAGGCGCGCGCGATCAGACCGACAGCCGCATCGCCGGTGCGGCCCCTTGCGTGCCGCGTTCGCGGTAGGGCGTGGTGTTGTACTGCGCCCGGTAGCATTTCGAGAAATGCGAGGGGCTTGCGAACCCGCAGGCCAACGCGACGTTGATCACGCTCATGTCGGTCTGCATCAGCAGGTTGCGCGCCTTCTGCAGACGCAGCTCCATGTAGTAGCGCTTGGGGCTGCGGTTCAGGTAGCGGCGGAACAGCCGCTCGAGCTGCCGCGTGCTCATGCCCACATCGGCGGCAAGGTCGGCCGGGCTGATCGGCTCTTCGAGGTTGGCTTCCATCATCTGGATGACCAGCGCCAGCTTGGGGTGCCGAACGCCGATCCGGGTGGGGATCGACAGGCGCTGGCTGTCGCGGTCGGTGCGGATCGCGCTGTGGATCAGCTGGTCGGCAACCTCCGCCGCCACCGCATCGCCGTGGTCGGCCGCGATCACCTTCAGCATGAGGTCGATCGAGGAGGTGCCGCCGGCGGTCGTCCAGCGGTTGCCGTCGATCACGAAGACCGATTTCGTCAGCGTCACCTGCTCGAACTCTTCGGCGAAACCGTCCTGGTTCTCCCAGTGGATCGTCGCGCGCCTGCCGTCCAGAAGCCCCGCCCGTGCCAGCGCCCAGGCCCCGGTGCAGAGTCCGCCGACGGTGACGCCGCGCCGCGCCTCGCGCCGCAGCCAGTTGAGGATCGGCCGCGTCACCGCCTCGCGCACGTCGATGCCACCGCACACGATCAGCACGTCGTCGCGGTCGATCTCGTCGAGGCCCATGTCGAGCCGGAAGGCGGTGCCGTTGGAACAGACCGCCTCGGTCCCGCTTTCGCCGGCGAGCTTCCAGGCATAGACAGTGCGGCCGACCACCCGGTTGGCCAGCCGCAGGGGTTCCACTGCGCTCGCGAACGGCAGCATCGTGAAGCGGTCGAGCAGCAGGAACACGAAGCGCCGCGGCCCCGGACCGGCAGGCCGGATCTCGGTGCGCGCGGGCGGCAGTTGTGGCATTTGCGACGACTCCATGTCGTTCCGCGCCATTCCTGCACCCCGCCGACCGGCGCCGCAAGACCGCGTTTGCATGGCCTGCCGCCGGGGTCTATAGGGGCGGCGACCACGACGGATGCGATGACGCACGGGGGCCGCCCATGACCAGCACGATCAAGACCGCCGCGCCCGGCTGGACGAGGAACGGCTGGCGCGCGAGGCCGCGGGTGCAGATGCCCGACTGGCCCGATGCGGCGGCGCTGGCTGCCGTCGAGGCGCGGCTGGCGAAGTATCCGCCCCTCGTCTTCGCCGGCGAGGCGCGGCGGCTGAAATCGCACCTTGCCGCTGCCGCGCGGGGCGAGCAGTTCCTGCTGCAGGGGGGCGACTGCGCGGAAAGCTTCGCCGAGTTCTCGGCCGACACGATCCGCGACACGTTCCGCGTGATGCTGCAGATGGCGGTGGTCCTGACCTGGGGCGCGAAGGTCCCGGTCGTGAAGGTCGGGCGCATCGCCGGGCAGTTCGCCAAGCCCCGCTCGGCCCCGACCGAGGTCGTGGGCGGCGTCACCCTGCCCAGCTACCGCGGCGACATCATCCACGGGTTCGACCCGACGCCCGAAGCGCGCCGGCCCGACCCCGAGCGGATGCTGATGGCCTACACGCAGGCCGCGGCGACGCTGAACCTGTTGCGCGCCTTCTCGACCGGCGGCTACGCCGACATCCACCGCGTGCACGCATGGACGCTCGGCTTCGCCGAGCAGGACAAGGCCGAACGCTATCGCGCCGTGTCGGTCCAGATTGCGCAGGCGCTGGATTTCATGACCGCCGCGGGGGTCAGCCCCGACACCGCCCACACCCTGCAGTCGGTCGAGTTCTACACCAGCCACGAGGCGTTGCTTCTGGAATACGAAGAGGCGCTGTGCCGGATCGATTCCACCACCGGCCAGTGGGTGGCCGGATCGGGGCACATGCTGTGGATCGGCGACCGCACCCGGCAGCCGGACGGCGCGCATGTGGAATTCTGCCGCGGCGTGCAGAACCCCATCGGCCTGAAATGCGGCCCCTCGCTGACCGCCGACGACCTGAAGCGGCTGATCGACCTGCTGAACCCCGGGAACGAGCCGGGGCGGCTGACGCTGATCACGCGCTTTGGCGCGGGCAGCGTGGGCGACCACCTGCCGCGGCTGATCCGCGCCGTGCGCGAGCATGGGGCGGATGTCCTGTGGTCCTGCGACCCGATGCACGGCAACACGATCAAGTCCGCGACCGGCTACAAGACCCGGCCGTTCGACAGCGTCCTGCGCGAGGTGCGCGAGTTCTTCGCGGTTCATGCGGCCGAGGGCACGGTGCCGGGCGGGGTGCATTTCGAGATGACGGGTCAGGACGTCACCGAATGCACCGGGGGCCTGCATGCGGTGACCGATGAGGATCTGTCGCACCGCTACCATACTGCCTGCGACCCTCGGTTGAACGCCAGCCAGGCGCTGGAGCTCGCGTTCCTCGTCGCCGAGGAACTGTCGGCGCAACGGCACCGGTCCGCCCTGAGCGCGGCGGGCTGAGCCGGCCTCAGTCGCCGGGCGTCACCACGCGCAGCCAGGGCGTCCGCGTCGGCCGACCGGGCAGAGGCGCGGCGGGCGATGCCGCGGCGGCAGACGGGGCGGCGGCGGGCGCAGCAGCGGGGCGCCAGGGGGCAGGGTCTTCGGCCATGCCGGGCGCGGCGGGCAGGCGCGCCATCGCGGCGGAAAGCCCCGGCACCGGCCGTTCCACCGCGCGGGCCAGCGCAAAGCGCCGCGGCGCGCGGCCAGGCGCGCCCTCCAGCACCATGACGCCAAGCGCCCGGTCGGCCGCGCCCTGCGGCCCCGTCAGCGGCAGCAGCAAGAGCCGCGCCGCGAGCGCCGGCCGGCCGAAGCCGCGTTCGCCCTCGAAATCCGCCGTGACGATCGCGGGGCCGGCAAAGACGCGGTCCACCGCCGCCGCCGCCGCCGCGCGGTCGGGGGGCAGGATCAGCGCAGTGAACGGCATCCCCCGCAGGTCCATGCCCATCAGGTCGGTCAGCCTTGACCCCGCCAGCCGGATCCGCGCAACCCCCGGGGCCAGGCGTTCGAGCAGCATCATCCTGTCCAGAAGTCGGGCCATGCCCTGCGGCTGCACCGCCGCACGCGGCGGCAGGCCGCCGCCGGGCGGGCGCAGCGCCTGCCACAGCGCCTCGAGCTGCGCGAATTCGGCGGGCGGAGCCGCCGCAGCCCTGCCCCCGTAGCCGGAATCGCCCCGTCCGTCCGCCGGCATCCTCGCCTCCGCTTCGCCTGGCCGCTGCGCCTCGCCCCCGTCCAGCCTGCCGGCAACAGGGTTAATCGAAGCGCAGGAAATATTACCGTCCGATTAAGATACACCGTCGCGCGGCACCGCGGGGCGGAATCTGCGCGGACGGTAAATGCCGCTGCGCGGCCGGACTTTCCCTCGGCGGAACCTTGTGCTTTCTGGCCGCGCCCAGCACCGGAAGGACCGCCCATGCCCGCGCCGCTCGCCTCGATGACCGCCTTCGCCGCGCTGCGGGGGCAGGGGCCGGGGGCGCTGGCCTGGGCGTGGGACCTGCGGTCGGTCAACGGCCGAGGGTTCGAGCCGCGCCTGCGCCTACCCGAAGGGGTGCCCGGTCTCGAACAGGCCGTGCGCGCCGCGCTGGCGGCGCGCATCGTGCGCGGGACGGTCACGCTGACGCTGAAGCTTGTGCGCGAGGGCGCGGGCGAGGCGGTTACGGTCAATCCTGCCGGGCTGGCCGCCGCCCTCGCTGCGCTGCGCGTCGTGGCGGACGCGGCGGCGGCGGCCGGCGTCGCCGTTGCGCCGCCGACCGCGGCCGAGGTTCTTGTCCTGCGCGGCGTGGCCGAGTCGGGCGCTGCCGAGGCCGATCCGGCTGCGCTGCTGACTGCACTGACCGCGGACCTCGACCCGCTGCTCGATGCCTTCGCGGCGATGCGGCAGGCGGAAGGGGCCGCGATCGGCACGCTGATCGCCGGCCACCTCGACCGCATCGCCGCCCTGACCGCCGCGGCCCGCGCCGCCGCCGCCGCCCGCGAGCCGCGCTGGCGCGCCCAGCAGGCCGAGGCGCTGGCGCGCCTGCTCGCCGGCCCGCCCGATCCGCAGCGGCTGGCGCAGGAACTTGCGCTTCTGGTCACCCGCGCCGACGTGACCGAAGAGCTCGACCGGCTGGACGCGCATACCGCCGCGGCGCGCGCCCTTCTGGCCGAGGGCGGGCCGGTCGGCCGGCGGCTGGACTTCCTGACGCAGGAGTTCCTGCGCGAGGCCAACACCCTCTGTTCCAAGGCGCAGGACATCGAGCTGACCCGAACCGGGCTTGACCTCAAGGCGGTCATCGAACAGATGCGCGAGCAGGTGCAGAACCTTGAATAGGCAGGGGTCGATGCAGCGCCGGGGGCTTCTCCTGATCCTGTCGTCGCCCTCGGGGGCGGGAAAGTCCACGCTGGCGCGCCGGCTGATCGACTGGGATCCTGCGATCCGGTTCTCGGTCTCGGCCACCACCCGCCCGCCGCGCCCCGGCGAACAGGACGGGCGCGAATACCATTTCGTCGGTGCCGAACGTTTCGCCGCGATGGTCGCCGAAGGTGCCATGCTGGAACACGCCACGGTGTTCGGCAACCGCTACGGCAGCCCCCGCGCGCCTGTGGAGGCGGCGCTGGCCGAGGGGCGCGACACCCTGTTCGACATCGACTGGCAGGGCGGGCAGCAGATCAAGAACTCGACCCTCGGCGCGGATGCGGTGTCGGTGTTCGTCCTGCCGCCGTCGATCGCCGCGCTGGAGGCGCGCCTGACAGCCCGCGCGCAGGACTCCGCCGAGGTGATCGCCGGCCGCATGGCCAAGGCGCGGGCCGAGATCAGCCACTGGGCCGAATACGACTACGTCCTCGTCAATGCCGACCTCGACGCCTGCACGGCCGACCTGATCGCAATCGTCACGGCCGAACGCCTGCGGCGCAGCCGCCGCCCCGGCCTGTCGGATTTCGTCCGCGGTCTCGACGCCGAGTTCGCCGCCCGCCACCCCGGAGGAGAGGCCCCGTGATCTGGATGCTCGACAACCGCGCCCCGCAGGTGGACCCGACTGCGTGGATCGCCCCCGACGCGCAGGTGATGGGGGCGGTGGACCTCGGCCCAGAAAGCTCGGTCTGGTTCGGGGCGGTGCTGCGCGGCGACAACGAGCCGATCCGCATAGGCCCCCGGTCGAACGTGCAGGAGGGCTGCGTACTGCACACCGACATGGGGTTCCCGCTGACCCTCGGGGCGGACGTGACCGTGGGCCACCGCGCGATCCTGCACGGCTGCACCGTGGGCGACGGGGCGCTGATCGGCATGGGGGCGGTCGTCCTGAACGGCGCGCGGATCGGGGCGGGCTGTCTCGTCGGCGCGGGCGCCCTGGTGACCGAGGGCAAGGTATTCGACGCGGGGATGCTGCTGATGGGCAGCCCCGCCCGCGCGGTGCGGCCCCTGACGGCGCAGGAACTCCAGCGCCTGCTGGGGTCGGCGGCCGGATACGTCCGCAACGCCGCCCGGTTCCGCGCCGGCCTGCGCCCGGCCTGAGGCGGTCGGGCCGGGCGCGCCGCCGCACCGGGCGGAAGCCGCGGCGACGCTGGTCGGGCGCGGTAATGCCGCGCCCGCGGGCGGGCAAGGCGATCCGCACCGGTCGGCCCGACCCGCGCGGGACTGTCGGCAGAACCGTCGCCGGGGCAGGGGTCTTGCGCCCGCCGCGCCCGCGTGCGACCCGGTGCACCGACCCGGCAGGAGGACGCCCGCATGACCGACACGCCCGAGGCGCTGGTGCGCCGGATGCCCTTCCACGCCGGCCGGTCGCGTTCCGTGGCGACGCCGATCGTGCCGTCGGTCGTCTGGGCGGCCGAGACGCCCGACGATCTCGACCGGCTCTACAGCGAACCCGGCACCGGCTATACCTACGGCCGCGAAGGGGCGCCGAATGCCGACGCGCTGGCCGCGCGGCTCGATGCGCTCGAGGGGGTCTGCGGCGGCATCGTCACCGGATCGGGGATGGCCGCGGTCACGGCGGCGCTGCTCGGCTGCCTGCGCGCGGGCGACCATGTTGTCGGCGGCGATCAGCTTTACGGCCGGTCGCTGCGCCTGATGGCGGAAACGCTGCCGTCCCTGGGCATCGCCACGTCGCTTGCCGATCCGACCGACGCGGCGGCGATGGCGCACGCGCTGCGCCCCGAAACCCGCGCGATCCTGATCGAGACGGTGTCGAACCCCACGCTGCGCGTGGCCGACCTGACCGGCATCGCGGCGCTGGCGCGCGCCCGGGGCATCGCGCTGATCGTCGATGCAACCTTCTCCACCCCCCGCGCCATCCGCGCGCTGGATCACGGGGCCACGGTTGTCGTGCATTCGGTGACGAAGCTTCTGGCGGGCCATTCCGACGTGACGCTCGGCTACCTTGCGACCCGCGACGAAGGGCTGCGGACGCGCCTGCGGACGCTGGCGGTCACCATGGGCCTGACGCCCAGCCCGTTCGACTGCTGGCTGGCCGAACGGGGCCTTGCGACCTTCGCCCTGCGCCACGACCGGGCCGAGACAAACGCGGCCGCACTGGCCGACCACATCGCGGCACAGCCGGGTGTTGCGCGCGTCATCTATCCCGGTCGGCCCGACCACCCCGACCACACCCGCGCTGTCGCCCTCCTGGGCGGAAGGGGCGGCACCATGCTGTCGTTCGTGCTGACAGGCGGGCGGGCCGCCGCCAACGCGCTGACGGCGGCGATGCCGCAGGTCGCCTTCGCCCCCACGCTCGGCGACGTCGGCACCACGCTGTCGCATCCCCCCACGTCGTCGCACCGCGCCCTGACGCCCGAGGGCCGCGCCGCCCTCGGCATCACCGAGGGGTTCTTCCGCGTCTCGGTCGGGATCGAGGACATCGGCCTACTGACGGCCGACTTCACCCGCGGCATCGCCGCCGCAGCGGCAGTCAGCTGAGCCGCTCGACGAGCCGCAGCCCGCGCCCGCCGTTGGCCGCCCGCAGCTCGCCGAGGACCACCTCGGGTGCGGGCAGGGGGTCGGTCACGCAGCACAGCCGGCCGCGGTAGCCGAGTTCGCCCAGGCGTTCCACCACCTGCAGCGCGTCAAAGCCCCGACCGAAGAGGGGGAACATCACCAGATCGGGGGCGACGCGCAGCAGAATCGGCCCGCGCAGCATACAGAACCGCGTGACGACCACAGACCATCCGGGCGCTTCCCGGCTCACGAGGCGGGGGGCGTCGCGCAGGTCTATGGCCAGCACCGTGCCGGCGGGCGGAAACGCGGCCATTAGTGCGCGCCCGCCGGTTGCGCTGCACGGTCCGCGGGCTGGAAATCGCACCGCATGCTGACACGCAGAGTTGATCTGTGCGTGAAGGCTATACAACCCATGCGCGCAAGGCAACCGTCGAATTCGCTTTTGCTCCTCTTGCGGCGCGACCGCGCGCACCGCACAGTCGCGCCCGGTGCGGGAGGGGGCCCACATGCTTGCGGCGTTGCTGGCCGGCATTCCGATGCCGGTCGTCGTGATCGGGACAGATGCGCGCATCCAGCGCGCGAATCCGCCCGCGCTGGCGCTGCTGGGCGAGGCGATCGAGGGGCGGCATTACATGACCGCGCTGCGCCAGCCCGAGGTGGTGGCGCTGGTGGACCGGGTGCTGGCGGGCGGCGAGGGCGGTCAGGCGCGGCATGTCGTGACCGGCCCCTCGCGCGATACGGTCTACCGTGTCGTCGTCGCGCCGTTGTCGGGCGAGGGGGCCAGCCTCGCCTTCGAGGACATCACCGACATCGAACTGTCCTCGGCCATCCGGCGCGACTTCGTGGCGAATGTCAGCCACGAGTTGCGCACGCCGCTGACGGCGCTTTTGGGCTTCATCGAGACGCTGAAGGGTGCGGCGCGCGACGATCCCGCGGCGCGGGCACGTTTCCTGACGATCATGGAGCGCGAGGCGACGCGGATGAACCGCCTCGTCGGCGACCTCCTGTCGCTCAGCCGGGTCGAGGCCGAGGAACGGGTGCGCCCGTCCGAGCGGGTCGAGATCGGGGGGCTCGCCCTCTCGGTGGCGGCCACGCTGCGCGGCGTGGCGACCGAGGCAGGGGTGACGATCGAGGTCATCGGCGCCGACCAGGCGATCGAGGTGCCGGCCGACCCCGACCAGCTGACGCAGGTGCTGCACAACCTGATCGAGAACGCCGTGAAATACGGCGCATCAGGCAAGCGCGTGACCGTCGAGATCACGCGCGAGCCGCACGTCCCCGCGCTGCGCGGGCCCGGCGTGACGGTCGCGGTGATCGACCGCGGCGAGGGGATCGACGCCATCCACCTGCCGCGCCTGACCGAGCGATTCTACCGGGTCGATACCGACCGGTCGCGCGCCAAGGGCGGCACGGGCCTCGGCCTGGCCATCGTCAAGCACATCGTCAACCGGCACCGCGGTCGGCTGAAGATCGAAAGCCGCAAGGGCGAAGGCAGCCGCTTCGCGGTCACGCTGCCGCTGAACTGACGCAGCCGCGCCGGCGGTCAGGCCCGAATCCGTTCACGCATGTCGCGCGCCGTGGCGCCGCCGCGCGGCGAACGCTGGCCGGGCGCGATCCGGGCGGCCGCTGCGGCGCGCGGCCGCGGGTCCGACAGGCGCAGGCACGGCGACCGAGGAGGCGAGGCCGACCGGCGTGTGACCGCCGAGCCGCACGCAATCGCGCCGCGTGGACCTTGGGTTCTGCTGCGATGGATAATCGTGGAAGCAGAATTATGTAAATTATCCGTTAACGCTCGCGGACCCCCGGCTGCACTTTCGCGGAACACACCGACAGGATATAGCCCCCCGCGCGGAACACAGTCTTAACGCAAGGATCGCCATGACCGTCAAAGTCGCCATCAACGGGTTCGGCCGGATCGGCCGCAACGTGCTGCGCGCCATCATCGAATCCGGTCGCACGGATATCGAGGTCGTGGCGCTCAACGACCTCGGCCCGGTCGAGACCAACGCGCACCTTCTGCGGTTCGACAGCGTCCACGGCCGCTTTCCCGGAACCGTGACCACCGGCGCCGACTGGATCGACGCCGGACGCGGTCCGATGAAGGTGACGGCGATCCGCGATCCGCGGGAACTGCCCTGGACCGGCGTCGACGTCGCGCTGGAATGCACCGGGGTCTTCACGTCGCGCGACAAGGCCGCGCAGCATCTGGAAAACGGCTCGCAGCGCGTGCTGGTCTCGGCGCCGGCGGACGGTGCCGACAAGACGATCGTCTACGGCGTCAATCACGATACGCTGCACGCCACCGACCTTGTGGTGTCGAACGCGTCCTGCACCACGAACTGCCTGTCGCCGGTTGCGAAGGTTTTGCACGAAACCATTGGAATCGTGCGCGGCTTCATGACGACAGTCCACAGCTACACGGGCGACCAGCCGACGCTCGACACGATGCACAAGGATCTCTACCGCGCGCGCGCCGCGGCGCTGTCGATGATCCCGACCTCGACGGGCGCGGCGAAGGCGGTGGGTCTTGTGCTGCCCGCTCTGAAGGGCAAGCTCGACGGCGTGGCGATCCGGGTGCCGACGGCGAATGTCTCGGTGGTCGATCTGGTGTTCGAGGCGGCGCGCGACACATCGGTCGCCGAGATCAACGACGCGATCCGCGCGGCCGCCGACGGCCCGCTCAAGGGCATTCTCGGCTACACCGATCACCCGAACGTCTCGACCGATTTCAACCACGATCCGCGGTCGTCGGTGTTCCACATGGACCAGACGAGGGTCATGGATGGACGGACAGTGCGAATCCTGTCGTGGTATGACAACGAATGGGGTTTCTCGAACCGGATGGCCGATACCGCGGTGGCGATGGGCAAGCTGATCTGATCGGTCAGCTTTAGCCGTCAAGCCTCTGTTCGATCGAGTATTTCAAATGGCGGCCGCAGGAATGCGGTCGCCCTTGTCATTGTCTGGAGCGCAGGAGATATTCGAGCTTGCGAATATTTCTGAGGGCGCGACGATGCGGATCACACGCCGATTGATGCTCGCGGGGGGAATTGCCGCGGGCGCCCTGCCCCGGCGGCTTCTCGCCACCACGCTGGTGACGGGCGACATCCGTCTCGACACGCTGTCGGACGGCCATGTGGTGCAGCCGGTCAGCTTCGTTTTCGACGGCATGACCGAGGCCGAGTTCGCGGCGATCGCCGCGCGCCACGGCCTGGGCGGCCTGCAGGCGGACCTGACGCCCCCCTGCAATCTCACGCTGCTTCGCGACGGAACGAACACGGTGCTGTTCGACGCTGGCGCGGGGCCGGCTTACATCCCTTCGACCGGCCGTCTGTCGGAGACGCTGGACGCTCTCGGGCTCTCGCCGGAAGCGATCACGCATGTCGTGTTCACCCACGGCCATCCCGATCACCTCTGGGGCGTGCTCGACGACTTCGGCGAACCGGTGTTCCCGAACGCCGTGCACCTCATGGGCGAGGCGGAGCACGCCTTCTGGACTGATCCCGCAACGCTCGAAACCATCGGTCCCGCGCGCCAGGCTCATGCCGCGGGTGCGGCGCGCCGGCTTGCCGCCCTGACGGTCGAGACCTTCGGCGACGGCGACGAACCCGTGCCGGGCGTCGTTGCGGTGGCCACGCCGGGCCACACGCCGGGGCACATGGCGTTCCGCGTCGGTGCGGCGCTGGTTGCGGGCGACTCGATCGCGAACCACCATGTCGTCTTCGACCGGCCCGACTGGCCCTTGCCGATGGACCACGACCCCGCACGCGCCGCGACCACCCGGACAGCCCTGTTCGACACCATCGCGGCCGAGGATCTGATGCTGGTCGGGTTCCACCTGCCTGGCGGCGGCATCGGCCGGGTCGTGCCCGGCGCCGATGGCGCCCGCTGGCGTTTCGTCCCCGAAGCGGGATAATAGGTGCATCACTGTCGCGAAAGGACCGCACCATGGCCGCCACGCCCCCCGTCTGCGATTTCGGCTGGAAGGCACCCGACTTCGCCCTGCCGGCAACCGACGGCCGTGTCTGGAGCCTCGCCGACGTCGCGGGGCCGAACGGCACGCTGGTGATGTTCATCTGCAACCATTGCCCCTATGTGCAGGCGGTGATGGACCGGATCGTGCGGGACGCGCGCGACCTTGCCCCGCTTGGCATCGGCGTGGCGGCAATTTCGTCGAACGACGCGACGCAGTATCCCGAGGACGGGTTCGAGGCGATGAAGGCCGAGGCTGCGAAGTGGGGCTTTCCCTTCCCCTACCTCTACGACGAATCGCAGGACGTGGCGCGCGCGTGGGGTGCGGCCTGCACGCCCGACTTCTTCGGTCTGAACGCGGCGGGCGAGTTGCAGTATCGCGGCCGCCTCGACGCGTCCGGCCGCAATCCGGCCCCGCCGGATGCGCGGCGCGAGCTCTACGAGGCGATGGTGCAGATCGCGCGGACCGGCACGGGGCCGCGCGATCAAATCCCCTCGATGGGCTGCTCGATCAAATGGAAGGCGGCGTGATCCGCGCCGCCGGACGCGCCGCGCCGCGCTGACCGTCGGCACCACGCCGCCGCGAGCAGGAAATACATATTCAATACTTGCAATATGTATGTCGGCCTGTATATACGGGCGGCAATCCGCTTGCGAAAGCCACCGCCATGCCCCTGCCCTCGAAGCTCCGCCCAGCCCTGCCGGTTGGGCTTCGGCGCTACCTCCCCATCCTCGACTGGGGCGCGCGCTACGATCGCGCGACCCTGCGGGACGACCTGATCGCGGCGATCATCGTCACGATCATGCTGATTCCTCAATCCCTTGCCTATGCGTTGCTGGCAGGCCTGCCGGCCGAGGTCGGGCTTTACGCCTCGATCGCGCCGCTGGTGCTGTATGCCCTGTTCGGCACCTCGCGGACGCTGGCGGTCGGCCCGGTCGCGGTTGCCTCGCTGATGACCGCGGCTGCGGTGGGGCAGCTCGCGGCACAAGGCACGCCCGAATACCTCGGCGCGGCAATCGCTCTGGCGGTCCTGTCGGGACTGATGCTGACGGCGATGGGGCTGTTGCGGCTGGGCTTCGTCGCGAACTTCCTCAGCCATCCCGTGATCGCGGGGTTCATCACGGCGGCGGGTCTGATCATCGCCGCGGGCCAGTTGCCGCACATCCTCGGGATCGCAGGCGGCGGGCACAGTCTGGTCGAGATCCTCGGGCGGATGGCGGCCGACCTCGGGTCCGTCAACCTCGCGACGGTCGCGATCGGGATGCCGACCCTCGCGTTCCTCTGGTGGGCGCGCGCGCGGATGAAGGCCTGGCTGACGGCCCGCGGCCTGTCGGACATGGCGGCGGGCACGATCGCGCGGACGGGGCCGGTCATGGCGGTGGCGGCAACGGCGCTGGCGGCCTGGGCCTTCGCGCTGCCGGCGGCGGGTGTGGCCATCGTCGGCGACATCCCCGCGGGCCTCCCCGTGCCCGCGCTGCCCCCGCTCGACCTCGGCCTCTGGGCGCAGATCGCGGTGCCGGCGCTTCTGATCTCGATCGTGGGCTATGTGGAATCGATCTCGGTCGCGCAGACGCTGGCCGCCAAGCGCCGCCAGCGGATCGACCCCGACCAGGAGCTGATCGCCCTCGGCGCGGCCAATATCGGCTCGGGCCTGTCGGGCGGCTTCCCGGTGACGGGCGGGTTCGCGCGGTCGGTCGTGAATTTCGACGCCGGCGCGCAGACGCCTGCAGCGGGGGCGTTCACCGCGGTCGGCATGGCGCTGGCCACGCTGACGCTGACGCCCGCGCTCTACTTCCTGCCGAAGGCCACGCTGGCGGCGACGATCATCGTGGCGGTGCTGTCGCTGGTCGATTTCGGGGCGCTGCGGCGGACCTGGGCCTATTCGCGCAAGGACGGGGCCGCGATGGCGGCGACGATCCTTGTCACGCTGGGCTTCGGGGTGGAACCGGGGATCATCGCCGGGGTGGCGCTGTCGCTGCTGCTGCACCTCTACCGCACCTCGCGTCCGCATGTCGCGATCGTGGGCCAGGTGCCGGGGACCGAGCATTTCCGCAACGTCGAGCGGCACGCCGTGGTGACCGCGCCCGACGTCGTCTCGATCCGGGTAGACGAGAGCCTTTACTTTCCGAACGCGCGGTTCCTCGAGGATACGGTGCTGGCCCAGGTCGCCGCCCGGCCCGAGCTGCGGCATGTGGTGCTGATGTTCTCGGCGGTGAACGAGGTCGATGCATCCGCGCTCGAAACGCTCGAGGGGCTGAACGCGGGGCTGAAGGCCTCGGGCGTCAGCCTGCACCTGAGCGAGGTGAAGGGGCCGGTGATGGACCGGCTGCAGCGGTCGCACTTCCTGGCGGACCTGACGGGCGAGGTCCACCTTACCCAGTACGACGCGATGAAGCGCCTTGCACCGGAGCTGACCGCCCGCACCCTTGCCGCCTGCCGCCGCGACACGCTGCGGGCGGCGGAATAGCGGGCGGGGCGTCATCGCCTCGTGCGCGGCGGGACCGGCCCGCATTCGGGCACGATCCCACCGCGCCTGGAACGGTGCGGTCAGACGACCGCCCGCTCGCGAAAGGCGCGCCCCTCGACCAGACGGGCGAGCGACAGTTCCGACAGGTCGAGGCTGCGCCAGCCGCCGGTCAGAAGGTGTTCGGCCACGCCCCGGCCGGCGCCGGGCGCATGCTGCAACCCGTGGCCCGAGAAGCCGCACAGGAAGTGCAGGTTCCGCACCGCCGGATGCGGGCCGAGAAAGGCGTTCTGGTCGAGCGCGTTGTAGTCGTAGTGGCCGACCCAGTGCCGGATCACCTTCACCGCGTCGAAGCCGGGCGCACGGGCGTAAAGGGCGGGCCAGATCGCATCCTCGAAGAGGTGCAGGTCCGGGCTCCAGTCGTCGGGATCGCAGGGTCCGTCGTCTGCCGGGACGGTCGCGCAGATCCAGTGCCGACCTTCGGGGCGCAGGTAATAGCCGCGATGGTCGATCAGCAGCGGCGCATCCGGGTGGCGGGCGTTCGGCGCGTCGATCACGAAGACCGTGCGCTTGCGCGGCTCGACCGGCAGCGCCAGCCCGGCCCAGCCCGCGACCCGCGCCGCCGCCGTGCCAGCCGCCACCACCGCAGCCCCGCAGGACAGCACCGCGCCGTCAGCCAGCCGCACCCCCGCGACCTCGCCGCCCTGCATAGCGAACCCGGTCGCGCGCGCGGTCCGGAACTCAGCCCCCTGCGCCTGCGCGGCCCGACGCAAGCCCGACAGCAGCCCCATGTTGTCGAACCAGCCCTCGTCGCGCGGCCCGAACGACGCCGAGGCGACATCGGCCGTCTCCAGCCACGGGTAACGCGCCGCAACCGCCGCCGCCGTCAGGATTTCCGTCCCCGCGCCAAGCGCGCGCTGCATCGCCGCGACCTCGGCCATCACCGCGGCAGCCTCGGCCGATCCGGCGAGAAACAGATACCCGTTCTCGCGCAGGCCGAGGTCGCCCGCCGCAGGCCCGAGCCCGGTGGCCCCGCCGAAATCGCGGATGAATGCCACCCCGAAGCGCGACAGACGGACGTTCACGGCCGTCGTGAACTGCTGCCGGATCGAGGCGACCGACAGCGCGGTGCAGCTGCGCGCATGGGTCGGATCGGCTTCGAGCACCGTCACCCGCAGGCCGGGGGAGAGCCGCGTCAGCCAGAACGCGACCGACGCGCCCATGACGCCGCCGCCGATCACCACGACATCCTGCATCGCCACCCCCGCGTTCCCCGTCTCGACAGCCCGGGGACCGCGCTTGTATAGCTTGACGCGGGATGAGGACAACACCGGCCGCGCCGCCGCCATCAGAGCATTTGGAACCGTGACCGGCACGCTCGGCCAGCTTGCGCGGATCGCCAATGCGCAGACGCCCGAAGAGCTTTGGGCGCTGCACCTGTCGCTGATGGAAGGTTACGGGTTCGACCGGGTGGCCTATGGCTTCACCCGGCACCGGCGCGACCAGTCGATTGGCGACGCGCAGGATGCGATGTTCCTGTCGAACCATGACCGCAGCCAGCCCGGCTTCGACCTCGTGTTCTTCACGCGCACCCCGATGTACCGCTGGGCCGTGCAAAACACCGGCGCCTGTTCCTGGCGGTGGGCCGAGGCCGAGCGCGCGGCGGGACGGCTGTCTGCGGACGAGATCAGCGCGATGGACACCGCCCGCCGTGCCGGCTTCTGCGCCGGCTACACCATCAGCTTCGTCGAGCATTCGCCCCGCGCCAAGGGCGCGATGGGGCTGACCGCGCGCAGGGGGCTGACGCAGGCCGACGTGGACGCGATCTGGGACCGCCAGGGGGACGAGATTCTCGCCATCTGCAACATGATGCACCTGCGCATCACGCACATGCCCTTCCGCATCGCGCGCCGACCGCTGAGCGCGCGCCAGCGCGAGGCGCTGGAATGGGTTGCCGAGGGCAAGACGACGCAGGACATCGCCACAATCATGGGCGTGTCGCCGGCGATGGTGGAAAAGCATCTTCGGCTTGCGCGCGAGGCGCTGGATGTGGAGACCACAGCCCATGCAGTTGCCAAGGCTGCGATGCTGAACCACATCTTCACGACGCAGCAGGCGGCGAACCTGACCGACAGGTAAGGAATCCCGCACTAGGATGCCGCAACGTCATGCGGCAGCGTGCGGGTGTTCCGTGAGTGGCGGAGTTTTTCCGTTGGAACAGCGGGTCGGGGGCCGAATTTCAGGCCGCCTCCGCAAGCCGGGCAACCGGTTCGCCGGGTCGGGGCCGCGCATTATCGCGGTTCCGCCCCGGTCCTTGGGGCGCCGCCGCCTTATCCCAATGGCGGCGCTGCGGGTTGACGGTGCGGCTTTCCCCGGCCGCACCGTCTTTCCTGCCGCGATCTTTCCCGTCGCGATGCCATCCGTCGCTGCGGGCCGTCGCTTCGGCGCACCGTCTTTCCTTGCGGGATGTCAACCGGCCAGGGTCTTGGCGACCTCGGCGGCGAAATCCTCCTTCTCCTTCTCGATCCCCTCGCCGACCGCCATGCGGACGAAGCCGGCAATGGTCACGCCCGCGTCCTTCGCGGCCTGGCCCACCGTGATGTCGGGGTTCATCACGAACTTCTGGTTCAGAAGCGTGACTTCCTCGAAGAACTTCTTCATCCGGCCGGGGATGATGTTGTTGTGGACGACCGCCTCAGGCTTGGGCTTGGCGGCGGCGGCATTCTCTTCCAGCGCCTTCTGCGTCTGCACCTGCCGTTCGCGCTCGACCACCGCGGGGTCGAGGTCGGCCTCGGACAGCGCCAGCGGGCTGGTCGCGGCGACGTGCATCGCGATCTGGCGGGCGATGCCGTTGTCGGCGCCGTTCACGGCGACCAGCACGCCGATCCGGCCGAGGCCCTCGGCCACCGCATTGTGGACATACTGCGCGACATGGTCGCCCGAAACGGTGGCCATGCGGCGCAGCGTCATGTTCTCGCCGATGGTGGCGATCGCCTCGGTCAGGGCGGCGTCCACCGTGCGGGCGCCGAGGTTCGCCGCCCGCAGCGCGTCGATGTCGGCCGCGCCGAGGGCCGCGCGCGTGATGTCCGCGACCAGAGCCTGGAAATCGGCGTTCTTCGCCACGAAATCGGTTTCCGAGTTCACCTCGACCGCCACGCCGCGGCCGCCTTCGACCGCCACGCCCACGAGCCCCTCGGCCGCCACGCGACCGGCCTTCTTGGCGGCCTTGGCCAGTCCCTTGGTGCGAAGCCAGTCCACGGCCGCGTCCATGTTGCCGTCCGTCTCGCTCAGCGCGCGCTTGGCGTCCATCATGCCTGCGCCGGTCGCGTCGCGCAGTTCCTTCACCATCTGGGCGGTGATCGCCATCGTGGACCTCCTGATCTCTGCAACGGGATGCGGGCGGGGCTTATCCCCGCCCGGTAACGGTGGCACAACGGCCAGGTATCAGGCGTCGAGCGCCTCGTCCTCGGGCGCTTCCAGCGCGCCGATGTCGATGCCCGCAGCGCCCATCTGCGCGGTCATCCCGTCCAGCGCGGCACGGGCGACCAGGTCGCAGTAAAGCGCGATGGCGCGGGCCGCGTCGTCGTTGCCGGGGATCACATAGCTGACGCCCTTCGGCGAACAGTTCGTGTCCACCACGGCAACGACGGGAATGCCGAGCTTGTTCGCCTCGAGCACCGCCAGATCCTCCTTGCCGACGTCGATCACGAACAGAAGGTCGGGCACGCCGCCCATGTCGCGGATGCCGCCGAGGCTGGCCTGAAGCTTGGCCTGCTCGCGCTCGAGGTTCAGCCGTTCCTTCTTCGTCAGGCCCTCGGCCCCCTCGGCCATCAGCGCGTCGATCTGCTTCAGCCGCTGGATCGACTGGCTTACCGTCTTCCAGTTCGTCAGGGTGCCGCCCAGCCAGCGATGGTTCATGTAATACTGGGCGCATTTCTCGGCCGCTTCCGCGACCGGCTTCTGCGCCTGCCGCTTGGTGCCCACGAACAGGATCCGCCCGCCCCTTGCGACGGTGTCGCGGATCACCTTCAGCGCGGCGTCCAGCATCGGCACCGTTTGCGTCAGGTCGATGATGTGGATGCCGTTGCGCTCGCCATAGATGTATTCGGCCATCTTCGGGTTCCAGCGCTGCGTCTGGTGCCCGTAGTGCACGCCAGCTTCCAGAAGCTGACGCATGGAGAAGTCGGGAAGCGCCATCGTTCGGTCCTTTCCGGTTTGCGCCGCGGCGAAGGATTCACGGGGCCGGACGCCCCGCAACCGGTGGACCGCCCGGGATGTCTCCCCGGAACGACCCGCCCCCGCCTGTGAAGTGGCGCGCGCTTAGCGCGGATCGCGTGCGGGCGCAAGCGGGCCAAGCGCAGCGAACCGCCCGGGCGCGATCTTGACATGAATCAATGCGTCGTGATCACAAACGATGCAGCCTGTGCGGCAAGTGGGCAGCCTGTGATCGCATGTGCGCACTCTTCGCTGCCCCGTAGCGCGGTTGGTGTCCGGGGAACGCCTCGCCGCAAAGCTATCCCCGCTATCCGAGGAGGACGATATGGCCTTGACCGATCCGCGCATGGACGAGTTGGACGACGGCACGCCGGAGCGCGACATCATCGCGGGCACGAGCGGCAACGACGTGATCCACGGATTCGGCGGCAACGACGTGCTGATGGGCATGGCTGGCGACGATGTGCTGGATGGCGGCGAGGGCGACGACGTGCTGGTCGGCGGGCTCGGCGACGATACGCTGGACGGCGGGTCGGGCAATGACGTGCTGGTGCACGAGGCCGGCGGCGGCGCGATGAACGGCGGGGCGGGCGACGACGTCTATGTCGTCGGCGGCGCGCTGGCGGGTGGCCGGATCGTGATCACAGACACCTCGGGCATCGACACGCTGGATGCCCGCGGCGCCAACACCAAGGCCCTGATCGACATGAACGCCGGCGGATCGTCCTTCGTGGACGGGCGCGAGATCGTGATCACGGGCCGCGATGTGGTGGAAAGCGCGCTCGACCTCGTGTTGACCCAGGACCTCTCGGGATCATTCTACGACGACGTGGCGACCGTCCGTTCGCTGGCCCCCGAACTCGTCGCCGCGATCGCCGCCATCGCCCGCGACAGCAACCTCGGCGTGGCGTCCTTCGTGGACAAGCCGGTCGGGCCCTTCGGTGTGTCCGGCGACTTCGAATACCGCACAGACCTGCAGTTGACCGCCGATCCCGACGCCTTCATTGCGGCGATCAACGCGCTGACGGTGCTGGACGGCGCCGACTATCCCGAGGCGCAGCTGACCGCCCTGCTGCAGGTGGCCCTGCGCAGCGACGAGGTGGGCTGGCGGCCCGGCGCGATCAAGGTCGTGGTGCTGACCACAGATGCCGTATGGCACGTCGCGGGCGACTTCCCCTCCGCCCCGCCGAACAACAACGACACGGTCACCGACGGGCCCGGCAACGACGGCACCGGCGAGGATTATCCGACCGTCGATGCGGTCAAGGCCGCGATCCTCGACCGCGGGATCGTGCCGATCTTTGCCGTCACATCGTCGGTCGTGTCGCATTATCAGGGGCTTGTCGAGACGCTCGGGGTGGGCGCGGTGGTCGAGCTCAGCAGCGACAGCTCGGACATCATCCGGGTGTTCGAGGATGCCATCCAGACCGTCACCGAAACCGTGATCGAGAACGCGACAGGCGGCCGGTTCAACGACACCATCATCGGGAACGCTGCCGACAACGGGATCTGGGGACGCGGCGGAAATGACAGCATCAGCGGCGGCGGCGGCAGCGACACGATCTGGGGCGGCCTCGGCAAGGACCGGCTTTTCGGCGAGGACGGCAACGACTGGATCGCGGGCGAGGGCGGCAACGACCGGATCCTGGGCGGCCGCGGGAACGACACGATCGACGGCGGCGAGGGCAAGAACACGCTGTTCGGCGAGGACGGCAACGACATGATCCTCGGCGGCGGCGGGAATGACGTGATCCGCGGCGGTGCGGGCGGCGACACGATCGAGGGCGGCGGCGGCAACGACAAGCTGTATGGCGAGGCGGGGGCGGACACCTTCGTCTTCGGCACGGGCTTCGGCCGCGACACCATCTTCGGCTTCCAGGACGGGGCGGACAGGCTGGATTTCTCGGGCAGCGGGCTGACCTTCGCGGATCTCACCATCACCGCCGGCGGCGGCAACGCGACGATCATCTGCACCGAGGGCCGGGTGATCCTTCAGGGCGTGTCGAGCGCACTGATCACCCTCGACGATTTCATCTTCTGACCGCCATCGACCGGCACGACGGGGCCCGCCGGCCTGCCCGGCGGGCCTTCTGCGCCCCTTGGGGCACCGTCGGCAAGACTGCCGGCGGAACGCATCAGATCGCCGGCGCAGACCGCCGGTTTCGTGCAATGGCCGCTCGCAACGCGCGGCAGGACGGGGCATCGTTGGCGCCGAGGAGACCGCCCATGTCCGACCAACGCCTCCGCATCCTCATCGGCGCGCCCGTCGATGCCGGTCAGCGCCGCCCCGGCTGCCTGATGGGGCCTGCCGCCCTTCGCGTGGCAGGCATCGCGGCTGCGATCCGCGACCTAGGCCATGCCGTCGAGGATCGCGGCGACCTTGCGATGACACCTCAGCCCGGCACCTGCCCGAACCCTGCGGTCCACAGCCTGCCCGAGGTGCTGGGCTGGACCGCGGCGATCCGCGCGGCAACGCGCGACGCGATGCGGGCGGGGTTTCCGATCCTGCTCGGCGGCGATCACGCGCTGTCACTGGGCTCGGTCGCCGGGGTGGTAGAGGCAGCGGGCGACCGGCCGCTGTTCGTCCTGTGGCTGGATGCGCATTCCGATATCCACACGCCGCTGACGACGCAGAGCGGCAACCTGCACGGCACGCCCGTCGCCTATCTTGCGGGCCTCGAGGGGTTCGATCCCTTCCCGCCCTTCCCCGCCCCGCTGCCGCCCGACCGCATCTGCCTTTACGGGATCCGGTCCGTCGATCCGGCCGAACATGCCGTGTTGCAGCGGGTGGGGATCGAGGTTACCGACATGCGCGCGCTGGACGAACAGGGGATCGTCGCACCCCTGCGGGCCTTCCTCGCCCGGGTCGCGGCGGCGGGCGGCCTGCTGCATGTGTCGCTCGATGTCGATTTTCTCGACCCGTCCATCGCCCCTGCCGTCGGCACCACGGTGCCGGGCGGGACGACCTTCCGCGAGGCGCATCTGGTGATGGAACTGCTGCACGACTCGGGCCTTGTCACCTCGCTCGACCTCGTGGAGCTCAACCCGTTCCTCGACGACCGCGGGATGACGGCGCGGCTGATGGTCGATCTGGTCGGATCGCTGATGGGCCGCAAGGTGTTCGACCGCCCGACGCGGAGCTTCGCATGACCGCCCCCGCCCCCTCGCCCCTCGCCTTCGTGCCCTTTGTCAGCGTGGACGCGATGCTGCGCCTCGTGCGGTTGCTCGGGGTGGAGACCTGCCTGCGCGAGATCGCCGAAGCGATCGAACAGGACTTCCGCCGCTGGCCGGTCTTCGACAAGACGCCGCGGATCGCCGCGCATTCGGCCGTCGGCGTGATCGAGCTGATGCCGACATCGGACGGCGAGCTCTACGCCTTCAAGTATGTCAACGGCCATCCGGCGAACACCCGCGCGGGATTGCAGACGGTGACGGCCTTCGGCGTGCTCGCCCGCGTCGATACCGGGTATCCGCTGCTCTTGGCCGAGATGACGCTGCTGACGGCCCTGCGCACGGCGGCCACCTCGGCGGTGGCCGCGCGGGCGCTGGCGCCCGCCGGGGCGCAGGTCATGGCGCTGATCGGCAACGGGGCGCAGGCCGAGTTCCAGGCGCTGGCCTTCCGCGCCCTCTGCGGCATCGACACCGTGCGGCTTTACGACACCGACCCGGCGGCGACCGCGAAATGCGCCCGCAACCTCGCCGGAACCGGCCTGACGGTGGTGCCCTGCGCCAGCGCCGCGGCGGCCGTCCTCGGCGCGCAGATCATCACCACCTGCACCGCCGACAAGCGGCGGGCGACAGTCCTGCATGACAACCTCGTGGGCGCGGGCGTGCACATCAACGCGATCGGCGGCGACTGCCCCGGCAAGACCGAGCTTGCCCCGGCGATCCTGCGCCGCGCCGCGATCTTTACCGAGTACACCCCCCAGACCCGGATCGAGGGCGAGATCCAACAGCTCGACCCCGACCATCCGGTCACGGAACTGTGGCAGGTGCTGACGGGCGCCGCGCCGGGGCGCACATCGGCTGCGCAGGTGACGGTGTTCGACGGCGTGGGCTTCGCGGTCGAGGATTTCGCCGCGCTGCGCTGGCTGCACGGGCGGGCCGCAGCGGCGGGGCTCGCGCAGCCCCTCGACCTGATCGCCGACCCCGACGACCCGCGCGACCTCTACGGCATGATCCTGCGGGCGGGCTAGAGGAACACGTCCAGCGTCCGCACATCCTCGGGCAGGACGCCTGCGAGGATCACGCGGATCCCCGCGTCCCCGCCGATGCGCAGCATCGCGTCGCCGGCACCCCGTGCCAGGACCTCGATCTGGTCGCGGGCGAAGCCGAGGCCGGTCAGGATCAGCTGGTCCACGCCCGCCTCATAGTCGGTGATCGTGTCCACGAACCCGAGGTCGGCCGTGCCGAAATGGAACGAGTCGATCCCGGCCCCGCCGGTCAACGTGTCGCGCCCTGCGCCGCCGAAGAGACGGTCGAAATCCTCGCCGCCGGACAGCACGTCGTTTCCCGCGCCGCCATGGAGACGGTCGATCCCCGCCCCGCCCGCGATCACGTCGTTTCCCGGCCCGCCGGTCAGGCTGTCGGACCCCGCGCCGCCGTCCAGCGTGTCGTGCCCCTCGCCGCCGTCGAGCGTGTCGAACCCGTCCCCGCCGAACAGCAGGTCCCGCCCTGCCCCGCCCCTCAGCACATCGTTCCACGCACCGCCCGCCAGCGTGTCGTCGCCCTTCCCGCCGTCCAGCGTATCGTTCCAGCCCTCGCCCGACAGGCTGTCGTCGCCCGCGCCGCCGCGCAGCAGGTCCTCGCCATCGCCCCCGGCGATCGTGTCGTTGCCGCCGTCGCCCCGCAGGGTGTCGCTGCCGCCCCCGCCATCCAGCACGTCGGCGCCCGCGCCCCCGCTCAGAAGGTCGGCCCCCCAGGCGGTCGCGTCGTCGCCGGACAGGGAATCGTTCCCCGCCCCGCCGCGCAGCGTGTCGTTGCCCGGGCCGCCGAACAGCGCGTCGGCGCCCGTTCCGCCGTCCAGCAGGTCGTCGCCCCCCTGCCCCCACAGCCGGTCGGACCCCGACCCGCCCGCCAGCGTGTCGGACGACCCCGCGCCGTGAATACTGTCGTTCCCGCCCATGCCCTCCAGCGCGTTGCGCCCGAGGACACCGATCATCAGGTCGCCCCCGGCCGCGCCCGCGGCGGCGAACACCCCGCCCGCCATGCGCCATGTCCAGCCCGTGAGGTCGGCTGGCGCGCCGTAGAGATTCGCCAGCGCCGCGATGTCGAGCGGCGAATAGACCGTCCGCGGGCCGCCCACCCAAGTGTAGGACATCAGCGTCTGCGCCGTCATGTCGAGATCGGCGGCCAGCCGCACGTCCCGCTCGAACGGGTGCTTGAGGCCGAGCGCATGGCCAAGCTCGTGCAGCAGCACCTGATAGCTCGACGTGCCCGGCGCGAAATCGTCGCCGCGGTTCATCACCAGCCGGCCGCTGCCCACGAAAGTCTCGGTGCGGACGGGATAGTTGGCCCAGCCCGCCACGCTGGCCCCCACGGAGCACAGGAAGTCGATCATCGCGGGCGCGTCGGTCTCGACGAAGGTGACGCCGAACTGCGCAGCCACATGCGCCAGCGCGCCGCGCACATTCGCCCGCTGAGCCTCCGTCATCGTCCGGTAGGCGTCGGCGCCATAGGGGTTGTATTCGGCCGGATCGGGCAGGTCGGCCGCCCCTACGAAACGGACGGTCACGAAAACCGGCGTGCCGGGTGCGAGGAACCCGTTCCATCGCACCTCCGGCCCGGCGATCAGGGCGGTGTAGTCGCGCACGATCCGGACAGCGCCCGGTGCGGCTGCGCCCTGCGGCATCAGCGCCGGGGCCCCGTCATTCGTGCAGGTGACGACGCCGGTGCAGGCCGGGTCGAGGCAGGCAAGACACATCGGCGCCCCCGGTCGTCCAACTCACCGCGCCGGCAGGATCGCAGGCGATCGGGGGCGGGGCAACCCTTCGTGCGCAATTCGTCGCAGCCCTGTGGTAGCGGCACCATCCTTGCCCGGCCGGGCGCGCGGGGCGTAAGCCATCCACAGGGACAGGGAGGGCAGCATGGGTTACGCTGAAGTCTATGCGCGTTGGAAGGCCGACCCCGAGGGTTTCTGGATGGAGGCGGCAAGGGCGATCGACTGGACGCGCCCGCCGTCGCGCGCGCTGTTCGCCGACCGCGCGCCGATCTACGAATGGTTCGCCGACGGGCTGACCAACACCTGCTGGAACGCCGTGGACCGGCATGTGGCCGCCGGCCGCGGCGACCAGACGGCGATCATCCACGACAGCCCGGTGACCGGTACCGTCCGCCGCCTGACCTTCGCCGAGCTGCAGGACCGCGTCGCCCGCCTTGCGGGCGCGCTTGCTGCGCGTGGCGTGGCGAAGGGCGACCGCGTCATCATCTACATGCCGATGGTGCCCGAGGCGCTCGAGGCGATGCTGGCCTGCGTACGGCTGGGCGCGATCCATTCCGTGGTGTTCGGCGGCTTTGCGGCCCCCGAACTGGCCACCCGCATCGACGACGCGCGGCCGCGCGCGATCATTGCCGGGTCCTGCGGGATCGAGCCCAACCGGATCGTGCCCTACAAGCCCCTTCTGGATGCCGCTATCGACATGGCGGCGCACAAGCCCGAATTCTGCGTGATCTTCCAGCGCGACCAGCAGGTGGCATCGCTGGTCGCGGGCCGCGACTTCGAATGGCACTCGTTCCAGGCGGGCGCGCATCCGGCGGCCTGCCTGCCGGTCGAGGGCAACCATCCGGCCTACATTCTCTATACCTCGGGGACCACGGGGCAGCCCAAGGGCGTGGTGCGGCACACGGGCGGGCACCTCGTGGCGCTGCACTGGTCGATGGGGAACATCTACGGGGTGAAGCCCGGCGAGGTGTTCTGGGCCGCCTCCGATGTGGGTTGGGTGGTCGGGCACAGCTACATCTGCTATGGCCCGCTGATCCACGGCAATACCACCGTGGTGTTCGAGGGCAAGCCCGTGGGCACGCCCGATGCGGGCACCTTCTGGCGGGTGATCCGCGACCATCGCGTCGCCGCCTTCTTCACCGCGCCGACCGCCTTCCGCGCGATCAAGCGCGACGACCCCGCGGGCGAGCATGTCGCGCGCTACGACCTGTCCTCCCTGCGGGCGCTGTTCCTCGCCGGCGAGCGGGCAGACCCCGATACCGTGATCTGGGCGCAGCAGAAGCTGGGCGTGCCGGTGATCGATCACTGGTGGCAGACCGAAACCGGCTGGCCGATCGCGGCGAACCCCGTCGGCCTCGAGCTGCTGCCGGTGAAGGTGGGCAGCCCCTCGGTGCCGATGCCGGGCTACGACGTGCAGGTGCTGGACGAGGGCGGGCACCCCGTGCCGCGGGGCACCCTCGGCGCGGTGGCGGTGAAGCTGCCGCTTCCCCCCGGCACGCTGCCGACGCTGTGGAACGCCGAGCCGCGCTTCCGCAAGGCCTATCTCGACCATTTCCCCGGCTACTACGAAACCGGCGATGCGGGCCTGATCGACGAGGACGGTTATCTTTACATCATGGCGCGAACCGACGACGTGATCAACGTCGCGGGGCACCGCCTGTCCACCGGCGCGATGGAGGAGGTTCTGGCATCGCACCCCGATGTCGCGGAATGCGCCGTGATCGGGGTGGCGGATGCGCTGAAGGGCCAGGTGCCAGTGGGGTTCCTGTGCCTCAACAAGGGGGCGGCGCGGGCGCACGCTGATGTCGTGGCCGATTGCGTGCGGCAGGTGCGCGACCGGATCGGGCCCGTCGCGGACTTCAAGAAGGCGGTCGTGGTCGACCGCCTGCCCAAGACGCGGTCGGGCAAGATCCTGCGCGCCACGATGGTGAAGATCGCCAACGGACAGGACTTCAAGGTGCCCGCGACGATCGACGACCCGGCGATCCTCGACGAAATCCGGGCCGCGCTGGCGACCCTCGGCTATCCTGTCGGGTGAGTGCGTCGAAGGCCGCGCAACCGCTTGGCGTGGCGGGCGGCCTCCTGTAGAGTCCCGCAATGTCCAGCGTGCGACCAACGACGCACCCATGCGCCATGTGACAGCCGACCCGGCCGCCGATCGGGCGTGGGTCGAGGACGCCGAGGATGCCGCGCTCGCCCTTCTTGGGCACGACATCCGCGCGGCGCTGTCGGACGTGCTGGGCGGGTTGCGGCTGATCGACCTTGCCCGCGTCGATGCCGACACGCGGGCGCAGCTCGAACGGATGCGGGCAGCGGGCGAGCTGCTCGCGCGGCTGGTGGAAGAGGGGCTGGGCGCGATGCTGGGCGCGGCCGAGGCGGCCCCGGCGGCGAACGTGCAGTTGCCGCGCCTCTTGCGCGACATCCAGATGCGCTGGTCGGCGCGCGCGCGCGAAAAGGGCCTTGAATTCGTGCTGTCGGAAGAAGGGGCCTTGCCGCCGGTGATCACGGCCGACCGGATCGGTCTCGAACGGATGCTGTCGAACCTGCTGTCGAATGCCGTCAAGTATACCGACCGGGGGCGGGTGCAGCTGTCGGTGCGCCGGGGCGGCGATGGCAGGCTGATGTTCGTGGTCGAGGACGAGGGGCCCGGCTTCTCGCCGGCCGCGATGGCGCAGCTCTTCCAGTTCCAGGGCCGCCCGGCCAGCACCGAAAAGCCGGGCCAGGGCCTGGGCCTGCACATCGCCAAGGAACTGGCAACGCGCGCCGGCGGCACATTGACGGCCGCCAACCGTGCCGAGGGCGGGGCGGTCCTGACGCTGGTGCTGCCGCCCGAAAGCTGCCGCCCGGCGGACGCGCTGGCGGCCGCCGATGCCGGTGCGGCCTTGCCCGACCTGACGCGCCACCGCGTGCTGCTGGCCGAGGACAGCCCCACCAACCAGCTGCTGCTGCGGCGGATGCTGGAAACGCTCGGCGCCGAGGTGACGGTGGCCGGCGACGGGGTCGAGGCGGTCCAGGCCTTCGACCGCGAGACATTCGATCTCGCGCTGATCGACATCGAGATGCCGCGCCTGTCGGGCATCGACGTGATCCGGGCGCTGCGCGCCTCGGGCGGGCGGCAGGCGCGCATCCCGGTCCTCGCCGTCACCGCCTATGTTCTGCGCGCGAACCGCGAGGCGATCTATGCCGCCGGCGCGGATGCGATCGTCGCCAAGCCCGTGGGCGGGATCGAGGCGTTCGGGACGGCGATCGCGCGGGTCCTTGCGCGCAGCAGCCCGGCCGCGGACGACGCCGATACGGGCGGGCCGGGTGTCGAGGCGCCCGTGATGGTCGCCCAGCAGTTCGACCGCCTGATGGAGGTGGCCGGAGCCGAGGCCGCGCCGGAACTGCTGCGCCGGCTGATCGAGGATCTGCGCCACGTCGAGCGCCAGCTGCACCTTGCGCTGGCCGATCCCGACTGGTCGGAGATCCGCGCCCAGACCCATGTGCTGATCGCGCTGGCGGGCGCGGTCGGCGCGCTGCGTCTGCAACACCGGTCCGAGGCGCTGAACGCCGCCGCGCACCGGCGCGACGCCGCGGCGCTGGCCAGCGAAGCGCCGCCGATCCTCGCACTGCTGGACGACCTGATCCATTTCGTCGCGCGCCGCATGAGCGGCGAAGGAACTGCATCGTGACCGCAGCGGCCCCCCTTCTGCTGATCGAGGACACGCCGTCGCTGCAACTGGTGTATCGGTCTGTCCTCGAAACCGCAGGCCACCGCGTGACCACCGCCGGCAACGCCGCCGAGGGGCTGGCGCACTGGCGCACCGGCGCGCCCGAGGTCGTCCTTCTGGACCTGATGCTGCCCGACCGCGACGGCCTCAGCCTGATGCGCGAGATGCTGGGCGAGCGGCCGGGGGCGCGGGTGGTTGTGATCACCTCGAACGGCTCGATCAACAAGGCGGTCGAGGCGATGCGGGCGGGCGCGCACGATTTCCTCGTCAAGCCCTTCGACGAACGCCGGTTCCTCGGCGCAGTGGAAAACGCGTTGCGGGCCAGCGGCACGGCCCCGGCTGCGCCGGAACTCCCGAAGGCCGCGCCGGGCGCGTTCCTCGGGTCGTCGCCGCCGATGCAGGCAATTTACGACAAGATCGCGTCGGTCGCACGCTCGATGGCCACCGTCTTCATCACCGGCGAAAGCGGCACGGGCAAGGAAATCGCCGCCCAGACGATCCATGACCTTTCGCCCCGCGCGAAAGGACCGTTCATCGCGCTGAACTGCGGTGCGATCCCGTCCGACCTCCTCGAATCCGAGGTGTTCGGTCATGTCCGCGGCGCCTTCACCGGTGCTGTCAGCGACAAGCCCGGCGCGGCCATGGCGGCCGACGGGGGGACCCTGTTCCTCGACGAGGTCTGCGAGATGGACCTTGCACTGCAACCCAAGCTGTTGCGGTTCCTCCAGACCTCGGCGGTGACGCCGGTCGGCGCGACGAAACCGCGGAAAGTGGATGTGCGCATCGTCTGCGCCACCAACCGCGACCCGCTCGAGGCGGTTCGCCGCGGGCAGTTCCGCGAGGATCTCTATTACCGCCTGTTCGTGGTTCCGATCCACATGCCGCCCCTGCGCGACCGCGGCGACGATGTGATCGCCATCGCCGAGTTGGCTCTGCGCCGCATCGCCGCCGAAGAAGGACGCACGTTCCGAACCCTGGATGCGGACGTGTGCGATCTCTTCCGCAGCCTGCCGTGGCCGGGCAATGTCCGTCAGCTTCTGAACGTCATCCGCAACGTCGTGGTCCTGAACGACGGGCCGTCGGTGACAATGGCGATGCTTCCGCGCGAGCTTGCGGGTTCCGCAACCGGCCCCGCCGCGGCGGCCCCGCGTGTCGACGCCACACCGCGCGGATCGGCCGCGCCCGCCGACACCGCCGCCACGCTGGCAGCCCTGATCGAGGGGCGGACCCTGGCCGAGATCGAAAAGTTGGTGATCGAGGCGGCAATCGCGCGGCACGGGGGCTCGCTGCCGCGGGCCGCACGGGCGCTCGGCGTGTCGCCGTCAACGATCTATCGAAAGCGTGAAGGCTGGCAGCGGCCCTGACCGGGCCGCCGCGCAGATCAGCCAGCGACCGCGGTGCGCAGCGCGATCATGTCGGCGAGGTACTTCTCAGCGGTCGCCCGGTCGGCCGGGTTACCCTCGGCCGCCGCGCGGGCTTCAGCCACGAGGGCGTCGAGCATCGCCGCCGTGGCCTCGCCCACCGGAATCGCCCGCTCGGCAAGCACGGTCACGGCTGACGCCGTGATCTCGGCGAAGCCGCCGGTCACCGCATAGGCCTGCGTCGCCCCGCCCGCCACCGCCTTGAGCACGCCGGGGCGCAGCGTGGTGATGACGGGTGTGTGGCCCGCCATCGCCGTCATGTCGCCGTCGGCGCCGGGGATCATGACCTCGGTCGCCTCGATCGAGGCAAGGCGCCGTTCGGGGCTGACGAGGTCGAACTTCATCGCCATCCCCGCCTCACGCCGCCGCCGCGAGGCGCTCGGCCTTGGCGATCACGCTGTCGATGTCGCCGACCATGTAGAACGCCGCCTCCGGCAGGTGGTCGTATTCGCCGTTCACCACGGCCTTGAAGCTGGCGATGGTCTTGTCGAGCGGCACCTGAACGCCGTCAGCGCCGGTGAAGACCTTCGCCACGTCGAAGGGCTGCGACAGGAAGCGCTGGATCTTCCGCGCACGGGCGACAGTCAGCTTGTCCTCTTCGCTGAGTTCGTCCATGCCGAGGATCGCGATGATATCCTGCAGCGACTTGTAGCGCTGGAGAATGCCCTGCACGGCGCGGGCGGTGTTGTAGTGTTCCTCGCCCACCACCTGCGGGTCGAGGATCCGCGAGGTCGAGTCGAGCGGATCCACCGCCGGATAGATGCCAAGCTCCGAGATCGCCCGCGACAGCACCGTGGTGGCGTCGAGGTGGGCAAAGGACGTGGCGGGCGCGGGGTCGGTCAGGTCGTCGGCCGGCACATAGATCGCCTGCACCGAGGTGATCGAGCCGTTCTTGGTCGAGGTGATGCGCTCCTGCAGCGCGCCCATGTCGGTGGCCAGCGTCGGCTGATAGCCCACGGCCGAGGGGATGCGGCCCAGAAGCGCCGAGACCTCGGATCCCGCCTGGGTGAAGCGGAAGATGTTGTCCACGAAGAACAGCACATCCGTCCCCGACTGGTCGCGGAACTGCTCGGCCAGCGTCAGGCCGGTCAGCGCCACGCGCGCCCGCGCTCCGGGCGGCTCGTTCATCTGACCGTAGACGAGGGCCACCTTGGACTTTTCGAGCTCGTCGATGTTGATGACGCCCGACTCGATGAACTCGTGGTAGAGGTCGTTGCCTTCGCGCGTCCGCTCGCCCACACCGGCGAACACCGAATAGCCCGAGTGCACCTTGGCGATGTTGTTGATCAGCTCCTGGATGAGCACGGTCTTGCCCACGCCCGCACCGCCGAAGAGCCCGATCTTGCCGCCCTTGGCATAAGGGGCGAGCAGGTCGATGACCTTGATCCCGGTGACGAGGATCTGGCTTTCCGTCGCCTGTGCGGCAAAGTCGGGCGCCGGACGGTGGATCGGCCGCGCCTCGGTCGCGGCCACGGGGCCTTTTTCGTCGATGGGTTCGCCCACGACGTTCATGATCCGCCCAAGCGTTGCGTCGCCCACCGGAACGGTGATCGGCCCACCCGTGTCGCGCACCGGCGCCCCGCGCACAAGCCCCTCGGTCGCGTCCATCGCGATGGCGCGCACGGTGTTCTCGCCAAGGTGCTGGGCCACTTCCAGCACCAGCCGCTTGCCGTTGTTCTCGGTCTCGAGCGCGTTCAGGATCGCGGGCAGCGCCCCCTCGAACTGCACGTCCACGACGGCGCCGATGACCTGCGTGATCTTGCCGGTTGCAGTTGCCATGTAACTCTCCGTCCGGTCAGAGCGCCTCGGCGCCCGAGATGATTTCGATCAGTTCCTTGGTGATCGCCGCCTGGCGCGAGCGGTTGTACTGGATCGTCAGGCGGTTGATCATGTCGCCGGCGTTGCGTGTGGCGTTGTCCATCGCCGACATCCGCGCGCCCTGTTCGGATGCCGCGTTCTCGAGCAGCGCGCCGAACACCTGCGTGGCCACGCCGCGCGGCAAGAGGTCCGCCAGGATCGCCTCTTCGCCCGGTTCGTAATCGTAGAGCGCCGGCGACGTCGCCTGCGCCTCGAACGTCGCCGGGATGATCTGCCGGGCGGTCGGCACCTGGCTGATCACCGACTGGAACCGGTTATAGAACAGGGTGGCGATGTCGAACTCGCCCGCCTCGAACCGCGCGAGGATGTCGAGCGCGATCCGCCGGGCGTCCTCGTAGCCGATCTTGCGGACATCGCTCATGTCCACGTGGCCGACGAAGTGGTCCGCCAGATCGCGCTTCAGCTGTTCGCGCCCCTTCTTGCCGACCGTCAGGATCTTCACCGTCCTGCCCTCGGCGATCAGGCGCTGCGCGGTCGCCCGCGCCAGACGCACGATGCTCGAGTTGAAGCCGCCGCAGAGGCCCCGTTCGGATGTCATCACGACCAGAAGGTGCACCCGGTCGCTGCCGGTTCCCGCCAGCAGGCGCGGCGCGCTGGCCGATTGGCCGACCGATGCGGCCAGCCCGGCCATGACGGACGTCATCCGCTCGGCGTAGGGCCGTGCGGCTTCCGCCGCCTCCTGCGCGCGGCGCAGTTTCGCGGCGGCGACCATCTGCATCGCCTTGGTGATCTTCCGCGTGTTCTTGACGCTTCCGATCCGGATCTTGAGCGCCTTGAGGCTAGGCATGGCGGTATCCCCCTAAGCCCGCGCAATCAGGCGAAGTCCTTGGCAAAGCTGGCGATCGCCGCGCTGATCTTGTCCCTGAGCTCGCCCGCCACCTTGCGGTCGTTCTTCGTGATGTCGTCCAGAAGATCGGCATGCCGCGTGCGCAGGTGCTTCAGTAGCCCCGCCTCGAACCGGACTACGTCCTTCACCGCGATCTTGTCGAGGAAGCCGTTGGTGCCCGCGAAGATCACGCACACGATTTCCGCGTTCGTCAGCGGCGAATACTGCGGCTGCTTCATCAGCTCGGTCAGGCGTGCACCGCGGTTCAGCAGCTTCTGGGTCGCCGCGTCGAGATCCGAGCCGAACTGCGCGAAGGCTGCCATCTCGCGGTATTGCGCGAGTTCCAGCTTCACGGCACCGGCGACCGACTTCATCGCGCTGGTCTGCGCGGCCGATCCGACGCGCGACACCGACAGGCCGGTGTTCACCGCCGGGCGGATGCCCTGGTAAAAAAGCTCGGACTCGAGGAAGATCTGCCCGTCGGTGATAGAGATCACATTCGTCGGGATGTAGGCCGAGATGTCGCCCGCCTGCGTTTCCACGATCGGCAGCGCGGTCAGCGACCCTGCGCCGAAATCGCTGTTGAGCTTGGCCGACCGTTCCAGAAGGCGCGAATGCAGGTAGAACACGTCGCCCGGATAGGCCTCGCGCCCCGGCGGGCGGCGCAGCAGAAGCGACATCTGGCGATAGGCGACGGCCTGCTTCGACAGGTCGTCGTAGATGATCACGGCATGGCGGCCGTTGTCGCGGAAGAACTCGCCCATGGCGGTCGCCGAATAGGGCGCGAGATACTGCATCGGCGCGGGGTCCGAGGCGGTTGCCGCGACGACGATCGTGTAGGCCAGCGCGCCGGTTTCCTCGAGCTTCTTCACCAGCTGCGCCACGGTGGACCGCTTCTGGCCGACGGCGACGTAGACGCAGTAGAGCTTCTTCGATTCGTCCGACCCTGCGGCGTCGTTGTAGACCTTCTGGTTCAGGATCGTGTCGAGCGCGACGGCCGTCTTGCCGGTCTGCCGGTCGCCGATGATCAGCTCGCGCTGGCCGCGGCCGATCGGCGTCATGGCGTCGATCGACTTGATGCCGGTCGCCATGGGCTCGTGCACCGACTTGCGCGGGATGATGCCCGGCGCCTTGACGTCGGCCACACGCCGCTCGGTCGCGGCGACCGGGCCCTTGCCGTCGATCGGGTTGCCAAGCGCATCGACCACGCGGCCCAGAAGCGCATCACCCACCGGCACGTCCACGATGGCGTTGGTGCGCTTGACGATGTCGCCTTCCTTGATGTCCCGGTCGTCGCCGAAGATGACGATGCCGACGTTGTCCACCTCGAGGTTCAGCGCCATGCCGCGGATGCCGCCGGGGAATTCCACCATCTCGCCGGCCTGGACGTTGTCGAGGCCATAGACCCGCGCGATCCCGTCGCCGACCGACAGCACCCGGCCCACTTCCGCCACTTCGGCCGCCTGCCCGAAGTTGCGGATCTGCTCCTTGAGGATGGCAGAGATTTCAGCAGCCTGGATACCCATGTCAACGAACCTCTTTCATGGCGTTCTGGAGGGCGGCGAGCTTCGCCTTGACCGACGTGTCGATCATCCGCGAACCCACCTTCACAACGAGGCCGCCGATCAGCGTCTCGTCCACCGTGGTCTTGAGCCGGACCGTCTTGCCGACGCGGGCCGACAGTGTTTCGGCCAGCGCGGCTGCCTGCGCGGGCGACAGCGGCGCGGCCGAGGCGACTTCGGCCGACACCTCGCCCTTCGCCTCGGCGATCCGGGCGGTCAGGTCGGCGAGAAGCTGCGGCAGGACGTGCAGGCGGCGCTTCTGCGCCATCAGCGCCAGCGTGTTCGCCGTCAGCGTGCCAAGGCCCATCTTCGCCGCCACCGCTGCAATCGCGCGGGCCTGATCCGCGCGCGTCAGGACGGGCGAGGCGATCATGGCGCGCAGGTCGGCGCTGGCATCCAGCGCAGCCTGAAGCGCGGTGACGTCGGCTTCCAGCGCCGCGAGGCCCCGGTCGCCTTCCGACAGTTCGAACAGCGCCGCGGCATAACGCGCGGCAACACCGGCAGAGATCGACACTGGCTCGGACAAGGGCCATCCTCTCCTGGTCTTAAGCGGCGCGGCCCGTGACCGATCCGCAAGCCGCAGCCGGCGCGAGGCGGAGGCCCGGCGCCGCGATTTCGCGCGAGGCTCTAGCAGACGTGCCGCAGTGCCGCAACGGGGTATGTCACGCCGCCGTGAGGCCGAGCACCCCTGGCGCCAAGGGTTTGGCGGCACCGCAAGCACTTGCGACACTCTGGCGCGGCAGGGCGGCCCGGCGGCCGTGCGGCAAGGGGCCGCGCGCCGCGCTTAGCCCGGCTCGGGCACCGGCCGCACGGCGCCTTCCAGCACGCGCAGCGGCCGCCGCGCGATCGCGGCGGCGGCTGTGCCGCGCGTCGGTGCGTGGACCTGCTTCACCGCTTCGACGATCAGCACCCCGCCGCCGCGCCAGGGAAGGATCATGCGACCCGTGCGCTCCCAGAAGTCGGCGGTGCGCATCCAGAACCGTCCGCCCGACGGGGGGACGTAGAGGGCCGAGGCGGCGCGCTCCGGCGTGAAGGCATGCCGGCGCAGCTGCGCCTCGAGCTGCCCCGCGGTATAGGGCCGGCCGAAGCCGAACGGGGTGCCGTCCCGCCGCGCCCAGAGGCCCGTGCGGTTCGGCACCACGGCGATCAGGCTGCCGCCGGGCGCCAGCACCCGGAACGCCTCGTCAAGAACCCCCGAGGGGTTCTCCGCCGTCTCGAGCCCGTGCAGCATCACGATCCGGTCGGCAGTCGCAGGGCCGAGGGGCCAGTGCCCCTCTTCGCACAGCGCGCACACATTGGGCAGGCCGGCGGGCCAGGCCATCACGCCCTGCGCCGCCGGCATCAGCGCGACGACCCGCCCGCCCGCCTCGAGGTATGGCCGCAGCAGCGGCACCGCATAGCCATATCCCGCCACGACCTCGCCCGCGCGCGGCGGGGCGAGGGCCACGATCTGGTCGCGGATCGCCTTCTGCGCCGCCCGTCCGAGGCGCGTCCGGTAGTAGAAGCGGCGCAGGTCGTGCACGTCGAGGTGCATTGCGTCCCCCTTCCGGGCAGGCGACAACGCATGTGACCATAGGAAATGCGGAGGGAAAACGCCATGCCGCTGACCGTCGCCACGGTGCCGTGTCTGTCCGACAACTACGCCTTTCTTGCGCACGATCCCGAGACCGGCGCGACCGCCTGCATCGACGTGCCCGACGCCGCCCCGGTTCTGGCCGAGCTCGACCGCCGCGGCTGGCGGCTGACCGACATCCTGCTCACGCATCATCACGCCGACCATGTCCAGGGCGTGGCCGTGCTGGTCGCCGCGACCGGGGCCGCGGTGACCGGCGCTGCAGCGGACGCGCACCGCCTGCCCCCGCTCGACCGCGCGGTCGCGCCGGACGACCGGGTGGCGGTCGGCACCGCAACGGGGCGCGTGGCCGCGGTGCCGGGGCATACGTCGGGGCATGTCGTCTATCTCTTCGACGGCGCGGCCTTCACCGGCGACAGCCTGATGGCCTGCGGCTGCGGCCGGCTGTTCGAGGGGACGGCGGACCAGATGCACGCAGGCTTCGCCGCCTTCGACGGGCTGCCGGACAGCACCTTGATCTGTTCGGGCCACGAATACACTGCCGCCAATATCCGCTTCGCGCTGACGGTGGATCCGGCGAACCCGGCGCTGCGGGCGCGTGCCGCGGCCGTTGACGCCGCCCGTGCCGAAGGTCGGCCGACCGTGCCCTCGACCCTCGGCGAGGAACGCGCGACCAATCCCTACCTCCGGGTCAGCCTGCCTGAACTCGCGGCGGCGGCCGGGGTGCCGGGCGGCGATCCGGCCGCCGTGTTCGCCGCGATCCGCCGCGCGAAGGACCAGTTCTGACGATCCTCCCGAACGACCGGCGTCCCCCGGCGTGCGCGCCGCATGGGGCCCGCACAGGAACTGCCCGGCGGTTGTTCACTTTTGGCGGCACTGCCGGCGAAATTCGCTGGAACCCGGAGTTTTCACTTGAAGCCGCGCCGGGAAAACCGATGTTTAACGACATGAGGCAAGGCTTGATCGAGGCCGCCGCGCACAGCGCTCCCCCGACCGGCCCGAGGCAGAAGGAGCAGCAAGGTGCCGTCTTTCACGTCAACGCTCGAACAGGCGATCCACGGTGCGCTGGCTCATGCGAATGCGCGCCGGCACGAGCTCGCCACCCTCGAACATCTCCTCCTCGCGCTGATCGACGAACCCGATGCGGCGCGGGTCATGAAGGCCTGCTCGGTCAACCTCGAGGAACTGCGCAAGACGCTGCTCGACTTCATCGAGGATGACCTGTCCACCCTCGTCACCGATGTCGAGGGCTCTGAGGCGGTGCCAACCGCCGCCTTCCAGCGCGTGATCCAGCGCGCGGCGATCCATGTGCAGTCCTCCGGCCGCAGCGAGGTGACCGGGGCCAACGTCCTTGTCGCGATCTTCGCCGAGCGGGAATCGAATGCGGCCTACTTCCTGCAAGAGCAGGACATGACGCGCTACGATGCGGTGAACTTCATCGCGCACGGCGTGGCCAAGAACCCCGCTTACGGCGAAAGCCGCCCGGTGCAGGGCGCGGACGACCAGCAGGAAACCCCCAAGGCCGAGGCGGGCGAAGTGAAGGAAAGCGCGCTGTCGAAGTTCTGCGTCGATCTGAACGCCAAGGCCCGCAAGGGCGATGTGGACCCGCTGATCGGGCGCGAGGCCGAGGTGGAACGCTGCATCCAGGTGCTCTGCCGCCGGCGGAAGAACAACCCCCTTCTGGTCGGCGACCCCGGCGTGGGCAAGACTGCCATCGCCGAGGGGCTAGCACTGAAGATCGTCCGCGGCGAGACGCCCGAGGTGCTGTCGGGCTCGACGATCTACTCGCTCGACATGGGCGCGCTGCTGGCGGGCACCCGGTATCGCGGCGATTTCGAGGAACGGCTGAAGGCTGTCGTGAAGGAGCTCGAGGATCACCCCGACGCCATCCTCTTCATCGACGAGATTCACACCGTGATCGGGGCCGGCGCCACCTCGGGCGGCGCGATGGATGCGTCGAACCTGCTGAAACCCGCGCTGCAGGGCGGCAAGCTGCGCTGCATGGGCTCGACCACCTACAAAGAGTTCCGCCAGCACTTCGAGAAGGACCGCGCGCTGTCGCGGCGGTTCCAGAAGATCGACGTCAACGAGCCCTCGGTCGAGGATTCGGTCAAGATCCTCATGGGCCTCAAGCCCTATTTCGAAAAGCACCACGACCTGCGCTACACGTCCGAGGCGATCCGGTCGGCGGTGGAACTGTCGGCCCGTTACATCCATGACCGAAAGCTGCCCGACAAGGCCATCGATGTGATCGACGAGGCAGGCGCGGCCCAGCACCTTCTGTCCGAATCGAAGCGGCGCAAGACCATCGGCCCGAAGGAGATCGAGGCGGTGGTGGCCAAGATCGCCCGCATCCCGCCGAAGAACGTCTCGAAGGACGACGCCGAGGTCTTGAAGGATCTTGAAGCGTCGCTGAAGCGCGTGGTGTTCGGCCAGAACGCCGCGATCGAGGCGCTCGCCTCGGCCATCAAGCTTGCCCGCGCGGGGCTGCGCGAGCCCGAGAAACCGATCGGCAACTACCTGTTCGCGGGTCCGACCGGCGTCGGCAAGACCGAGGTCGCCAAGCAGCTCGCCAAGACGCTCGGCGTGGAACTGCTGCGCTTCGATATGTCGGAATACATGGAGAAGCACGCGGTGTCGCGCCTCATCGGCGCGCCGCCCGGCTATGTCGGCTTCGACCAGGGGGGCCTGCTGACCGACGGGGTGGACCAGCATCCCCATTGCGTGCTGCTGCTCGACGAGATCGAGAAGGCACATCCGGATGTCTACAACATCCTTCTGCAAGTGATGGACCACGGCAAGCTGACCGACCACAACGGGCGGCAGGTCGATTTCCGCAACGTGATCCTGATCATGACCACGAACGCGGGCGCGTCCGAGCTGGCCAAGACCGCCATCGGCTTTGGCCGCGAGGTGCGGACGGGCGAGGATGTGGCGGCGATCGAGCGCACCTTCACGCCCGAGTTCCGCAACCGCCTCGACGCGATCGTGTCCTTCGCGCCGCTCACGCGGGAGACGATCCATCAGGTGGTGGAAAAGTTCGTCCTGCAGCTCGAGGCGCAGCTGCTGGACCGCGGCGTGCACATCGAGCTGACGCCCGAGGCGGCCGACTGGCTGGGCGAACGCGGCTACGACAGCAAGATGGGCGCCCGCCCGCTGGGGCGCGTGATCCAAGAGCACATCAAGAAGCCCCTGGCCGAGGAGCTGCTGTTCGGCAGGCTCACCAAGGGCGGGGTGGTGCGCGTGACGGTCAGGGACGGCCGGATCGAGCTCGTGGTCGAGGAACCCGCAAAGCCCCGTCTGTCGGGCGCGAAGCCGCCGCTGCTGACGGCGGAATGATCCGGGCGGCGCTGGCCGCCCTCGTCGCGGCGGCGTTTCCGGCCGCCGCCGCGCCTCCCTTCGACTTTCCGGTCGCCTGCACCCTGGGCGCTGACTGTTTCATCCAGCAATACCCCGACCGGGATCCGGGCCCTGGCGCGCGCGACTTCGCCTGCGGGCCGCTCAGCTACGACGGCCACGACGGCACCGACATCGCGCTGCCCACGATCGCCGCGATGCGGGCAGGCGTCGCGGTGTTGGCGCCGGGCAGCGGCATCGTGCGCGCCGTCCGCGATGGCATGGCCGACGTCGCGCAGGGCACGCCGGGCGCCCCCGACGTTGCGGGTCGCGACTGCGGTAACGGGATCGTCATCGACCATGCCGGCGGCTGGCAGTCGCAGCTGTGCCACCTTGCGGAAGGCTCGGTTGTGGTGCGCCCGGGCGATCCGGTCGCCGCCGGTCAGCCGGTCGGCCGCGTCGGCCTGTCGGGCCGGACCGAGTTCCCGCACCTGCACATCACCTTCCGTCGCGACGGTGTCGTGGTCGACCCGTTCCGCCCCGATACGGCCGAAGGCTGCGCCACTGCGCCCGGGCCCACACTCTGGTCCGATGCGCCCGCCTACCGGCCGGGCGGGATCCTCGATGCGGGGATCGCGGCCGACCCGCCCGCCGACGCGGCCGAGATGGAAGGCCTGCCCGCGGCCGGCGCCCTGCCCCGCGATGCCCCTGCCCTGATCCTCTGGGCGCATCTCTTCGGCACCCGCGCGGGCGACGCGCTGCGCCTGCGCCTGATCGGCCCGGCAGGCGTGGTGGCCGACCAGACCGCGCCCTTCGACCGGACGCAGGCCCGCGCGATGCGGTATGCGGGCCGCCGCGCGCCCCCCGGCGGTTGGCCGGCGGGCGCCTATGCCGGCGTCGTCACGCTGATGCGCGACGGCCGAGCGCTGGAAACCCGCAGAATGGCCGTGACCATCGGCCCCTGATCGCGGCGCAGCGCGGCGGCGGCGGGCCTGCCGCGCGGCCGCGCCCGGTGCGGCATCCCACCTTGTGGCGCCGACACAAGACGGGATTGCGCCACCGGCGCGACGCCCGGGCCGCCCCGGCCTGCGCGATGGCCCGCCCGCCGGGCGCCGCTGCTAGCGTTCCGTCAGTTTCAGCTCGATCCGCCGGTTCTGCGCCCGCGCGGCGGGGCTGTCGCCCTCGGCCACCGGGCGGTGTTCGCCGAAGCCGGTCGCGGCGAGCCGGTGGGGCGGAAAGCCGAGGTCGTCCTGCAGGAAGCGCACCACCGACAGCGCGCGCGCCTGGCTGAGCGCCCAGTTGTCGCGGAAGGCGCCGGTGCCCGACAGGGGCACGTTGTCGGTGTGCCCGTCCACCCGCAGGATCCAGTCGATCTCGGGCGGGATCTGGGCCGATATCTCGCGCAGGATGTCGGCTACACGGGCGATCTGCGCCTTGCCCTCGGGCGCAAGGTCGGCCGAGCCGGGGGCGAACAGCACCTCGGACGAGAACACGAAGCGGTCGCCCACGATCCGCACGCCCTCGCGCCCCGCCAGAACGTCGCGCAGCTTGCCAAAGAAGTCGGACCGAAAGCGTTCGAGCTGCCGCGTCTCCTCCTCCAGCCGTTTGCGCTCGGCCTCTTCCAGTTCCGCCCGCCGCCGCTGCTCGGCCGCCACCTGGGCCAGTGCCGCGTTCAGCTGCGTGCCGAGGCTTTCGACCTGCACGCGCGACGCCGCATCGCGCGCCTGCGCTTCGTCGAGGATGCCCTGTAGCTGCAAAAGCTGCGCCTGCAGCGCCGCCACCTGCTGGTTCAGGAGGGCGATGCGGCGGGCAGCATCGTCCGATGCCGCCTTTTCCTCCGCCAGCCGCGCCTCGGCGGCCGACAGAAGGGCCGCGCGGACCTCGGCTTCGGTCATCGCCCGGCGCGCCTCGGCCTCGGCCGCGATCCGCGCGGCAAGCGCGGCGGCCAGGGCGTCGGCATCGGCCAGCCGGTCGCTGCCCGCGACCGCGCGCAGCCGTTCGACCTCGTCCGCCGCCATGTCGCGCGCGACGATCGCCTCGGCCAGCCGCAGGTCGAGGTCCTTGCGCGCCGCCTCGGCCGCGGCCAGCATCGTCAGCGTCTGTTCCGCCCGGCGGCGCTGTTCCTCGAGCGCCAGCGTCATCGCCGTCAGTTCGGCGTCGGCGGTCTTCAGCCGCTCGCGCAGCGCCTCGGCCGCCGCCGCTTCGGCCAGCCGCTGGCGTTCGCGTTCGCTCAGGTCGGCCTCGACCCCCGCCAACCGCTGCCGCAGCGCCTCGGCTGCCGCCGCTTCCGCCAGGCGCGCAGCCTCGGCCGCGTCGAGCCGCGCCACCGTGTCCGCCAGCGTCGCGCCAAGCGCGCTTTCGCGCGCCTCCGCCTCGGCAAGCTGCGCGGCCAGCGCCTGCAGCGATGTGCTGCGCGCCTCGGCCTCGCGCTTGAGGTCCGCGATCAGGGCATCTAGCGCCTCGCGCTGTGCCGCGGCCAGCCGTGCGGCCTCGGCGGCCGCGTCGATCTCGTCGCGCGCGCGGGCGAGGGCAAGCTGCATCGCCTCCTGCTCGGTGATCAGGCGGGCGCGCGCGGCTTCGAGGTCGGCCAGTTCGGCCGCAAGACGCGCGCCCTCGCCCCGGGCTGCATCCCGTTCGGCGATCAGCGACAGCACCTGCGCCTCGAAGCTGGCGATGCGCGCCTCGGCGGATGACAGCTGCCCGCGCAGCTGCGCGATCAGCGACGCCTGCGCCGCCGCTGCCGCCTCGGCCGAGGTCAGGGCGGCGTCGAGCCGCCGGGCCGTGTCCTCGGCCCGAAGCGCCCGTTGCGTCTCGAGGCCGAGCGCGTCGGCAAGGCTCGCCACCTGGGCGGTCAGGGCGTCGAGCTCGCTGTCCTGCGCGTCGATCGTCTCGCGCAGCACCGTCTGCGCCACGGTGAAGATGGTCAGCACGAACATCAGCACCAGCAGAAGCGTCGTCATCGCATCGACGAAGCCCGACCAGACCGGCGGATCCTCGCGACGGCCCATGCGGCGCGACAGCGCCATGCCTCAGCCCCCCGTCCGCGTCGTCCGCGTCAGCGACCGGATCGCCTGCGTCAGCGCGCCGAGGTCGGCGCGCAGGTCCGCGACGGTTTCCTGCCGGCCCGCGGTCATCTCTTCGAGGATACGCAGAAGCTGCACGTCGATCGACCGCAGCCGCATCCGCGTCTCGGCATCGGGCCCCGCTGCGCCCTCGCCCTCGCCCTCGCCGCCGAGCGCCTGCAACAGCCGGTCCTGCGCCTCGGCGATCTGCGCGAGAAGGACGCTCTGTCCGGTCCGGGTGCGTTCGGCGGCCTCGGCCAGCATGGCGATGCGGTTCAGCCCCGCCGTCAGCGCCATCAGCGCCTGCGCCAACGCCTCGCGGTCGGCCGCGTCGCGGGATGCGTCGGCCTCGATCCGCTCGATCAGCGCATCGACCGCGGCCACCACCGCGCCGCCTTCGGCCGCCCCCCCGCCCTCGCCGCCGGCAAAGCCGAGGCGGGTGATCGTGGACAGCCATTCCTCAAGCTCGCGATAGAAGCGGTTCTGGCCGTGCCCGGCGAAGAGGTCGAGCAGCCCGACGATCAGCGACCCGGCCAGGCCGAGCAGCGAGGACGAGAACGCCGTGCCCATCCCGCCGAGCTGGGACTCGAGGCCCGTCATCAGCTTGTCGAACACCTCTATGCCCGACTCGTCCGCCTGCGGGGCGAGGTTGCGGATCGTCTCGACCATCGCCGGCACGGTCGTCGCAAGGCCGAAGAAGGTGCCGAGCAGCCCGAGGAAGATCAGAAGGTTGCCAAGATAGCGCGTGACATCCCGCGCCTCGTCGATGCGCGTTGCCACCGAATCGAGGATCGAGCGCCCGGAACTGTCGGAAATCGCCAGCCGCGTCCCGCGGCTGCCCAGCATCGCCGCCAGAGGCGCCAGCAGCCGCGGCGGACGGACGAATTCGTGGCCCGGCCGCGCCTCGACGAAATCCTCGATCCAGCTCACGCTGACGACGATCTGGAACACCTGCCAGAAACATGTCAGCACCCCGATCACGAACACGACGCTGATGAACCCGTTCAGGACCGGGTTCGCCATCACGATTGACCGCGCGGCAGGCAGGATCAGCCAGCCGCCCGCCGCCGCCAGCGCGATCACGACCAGCATCAGCAGGATCTGCCGAACCGGCTGCGTGAAGGTGCCGCGTCCTCTTGCCTCGCGCGCCGGTCTGTCCAAGGGTCCGCTTCCGGGCCTGCTCTGTTCCTGCACGCGCGACAATAGGCGGCGCGTCAGGCCGCCACAATCGGCAAGACGGGACAGGTCACGCCGCGGTGCAGAGATGCCGCACCCGCTCGGCCAGCCAGTCGAGCTCGGGGTCGGCAAGGCCGAGGCCCGCAAGGTGCGCGGCCGTCTGCCACAGATACTCCCGGTTCGGGCCCCGCCCGCCGGTCGCCGCGGCGATGATGCGCGCCTGATCCTCCAGCGGCAGGGCGCCGCAATACTGCGGATGCGCCCGGTCGATCACGAAGGCAACCGCCGGCACCTGCCGCCCGTCGGCCAGCGCGACCGGAAAGGCAGTCTCGACATAGGCCGACGAGATCAGTTCGCGTGCGCGCAGGCGGGCGAGCGTTTCGCCCTCGCTGCCCGGTTCGGCGCGCAGCGCGACGCCGTGGCAGACCGCGCCCTCGGCCGCGTCCAGCGCCAGGACCAGCCCCGGCGCGGCCGCGCTGCCGCGGTGGTGGACCGACCGCATGCAGAAGCTGCGCCGCCAGCCCCGCGCGGTGGCAACGGCGCGTTCGGCCACCGGGAACTCGGGGTTCCAGATCAGCGAGCCGTAGCCGAACACCCAAAGCGCATCCTGCATCCGCAATCCCGGCACTGGTCCCCGATGCCGGCATGGATTACCTGCGGCCGGGACGATGCGGAAGGGGGCGGAATGCGCTGGCTGATCGGCGGGCTGACGGCGGTGGTCGCGGTCTGGGGGACGTGGTGGTGGGTGGCGGCGCGCGGCCTTGAACGCGGGGCGGTGGCGTGGTTCGACGGGCAGGCCGCGGCGGGACTGGACGCGCGGCTGGCGGACGCGTCGGTGATCGGGTTTCCGGCGCGCCTCGACCTGACCGTGACCGGGCCGGAACTGGCCGATCCGACGTCGGGCTGGGGGTGGACTGCGCCCTTCGCGCAGCTTCTGACGCTGGCCTACAAGCCCTGGCACGTCATCGTCGCCCTGCCCCCGGACCAGACGATCCGCACGCCCGCGGGCGACTGGCGGCTGGCCTCGTCCCGCCTGCGGGCCAGCGTCGTCGCCGCGCCGTCGCCCGCGCTGCCGCTCGAGCGGATCGCGGTCGAGGGCGACGGGCTGCGCCTCGATGCCGGCGGCGCCGTGCTGTCGGCCGAGGCGCTGCGCGCCGGAACCCGCCGGGATGCCGCCGATCCCCTGCGCCATGCGGTCGCGGCGGCGCTGACGGGCATCGTCCTGCCGGGCCCCCAGCCGCCCGAGGCGCCAGAGGGCACGGCCGCATTGCGCATCGATGCCGCGCTGACGTTCACTGCGCCGCTCGACCGGCACGCGGGCGCCGCGCCGCCCGGCCTTGCCGCCGTCGAGGTCGCCGATGCCCGCTTTGCCTGGGGGCCGCTGGCGATGGCCGCCACAGGCCGGGTGGCGCGCGATGCCGCGGGTTTCGCCGAAGGCCGGTTGACGCTGACGGTCGCGGACTGGCCCCGCGCGCTGGCGCTGGCGGTGGCGGCGGGGCTGGTCGATCCGGGCGTGGCGCCGACGCTCGGCAACGCCGCGCAGGCGCTGTCGGACGCCGCCGGCACGCCCGGCCGCGCGGCCCTGCCGGTAACGTTCCGGGGCGGGCGCACGCTGATCGGACCGGTGCCGGTCGGGGCCGCGCCGCGGCTCTGATCGCACCGGGGGCGGCCGCCAGCCGTTTTCGGTTGATCGGCGCACAGATCCTGTGGTTTCCTGCCGATCGGAGCATGCCAGCGCCGGAGCGAGCGATGGAGGACCAAACGCCCGAGGCCCACCTCGATACCGGCGCAGCCGCTGCCGACCCTCTGATCCAGCCCGGCGACCGGATGCCGGTGCTCTCGGCGCGCACGCGCGTGAACCCCCAGTTCAAGATCGACTCGGCGGCGGGCCGCTGGATCGTCCTCGGCCTGATCGGCAGTGCATCCGCCCCCGGCATGGCCGACCGGATCGCCGCCGTCACCGCGGCGACAGACCTGTTCGACGACGCCCACGCAAGCCTTTTCCTGGTCACCGCGGATCCGGCCGATGCCGCGGCCGACCGGCCGGCAGACCGCCTGCCGGGGGTGCGGGCAGCCTTCGATGCCGACGGGACGGTGATCCGCGCCCTCGGCGCGCTGGTGCAGGGGAACCGGCCCGCGCTGCGGCCAGCGTGGATCGTGATCGACCCCGGCCTGACGGTGCAGCGCGTCATCGCGATGCGGTCGGACGGGCAGGATACGGCCGACCTGCTTGCCCATCTGCGCGCGGCGCCGCCCCCGGCGCGATGGCTGGGTTTCGAGGTGCCGCCGCCCGTCCTGGTCCTGCCCGGCGTCTTCGAGCCGGCCTTCTGCGACCACCTGATCGCCCTTTACGAGGCGAACGGCGGCGAGATGTCGGGCTTCATGCGCGACGAGGGCGGCCAGACCGTCGCGGTCCACGATCCCGGCTTCAAGGTGCGCCGCGACGTCACCGTGACCGACCGCGACCTGATGAAGGCGATCCAGGCGCGGATCCTCCGCCGCGTCGTGCCGCAGATCGAACGGGTGCACTATTTCCGCTGCACGCGGATGGAACGCTACCTTGTCGCCTGCTACGATGCTGCGGAAGGCGGGCATTTCCGCCCGCATCGCGACAACACGACCCTTGGCACCGCACACCGGCGCTTCGCGGTCTCGATCAACCTCAACGACGGGTTCGAGGGCGGCGCGGTCAGCTTCCCCGAATATTCGCCGCGCGGGATCAAAGCGCCGCGCGGGGCGGCGGTGATCTTTTCCTGTTCGCTGCTGCACGCGGTGTCGCGCGTGACGTCCGGCCGGCGCTTCGCGTTCCTGCCGTTCCTCTATGACGATGCCGCGGCGAAGATCCGCGAGGCGAACGCCGCGAGGGTGCCGAGCGCCGCGACCTATCGCGCCTGAGGGTCAGCGGCAGTAGGCGCCGCCGCCGTGGCGGGCGGTGTCGAAGTGGTAATGATCCTCGTGATACCCGTCCGATCCGGGTCCGAGTGTCGTGCCGAAGGGCCCGCAGGCGGCGCGATAGGCCGCCCGCAGCGCATCGCGGTGCGGGCCTCGCCAGCCGTCCCGGACCGGGATCGTCTGCCCGTTCGCCAGCGTGAAGCCGCCGATGTCGATGGCCCGTCCGCGCCCGTGTTCGCTGATCGGCGCGCCGCGCCGGTTGTTGCGGGTCCGGCAGATGTAATGCGCCGCAACCTCGAGCCGGACGAGGCCGCCGCCCGTGCGCGCGAGCGCGGGCTTTGCCCCGCGTTCCACCCAGGCGTGCAACGCTTGCGCGGTCGGGCAGTCCATGATCGCCGGGGTGGACAGGCGTACGTCGCCGACGGCAACGACGCGCACCGGGTTGGCGATGCCGCAGCCCCGGATCCGCCCGGCGAAGGGGGCGATCGTCTCGCCCCGGATCGCGGGGTTGCCGCAGACGGCCCCACGCCGCGGCAGGACCGGATCGCCCCCCGGCGCGGGGCGGATGATCGCCGCGGCCGCTGCCACCGGCTGCGCGGTGCGGGGCGATGCGGGGGCGGCGCGCCGTTGCGCGAGCGCCGCGGGGCGCGACGCGGGGCGCAGCGACCGGGCCAGCGCCGCCACCGCCGAGGGCGGCACGATCGCAGCTGCCGCGACCTCAGGCCGGACGGCAAGGGCACCGGTCGCCGTCCCGGTCCCGGGCCGCGGCTGCGGCCGCACGAATGCAGGCGCCGCAGCCGGCGCCGCCGCCCGGTCGGTTGGCGCGGCATCCGGCGCGTCGCGCGCCGGCGCGGGCGCAGGCCGCGGCAGAAGCGCGGCC
>CALIZF010000012.1 GCA_938028765.1 uncultured Paracoccaceae bacterium
GCGCCAGGCGGCGAAGCCGCGGCTCGCGGCGGCGAGGGCGAGATCGAGATCCTCCACGCCGGCATGGGCGACGCGGCCGATCGGCTCCTCGGTGGCGGGGTTCAGCACCTCGATCCAGCGGCCGGCGGCGGCGTCGCGCCAGGTTCCGTCGATGAACAGGCGGGTGTCGGAATACATGGGCGCGTCCTTGCTTGCTCGTGCGGCGCGGCACTCTGCCGCCCGGCCCCGGGGCGGGCAACCCGGGGGTGCACGGCAACGTGACCGGCCGAAGGTTGCTTCGCGCCGGCGGCGAGGCCAGAGTCCGCGCTGGCCTGGCACGCGCCACGGTCGGGCTCCGGGGGAGCGAGGCGGAGGACGGTGAGCGTCAACCTGGGCATCAAGCAGCAGCCCCGGCTGCTGAAGATCGACAGTCCGCTCGGGCAGGACGCGCTGATCCTGCGGAAGCTGCGCGTGACGGAGGCGGTCTTCGCGCCGTTCCGGATCGAGGGCGAGGTGCTGTCGGCGCGCGACAACCTGACGCCGAACGACCTCGTGGACAAGCTGATCACCTGCACGATCCAGCCGAAGGACGGGCCGGCCAGGGCCTTCAACGGCTATGTGCGGAGCTTCGGGCGGACGGGCGCGCTCGGCCGCGGCCTCACGATCTACCAGTTCGAGGCGGTTCCGAAGATGTGGAACCTGACCCGGACCTCGGACTGCCGCATCTTCCAGAAGGAATCGGTCGAGGACATCACCCGCAAGCTGCTGAACGAGGGCGGGATCACAGACTATTCCTGGAAGTGCAGCGCGCCGACGCAGAAGCGCGACTACATCGTGCAGTACAACGAGACCGACTGGGACTTCCTGCACCGGCTGTGGGCGGAGGTCGGCGTCGGCTACTGCTTCCGGCACTCGGCGGGCAAGCACGAGGTGATCTTCTGCAACGCGGCGGCGGACTGGCCGAAATCCTCGGGCGGGGAACTGGTCGTGCATCCGACCGAGATGCGCGACGACGTGCTGACCGTCTGGCAGCCCAGGGGTTCGGTGAAGATCGGCAGCGTCGTCAGCGTGGATACCGACCTCCTGCGCTTCAAGGGCCGCGACGAGAAGACGCAGACGACGCTGCTGCAGCAGCAGGACAAGGACAAGTGGCAGGTGTACCTGGCCCCGGGCGGGCAGGCGGCGCAGACCGACAGCGACCCCGCGAAGATGCTTATGGAGGCGGCGGAGGCGGAGGCGGAGACCTACGACGCATCGGGCCGCGACCCCTCGGTCTTCGCCGGCGGCAAGGTGTCCATCAAGACCTCCATGGACGCGGGGAAAGCCGACACCTTCCTCGTCCTCGAGGTCCTGCACGAGGCCTATGACGAGACGCACCTGAACGCGGCGGGGAAGGACGACTACCGCAACAGCTTCAAGGCCGTGCCCGGGGACCGGGTGTGGCGCCCGCAGAGGCCCCGCGGGCGGCCGGTGATGCCAGGCCTGCAGCGCGCGATGGTGACGGGGCCGTCGGGCGAGGAGATCCACGTCGACCAGTACGGGCGCATCAAGGTCCAGTTCCTCTGGGACCGCTACGGCAAGAAGGACGACAACTCCTCCTGCTGGGTGCGGGTGATGCAGCCCCTTGCCGGCGCCTGGGGCGGCACCTGGTTCCTGCCGCGGGTCGGCGACGAGGTGCTGATCGCGTTCATCGACGGCGACCCCGACCGTCCGGTGGTGGTCGGCAGCCTCTACAACGCCGAGGGGCCGCCGCCCTTCCCGCTGCCCGGCGACAAGACGAAGAACGGCATCCGCACCAAGTCCAGCAAGGGCGGCGGCGCCGACAACTTCAACATGATCTCGCTCGACGACAAGAAGGGCCAGGAGCACTTCGAGGTGCAGGCCGAGAAGGACCTGACCATCCTGGTCAAGAACGACCGCAAGGAGACGATCAAGCGCCATCGCGACGAGACGATCGACGGCAAGCACACGGAGGTCGTGAAGCTCGATTTCTCCACCAAGGTGACGCAGGGCAACCAGGAGCTCGTGGTCAGCAAGGGGAACATCGACACCAAGGCCGACATGGGCAACATCAGCACCAAGGCCTCGCTCGGCGCCATCACCATCGAGGCGATGCAGAGCATCACGCTGAAGGTCGGCCAGTCTACCGTGACGATCGACCAGACCGGCATCAAGCTGGAGGGCATGATGATCACCGCCAAGGCGCAGACGATGCTGACGACGGAAGCGGGCGCGATGGCGACCCACAAGGCCAGCGCGATGATGACGATCAAGGCCGGCCTCGTCATGATCAACTGACATGAGCCAGGCCCTCCCCAAGCTCTCGGTGCCGCTGCCGCCGCTGATCCCGCGGCTTGAACTGGACGCGCCGGCGACCGAGATCGTCGCCGGCAAGCCGGACGCGGCCGCGGGCATCCTGGCGCTGGCGGAGGCGCATCGCTTCCCGGAGGCGATCCGGCTGGCCGCCCATGCGCTGCCGAAACGCGAGGCGGTGTGGTGGGCCTGCATGTGCGCCCGCGCGGTGCCGGATCTGCGGGTGCCGGAGGCCGACATGAAGGCCCTGGCCGCCGCCGAGGCATGGGTGCGCCGCCCAGACGAGGCGAACCGCCGCGCCGCCATGGCCGCGGCGCAGGCCACGAAGATGCAGACGCCGGAAGTGTGGGCCGCTGTCGGCGCCTTCTGGTCCGGCGGCTCCATGGCGCCGGAGGGCCAGCCGGTGGTGCCGCCGGGGGAGCATCTGACGGGCGTCGCCGTCGCGGGCGCCGTCGTGCTGGCCGCGGTGCGGCTGCGGCCGGAGCGGGCGGACGAGCGCTTCGCCCGCTTCCTCGAAAGCGCCCGCGACATCGCCGCCGGCGGCGCCGGACGGATCGAGCCGGAGCGGATGGAGAACTGACATGGGGTTTCCCGCGGCGCGCATCGGCGACATGCACACCTGCCCGTTCGTGTCGCCCACGCCGCCGCCGGTTCCGGCGATCGGCGGGCCGGTCATCACCGGCTTGCCGACGGTGCTGACGATGGGCCCGCCGCAGGCGCGCATCACCGATCTCGTGGCCTCGGCGCTCGGGCCGCATCCGATCGTGAAGGGGAGCCCGACGGTGCTGGTAGGCAACCTGCCGGCGGCGCGGATGGCGGATCTCTGCACCTTCGGCGGCCCGATCGTGATGGGCGCGCCGACCGTGCTGATCGGGCCGTAGCGGCGGGCGCCATGCGGCAGGTTCCCGCCCGCGCCGGAACCGCGCTAGGCTGCGTGCCATGACGCTCACGCTCTCCGTCCTTCGCTGCCCGGACAGCGCCGTGCCGGAAACCCGGCAGGTGGGGGGCGGCGAGTACCGCATCGGCTGCGGCCCCGACAATGACTGGGTGCTGCCCGACCCCAACCGCGTGCTGTCGAAACACCATTGCGCGCTGGAGTTCCGGGGCGGGTTCTGGCAGGTGCGCGACCTGTCCACCAACGGCACCTTCCTGAACAACGCGCCCGAACCGATCGGGAAGGACCAGGTGCGGCCGCTGTCGGACGGGGACAGGCTGCGGATCGGGCAGTTCGAGATCGAGGCGCGGATCTCCGCCGATGTCGCGCGGGGCGCCTACGTGCCGCCGCCCGTGCAGCCCTATGTGCCGCCGCCGTCGGCCGCCTACGGCCTGGGCGGCTACCCGGCGCCGCAGCCTGGCGGCCAGCAGGCGCCGACCGCGTCGGGCTGGGTGCCGCCGCCCGATCCGCTGCGCGACCCGATGGCGCCACCGCCGCCCGGCGCGGACATCTTCTCGGCGCCGCTGCCCGGCCTCGGGCCGGCGACGCCGACGCCGACCGGCCAGGGCCTCGCCGGCCCGATCCTGCCGGCCGATTTCGACCCGCTGGCCGAGCCCCTGCCGATGCCGGACCACGCGCCGGTGACGTCCGACGCCTTCCTGGTGCCGAAGTCGGCCGCGACCCCGGACCTGCTGCCGGAAGACTGGAACCTCACGCCCGCGCCGCCGCCAGCGGCACGGAGTGGGGTCGCCTTCCAGGGCCTGCCCGACCCGTTCGCCGACGCTCCCCCGGCCGGGGCGCGGCCCTCGCAGCCTCCTGCGACCGCAGCGCTGCCGCCGAGACAGGCCGGGACAGCCCCGCCCTTGCCCGACGACCCGTTCGCGGATCCGCCTCCGGCTGCCGCACGCCCATCCCTGCCGCCCGCGGCCTTCACGCCGCTGCCCGATCCCTTCGCCGACGCGCCACCGCCCGCCGCGCGTCCGCCGGCCGCTCCCGTTCCGAACCCCTTCGCGGAGCCCGCGCCGCCTGTCGCGCGGACAGCGCAGCCGCCGTCCACCCTGCCTGATCCTTTCGCGGCGGCGCCGATGCCTCCGCGCGCAGCGCCGCCGGGGCCGGACCCCTTCGCCGGGCCCGGTCCGGCGCCGCGCCACGCCCCATCGCCCCCCTTGGCCGCCCCCGGAACCGCGCCACATCCGGCGGTGGCCGGCGACGCCTCGGCAGCGCTGGAGGCATTCCTGGCCGGGGCTGGCATCCGCCTGCCACCTGGCACCGATCCGGCCGCGGCTCTGCATGCGGCAGGCGCCGCATTCCGCGCCGCGATCGCCGGGATGCGCGCGCTGCTGATCGCGCGCTCCGATGTGAAGCGGGAGTTCCGCATCGAGCAGACGATGCTGCGCGCCGCCGGGAACAACCCGGTGAAGTTCGCCGCGACCGACGAAGCGGCGATGACTGCGCTCATCTCCCAGCCGAATGGCCCGGCGGCCGTGGCCGAAACGGCCGACGACCTGACGGCGCACCAGATCGCAACCATCGCGGCGACGCAGGCGGCGGCGCGCGCGCTGCTCGACCGGCTGGACCCGAAGCCGCTGGAGGCCGCCGACACCGGGGGCGGCATGTTCGTCGCGAAGGAGAAGCGGCTGTGGGAGGCGTACCGCAAACTTCACGGAGAGGTCTCCGCGCAGTTCGACGACGATTTCGACAGCGCCTTCGGCAAGGCCTTCGCCCGCGCCTACGAGAAGGCGTCGCGCAAGGGATGACGGGTCCGCGCGGGTGGTTTCGCTTCCCGCGCGATCCGGTCTAGCATCCAGGCGCAAGGAGGCTTCGCCGCATGCATTGGCACGACAAGGTCGTGTGGCAGGAGGGGATGTTCCTCCGCGCCCAGCACTTCCAGCAGCAGGACCGC
>CALIZF010000013.1 GCA_938028765.1 uncultured Paracoccaceae bacterium
CGCGGGCGGGTCGGGCGCAGCTACAACATCGGCGGCGAGGCCGAGGCGACCAACATCGACATCGTGCGGCGGATCTGCGCGATCTTGGACGACCGCCGCCCCGCGGGTGCGCCCCACGCGCGGCTGATCGCCTTCGTCGCCGACCGGCCCGGGCACGACCTGCGCTATGCCATCGACCCCACGCGGATCCGCGACGAACTGGGCTGGCGGCCCTCGGTGACGCTGGACGAGGGGCTGGCGCGGACGGTGGACTGGTATCTGGCCAACGAGGCGTGGTGGCGTCCGCTGCTGGACCGGCCCGGCGTCGGGCAAAGGCTGGGGATCGGGGGGTGAGATGCGCATCCTGATGTTCGGCCGCACCGGGCAGGTGGCGACCGAGGTCGCCCGCCGCCTGCCGCCGGGATGGCAGCTGATCGCCCTGGGGCGGGATGCCGCGGACCTGGCCGATCCCGCCGCCTGCGCGGCTGCCGTCGCCGGAACCGATGCCGACGCGGTGATCAACGCCGCCGCCTGGACCGCGGTTGACCGCGCCGAGGCCGAAGAGGACGCGGCGCGCACCGTCAATGCCGCGGCGCCCGGCGCGATGGCGCGGGCTGCGGCGGCGCGGGGGCTGCCGTTCCTGCACCTCTCGACCGATTACGTGTTCGACGGGCAGGGCGACCGCCCCTTTGCGCCCGACGACCCGACCGGGCCGCTGTCGGCCTATGGCCGGACCAAGCTTGCGGGCGAGGAAGCCGTACGCGCGGCCGGCGGGCCACATGTCATACTGCGCACGTCATGGGTGTTCTCGGCCCACGGCGCGAACTTCGTCCGGACGATGCTGCGGCTCGGCCGGGAACGGGGCGAGGTGCGCGTGGTGGCGGACCAGACCGGCGGGCCGACCCCCGCGGCGGCCATCGCGGACGCCCTTCTGGCGATCGCCGGCGCCTTCGCCGCCCGGCGGGGCGTTTCGGGCACGTTCCACTTCGCGGGCGCGCCCGACACGACCTGGGCCGGGTTCGCGCGCGCGATCTTTGCAGAGGCGCGGATCCCCGCGACGGTGACGGACATCGCCACGACCGACTACCCCACGCCGGCGCGGCGGCCGGCGAACTCGCGCCTCGACTGCGCCGCGCTGCGGGCGGCCTACGGGATCGACCGGCCCGACTGGCGCGCGGGCCTCGCGGCGGTCCTGGCCGAGCTGGGCGCGCCGCGCTAGACCCGCGCGGCCGGGAAGCCCGCGGCGGCCAGCGCGGCGACGGCGGCAGCCTCGGTCAGGCCCTCGACGCTGACGCGGCGGGCGGGCAGGTCCACCGTCACCGCCACGCGCGCCGCGGGATCGGCACGGGTCAAGGCGGCCTCGACGGCCGCCGCGCAGTGACCGCAGGACATGTCGGGGACGGACAGGATCATCGCCAGGTCTCCTTTTCGGCCGGGGTAATCCCTGCCGCCGCCGGAAGGTCAAGCGCGATCTGCACCCCTTGACCTTCCAGCCGGGGGAAACCCTATGTGACGGGCGGAGGCCGCGATGACCGCGCACAGCACCATCGAGATCGAAGGAATGACCTGCGCCGCCTGCGTCGCCCGGGCCGAGCGTGTGCTGCGCGCGGTGCCCGGCGTCGCGGCGGCCGAGGTGCGGCTGGCTGACCGGACGGCGCGGGTCGCCTTCGCGGACGCGCCCGACCTTCCGGCGGTGGCGAAGGCGCTCGAGTCCGCCGGCTTCGCGCTTCATCAGACGACAACGCGCCTGTCCATCGGCGGGATGACCTGCGCGGCCTGCGCGGGCCGGGTCGAACGGGCGCTGGCTGCGGTGCCGGGGGTGACTTCGGCCACGGTGAACCTCGCCACCCATGCCGCAACGGTCCGCCACGCTGCCGGGCCGGGCGCCGTCGCGGCGCTGGTCGCCGCGGCGGTGAAAGCCGGCTACACAGCCAAGCCCGCGACCGACGCCGCCCCCCCCGACCTGACGGCGGCCGAGGCCGCCGACTGGCGCGGGCGCGCGCTGACGGCGGCGGTGCTGACGCTGCCTGTCGTCGTTCTGGAGATGGGCGGGCACCTCGTGCCTGCGTTCCACCACTGGGTTGCGGCGACGATCGGCCATGTGCAGTCCTGGTGGCTGCAGGGCGCCTTTGCCACCGCCGTGCTGGCCGGTCCGGGCCGGTCTTTCTACGCCCGCGGTCTGGCGGCGCTGCGCCACGGCGCGGCGGACATGAACAGCCTCGTGGCGCTCGGCACCGCGGCGGCATGGCTGTTCTCGGCCGTCGTGCTGCTGGCGCCGGGCCTCGTTCCCGAAGCATCGCGGTCGGTCTATTTCGAGGCGGCGGCGGTCATCGTGACCCTGGTGCTGGCCGGGCGCTGGCTCGAGGCGCGGGCGCGCGGACGGGCGGGTGCCGCGATCCGGCGCCTCGCCGCGCTGGCCCCGCGCGAGGCGCTGGTGGAAACGCCGGACGGCCCGGTCGCACGCCCGACGGCGGCGCTCGCGCCGGGGGATGTCGTCCACCTGCGCCCCGGCGCGCGGGTTCCGGCCGACGGCGTGGTGCTCGAGGGCGACAGCCACCTCGACGAATCCATGCTGACGGGCGAGCCGCTGCCGGTTGCGAAAGGCCCCGGCGATGCGGTCACCGGCGGCACGGTGAACGGCGCGGGGTTCCTGCGGATCCGCGTGACGCGCACCGGGGCCGACACGGTGCTGGCGCAGATCCTCGCGCTGGTGGAAACAGCGCAGGGCGCCCGCCTGCCAATCCAGGCACTGGTGGACAGGGTGACGGCGGTGTTCGTGCCTGTCGTGCTGGCGGTCGCGGCCGTCACCGTGGCGGCATGGCTGGCCGCCGGCGGCACGGCGGCGCAGGCGCTGACGGCGGGGGTCGCGGTGCTGATCATCGCCTGCCCCTGCGCCATGGGGCTGGCCACGCCGGTGTCCATCGTGGTGGCCACCGGGCGCGCGGCCGAACGGGGCATCCTGTTCCGCCAGGGCGAGGCATTGCAGCGGCTGGCCGCGGTGCGCACCGTCGCCTTCGACAAGACCGGCACCCTGACCGAAGGCCGGCCCGCCGTGGTCGCCGTCACGCCGGCACCCGGCTTTGCGGCGGATGAGGTGCTGGCGATGGCGGCAGCGGTCGAGGCCCGGTCGGAACACCCCGCCGGTCAGGCCATCGTCGCGGCCGCCGCCGCCCGCGGCCTTCCGCTGCCGCCGGTCGAGGGCTTTGCCGCCCTGCCCGGCCGCGGCGTGACGGGACGGGCGGGGGGGCGCCGCGTGCTTGCCGGGTCCGCCCGTGCGCTGGCCGAGGCGGGCGCGGACCCCTCCCCCTTCGCAGCCGAGGCGGCAGCCCGCGCGGCCGAGGGGCAGACGGTGATCCACATCGCCATCGACGGCCGGACGGCGGCGCTGGTGACGCTGGCCGATCCCGTGCGGCCGGGGTCGGCCGCAGCCGTGGCGGCGCTGCGCCGGGCGGGCATCGGCGTCGTCATGATCTCGGGCGACGGACAGGCGACGGCGGCAGCGGTCGGGCGGGCGCTGGCGATCGACCGGATCGAGGCCGAGGTCCTGCCCGCCGGCAAGCTCGATGCCGTCGCGCGGCTGAAGGCGGACGGCGCGGTGGCCTTCGTGGGCGACGGCATCAACGACGCGCCGGCGCTGGCGGCGGCCGACGTGGGCATCGCCCTCGGCACCGGCACCGACGTGGCGATCGAGGCCGCACACGTCGTGATCGCCCGCGGCGACCCCCGCGCGGTGGCCGAGGCGCTGGCGCTCGCCCGCGCGACGCTGGCCAACATCCGGCAGAACCTCGTCTGGGCCTTCGGCTACAACGTCGCGCTGATCCCGGTGGCGGCCGGCGCGCTGGTGCCCTTTGGCGGGCCGATGCTGTCGCCGGTGCTGGCGGCGGGGGCGATGGCGGCCTCGTCGGTGATGGTGTTGGCGAATGCGCTGCGCCTGCGCCGCGCGGGAGGGATGCCTTGACCATCGGCGAGGCGGCTGCGGCCACCGGCCTGCCGGCCAAGACCATCCGCTACTACGAGGCCGAAGGGCTGGTCACCCCCCTGCGGGGGCCGAACGGCTATCGCCGCTACCGCGACAGCGACGTGGCCAAACTTGCCTTCGTCGCCCGCGCCCGCGCGCTCGGCTTCACGCTGGACGATTGCCGGGCGCTCCTCGCGCTCTGGACCGACCGGGGGCGCACCAGCGCCGAGGTGAAGCGCATCGCGGCCCAGCATCTCGACGCGATCGCGGCGCGGATCGCCTCCCTGCAGGGGATGCAGGCGCAATTGCGGCACCTCGTGGCGGCCTGCGCGGGCGATGATCGGCCCGACTGCCCGATCCTCGACAGCCTTGCCCCTTGCGAACCGCCGCCTGCGCGCTAAACGCGGGTCATGACCGAGACGCTTCATATCGCCGGCGGCGGCATGGCCGGGGCCGAGGCGGCCTGGCAGGCGGCCGAGGCGGGCATCGACGTGGTGATCCACGAGATGCGCCCCCATGTCGGCACCTTCGCGCACCGCACCGGCGATCTGGCCGAGATGGTCTGCTCGAACTCGTTCCGGTCGGACGACGACGAGCAGAACGCGGTCGGCCTGCTGCACTGGGAGATGCGCGCGGCGGGCGGGCTGATCCTCGCCGCGGCCGAGGCGAACCGCCTGCCCGCGGGCGGGGCGCTGGCCGTGGACCGCGAACCCTTTGCCCGCATGGTCACCGAACGGCTGCGCGCCCACCCCCGCGTGCGGATCGCGACCGGCGAACTGACCGCCCTGCCCGACAGCGGGCGCTGGATCATCGCCACCGGCCCTTTGACCTCGCCCGCGCTGGCCGAGTCGATCCGCAGCGTCACCGGGCAGGACCAGCTGGCCTTCTTCGACGCCATCGCCCCCATCGTGCACGCCGACACCATCGACATGACGGTGGCCTGGCGGCAGAGCCGCTACGACAAGGGCGACACCGAGGACGAACGGACGGCCTACATCAACTGCCCGATGGACCGGGCGCAGTACGACGCCTTCGTGGATGCCCTGCTGGCCGCCGACCGCGCCGCCTTCCGCCCGGGGGAAGCCGACACGCCCTATTTCGACGGCTGCCTGCCGATCGAGGTCATGGCCGAACGCGGGCGCGAGACGCTGCGCTTCGGCCCGATGAAGCCCGTAGGCCTGACGAACCCGCATCGGCCCGAACGTCCCTGGGCGGTGGTGCAGCTGCGGCGGGACAACGCGCTCGGCACGCTCTACAACATCGTGGGCTTCCAGACGAAGATGCGCCATGCCGATCAGGTCCGGGTGTTCCGCATGATCCCCGGCCTGCAGGAGGCGGCCTTCGCACGGCTGGGGGGCATCCACCGCAACACCTTCATCAACGCGCCCCGGCTGCTCGACGGGCAGTTGCGGCTGAAGGCGCGGCCGCACATCCGCTTCGCCGGCCAGATCACGGGGGTGGAGGGTTATGTCGAGTCCGCCGCCATGGGCCTTGTCGCGGGGCGGATGGCGGCGGCCGAGATCCGCGGCCGCACCCTGCCCCCGCCGCCGCCCGAGACGGCCATGGGCGCGCTGGTGGCCCACATCACCGGCGGGGCGGATGCACGGACGTTTCAGCCGATGAACGTCAACTTCGGCCTGTTCCCGCCGGTAGAGGCGAAAGGCGGCCGCCGCGGGCGGCGGGACCGCTATCGCGCCTATACCGACCGGGCGAAGGCCGCCTTCGCGGCCTGGCTGGCCGCGCAGGGCCGAGCCGCGGCGTGACCGGTTATGTCACCCGCTTCGCGCCGTCGCCGACCGGCCCCCTGCACCTCGGCCATGCTCTCTCGGCGCTGACGGCCTGGGACCGTGCCCGCGCCGCAGGCGGCACGTTCCTCCTCAGGATCGAGGACATCGACACCGCCCGCTGCCGGACCGAATGGGAAGCCGCCATCGCCGACGATCTGCGCTGGCTGGGCCTCGCCTGGCCCGAGCCGGTGCTGCGCCAGTCGGACCGGATGCCGGCCTACCGCGCGGCGCTGGCCCGGCTGGCCGACCTGGGCGTCCTCTACCCCTGCCGCTGCACGCGGGGCGACATCCGCGCCGCCCTGTCCGCCCCGCAGGAAGGCGCCCCGGCGCCGCTCTACCCCGGCACCTGCCGCGGCCGCGCCATGGCGGATGCCGGGCCGGGGGATGCGATCCGCCTGGACCTTTCCCGCGCGCTGGCGCTGACCGGGCCGCTCGCCTTCGACGAGGCGGGCCCGCTGCGCCCCGGCCGGCACGACGCCGCGCTGGCGCTGGCCGACGGCGATCCGGTGCTGGCGCGGCGCGACATCGGCACGTCCTATGCGCTGGCGGTCGTGGTGGACGATGCCGCCCAGGGCGTGACCGAGGTGGTGCGCGGCGCCGACCTGTTCGCGGCCACGGCCGTGCAGACCATCCTTCAGGCCCTGCTGGGGCTGCCGCGGCCGACCTACTGGCATCACGACCTGATCCGGGACGACGCCGGCCGGCGGCTGGCCAAGCGCGACGATGCGCGCGCGCTGGCGCTCTACCGCGCCGCGGGGGCGACGCCGGACGACATCCGCCGGATGGTCGGGCTTCAGCCGGCGGGCGCGGGCAGGATCTCGACCTCGGCCCCGTCGCGCACCGCCGTGTAGAAACAGGCCTGCCGCCCCGTGTGGCAGGCCGGCCCGGTCTGATCCACCAGCACCAGAAGGCAGTCGCGGTCGCAGTCGATCCGCATCTCGACCAGCCGTTGCCGGTGCCCGGAGGTCTCGCCCTTGACCCAAAAGGCCCGGCGCGAGCGCGACCAGTAGGTGACATCGCCGGTGGCGAGTGTGCGCGCAACGGCATCGGCGTTCATCCACGCCAGCATCAGCACCTCGCCCGTCCGGTGGTCCTGTGCAATCACCGGGACCAGACCGGCGGCATCGTAGCGCAGGGTGGCGGGATCGAAGGGCATCGGCGGTCCTTTCCGAGGCTGGCGCGGCGGTTTATCTCTATTCGTGCAGCAGGAGGAACGCCATGAGCGATGCCGACCTCGTGAAACTCTATTCCGGCCGGATCCTGGCGCTCGCGGCCGACATTCCGCACCTCGGCCGCCTGCCGGCCCCCCAGGGCACGGCCCGCCGCCGCTCGCCCCTCTGCGGGTCCACGGTGACCGCCGACGTCGTGCTGCAGGACGGCCGGGTGGCGCAGTTCGCGCAGGACGTGAAGGCCTGCGCGCTCGGCCAGGCGGCGGCGGCGGTCGTCGGCGGTGCGATCCTCGGCCGGACGCGGGCCGAGGTCGAGGCCGCGCGCGATCAGCTGCGCGCGATGCTGACCGCAGACGGGCCGGTTCCGGCCGCGCCCTTCGACGGGCTGGAGGTCCTGTTGCCCGCGCGCGAGTTCCGCAATCGCCACGCCTCGGTCATGCTGGCGCTGGAGGCGGCGGCCGAGGCGATGGCGCAGGCGGAAACGGCCGCCGCCTGACGCCGGCCCGCCCGGACGCCGGCTGCGCGACCCGTCCGTTGGCCGCCGCGCCGTCGGGGCGCAGTGCCCCCCGGGGGGAGGGGTGGGGCGCAGGGCACGGCCGTCCCCTGTCGCAACCCGGCCGGTATGCCGAAAAAAACCGCGCCCCGGACGGACCGGAGGCGCGGCATTGCGGCAGGCCTCTGCGCGTTTGGGGCCGCGCGTGGGCGACAGGGGCAGGCAACCCCGGGAATGGCCGCAGGCAGGTTCGGGCACTGGGCCCCGCGGGGCCCGGATCAGACCGGCAGGGGCAGATGCAGGGCCAGCGCGAGAACGGCGAAGAGCGCCAGCACGCCGGCCACATCGCCGGCCGCACGCCTATCGAGCCGGGACAGCACGCTTCGGATATCCTCGATCATCGCCACCTCCATCGCTGTTGCCATTTTGTTCGCACGATTCGAGGTCTGAAGTAAAGATCAAAAAGAGAACGAATCAAGTCAGCCGACCGTCAGCAGGCGGATTGCGCGATCCTGTTCCAAGAGCCACAGCAGCACGCGCGCCGCCTGTCCGCGCGGCCCGGCCAGCGCAGGGTCGGCCTCCAGCAGTGCACGGGCATCGGCCTGCGCCATCGCCATCAGTCCGGCCTGGCGTTCGAGGTCCGCGATACGGAACCGCGGCAGGCCCGACTGTGCCGTGCCGATCAGGTCGCCTGCCCCGCGCATCGCCAGATCCTCTTCCGCGATGCGGAAGCCGTCCTCGGTGTCGCGCAACAGTGTCAGCCGCCGACGCGCGGCCTCGCCCAGGGGCGGCTGGAACATCAGAAGGCATGTGGAATCGGCCGTCCCCCGTCCCACGCGGCCGCGCAGCTGGTGCAGCTGCGCAAGGCCGAAGCTTTCCGCCCGCTCGATCACCATGATCGAGGCATCGGGCACGTTCACCCCGACCTCGATCACCGTGGTGGCGACCAGCAGGCGCGTCTGACCGGCGACGAAGCGGGCCATTGCGGCATCCTTCTCGGCCGGCGGCATCTGTCCGTGGACAAGGCCGACCACCCCCTCGCCCAGGGCGGCGCGCAGGGCGGCGAAGCGATCCTCGGCCGCGGTCAGGTCCACCGTTTCCGATTCCTCCACCAGCGGGCACACCCAGTAGGCCTGCCGCCCCTCGGCAATGGCGCGGCCGAGATGGGCCACCACCTCGGCCAGCCGGTCGGTCGAGACCAGCCGCGTCACGACCGGCTTGCGCCCCGGCGGCTTCTCGTCCAGCACCGACACGTCCATGTCGCCATACTGCACGAGCGCGAGGCTCCGCGGGATCGGGGTCGCCGTCATCACCAGCACGTCGGTCTGAAGGCCCTTGGCCCCCAGTTCCATCCGCTGCGCGACCCCGAACCGGTGCTGTTCGTCCACCACCGCAAGCCGCAGATCGCGGAAGGCCACATCGCGCTGGAACAGGGCGTGCGTACCCACGACGATGTCGATCCCGCCCGCCGCCAGCGCCGCCAGCCGCGCCGCGCGATCCGCCCCCTTGTCGCGCCCCGTCAGCAGCGCGAGGCGGACGCCGGCAGCGGCGGCGAGCGGTTCGAGGCCCTGGAAATGCTGCCGCGCAAGGATCTCGGTCGGCGCCATCATGGCCCCCTGCCCGCCCGCCTCGACCGCGATCAGCAGCGCAAGGAAGGCGACCAGCGTCTTGCCCGAGCCCACATCGCCCTGCAGCAGGCGGTTCATCCGCGCGGGCGCGGCCATGTCGGCCGCAATCTCGGCGACGGCGCGGATCTGGGCGCCGGTCGGGGCATAGGGCAGGCCGGCCAGAACGCGGGCGCGCAGGTGCCCGTCGCCCGCGGTCCTGCGCCCTTTCGCCTTGCGGACCGAGGCCCGCGCCAGCGCCAGCGTGAGCTGATGCGCGAACACCTCGTCGTAGGCAAGGCGCGCCCGCGCAGGACTGCCCGGCGACAGATCGCCCGGCCCCCGCGGCGCATGGACGGCCACAACCGCCGCCCGCCAGCCCGGCCAGCCTTCGCGCGCCAGCAGATGCGGGTCGATCCATTCGGGCAGCTCCGGCGCGCGTGCCACCGCGGCGGCGACAGCACGCTGCACCGCGCGCTGCGTCAGGCCGCCCGCCAGCGGATAGACGGGTTCCCAGGCGGGAAGCGATGCCGCTTCGTCCTCGCGCAGGACATGGTCGGGATGCACCATCTGCGCCACGCCGTCGAAAAGCTCGACCTTGCCGGACACCACGCGCCGCTGGCCGGTGGGCAACAGGCGCGCCAGCGCGTCGCCGCGCGCGTGGAAATAGACGAGGGCGAAGTCCGTCTCGGCGTCGCGGACGATCACGCGCGTCGGGCCGCCCTTCCGTCGAGCAGGTATGTGCGGGCCGATCTCGACCGGAACGGTCAGCACCGCCGGCAGCTCGGCCCCGCGGATCGTCCTGCGCGGCGTCCGTTCGGTGCCGCCGTGTGGCAGAAGGAACAGAAGGTCGCGCGGGCGGGTCGCCCCCAGCCCCTCGAAAAGCCGTGCCGTGCGCGCCCCTATGCCTGGCAGCGTGTCGAGCCCCGCAAAGAGGGGATAGAGGATCTCGGGCCGGCTCATCCCGCGCCGATGAGGGCCAGCCACTGGTCCTCGTCCAGCACCGCGACGCCGAGTTCGGCAGCCTTCGTCGCCTTCGACCCCGCGCCGGGACCGGCGACGAGGAAATCCGTCCGCGCCGAGACCGACCCCGCCACCTTCGCGCCGAGGGCCTCGGCGCGCGCCTTGGCCTCGGCCCGCGTCATGCGTGCCAGCGTGCCGGTAAACACCACCGTCTTTCCGGCGACGGGGCTTGCCGCGGCCGGCCGGGCCACCGGTTCGACCGTCAGCTGCGCCACCAGCGCGTCGATCGCGGCGCGTTCGGCAGGGTTGCGAAAGGCTGCGACCAGGGACCGCGCCAGCTTGGGGCCGACCCCGTCGATCCGCAAAAGGTCGTCCCATTCCGGCCCGGCCTCGTCGCGCGCGGCGGTCATCGCCGCCTCGAACGCTGCCCAGGTTCCGTAGTGCCGGGCGAGCAGGGCCGCGCTGCTTTCGCCGACATGCCGGATGCCGAGCGCGAAGATCAGCCGGTCGAGCGGGATCGTCCGCCGCGCCTCGATCGCGGCGAAGAGCTTCTCGGCCGACTGCGCGCCGTATCCCTTGCGGTTCTTGAGCTTCGCAATGTTCGCTTCATCGCGGGCGGCCAGCGTGAAGATGTCGGCCGGCTGGCGGATCGGCAGCAGGTCATCGGCCCAGAACATCTCGATCTGCTTCGCGCCGAGGCCCTCGATGTCGAAGGCGCCCCTGCTGACGAAATGCTTCAGCCGCTCTACCCCCTGCGCGGGGCAGATCAGGCCGCCGGTGCAGCGGCGCACCGCCTCGCCCGGCTCGCGCACCGCCTCGGACCCGCAGGCAGGGCAGCGGTCGGGGAAGACGAAGGGGCGGCTGTCCGCAGGCCGCGCCGACAGATCCACGTCGGCGACCTTGGGGATCACGTCGCCCGCACGGAAGACCTTGACCAGGTCCCCCTCGCGGATGTCGCGCCCCTCGCGGATCGGTGTGCCGTTCGCGCTCCGCCCGGCGATGTAGTCTTCGTTGTGCAGCGTGGCGTTCGACACGACCACGCCGCCGACCGTGACCGGGGCGAGGCGCGCCACCGGCGACAGCGCCCCCGTGCGGCCCACCTGAATCTCGATCCGTTCGAGCCGCGTCCAGGCCGTTTCGGCCGGAAACTTGTGCGCGGCCGCCCAGCGGGGCGTGGTCGTGCGGAACCCCAGCCGCGCCTGCAGGGCGATGTCGTCAACCTTGTAGACCACCCCGTCGATGTCGTAGCCGAGCGATCCGCGCCGGCGTTCGAGGTCGAAGTAATGGGCCACCGCCGCGGCTATCCCGTCGCAGCGGCGCGAATCGGGGTTCACCGCAAAGCCGAGCGCGGCGAGGCGCTGCAGCGCGCCCCATTGCGTCTTCGCCAGCGGCGCGCTGATCTCGCCCCAGCCATAGGCGAAGAAGCGCAGCGGGCGGGAAGCCGTGATCGCGGCGTCGAGCTGCCGCAGCGACCCCGCAGCGGCGTTGCGCGGGTTGGCGAACAGCCGCTCGCCCCGGACGGCCTGCGCGGCGTTCAGTGCGGCGAAATCGGCGTGGCGCATGTAGACCTCGCCGCGCACCTCCAGCACGTCGGGGGCGCCGGTCAGGCGCGCCGGAATGTCGGCCACGGTGCGGGCGTTCGCGGTCACGTCCTCGCCCGTCTCTCCGTCGCCACGGGTTGCCGCCCGGACCAGCACGCCGCCTTCGTAGCGAAGGCTCAGCGACAGCCCGTCGATCTTGGGCTCGGCGGTATAGGCCAGCGGGTCCTCCGGGTCGAGCCCGAGGAAACGGCGCACCTGTTCGTCGAAATCGGCGGCCTCGCGCCGCTCCCAGTCCGCGCGCGCCGCCTCGTCAAGCCCGGACGGGGCGATCCTGAGGTTGCCGAGCGACAGCATCGGCACGGCATGGCGGACCGGCTGGAACGTGGCGGCGGGCGCGGCGCCGACGCGGCGCGACGGACTGTCGGCGCGGACCAGATCCGGAAACCGCGCTTCGATCGCCGCGTTGCGCGCCTTCAGCGCGTCGTATTCGGCGTCGGTGATCCGCGGCGTGTCCTCGCTGTGATAGGCGACATCTGCCGCGGCGATGGCGGCGGCCAGCCGTTTAAGCTCCGCGCGCGCCTGATCTTCGGTCAGCGCCTCGACCGCAACTCCGCTCTCCATCCGCGCCCCCTGCCCTGCGCGACCGGTTTAGGCGCGCGCCGGAGGCCGGGCAAGCGCAGGTGCCGGCGCATGGCCGCGTGTCCGGCGCCCTCGCCGCGCTTCGCGCCGGGACCGGCTGTTGCGGCCGGCTGACGCCGCGGCCTGACGCGCGGCCCCGGGTTCCCCCCCCCCGGCGACGCAAGCCTCGGATGCGGCGGCACCTGCCGGCGGCGGTTGCACCCTTGTCGCAACGGCGAGGGTGCGGCGCATGTGCCCGCGTCCGCGACTCGCCTCGCGTTCCCGGCAACCCGCCCGTCGGCGTCGGCATCGGACCTGGCGCGGGCACGGACCGTTCGGCCTGCCGCTGCCGGGGCCGCCACCCCGCCGGCTGCCGCCTTCACGCCGCCCCGCGGCGGGCCTCAGGCCCCCAGCGCCATGCGACCCTGCTGCTGCACGGGCGCGGGATCGCGCAGGACATAGCCGCGGCCCCAGACGGTTTCGATGTAGTTCTGGCCCCCGGTCGCCTCTGCCAGCTTCTTGCGCAACTTGCAGATGAACACGTCGATGATCTTCAGTTCCGGCTCGTCCATGCCGCCGTAGAGGTGATTGAGGAACATCTCCTTCGTCAGAGTGGTGCCTTTGCGCAAGCTCAGCAGCTCCAGCATTTGGTATTCCTTGCCCGTCAGGTGAACCGCCTTGCCCTCCACGTCCACGGTCTTGGCGTCGAGGTTCACGGTCACCTTTCCGGTGCGGATGGTGGACTGCGCGTGCCCCTTCGACCGGCGGATGATCGCGTGGATGCGCGCGATCAGTTCGTCCCGATGGAAGGGTTTCGTCAGGTAGTCGTCCGCGCCGAAGCCGAACCCCTTGAGCTTGCTGTCGGTATCGTCGGCGCCCGACAGGATCAGCACGGGCGTCTCGATCCGCGCAATGCGGATCTGGCGCAGCACCTCGTGTCCCGACATGTCGGGCAGACTGAGGTCGAGCAGGATCAGGTCGTAATCATAGAGCTTGGCCAGGTCGATGCCCTCTTCCCCGAGGTCGGTGGCATAGACGTTGAGGTTCGCGTGCGTCAGCATCAGCTCGATGCTGCGCGAGGTTGTGGGGTCGTCCTCGACCAGAAGGATCCGCATCCGTTCTTCTCCGCGCTGGCAGCCCGTGACACCCTGACACTCGCCGTCAATGGTTAATCCGCAGTTACTCTGCCAGAACGTTGACGGAATACAACCTAAAGTTGTCTATATTTCTGGATTGCCGTCACCTTCAGCGCCGCCTCGCCGTGCGCCTCGACGGCGCGACGCCACTGCGCGAATTCCTCGGGCGACAGGGCGTAGCGCTCCAGCGCCTCGGCCTCGGTGATCAGGCCGTGGATGACAGCGCGCACGACGGTGGCCTTCCGGCTGGCCACCCAGCGGCGGGTGTCGGGCGGCGGCAGGTCGGCGCGGCTCAGGATGCTGCCGTCCGGCAGGGTCACCTGGCGCGGACCATCGACTCGTTTGAGATACATGGGGGCAATCCCTTGTCCTGTGCCCCGCAAAGTCTCAATTCACGCTTAAGGGCCGATGAAATGCGGGGGTTGGAAATGCACCGCATTTTCGCTTATCCCGCCCGCCGGAGGCCGACATGCGCGATCACGCCGTCAACACCCTGGGGTTTGCCAAGCCGCCCGCCGAAACGCGCGTCGTGGTCGCCATGTCCGGCGGCGTCGACAGTTCCGTCGTGGCCGCGATGCTGGCCGAGGAAGGTTACGATGTCGTGGGCGTGACCCTCCAGCTCTACGACCACGGCGCGGCGCTAGCGAAGAAGGGCGCCTGCTGTGCGGGGCGCGACATCCACGACGCCCGCCGCGTGGCCGAGACGATGGGGTTCCCGCACTATGTGCTCGACTACGAAAGCGTGTTCCGCGACGCGGTGATGGAGGAGTTCGCCGAAAGCTATCTCGGCGGGGCCACTCCGGTGCCCTGCATCCGCTGCAACGAACGGGTGAAGTTCCGCGATCTTCTGGCGACCGCGAAGGACCTAGATGCCGACTGCATGGCGACGGGGCACTACATCCGCCGCCTCGAGGGCCCCCGCGGGCCGGAGCTGCACCGCGCGGCCGACCCCGCGCGCGACCAGAGCTATTTCCTGTTCTCGACCACGCGGGACCAGCTTGCCTTCCTGCGCTTTCCGCTCGGCGAGCTTGCGTCGAAAGCCCAGACGCGGGCGCTCGCCGCGCGCTATGGCTTGCCGGTGGCGGACAAGCCGGACAGCCAGGACATCTGCTTCGTGCCCGAGGGAAATTATGCTGCGGTGATCGAGAAGCTGCGCCCCGGCGCGGCCGACCCGGGCGAGATCGTGGATACCGAGGGCCGCGTCCTCGGCACACACCGGGGCGTGATCCACTATACGGTCGGGCAGCGGCGCGGCATCGGGATCGGCGGGCTGGGCGAGCCGCTCTATGTCGTGCGGCTCGACCCGGCCACACGGCGGGTGGTGGTGGGGCCGAAGGCGGCGCTGGCGACGCGCACCGTGCCGGTGCGCGAGATCAACTGGCTGGGCGACGGCGCCTTCGCCGACGGCCCGCGCGAGGTGGCGGTGCGCATCCGGTCCACCCGCACCCCAGCCCCGGCAATCCTGCGGCCGCTATCCGCGACCGAGGCCGAGGTGGAGCTGCTCAATCCCGAAGAAGGCGTCAGCCCGGGCCAAGCCTGCGTGTTCTACGCGCCCGAAGGCTCGCGCGTTCTGGGCGGCGGCTGGATCTGGCGCGGCCGGTAGCGCGCGGCAGGCGGCCCTGCCTGCCGGGCCGCCCCCTCAGCGGGCCGGAATGTCCACCATGGCCATGTAGGTCGCCTCGGCCGCCACCTGGCCGTCCACCATGGCCTTGCCCTCGAACTTCCAGACCCGCCCGCCGCCGCGAAGGACCGTGACGTGCAGTTCGAGAAGGTCGCCCGGCACCACCATGCGGCGGAACTTCGCCGCTTCGATGCCCATGAAGTAGGTCTTGGCGTCGCGGTCCGCGAGGTCCATCGTGATGCCCACCAGCGTGGCCGAGGTCTGCGCCATCGCCTCGATGATCATCACGCCGGGGAATACGGGCCTGCCCGGAAAGTGGCCCTGGAACACCGCTTCATTGAAGCTGACGGCCTTGACACCGACGCAGGACCTGCCCGGAACGACCGCGCGCACCCGGTCGATCAGCAGGAACGGGTAGCGGTGCGGGATGATCCGCTGGATCATTGTCACGTCCGCCTCGGTGATCGCGGCGGCGGCGGTCGGCGCGGCTTCGGTCATCGGGCAGTCCTTCCGGGCGTGGTCGCGTCCTGCTAGCAACTCGCGCGCAGGGTGACAAGCAAGGCCGCGCCTCAGGGCGCGCCGGTGCCAAGCGTGGCGTCGAGGCGCGCGATTGCGGCATCGGTGATGTCGATCCGGTCGAAGGCGAGGACGATCGCCTGGTCCGACAGGATGGCGACGGCGCCCGCGTCGCGCGCGATCTCGCCCAGGACCGGCCCCGCGGCCTCGATGAAGCGCTGCCTTTCCGCGTCGCGACGGCGGGCGATGTCGCGCGCCTTCGCCTCCTGCATGCGGCGCACCTCCTGCACGCGGGCGTCGAAGGCATCCGCAAGGGCGCGAAAGGCCGCGGGTTCCAGCGCAGCGCGCCGGTCGGTCAGCGCGCGTTCCTCGGCCGCCAGTTCCTCTTCCAGCCGCCGGTTCTCGGCGGCCAGCGCCGCCTCGGCCGCGGCGATCTCGGCCTGCACCCGCCGACCGAAGGCCGAGCCGGAGAACACCCGTTCCTCGTCCAGCGTCAGGATCGGCGACTGGGGGACGGCCGGCGCGCGCTGTGTCTCCTGTGCCGCCGCGGCCGCGGCGGCTATCGCCGCGACAAGGGCAAGCACCGCCGGACGCATCAGAAGCGGGTCGAGATCGTCAGGTCGAAGGTCTGCTCGCGATCATAGGTTTCCTTCAGGACCGCGCGCGAGAAGTTGAACCGCAGCGGCCCGATCGGCGTAGTCCAGAAGATCGAGAAGCCGACCGCCGAGCGCAGGCGGAAGCTGTCGTCGATGGCGCCGCCGTCGGTGTCGGTCAGGCTCCAGACCGATCCGAAGTCGGCGAAGACGCCGCCGGTGATCCCGTACTCCGTGGGTAGGCCAAGCGGAAACTGCGCTTCGAACCGCGCCACCGCGAAGAGGTTGCCCCCTAGGGGATCCTGTTTCGTGAAGGCCGCCCGCGTCTCGCGCGGGCCGATGCCCCAGGGCTCGAACCCGCGGATCTTGCCGCCGAGGTTCCAGCGCTCGGTCACCCGCAGCTGCGTGCCGCCGAAGGGCGAGAGGATGCCCCCCTCGAGCTCGGCGCGCAGTGTCACCTCGTCGCTGAGCACCTGCGTCTGCCCGGCCAGCCTCGCCTGCGTGCGCAGGTATTGCAGGCCGCCGCCCAGACCCGCGATGTCCTGCGACAACTCGAAGGTCAGGATGTCGCGCTGCGCAAGGCCGCCGCGGCGGTTGTCCCAGGTATAAGTATAGCCAAGCGCGGAATCGCCCGGCGTGCCCTGCGCCTGTTCCCGCACCAGGACGGGCGAGGATGCCACGGGATCGACGTTGAAGACCGCCGCGTTCTGGAACGTGTAGCGCAGGCCGAGGCGCCCGTTCTCGCTGACCGGAAACTCGATCGCGGGCGAGACGTTGAAGATCCGCGTGTCGAACGTGGCGAAGTTCGCCCGCGTGCCGAGGTAGCTCGCGTTCAACGAGAACCGCAGGTCGCGGCCCAGCAGGGCCGGCTCGACGAAGCTGAAGGACGATCCGGTGTCGTCCTGCCCGATCGCGAGGTTGAGCCGCAGCGCCTGCCCGCGGCCGAGGAAGTTCTGTTCGCTCAGCGCGACGAGGAAGCCAAGGCCGGTCGCCGCGCCGTAGCTCGCGCCGAAGGACAGCGAACCCGTGGGCTGTTCCTCGACCTCGGTCTTGACGATCACCCGGTCGGGGGCGGTGCCGGGGCGCGTATCGACGCTGGCGCGTGCGAAGAAGCCGAGCGCGCGAATCCGTTCGGCGGCGGCGCGGATTTCGCGCGGGTTGAACGGGTCGCCCTCGACGGTGCGGAACTGCCGCCGGATGACCTGATCCAGCGTCGTCGCATTGCCTTCGATGTCGATGCGCTCGACGAAGACCCGCGGGCCGCGGACCAGCGCGAACACGATGTCGAGCGTCCCGTCGGCCGGGTTGCGCGTCACGCGCGGATCGACGCGCAGGAAGTTGATCCCCTGCCGCTCGGCATAGGTCTCCATCCGCGCGATGGTATTGTCCACCTCGGTCGGGGTGTAGGTGCTGCCCGTGCGGATGCGCAGCAGCGGCTGGAAAGCGGCAACCTCGGCCTCGGGCACTTCGCTGACGACCGACAGGCGGCCGAAGCGGTACTGCTGCCCCTCGCGCACCGTGAAGGTGACGAAGAATCCGTCGCGTTCGGGCAGCAGTTCCGCCGTGGCCCCGGTCACCTGGAAGTCGATGAACCCGCGCGACAGGTAGAAGTCGCGCAGCAGCTGCTTGTCGGTCTCGATCCGCTCGGCCGCGAAGGTGTCGGATGTCAGGATCGCGCGCAGAAGGCCTGCCTGCCGGGTTTCCAGCACCTGCCGCAGCCGGCGGTCGGAAAAGGCCCGGTTGCCGACGAAGGACAGGCGTTCCACCTCGGTCACGCGGCCTTCGGCGATCTCGAACACCAGATCGACGCGGTTGCCGTCGCGCGGGATGACCTTGGGCGTCACGCGCGCGGCAAGGCGCCCGCGACCGGCATAGGCCTCGGCGATGATGGCGGCGTCGGCCTCGGCCTGTCCGGGCGAGAACACCCGGCGGCTCTGCGAGCCGATCAGCGGGCGAAGCTGTTCGGTCTGGACCAGACGGTTGCCCTCGAAGCTGACGATGTTGATCGTCGGCCGCTCGCGCACGCGGATCACCAGCGTGCCGCCGCGCGGGATCAGCTCTACCTCCTCGAAGAGGCCCGAGGCGACGATGCGCTGCGTGGCATCGTTCAGGTCGGCCGCCGAAACCGTCTGGCCCCGGCCGATTCCGGCAAAGGTGACGATGGTGCGCGGCTCGATCCGGTCGTTGCCCTCGACCACGACCGACCCGAAGCGGAAGTCCTGCGCCTGCGCGCCGCCGGGCGCGACGATGGCCATGCCGACGAGCACGAGCGCCGGCAGGATCGACCTGATCGCCGGAAGGCCGCCACCCCTTGCCGACGGGCTTCTGCCGTCCGGCTTGCGTCTGCTGACCGCCTCGCTCCTGTCGCACGGCATAAACCAGTCCCCCCGTTCGGCAGCGGCATGTCCGCTGCGTAACGGACGAGGGTGGCCTTGTCAAAAGGCGAAGGCGCGGCCCTTTACGGCGCCGCGCCCGTCTGTTGCCGCCTCGGCCCGCCCCTGTGCGTCAGAGCCCGATCAGCACCGAGCCGAGGAACGCGCCCGCCAGCAGGCCCACGACGACCGTGCCGAGCGTGAACAGCCAGTCGCCGTTCAGCCGCAGGATCAGCGACAGCCCGCGGTATCCGCTCTGGATCGTCTGCATGGCAGCCTCCGTTGACACACGCGTGGGAATGCCTGCGGAATGTGGCGCAAGTTTGACGCGACCCTGGAAAGTCAGGGCGTCAGGGCCGGCAGAAGATTCAGTGCCGGCAGAAGATGATGTCGTTGCCGAGCGCGAAGATCATCAGCGTGCCCAGAAGCGCCAGCCCCGCCGCCATCAGGACGCGCAAGGCCCGGTCGCCCGGCGGCCGGCCCGTCGCCGCCTCCCACGCGTGGAAGACGAGGTGCCCGCCGTCGAGAATCGGGATCGGGAAGAGGTTCAGAAGGCCGACGGCGGTGGACAGCATCGCCACGAACCAGATGAAGCTGTCGATCCCCTGCGACGCAGCCGCACCCGAGGTTTCGGCGATCCCGATCGGACCGCGAAGGTTGCACGCGCTGATCGCACCGGTCAGCATGTGCCACAAGCCGGACAGCGACGTGCGCGCGATCGCCCAGGTCTGTTCGGCGCCCAGAACGATGGCTTCGACGGGCCCCGGTGTCCGCGCCTCGGGGACGAAGGCGAGGCCCCCGGTCAGCCCGATCAGCCAGCGCGTCTCGAACCCGCCCCCGGGCAGCGGCAGGTCCACCCGGCGCGGGACCAGCGCGACCTCCAGCATCTCGCCCGCGCGCCAGACCGTCAACAGGACGGGCCTGCCGTCGGATTCGCCGACCGCCGCGCGGAGTTCGGCGAAGGCGTGGATCGGCCGGCCGTCCACCGCCGTCACCACATCGCCCGCGCGCATCCCGGCATCGAAGGCGGCCGACTGCGGCTGCACCGCATCCGCGATCGCGGGGAAGGGATAGGGACCCTCGATCATGGTCCGCACGCCGCCCCGATCGACCGTGTAACGGACGGTCGGCGCGGGCGGGATGTCCTCGATCACGGCCGAGAAGTCGGTCAGCGTCGCCACCTCGCGGCCCTCGACCGACAGGATGCGATCGCCCTCGACCAGCGTCTGGGCCGCCGGCAGGGGTTTCGTTGCGCCCACGACCGGCAGATCGGTGGCGACCCCGCGGACGAGGAAGAAACCTGTGAACACGAGGATCGACAGGGCGAAATTGAACAGCGGCCCGGCGGCCACCGTGGCGGCCCGCGCCCACAGCGGCGCACCGGCCATCGTGCGACGCCGTTCGTCTGCCGTCAGCTGCGCCATCAGGCGCGGATCGGCACCGCTCGACGCCGCATCGGCATCGCCAAGGAACTTGACGTAGCCGCCGAACGGCAGGGCAGCCACCTGCCAGCGCGTGCCGCGGCGGTCCTTCCGCGCGAACAGCACGGGCCCGAACCCGAGGCTGAACACCTCGGCATGGATTCCGGTCCACCGGCCGACGATGTAATGGCCGTATTCGTGGACGGCGACGATGACCGACAGGGCGACGACGAAGGCCAGAACCGTCCAGGCGATGCCGCCGAACGACGGGATCAGTGCGAAAAAATCCAATGCGTTACCTCTGCCCTGCCTTCGTGGCGACCGCCTCTGCCGCGCGCCTGCGGGCGAGATGGTCGATCGCCAGCACGTTCTCAAGGCTCTCGGCGGCGATTTGAAGGCCGGTTTCCGCCGAAAGCCGGTCCAGCACGGTCTCGACCACCCCCGCCATGTCGAGGAAGCCGATCCGCCGGGCGATGAAGGCGTCCAGCGCCACCTCCTTGGCGGCATTGAACGCCGCCCCCGCAAGGCCCCGCGTGGCCATCACGGCCCGCGCCAGCCGCAGCGCGGGGAAGCGCACCGGATCGGGCGCCTCGAAGGTCAGCCGGCCGAGCGCGGCGAGGTCCAGCCGCTGCACCGGCAGTTCCCGCCGCGCCGGCCAATGCAGCGCATAGCCGATCGCGTGCCGCATGTCGGGCGGTCCGAGGTGCGCCATCAACGCGCCGTCCGAGAATCCCACCAGCGCATGGACGATGGACTGCGGGTGCACCACCGCCTCGATCCGCTCGGGCTCGAGGCCGAAGTATTCGCGCGTCTCGATCAGCTCCAGCGCCTTGTTGAAGAGCGATGCGGAATCGATGCTGATGCGCTGGCCCATCGACCAGTTGGGATGGGCGACCGCCTGTTCCGGGGTGGCCGTCGCCAGCCGCTCGATCGGCCAGTCGCGGAACGGCCCGCCCGAGGCGGTGATGATGATCCGTTCCACCGCCGCCGCATCCTCGCCCGCCAGCGCCTGGAACACGGCGGAATGTTCGCTGTCCACCGGCAGGATCCGCGCCCCTGCGGCCCGCGCCGTCGCCATCAGGAGGGGCCCCGCGCAGACGAGCGATTCCTTGTTCGCCAGCGCCAGCGTGCCCCCCCGCGCGACGGTCCGCAGGGAGGGGACGAGGCCCGCGGCGCCGACGATCGCGCTCATCGTCCAGTCGGCGGGGCGGTCGGCCGCCTCGGCGATGGCGGCGGGACCGGCCGCCGCCTCGACCCCCGATCCCGCCAGCGCGGCGCGCAGGTCGTCGAGCCGTGCGGGGTCGGCTGTCACCGCCACCTCGGCCCGCAGCGCCCGGGCGGCGGCGGCCAGCCCGGCGATGTTGGCCCCGCCGGTCAGGGCGACGACACGGTATTCGCCGGGGGCGCGCGCGATCAGGTCGATCGTGTTCCCGCCGATCGACCCCGTGGCGCCGAAGATGCTGACCGACCGCACCGCGTCAGACCTCGACCGGGGGGAAGGCGATCGCCCGCTCGACCAGAAGGAACAGGACCGATGCGCCCAGCATCCCGTCGAACCTGTCCATGACGCCGCCGTGTCCGGGGATCAGGCGCGAGGAATCCTTGACTCCCGCCCGGCGCTTGACGGCGGATTCGGCGACATCGCCGAGCTGCGCGGCCATCGACAGCGCGACCGACACCCCCGCCACCTCGGCCCCCGCGCCTTCGCGGGCGAAGGCCAGCCCGACCGCGGCCGCGCCGATCCACCCTGCGACCGTGCCGGACCAGGTCTTCTTCGGGCTGACCGCGGGCCAGATCCTCGGCCCGCCGATCAGCCGCCCGGCGAAATAGCCCGCCACGTCCGTGACGATGACCACCACCGCCAGCCACAGCATCCAGCGCAGGCCCGCCGCCCCGAAGTCGGCGCGCAGATGCCAGAGGCCGAAACCCGCCACGATCATCAGCGTCGCATAGACGGCAAACAGCAGCCGGTCGGCGGTCAGCACCGACAGACCGATCAAAGCGGGCAGCAGCGCCAGCGGCAGGGCGGCGCCGGCCGGCAGCAGCGCGACGGCCAGCACCGCCGCGGCGCCAAGTGCCGCCAGCACGAGCGGACGCCGCCCGCTGCCGGGCGACAGCATCGTTGCCAGTTCCCAGACCATCGCGCCGACCACCGCGACCACGAGCGCAAGGAACCACCACCCGCCCGCCCACAAGGCCGCAAGGCCGAGCCCGGCCATCACGGCGCCCGACAGCATCCGCGGGGCGAGGTCGGCGAAGCGGCCCGACGGCCCGGTCACTGCGCCGCAACCCCGCCGAAGCGCCGCTCGCGCGTGGCGACGCGGGACAGGATCGTCGCCAGTTCGTCGGGCGTGAAGTCGGGCCACAGCGTGGGCGTGAACTCGTATTCCGCGTAGGCCGCCTGCCAGAGCAGGAAGTTCGACACCCGCGATTCGCCCGAGGTGCGGATGACGAGGTCCGGCGCCGGCAGTCCGCAGGTGTCGAGCGCGCCGTCCAGCGCCGCCTCGTCGATGGCCGCGGGATCGATCCGCCCGTCGGCCGCCGCCTGCGCCAGCCGCCGGGCGGCGCGCGCGATCTCGTTCCGGCCGCCGTAGTTGATCGCCACCGTCAGGTGAAGGCGGGCGTTGCCGGCCGTCCGCGCCTCGATCCCGTCCATCAGGCGGCGCAGCTTGCCGTCGAGCCGCCCGCGTTCCCCGATGAAGCGCATCCGCACGCCTTCAGCGGACAGCCGGTCGGCCTCGCGCTCGATGTAGCGCGAGAAGAGGCCCATGAGGCCGATCACCTCTTCGGTCGAGCGTTTCCAGTTCTCGGTCGAGAAGGCATAAAGGGTCAGGTAGCGGATCCCGAGATCGGGGGCCGCCCGCACGATTTCCTTCACGCGCTCGGCCCCCCGGCGGTGGCCGACAAGACGCGGCCAGCCGCGCGCGGTCGCCCAACGGCCGTTGCCGTCCATGATGACCGCCACATGCAGGGCCAAGCCGGGTTCCGCCGAGCTGTCTGCCAAATCGTACCCCCGCGCCCTCGCCCCCATGCCGACCGCCCCGCAAGGGGCCGGGCGGTCAGACCTGCATGATCTCGGCCTGCTTGGCCTCGAGCGCGCGGTCCACCGCCGCGATCGCTTTGTCGGTCAGCGCCTGCACCTCGTCCGACCACATCTTCTGGTCGTCGTCGGGCATCCCCGCCGCCTTGGCCTTCTTGATCCGGTCCATCCCGTCGCGGCGCACGTTGCGGATCGCCACGCGGGCGTGTTCGGCATACTGCGCCGCCACCTTGGCCAGTTCGCGCCGGCGCTGCTCGTTCAGTTCGGGAATCGGCAGCATGATGATCGGTCCGTTGGTCTGCGGGTTGATCCCCAGACCGGATTCGCGGATCGCCTTTTCCACCTTCCCGACCATCGACTTGTCCCAGACGTTGATGGTCACCATCCGCGGCTCGGGCACGTTGATGGTGCCGAGCTGGCTGATCGGCGTCATCTGGCCGTAGGCTTCGACCATGATCGGTTCCAGCATCGAGGCCGATGCGCGACCGGTGCGCAGGCTGGCGAATTCCTGCCTGAGCGACGACATCGCCCCCTCCATCCGCCGCTCGAGGTCGTCGAGGTCGATGTCTAGGTCGTCGGGCATCGGTCCAGCGTCTCCGGTCGTTGGCTGCGGCCGATGTGCCCCAACGGGGGCTTCGATTCAAGCGGTCAGCCGTGGACGCGGGTATAGGTGCCTTCGCCGCGCAGGATTCCGCGGAAGCCCCCGGGCTCGTCCAGGCTGAAGACGATGATCGGCAGGTTGTTGTCGCGCGCCAGCGCGATCGCGGTCGCGTCCATCACGCCGAGGTGCTTTTCCAGCACCTCGTCGTAGGTGATGCGGTCGTAGCGGCGCGCATCGGGGTGGCGCTTGGGGTCCTTGTCGTAGACCCCGTCAACTTTCGTGCCCTTGAAGATCGCCTCGCAGCCCATCTCGGAGGCGCGCAGCGTCGCCGCCGTGTCGGTGGTGAAGTAGGGGTTGCCGGTGCCGGCCGCAAAGATGCAGACCCGGCCCTTCTCGAGGTGCCGCACCGCGCGGCGGCGGATGTAGGGCTCGCAGACCTGGTCCATCGGGATCGCGCTGATCACGCGGGTGAACACGCCGAGCGATTCGAGCATCGACTGCATGGCGAGCGCGTTCATCACCGTCGCCAGCATCCCCATGTAGTCGGCCGTTGTCCGCTCCATCCCCTGGGCCGAGCCCTGAAGCCCGCGGAAGATGTTGCCGCCCCCGATCACCATGCAGATCTCGACGCCGAGGTCGCGGACCGACTTCACCTCCTCGGCGATCCGGCGGACGGTCGGCGGATGCAGACCGTAGCCCTGGTCGCCCATCAGCGCCTCGCCCGAGATCTTCAGCATCACGCGCGCGTAGGTCGTGCCGCCCTTGGCCTGTCCGTCCATGACCGCCCCCTGTCCCTGCCGCGCGGGGGCCGCCGCCCGCATCCGGCCTTTGCCTCGGCGGATGAATGTCGGAAAAGCGCAGCCAGTTCAACCGGAGGCGCGGGATGGGGTGGCAGGCGTGGATCGGGGCGGTCGATCCCGCCCGGCCGGTGCTGATCGCGGGACCGACCGCCAGCGGCAAGTCGGCGCTGGCGCTTGCCCTCGCGCGGCGGCAAGGGCGGGCCGTGGTGAACGCCGACGCGCTGCAGGTCTATGCCCGATGGCGTATCCTGACCGCCCGCCCGTCGCCCGAAGAAGAGGCGCAGGTGCCCCATCGCCTCTACGGGATGGTCGGGCGCGACGAGGCGTGGTCGGTCGGGCACTGGCTGCGCGCGGTGGCCGACCTGCTGGCCGAGGATCCGCGGCCCGTGATCGTCGGCGGGACCGGTCTGTACTTCACCGCGTTGACCGAGGGTCTGGCCGAGATCCCGGCGGTGCCGCTGGCGCTGCGGGCCGAGGCCGACCGGCGGATGGCCGCGCGCGGCGTCGCCGCCCTCGCCGCCGAACTCGACGCCGAGACGCGGGCGCGGATCGACACGCGCAACCCCGCCCGCGTCCAGCGCGCATGGGAGGTGCTGCAGGCCACGGGGCGCGGGCTGGCCGGATGGCAGGCGGCGACGGGCGCGCCGCTCATTCCGCCGGGGGCGGCGCAGGCGGTCGTGCTGCGGCCGCCGCGGGACTGGCTGGCGGCGCGGATCGATGCGCGTTTCGACGCGATGATCGCGGCCGGCGCGCTGGACGAGGTGCGCGGCGAACTGCCGTTCTGGCGCCCCAATGCGCCCTCCGCCCGCGCCATCGGCGCACCGGAACTGGTTGCGCATCTGCGCGGAGAGGTTCCGCTGGCCGACGCCATCGCGGCGGCGAAGGCGGCAAGCCGCCAGTATGCCAAGCGCCAGCGCACCTGGTTCCGCAACCGGATGCGGGACTGGCCGGGGCTGGACCCTGCGCAGGTTGACTAGAGCTTCTTCCACATCCTTGCCGCAGAAACGCACTGGATCCGCCTTCCCGGTCAGGTATTCTTGCACTGTTGACGGATCGGAGCCCCGAATGCCGCCCGCCGCCCGCCCGCCCGCACTGCCCGCTGCGCCGCCGCGGCCGGCGGCGGCCCGCGCCGCCGCCGGCCCGCTGACCGGGCTTCCGCCGACCGTCGATGCCGCCCGCCTCGACCCGGCCGCGCGGGCTGCGGAACCGACCGTCGCCGCGCTGCGCATCGTCGCCATCCCGTGGCTGGCCGCCGGCGGCCGCTGGCGGACCGAGGCGATGCGCGCCCTGTCCGAGCCCTGCCTTCTGTGGTTCACGCGCGGCCAGGGCCGGATCACGGTCTCTGGCCTGACCCGCGGCTACGGGCCGAACACCGCCATCTTCATCCCGCCCGGCGTGATGCACGGGTTCGAGGCGGGCAGCCACGTGTTCGGCAGTGCCGTGTTCTTCGGCCGCGGCACCCCGCTGCCGCTGCCCGACCGAGCCTGGCACCTACGCGTGCGCGACAACGCGGGCCAGGTCGAATGCAACCTCGCGCTCGACGCGATCGGGCGGGAACTCGCGGGCGAGCGGCCCGCGAACGCCCGCGCCGCCGCCGCGCATCTGTCGCTGCTGTCGGTCTGGCTCGAGCGCCAGATCGCCGCGCACCGCGAGGACGAGCTGCCCCATCCCGCCTCGGCCCGCAGGCTGGCCGCACGCTTTGCCGACCTCGTCGAGCGGCATTACAGCTCGGGCGCCGGCGTCGCGGCCTATGCCGCCTCTCTCGGCGTCACCCCGACGCACCTCACGCGGGTCTGCCGGATCACCACCGGGCGGTCCGCGAAGGACATCCTCGCCGACCGCGTGATCTACGAGGCGCGGCGCCTGCTGCAGGAAACGGCGCTACCGGTGCAGGATATCGCCCGCGGCCTCGGCTTCAGATCGCACGCCTATTTCAGCCGCGCCTTCCATGCGCGGACCGGCACGACGCCGACGGAGTTCCGCCGCTCGACCTGACGCAGGGGGCGCGGCCGATGTCGGAAACGACGCCCCGCCTGTCGAAAAGAGCCATTGACCCCATTCTGCTTCCCGCGCGTAATGGCCGCAAGGGGACGTGCCGGCGGCCGCAACGGAAGGCCAAGCTGCCGGTCAGAGCGACATCGACTGTCCTGACAGGGAGACTGACATGAACCTTGGTACGACCTCCGGCGATGCCGTCCACCCGGCCGCGCGCCGGTTCGCGGCCGAGCAGCGCGCAGGGCTGATGGATCGGCGCGAGTTCCTTGCCCGCGCCACCGCGCTCGGCGTCGCCGTGCCCGCCGCCTACGGCCTGATCGGCCTTGCCGCGCCCACCCCGGCGCAGGCCGCGCCGGTGGCCGGCGGCACGTTGCGCATGAACATGGAGACGCGGGCGCTCAAGGACCCGCGGCTGTGGGACTGGTCGGAACTGGCCAACTTCTGCCGCGGCTGGCTCGACTATCTCGTGGAATACAACGCCGACGGCAGCTTCCGCGGGATGCTGCTGGAAGGGTGGGAGGCGAACGCGGACGCCACCGAATACCTCCTGCGCGTGCGCCCCGGCGTGAAGTGGAACAACGGCGACGACTTCACGGCCGAACACGTGGCCTTCAACATCGAACGCTGGGCCGATGCGACCGTCGAGGGCAACTCGATGGCCACGCGCATGGACAGCCTCGTTGACCCCGCGACCCGGAAGCTGCGCGCGGGCGCGGTGACGATCGAGGGGCCGCTGACGCTGCGGCTGAAATGCGCCCAGCCCGACATCACGATCATCCCCGGCTTTGCCGACTATCCGGCGGCGGTGGTGCATCCGTCCTACGACGGCGGCGATCCGTCAGCGAACCCCGTGGGCACCGGCGCCTACCTGCCCGAGGTGAACGAGGTGGGCGTGCGTCAGGTTCTGGTCCGCAACCCAAATCACACCTGGTGGGGCACCGCGGTCTACGGCGGGCCCTGGCTCGACCGGATCGAGTACATCGACCTCGGCACCGACAGCGCCACGGTTCTGGCCGCGGCGGGGTCGGGCGAGATCGACGCGACCTACCGCACCGCCGGGAACTTCGTCGATGCCTTCGACGCGATCGGCTGGACCTCGTCCGAGGCCGTGACGGCCGCAACCATTGCGGTCCGCTTCAACCAGCTTGCCGACGATTACAAGGATGTGCGCGTGCGCCGCGCCCTGCAGATGGCGGTGGACAACGCCGTGGTGCTGGAACTGGGCTTCGACGGCCGCGGCCAGCCGGCCGAGAACCACCATGTCTGCCCGATCCACCCCGAGTACGCGCAACTGCCGCCCCTGGTCGTCGATCCGGCCGCAGCCAAGGCGATGCTGACCGAGGCAGGCAAGGGCGATCACGAATTCGAGCTGATCAGCCTTGACGACGACTGGCAGAACGACACCTGCAATGCCATTGCCGCGCAGTGCCGCGACGCCGGGATCAAGGTCAAGCGGACCGTGCTGCCCGGCTCGACCTTCTGGAACGACTGGACCAAGTATCCCTGGTCGGCGACCGAATGGAACATGCGCCCGCTCGGCGTGCAGATCCTCGCGCTCGCCTACAAGTCGGGCGTCGCCTGGAACGAAACCGCCTTCTCGAACGCCGAGTTCGACACGCTGCTGACGCAGGCGATGTCGATCGCCGACGCCGACGAACGGCGCAAGGTCATGGCCCGGCTCGAGCAGATCATGCAGGAGGAAGGGGTGCTGATCCAGCCCTACTGGCGGTCGCTCTACCGGCACTTCGATGCCAAAGTGAAGGGCGCGGACATGCACCCGACCTTCGAGCATCACCATTACAAGTGGTGGATCGCCGCGTGACGGCCGCAGGGCCGCGCAACCTTGTCCCCGCTGCGGCCGGCCTTCGGGCCGGCCGCCCGTCCGGCCTGGGGCGCCCATGATCGGTTTCGTGCTGCGGCGCACCGGCGTGATCGCCCTGACCGCGCTGTGCCTGACGTTCATCGTCTTCGTCCTCACGAACCTTCAGCCCAACCTTGAAAAGCTCGCCCGCACCGAAGCCTCGTCGCGGATGAGCGAAGCCGAGGTCGCGGCCTGGATCGAGCGCAACGGCTATGCCCGGCCGATGCCGGTGCGCTACGGCGAATGGCTGGGCGTCGTGCCGGGCTGGACGCGCGCAGAGGGCGGAACGGTCACCGGCCGCTGCACCGGTCGCGCACCGGCCCCGGCGGAGGCGCCGCGGTTTTGCGGCCTCCTGCAAGGCGACTGGGGCTATTCCACCGTGTTCAAGCTGCCGGTCGCCGCCGTGGTGAGCCGGTCGCTCGGCCATACCGGCTGGCTGATGCTCTGGGTCGTGATCGTGATGATCCCGACGTCGCTCGTCCTCGGCGTGCTGGCGGGGATGCGCGAGGGGTCGCCCACCGACCGGACGCTGTCGACCGTCGCGATCGTTACCACGGCGACGCCCGAATACGTCTCGGGCGTGATCCTCATCGTCCTCTTCGCCTCGGCCACCTCGGGCCTTTCGCCGCTGCTGGCGGAATGGGGCTGGATCTCGGGCCGCACCCTGTTCAACGGCACCGCGACGGCGGCGATGGAGGGCATCACCTTCTGGAACTTCGCCCTGCCGGTCCTGACGATCGCGCTTTACGGCACAGGCTACATCGCCCGCATGACGCGGGCGAGCATGACCGAGGTGATGACGGCCCAGTATATCCGCACCGCCCGGCTGAAGGGCGTCAGCTTTCCGCAGGTGGTGATGCGGCATGCGCTGCGCAATGCGCTGATTGCGCCCTTCACCGTCATCATGCTGCAGTTCCCCTGGCTGCTGAACGGCGTCGTGATCGTCGAGACGCTGTTCAACTACAAGGGCTTCGGCTGGACGCTGGTGCAGGCGGCGGGCAACAACGACATCGAGCTTCTCCTGGCCTGCTCGGTCGTGGCGGTGGTCGTGGTGCTGGCCACGCAGCTGATCTCGGACATCGGCTATGTCTTGCTCAACCCGCGCATTCGGCTGGCGTGATCGGAGGCGATGATGGAACCGCTCACCTGGACCGGCAGCCTCGGCCCTGTCCTGAACCCCGCGGTGGCGACGGCGGCGGCGCTCGCCGTCCTGATCTGGCTGGCGCGCGGCGTCCTCGGCCTGATCCGCGCGCCGGTGCCCGCCGGCGTCGGGACGGTCACACCCGCCGGTTTGCCCGCGACCGCCGCGCTGCGCTTCGCCGGCCTCGCCACGGTCGCGCTTGCCCTTGCCTACCCGCTTTCGGGCTTCGTGCTGCCCGCGCCCGAGGCGGGGATCCTCGGCGCGATGGGGCGCCAGTTCTGGCCGGTCTGGCTGGCCCTCGCCCTGACCTTTGCGGTCTCGATCCGCTGGAAGCGTCGGCTTGCGCTCTATGGCAAGCTGTTCGACAGCCCCATCGGCATGGTCGGCTATGCGATCGTGATGTTCTGGGTGTTCACCGCGCTCTTCGCCGACCTGATCGTGACGCAGGATCCGCTGACCCAGGTCTCGGGCATGAAGAACGCGCTGCCCGGCACGCCGGTGCGCGGGGCCGAAGGGGCCTACTATCTGCTCGGCGGCGACAACCTGGCGCGCGACGTGTTCAGCCGCATGGTGATGGGGGCGCGGCGCGTGCTGGCCATCGCGCCTGCCGCGACGGCCTTTGCCTTCATGGTCGGCATCACGCTCGGGCTGCCTGCGGGCTATTTCGGTCGGCGGCTCGACACTGGTTTGTCGTTCCTCGCCAACCTCGTGCTGGCCTTCCCCGTGATCCTCCTCTTCTACCTTCTGGTCACGCCGGAAATCCGCGCGACGGGCATCCCGGTCGCGCTGGCTGCCGTCCTGTTCCTGTTCCCGGTCGTGTTCCTGACGATCCTGTGGAACAGCCGCTTCTTCATCGACCCGCGGCGGCGCAACCTCTATGTCGGCATCACCCTAGCGCTCGGCCTCTGGGCCTATTCGGGTCTTGCCTTCAACGCCGACCCGCTCGGCGTCTGGTCGATGGAGCCGAACCTGCTCAACGTGTTCGTCTCGGTCGTGTTCGTGAATGCCCCGACCGTCTTCCGCATCGTCCGCGGCATCACGCTGGATCTCAAGTCGCGCGACTATGTGGCGGCTGCGCAGACGCGCGGCGAAGGGCCGTGGTACATCATGCTGTGGGAGATCCTGCCGAACGCCCGCGGCCCGCTGATCGTCGATTTCTGCCTGCGGATCGGTTACACCACCATCCTGCTTGGCACGCTCGGCTTCTTCGGCCTCGGCGTCAGCCCGGAGTCGCCCGACTGGGGATCGACCATCAACGACGGCCGGCGCCTGCTTGCGCTGTACCCGCATCCCGCGGTGGTGCCGGCGCTGGCGCTGATGAGCCTTGTCCTCGGCCTGAACCTGCTCGCCGACGGCTTGCGCGAGGAATCCCTGCGCGACTGACCCCGATGCACGTCACCCGTCCCGAAACACGCCACACGGGCCCGGGGGTGTGAAACCTCCGGGGCCGCCAGCCGCGAAAGGCCCCGCCATGACACCCTGGGACCCGAGCCAGCCGATCCTCGAGATCGAGAACCTCTCGATCTCGTTCTTCACCCGCCTGCGCGAAATCCCCGCGGTGATGGATTTTTCCTGCAACGTGATGCCCGGCGAGGCGATGGGGCTGGTGGGCGAATCGGGGTGCGGCAAGTCCACGGTCGCGCTTGCGGTGATGCGCGACCTCGGCAGGACAGGCCGCATCACCGCCGGCCGCATCCGCTTCAAGGGTCGCGACCTGGTGGCGATGACCGACGACGAGCTGCGCCACATCCGCGGGTCCGAGATCGCGATGATCTATCAGGAGCCGATGGCATCGCTCAACCCTGCGATGAAGGTCGGCGCGCAGCTGGCCGAGGTGCCGATGATCCACGAGGGCATCCCGCGCCGCGCAGCCTGGGCGCGCGCGCGGCAGATCGTGGCAGACGTGCGCCTGCCCGACCCCGACCGGATCCTTCAGGCCTATCCCCATCAGCTGTCGGGCGGCCAGCAGCAGCGCATCGTCATCGCCATGGCGCTGATGTCGAAACCGGCGCTTCTGATCCTCGACGAACCGACCACCGCGCTCGACGTCACGGTGGAGGCGGGGATCGTCGATCTGGTGAAGGCGCTCGGCGCGAAATACGGCACGTCGATGCTGTTCATCAGCCACAACCTCGGGCTTGTCCTCGACGTCTGCGACCGCATCACCGTGATGTATTCGGGCGAGGCGGTGGAAACCGGCGCCGTGGCCGATGTGTTCGACCGGATGCGCCACCCCTACACGCAGGCCCTGTTCCGCTCGATCCCCCTGCCGGGGGCCGACAAGACCACCCGCCCCCTCGTCGCCATTCCCGGCAACTTTCCGCTGCCGCACGAGCGTCCGCCCGGCTGCAACTTCGGCCCCCGCTGCGATTATTTCGTGAAAGGCCGCTGCGATGCGGCCGATGTGCCGATGGTTCCGGTCCCGGGCGACGTCCGGCACGAGACGCGCTGCATCCGGTCGGCCGAGATCGACTGGGCCGCCCCGCCGAAGGCCGCGAAACAGGCCGAACGGACCCCGGTCGGCGACGTCGTCCTGCGGATGGAGGACCTGCGCAAGTATTACGCCGTGACGAAGGGGCTTTTCGGCACCGGGCCCACCCGCGTCGTCAAGGCGAACGAGACGCTGAGCTTCGAGGCGCGCGAGGGCGAGACGCTGGCGATCGTGGGCGAATCCGGCTGCGGCAAGTCCACGTTCGCCAAGGTGCTGATGGGGCTCGAAACCGCAACGGCGGGCAGGATCCTGCTCTACAACCAGGACATCCAGGACACGCCGATCGAGAAGCGCGACACCGATACCGTGTCGTCGGTCCAGATGGTTTTCCAGAACCCCTTCGACACGCTCAACCCTTCGATGACCGTCGGCCGGCAGATCATCCGCGCGCTGGAGATCTTCGGCGAGGGCAGGTCCGACGCCGACCGCGAGGCGCGGATGCTCGAGCTGCTCGACCTCGTGAAGCTTCCGCGCGAATTCGCGGGCCGGATGCCGCGGCAGCTGTCGGGGGGCCAGAAGCAGCGCGTCGGCATCGCGCGCGCCTTCGCGGGCGGCGCCAAGGTGGTGGTGGCGGACGAACCGGTCTCGGCGCTCGACGTCAGCGTGCAGGCCGCCGTGACGGACCTGCTGATGGAGATCCAGCGCAAGAACCGCACGACCCTTCTGTTCATCAGCCACGACCTGTCGATCGTGCGCTACCTCAGCGACCGGGTCATGGTCATGTATCTCGGGCATGTGGTGGAACTCGGCACCACCGATCAGGTGTTCTCGCCCCCCTACCACCCCTACACCGAGGCGCTGCTGTCCGCTGTGCCGATCGCCGACAGGAAGGTGCAGAAGAAACGGATCGTGCTTGACGGCGACATCCCGTCCGCGATGAACCCGCCGCCGGGCTGCCCGTTCCAGACCCGCTGCCGCTGGAAGTCGGAGGTGCCGGGTGGCCTGTGCGACCGCGAGGTGCCGCCGGCCCGCACGCTGGCCGCGGGGCACCAGATCAAGTGCCACCTGCCGGATGCGGTGCTGGCGCGCATGGAGCCCGTCATCCGCATCGCCGCCGAATGACCCGCGTCGCCGTCACCCGCGCCGGCCGGGTGGCCGAGGTGCGCCTTGCCCGCCCGGACAAGCGCAACGCGATGGACGAGGCGATGATGGACGACCTCGCCGCGGCCGGCGCTGAATTGGCCGCCGACGACCACCTGTCGGCCGTCATCCTCTGCGGCGAGGGGGCGGCCTTCTGCGCGGGGCTCGACACCGCCCTCTTCGCCCGCTTCGCAGCCGACCTGCCGGGGGTGAAGGCCGCGCTGCTGGCCGACACGCCCAACCGCTTCCAGCGGCCCTGCACCGTCTGGGCCGAGGTGCCGGTACCGGTGATCGCCGCGATCCACGGCGACTGCTTCGGCGCCGGGATGCAGCTTGCCCTCGCCGCCGACCTGCGGCTGGCCGCCCCCGACGCCCGCCTGTCGGTGATGGAGGCGAAATGGGGCCTGATCCCCGACATGGGGTTGACGCAGTTCCTGCCCCGCCTGATGCCCGCCGACCGCGCGCTGGACCTGATCCTGACCGCCCGGATCCTCACGGGGTCCGAGGCGGCAGCAACGGGGCTTGCAACGCGGGCCGAGGCCGATCCGCTGGCGGCAGCCCGCGCCTATGCCGACCGGTTGACCGCGGTCAGCCCGGATGTGCTGCGCGGGACGAAGCGGCTGGTCCGGCTTGCCTGGCCGGCGAAGCCCGAGGCCCTGATGGCCGAAGCGGCCATCCAGGCCGAGCTGATCGGCGGGCCGCATCAGATGGAGGCGTTGGCCGCAACGCTCCAGCGCCGCCCGGCGCGCTACTGAACCGCGACCAGCGGCCGACCGTCCCACAGCCGCGGCGACAAGCCGCGTGCCATCGCAGCGACCGTTGCCGCCGCAGCCCCGGCATGGGGCGCGGTCGGATGCCTGGCGGCCTGTGCGTAAGTTTCCGGTCAGAACGCGACGGACGAGGGCGGAAGATCGCGCGAAATATTGACGACGTAAATATTTCGGTGCAGCCTGCCGGTCATGGAGCACGCCCGCCGCTATCATCACGGCAACCTGAAGAACGCGCTGGTCGCCGCCGGCATGAGCATCCTCGAAACCGACGGCCTAGCCGGCCTAAGCCTGCGCGCCATCGCCGCGCGCGTCGGCGTCAGCCATGCCGCACCCCGCAACCATTTCGGCACGCTCAAGGGCCTTCTGACCGCCATCGCGGCCGAAGGATTCCGGCGCCACGCCGCCGCGATGCGCGCAGGCTTGCCCCCCGCTGCCGACCGGCCGGCGCGGCTTCGGGCGGCGATGCTGGGCTATGTGCGCTTCGCGGCCGAGAACCCGGCCCTGTTCGCCCTGATGTTTTCGCCCCTGCACTGCTCCCACGACGATCCCGCCCTGACCTCCGCCGCGGCGGAAAGCTATGGCGTCCTGCGCGAGATTGCCGCGGGCCTCGACTGGGACAAGGCCGATGCGCCCGACGGGGCCATGCGCACCGAATGGATGCTCTGGAGCCTCGCGCACGGCTATGCCACGCTGTCGCAGGCGCAGCTGTTCCGCACGAAGGCGCAGGGGCGGCCGATCCTCGACATCACCGACATCATGCCCGCCTTTCCCTACCGTGACCCTGCCGGAGAGACCCGTCCATGACCCCCCGCCGTTACCACCCCGCCCTTGTGGCACTTCACTGGCTGCTGGCAGTCCTCGTGGTCGCGGCGCTGGTCGCGGGCGGGGTGGTGCTGGACGACATGCCGAACAGCGACCCGTCCAAGGTCGCGTCGCTGCGCGCGCACATGACGCTCGGGGTCGCAATCCTTGTCCTGATGCTGGTGAGGCTGGCGGTGCGGGTTCTCACCCGCCGGCCCGCACCCGCCGACAAGGGGCCGCTCGCTACCGTTGCGACGGTCACGCATTGGGGGCTTTACGCCGCAACCATCGGCATGGCGGCCTCGGGCATGGCGCTGTCGGCGGCGGCGGGTCTGCCGGGCATCGTGTTCGGCGGCGAAGGGGCGCTGCCGCCGGACTTCGACGGGTTCGCGGCCCGCGCCGTGCACGGCGTGGTCGCCGGCATCCTGATGCTGCTTATCCTGCTGCATGTTGCCGCCGCGCTGTGGCATCAGGTCGTCCGGCGCGACGGGCTGATGGCGCGGATGTGGTTCGGGCCGCGCTGACCGCTTCCCTGCGCGGCCGCTTCGGGCTATGGCGCCGCGCATGGCCACGAACCCGCCCGACCTCCGCCCCGACCGCGCCCGCGCCGTCACCCCCGACGCGCGCCGCGAAGGCCAACCCACCATCGGCATGGTCAGCCTCGGATGCCCCAAGGCGCTGGTGGACAGCGAGCGCATCCTGACCCGCCTGCGGGCCGAAGGCTATGCGATCTCGCCGGACTACGCGGGCGCCGATGCGGTGATCGTGAACACCTGCGGCTTCCTCGACAGCGCGCGGGCCGAAAGCCTCGAGGCGATCGGCGAGGCGCTGGCCGCGAACGGGCGGGTGATCGTGACCGGCTGTCTCGGCGCCGAACCCGACTACATCAGCGGTGAGCATCCGAAGGTGCTGGCCGTGACCGGCCCGCAAGCCTACGAGGCGGTGCTGGACGCCGTGCACGCCGCAGTGCCGCCGAAGCCCGATCCTTTTCTCGACCTGATGCCCGCAACCGGCGTCAAGCTGACCCCGCGCCATTACAGTTATCTGAAGATCTCGGAGGGTTGCAACCACACCTGCCGGTTCTGCATCATCCCGGACATGCGCGGGCCCCTCGTGTCGCGCCCTGCGAAGGCCGTCCTTCGCGAGGCCGAACGGCTGGTCGCGGCCGGGGTGCGCGAGCTTCTGGTCATCAGCCAGGACACGTCCGCCTACGGCACCGACCGCAAGGACCGCGACGCGCGGTTCCCGATCGTGCCGCTTGCGCGCGATCTCGGGTCGCTCGGCGCCTGGGTGCGGCTGCACTACGTCTATCCCTACCCGCATGTGCGCGCGCTGATCCCCCTGATGGCCGAGGGGCTGGTGCTGCCCTACCTCGATGTGCCGTTCCAGCACGCCCATCCCGACACGCTGCGCCGGATGGCCCGCCCCGCGGCCAGCGCCTGGACGCTTGACGAGATCCGGGCATGGCGCGCCGTCTGCCCCGATCTTGCCATCCGGTCCACCTTCATCGTTGGCTACCCAGGCGAGACCGAGGCCGAATTCGCCTACCTGCTCGACTGGCTGGACGAAGCGCAGCTCGACCGGGTCGGCTGCTTCCGCTACGAGGACGTGAAGGGCGCGCGGTCCAATGCCCTGCCCGACCATGTCCCGGATGCGGTGAAGGACGAGCGGTTCCACCGCTTCATGGAAAAGGCGCAAGCCATCTCCGCCGCGAGGCTGGCCGCGAAGGTGGGCCGGCGGATGCCGGTGCTGGTCGATGCGGTGGACGCCGACGCGGCGACCTGCCGGACCATGCACGATGCGCCCGAGATCGACGGGAACCTTTTCATCGACGAGGGGTTCGAGGGCCTCGCCCCCGGCGACCTCGTGACCGTCACGGTCGAGGAGGCGGGCGACTACGACCTCTGGGGGCGGGTCGCGCCTGCGGCGCCCTGACGCTGGCGGGCGGCCGCGGCGGGCCTATCTCCCCGGCATGACCGACGAGATCCGCGTTCTCTACAACGACACCTGCCCGCTCTGCTCGGCCGAGGTCGGTGCATACCGGCGCCAGGCCGCGGCCTGCGGGGCCGCCGTGGCCTTCGATCCGCTCGACCAGGCGGCCGCCTGGGGCCTGACGCCCGATGCCGCGGCGCAGCGGTTCCGGGTTCGGGCGGGGGGCGAGGTGGCCGAGGGGCTGGAAGCCTTCCGCATCCTCTGGGCTGCGCTGCCCGGCTGGCGGTGGCTGGCGCGGCTGACCGGCCTGCCGCTGGTGCGGCCTGTGGCGGGCCTGCTCTACGACCGGATCGCGGCCCCCCTGCTTTACCGGGCGCACCGCCGGCGGCAGGCCCGCGCGCGCTGACGCGCGGCGGACGCGGGGCCGAGGCTGGCCCGTCCCGGTCAGCGGAGGTGTTCATGCGCTCGATCCGGGTCAACACCGTGCAGGACGCGGTCGCGGCCGACGGGCGACGGTCGCTGCGCGCGGCGCTGGCACAGGCGGCGACCGGCGGCCCTGCCCGGATCGCATCCGTCCCTGCGCTGGCGCTCGCGTCCGGGTCGGGGCGCAGATCCCGCTGACCGGGCGGCTGGTCGTCGCGGCCGGCAGCGACGTGACCATCCACGGCCGGATCTCGCGGCGCGAGACGATCCGCATCGACGGCGACTTTGCCGGAAACGCCTTCGGCGCCGCCAAAGCCCTGGCCGACGGTCGAGGCCGGGGCGCGGGCGGACGCGATGAGAACGGCCACAGCGGCGGCAGCGCGGGCGCACCGGGCGCGGGCGATCCGCCCGGCAGCCGCGGCACGGCCGGAACCGCCGGGGCGGAGGGTCGCGACGGGACCGCGGCCCCGTTCGCCGGCACCGGCCGGGTCGAGATGGCGGCGAATGCCGTCGTCCTTCGCGCCGACAAGGCGGTGGTGACCGAATCCGGCACGGTCGAGGACCGGAGGGTGACCAATCGAGGGCGGCGCGGGCGGCGCCACGATCGACGGCGGCGCGGGGACGGACGTCCTGCGCGGGGGCCCGGGCAATGACGGATCCGTGTTCGCTGGGGCCGCCGACACCGCCCGCGCTGCGCCCGATATGACCGAGGGCTACCCGCGGGTCGTGTTCGGCCCCGGCGGCGACCGCATTGACCTGCGCGGCATCGACGCCGACGCCACCGCGGCGGGCAAGCAGGCGTTCATCGGCGCGACCTTCGCCGCCTTCACCGGCCCGCGGCAAGTGCGGATCGAAACCGACGGCGGCGACACGCGGAGCCTTCTGGACACCGACCGCGACTCCGACCCCGCGGCGGTCATCCTCGTGCAGGGCGTCACGGACCTGACGACCTTCGACGACCTGACCCTGGTCTAGAGGCCGAGCCGCGCCCGCACGCCATCGTCCCACCCGAGCGTCAGGCCCGCGTCCGACCGGATCACAGGCCGCTTCATCAGCGTGGGCTGGGCCGCCAGCTGCGCCTCGGGTTCGCTCGCCTTCAGAAAGTCGGACAGGCCGCGCCAGGTGGTTGACTGCCGGTTGACGATGGCAGGGCCGAACGCGGTCACGAACTCGGCGATCTCGGCATCGGTCAGGGGCTCGGCCCGGACGTCGCGGAACGTCACCCGGTGACCCGCGGCCTGCAGCGCCTTCAACGCCTTCTTGCAGGTGTCGCAGGTCGGAAGTCCATACAGGATCATGGCGGCGCGTCCCCTGGTGCGCCGGGGGATCGTCCCCGGTTCGGTCACCGGCCTAGGGCCTTCGTCGCGCCCGTGTCAACCGGGTGGCCCCCACAGGCGCAGCACCAGCCAGACCCCCGCCCAGGCCGAGACCGCGGACAGGACCGTGCCCCAGGCCACGTCGGCCGCAACCATCGACCAGTGCCAGTCCTTCAGGATCGCGTAGTTCGTGAACTCGTAAGTGCCGTAGGCGACGAACCCGATCACTGCCGCGGGCAGGATCGCCGTGGCGGGCGCGCCGGCCTTCAGCGCCGGCCAGCCCGCCAGCCAGACGAGGCCGCCGACAAAGGCAACGTAGAAGGCCGCCGCAGGCGCGATGCGGAACTCCGCAAGCATGAGGTGGCCGATGTGACGGGCGAACAGAGGCTGCATCACCGCCGTCAGCATCGCTGCGTCGAGCGCGAGGAATATGGCCGCGGACGCGGCCCAGAGGATGGCGAAGGACATGGACGCTCCTGCGAACGGGCCGGTGTCACAACCGGGTGAAAACCTAGGCTGTCAGCGGCCGAAGGCGAGGGGCGGCGTGACAGCGGCCGGCGGCGCTGGCAGAATCGCGGCGCCGGCAGGCGGGAGAGCGGGGATGCGCAACGGCGACGTGTCGTTCTGGTATGCCGATATGGGCGGCTTGCCCGCCCGCCGCCCGGCGCTGGCGGGCGATGCGACGGCGGATGTCTGCATCGTCGGCGCGGGCTACACCGGCCTGTGGACGGCGTGGTACCTCAAGCGCGAGGCCCCGGCGCTGGACATCCTCGTGCTGGAGCGGGAGTTCGCAGGCTTCGGCGCATCGGGGCGCAATGGCGGCTGGCTGACCGGCGGGTTCAGCTGGAACCATGCCCGCTATGCCGCCCGCGGCGGGCCGGAACCCGTGCGCGCGCTGGTGCGCGCCCTCCTCGGCTGCGTGGACGAGATCGTGGCTTTCGCCGAGGCCGAGGGGATCGACGCCGACATCCTGCGCACCGAAGAGGTCATGGTGGCGGTGAACGATGGCCAGCTTGCGCGCGCGAGGGCCGAGGTGGCCAACCGCCAGTCCTGGGGCGTCCCCGAGGACCGGGTGCGCCTGATCGGGGCGGCCGAGGCGCGCGGGCGCATCGACGCGCCGGGTGTGCGGGGGGCGATGCTGGTCGAGGGCATGGCGCGCATCCAGCCCGCAAAGCTGGTCCGGGGCCTCGCCGCGGCCTGCGAGCGCGCGGGCGTGCGGATCGCCGAGGGCACGACCGTAACCGCGATCGCGCCCGGCCGGGTGACGACCGACTGCGGCACTGTGCGCTGCGGCACGGTGATCCGGGCGACCGAAGGCTTCACCGCCGGGCTGCCGGGCCTGCGGCGGGACTGGCTGCCGCTGAACTCGGCCCAGATCGTGACGGAGCCGCTGCCGGACGCGGCCTGGGCGCGGATCGGCTGGCAGCGGCACGAACTCTTCGGCGATTTCGCCCATGCCTACTGCTACTGCCAGCGCACCCGCGACGGGCGGATCGCCGTCGGCGCGCGCGGGGTGCCTTACCGCTACGGCTCGGTCACCGACCGGGCGGGGCAGGCCGACGCGGAAACGGTCCGCCGGCTGGCCGCCATCCTGCACCGCCACTTTCCCGCCGCAAGGGACGCGCGGATCGACCACGCCTGGTGCGGCGTTCTCGGCGTGCCGCGCGACTGGTGCGCGACGGTCGGCTTCGATGCGCGCACCCGCATCGGTTTTGCCGGGGGGTATGTCGGGGTGGGGGTGTCCACCTCGAACCTCGCGGGGCGCACGCTGACCGACCTCGTGCTGGGGCGCGATACCGGGCTTGTGCAATTGCCCTGGGTCAACCGCAGCGTGCGCCGTTGGGAACCCGAGCCGCTGCGCTGGCTGGGTGTGCGGGGGATGTATGCGCTCTACGCCGCCGCCGATCGGGCCGAGGCGCGCGGCGGCGGCCCGTCGCGTCTGGCTGCATGGGGCAACCGCCTGACCGGACGCTGAGGGTTGGAAGAGGACGAAGTCCGCCGCGGTCACGGTGGCGGTTCCCGCGACGACCGCGATCCGGACGGGCGCCGCCCCGCCGTTGCCGTCGCGGTCGAACCACAGGCTGCGGTCGGTGGTGCGGAAGATGCACCGGTCGTCGCAGCCCTGCGCGGCGATGCCGGCGCGCGGTCCAGGGCGGAATGCCGGTCGCGCGGCCGCCGTGGGACCTGCATTGCGGCCCGGAACGTCCACCCCGACGATGCCGTGGTCGCCCGCCGCGCGGGGGAGATCGGGGATCACGCCGGCCCCCTGCCCCGGGGGCATGACCCGGACCCGGACGTCCCCGAGGGCGCCGGTCGAGATGCGAACAGCCACGCCAAGCGTTCCGGGCCGGCGAAGGACCGGCCCGGAAGGTCGCCGCAGGCCGCGCCGTGCAGACGCGCCGGCGGCGCGCCTCAGGCCCCTTTCGCAGCCAGCCAGGCGTCGATCAGGGCGTGAAGCCGTGCGCCGGAGAACGACGGAAAATGCCCCCCGTGCACGATCCGCACCGGCAGGGCGCGCAGCCGCCGCATCGACCGGACATAGGCCGCGGCATCGCTGTGCCATGTGTCCTCGATCAGCGGGCCGTCGTAGATCAGATCGCCCGAGATCAGCACGCCCGACGCCGCCTCCCACAGCGCGATGCCGCCGGGGGACTGGCCGGGGGTGTGGATGACCTCGAACCGCCGCGGGCCGGCGGCGATGATGTCGCCGTCGTCGAGCAGGCGGGTCGCCGGGGCGGGCGTCACGGCATAGCTGTCGGCGCTGTAGGGTTCGGGCGGCAGGCGGTCGAACATGTCGTGATAGACGCACGGGTCGGCCAGCGTCTCGCGCCGGCCGGGCGCCGCCAGAAGGTGCGCCTCGGCGCGGTGGACGGCGCGCTGCGGGAATTCGTGATGGCAGCCGATGTGGTCGAAATGCGTGTGGCTGGCCACCGCCAGCAGCGGGCGTTCTGTGACGAGCCGCACCCAGGCGCGCATCGGCACCACGCCCATCCCGCTGTCCACCAGGATGTCCGTGTCCCCGCCGCGGATGTGCCAGCAGTTGCAGCGGTAGAAGGGCTTGATCCACGGTTCGTCGATCAGGGTGATGCCGTCGCCCGCTGGCGTGGTGCGCCACCAGTCGGATGCCGCTGCCCTCATCTCATGGCTCCTCCGGCAGGCAGTGGATGTCGGCGGGGTCGAAGGCCAGAGTCACCGTCTCGGCCAGAGGCGCTGCCACGGGCAGGCGGGCGACCAGCGCGATCCCTCCTGCCTCCACCGTCACGCGCCGCGTCTGCCCCTGGAACACGGCCTCGCGCAGCCGGCCCCGGATCGGCCCGTCCGGGTCGGGCCGCAGGTGCTCGGGGCGGATCAGCGCCACGAGCCGCGCCCCCTCCGCGCCCCCCGCTGGCCCGAAGTCGCCGAGCGGTGTTGCAAGCCGCCCGCCCGCGACCCGCGCCGGGATCGCGTTCGTCTCGCCGAGGAAGGCGGCGGCAAAGCGGGTGGCGGGGCGGCGGTAGACCCGTTCGGGCGGGCCCTCGTCCTCGATCCGGCCGCGGTTCATCACAACCAGCCGGTCGGCGATCGCCATCGCCTCGTCCTGGTCGTGCGTGACATGCACGAAGGTCGCCCCCACGCGCCGCTGGATCGCCCGCAGCTCGGCCTGCATCGCGCGCCGGAGGCCGAGGTCGAGCGCGCCCAGGGGCTCGTCGAGCAGGCACACCTGCGGGTCCACCGCCAGCGCGCGGGCAAGTGCCACGCGCTGCTTTTGCCCGCCCGAGAGGTCGGCGGGCCGCTTGCCCCCTGCCCCCTCGAGCCCAACCAGCGCCAGCATCTCTGCCGCCCGTGCCGTTCGCCGCGCCCGCGGCCATCCGCGCATCCTCAGGCCGAAGGCCACGTTCGCGGCTACCGTCATGTGGGGGAACAGCGCATAGTCCTGGAACACCGTCGTCGTCGGCCGCCGCGCGGCGGGCACACCCGTCATCGGCTTGCCTGCGATCTCGAGCACCCCCGACGTCGGGTCGAGGAAGCCGCCGAGAATGTTCAGAAGCGTGGTCTTGCCGCAGCCCGATGGGCCGAGCAGCACGCAGTACTCCCCCGCCGCAACCGTCAACGACACCGCATCGAGCGCCACCTGCGCCCCGAACCGTCGCGTCAGCGCGCGCGCTGCAATCATCCCTTCCTCCTGAGCAGCGCGAGTTCCGCCGCCAGCACGACGAGCGCCGAGGCGAGAAACACCAGCGATCCGACCGCGTTCGTCTTCGGGTTAAGGCCCCCGCGCAGAAGGCTCCAGATCTCCACGGGCAGCGTCACCTCGAAGCGCGACAGCAGGAAGGCGATGATGAACTCGTCCCACGAGAAGGTCATCGACAGAAGGAACGCGGCCGCCAGCGCAGGCAGGATCATCGGCGCGGTGACCAGCGCCATCACCCGCCCCTCGCCCGCGCCGAGGTCGCGCGCGGCGCGTTCGGCCTGCACCACCGCCGGCCCCATCGCGGCGGCGCAGATCGCAAAACACAAGGGCAGGTTGATGACCGAATGCCCGATCGCCACCGTCCAGAGCGACAGCCCGAGCCCCGCGAGATTCAGCGACGCGAGCAGCCCCAGCCCGATCACCAGGTAACTGACCGACAGCGGCGCAAGGAGCGCGGCCCGGATCGCCGCCGCCCCAGCCAGCCGGCCCGTGGCCAGCCCCCGCGCGGCGAGGAAGCCGAGCAGCGTTGCCACCGCAGAGGACCCTGCCGCGACGACAGCCGAGTTCCACAGCGCCGCCATCAGCCGCCGGTCGGTCAGCACCGCCTCGTGCCAGCGCAGCGTCGGCCCGCGGAACGGCGGGATCGGCAAACGGCCGTCCTGGAAGCTGAACAGGACAAGGACGCCCACCGGCAGCAGGATGAAGGCGTAAAGCGCGCCCATATAGCCCGCACAGAGCGCAAACCGCCTCATCGCGGCGCCCGCATGAACCGGGCCAGCAGCAGGTAGGCCAGCGTCACCAGCAGCATCAGACAGACCGACAGCGCCGCCGCCATCGGGATGTCGGCCCGCCGCCCGAGGTTCAGCATGACCAGCTGCGCCGCCGCCAGATCGCGCCCGCCGCCGAGGATCTGCGGGGTCACATAGTCGCCCACGCAGAGCGCGAAGGTCAGGAACGCGCCGACCGCGATCCCCGGCGCGGTCAGCGGCAGGATGACATGGTGAAAGGTCGCCACCGGCCCGGCGCCGAGGTCCGCCGCCGCCCGGCGCAGGTTCGGCGGCAACTGCGTCAGGCTTGCATAGATCGTCAGCGTCAGCAGCATCGTGAAGAAATGCGTGAACCCGATGACGGTGGCCGCCCGCGAATTGGCGAGGTCGAGCGCTGGCAGGCCGATACCCTCGAGCCAGCCGTTCAGCACCCCCTGCCGCGCAAGCATCAGTGACCATGCGTAGGACCGCACGACATAGGACGTCCAGAACGGCAGCACCGCCAGGGCCAGGGCCAGGCGCCGCCAGCGCGGCGGCACTTCCTCGGCGATGATCCAGGCCAGCGGAAAGGCAAGCACGACCGACAGCGCGGTGACGGTCAGCGTGATCTCGATCGAGTTGAGGATCGCGCGCACCGCCGCCGGCTCGCCCAGGATCGCGCGATAGTTTTCAAGCGTCCAGGCTGGCACAAGGCCCGCCGCCGTCCGCTGCCAGAGACTGAGGGCGGCCATCGCCATGAAGGGCACGACGAAGAACGCCACCGTCCAGACCACGGCGGGCAGCGTCAGCGCCCAGGCCCGCCGCGCCTCTGCCGCGTCAAGGCTCACCGCGCAAGGAACCGCGTCCAGACGTCCTGCATCGCGGCATCCAGCGCCGCGTCGGGCGCGGGATAAAGCTGCGCGCGCTTGAGGTATTCCGCCTGCTCGTCCCAACGCAGCGCGGCCTTCTGGTCGGCCGTCAGCACCTCGCCCGCCGCGCGGTTCGCGGGCATCGCCCAGTAGCAGCTCGACGTCGCGAGCGCCGCCTGCCCTTCCGGCGACAGGACATGGCGGACGAACTCGACCGCCAGATCCTTGCGCCCGGACGCGGCGAACACGCCGATCGACTGGCTCCACCGGACCGCCCCCTGTTCGGGGATCATCCAGTCGAGGTTCGGGTTTTCGGACACGAGGCCCGCGGTCACCCATTCGCCCCCGCCCACCAGGATGTCCACCGCGCCCGTAGCGATCGCGGTCTGGCTTGCCACCACCTCGCCGACCGAGGCGGCGCTGTCCTTCAGCTTCAGAAGCGCCTCCTCGATCGCCGGCAGGTCGGCCGCCGTCAGGTCGGCGGTCTTCAGACCGAGGCCGACCGCGACCAAGCCCATCACGGGCAGGTAATAGTCATAGACCGCGAGCCGCCCCGCGAAATCGCCCGACCACAGCCGCGTCATGTCGGCAAGGTCGGCGGCCGACACCTTCGACTTGTCGAAGCTGACGGTGTTGTAGCCGAACTTCTCGGTGATCGCCCAGGTCTGCCCGTCGATCACATGGGTCTCGGCCATCACGACCTCGGGGAACAGCGTGTCGTAGGGCAGCCGGTCCACCGGCAGCGGCGCGAGGATGCCCGCCGCGACCGCGCGCGGCACGTCGATGCCGTCGATCACCAGCACGTCCCAGTCGCCGGGGCGCGACTGTTCGATGATCGACAGCGCCGCCCCCGTGCCCTCGTATTCCTTCAGGTTCACCTTCACGCCCCATTTCTTCTCGAACGGCTCGATCAGCGCGGGGTCGGTGTGGTCGCACCAGACAAGGGCGTTGAGTTCCTGCGCCAGCGCGGGCGCTGCGGTCAGGATCAGGGCCAGTGCGGTCGCGGCGGGTTTCATCGGCGTCTCCTTCCGGGTCAGTCGGCGTCGCGGTTCAGCGGCATCGTCAGGCAATGCGCGCTGCCCCCGCCATGGGCGAACAGGCGCAGCTCTGGGTCGAGCACGGTCAGTCCCTCGGCCCGCAGGCGGGCATTCGTCTCGCGGCTGTGGCGCGGCGACAGGACGCGGCCCTGCCCCAGCGCCAGGACGTTGCAGGCCATGTCGGCCATCGCCGCGCGGTAACCAACCGGGATCGTGCGGATCTGCCGCGCGCCCAGCCACGACAGGAAATCGTCCGGCAGCGCATCGGGGCAGACCAGCGCAAGGCCCGGCGCGGCCATCGAGAAGATCACGTCGAGGTGCAGGAAATGGTCGTCGAAGGGCACGACCGCCACCTCCCAGCCAAGCTCGCGCAGCCAGCCGGCGAACTCTTCTGCGCCCTCCGCCGAGGTTCGCCCGCCGGAACAGCCGACGGCGGCAAGGCCGGGCCGGATCAGGTGGATGTCGCCGCCCTCGAGCGTTCCCCGCACCGCAGCCTTCCACATGGGCCAGCCGTAGAAGTCCAGCACGCCCGCCACCTCGCCCCGCCGCTGCGGCATGGCGAGCATGGTCAGCACCGGCCCGCCGGGCGCCACCTGCGAGGAATCGCGGGTATAGACCTGATAGGGTAGGCCCGGATCGGGCGTCAGATAATGGCAGGCGACGCCCGCCCCGCGCAGCGCATCCTCCAGTTCCGCATACTCGGCCGCCAGCGCGGCGCGGTCCATCGGCCGCCCCGCGGCCAGCGTCGCCCGTGCGATCGCATTCGTCGGGATCCAGCGGTAGTGGTCGGGCCGGCACAAGAGCACGTCGGTCAGCCGGCCGGTTTCCGAGGTCAGCGTCCAGGTCATCGCCATCGTCCGAAGTCGCGCGCGGCAACAATGGCGCGTCGTGCGGAAATGAAAAGGGCCGCTGCGCCGGACATGGGGCATCTGCACAAATCCTGTGCAGCAGAGCGCGGTTCGGCGGCCGGGCCACTGCCCTCGCGCAACGGCCGGTTGCACCCGCGCCCTGTCAGGACGCCGCTGCGGGCGGCGGCAACGCGGCACGCGCGGCGGCCGCAGCGGCTTCGGGGGGCAGATCCTCGGCGCGGACGCGGACGGTGGGGAAGGCAAGCTCGATCCCGTTCTCAAGGAACGCCTCCTCGACCGCGACGTAGGCGCGCCGGCGGATCATGAACTGTTCGCCCGGCTTGGCCATGAACTTCAGCTTGATGACCAGCCCGCGCTCGGCGATCGCATCCACCCCCTGCAGCTTCAGGGGCTGGATGAACGACGGCGCGAGATCCGGATCCTCCCACAGCGCGGCACCGACCTTCTTTACGATCTTCTTCACCTTCGCCATGTCGGTGCCGAAGGCGACGGTGAATTCCAGCTTGTCGATCACCCAGTCGCGGCTCAGGTTCTGGATCGCGCCGAGCGAGCCGAAGGGGATGGTATAGACCGCGCCGCGGTGGTGGCGCAGCTTGATCGACCGCAGCGAAAAGCTTTCGACGGTGCCCTTCGCATTGCCGGCGACGATGTATTCGCCGACCCGGAATGCGTCGTCGAGCAGGTAGAACATGCCCGAGATGATGTCCTTCACCATGTTCTGCGCACCAAAGCCGATGGCGACGCCGGCGATGCCCGCGCCGGCGATCAGCGGCGCGATGTCCACCCCCACCGCCGCCAGCCCCATCATCACGCCGACGACCGCGAAGATGCCCTGCAGCACGTTGCGCAGGATCGGCAGCAGGGTGCGCAGCCTGGCCCGGCGCCGCGCCTCGTCGGGATCGGTAGAGGGATCCTGCGCGCGTTCCACCCAGGTGTCGATCGCGGTGCGGATCAGGTGCCAGGCGAAGTCGAAGATCACCAGCACCGCCGCAAGATAGAGGATCACCCGGGCGATCACGCTGTCGCGCCCCTCGCCCGCCACCACCTCGTCCAGCGTGATGCCCCAGGCCCGCAAGAGGAAGAACGCCGACGCAATCACCAGCACCAGCCGCGCCCCCCGCTCGATCGCGGCGGCAAGAACGCTCGGCGGGCGATAGGCGGCCTCGCCCTCGACCGGAGGGCCCTCGCGCAGGATGTGGTTGACGGCCCGGTTCACAAGGCCGATGGCCAGCGGCAGCAGCCCCGCCACCAGCAGCGGCGCCAGCAGGAACAACGCCCCCGACAGCCAGGTGGCGAACAGCAGGACGATGTAGACCGACCACAGGACGGCGCCGGCCAGCGTCGGCTGCGGCGTGCCAAGGTCGCGCGCACGACGCTGCCAGATCCACGCGATGTTCAGGATACCGATGATCACGAAGAAGGCGAACCCCACCATCAGGTGCACCGGCAGCGACACGCCGAGGACGCTCAGCGACTGCGCGATCGCAACGCCCGTCATCAGGACGCCCGCGAAGGCGACGAGCCGCGGGAACCAGAAATCCGCGACCGCGTCGGGCATCGGGATCACCCGCCGTTCCGGCGCGCCGGGCGCCACGAGGATGCGGAATGCATAAAGCAGGACGCGGAACGCGATCACCGACAGGATCACCCGCGCCGCGACGCCGAAGGCGAGGGGGGGCAGCGGCAGCAGCATCAAGACGCCGAGACTGGCCAACGAGAAGCTGCCCACCGCGCCAAGCGCAAGCATGATCCGCAGGGCAAGCTTGCCCAGGCGTTCGGTCACGGTATCTTCGGCCGAACCGAGAACGTGCTTGCGGAACCGGCGCGTGGCGCGCAGGAAGCGCCACTCGACGAAGAGGCCCGATCCGACAAGGACGGCGACCATCAGGATGGTGACGGCCCAGCCGCGTTCCGCCGCCTCGTGCCCCAGGGCCGCGAGGCCCGCCGCGATCTCGCCCGGGGCGCGGGGGATGGTCTCGGCCAGACGGTCGCGGTGGCGGGCGACGCGGGCAAAGCCGCGGTCGAGGAAATCCTGTTCGGGTTCGGCCTCGGGCACGGCGGGCGCGGCGGGCGCGGCGGCAGTGCCGGACAGCCAGTCCTGCACCACCGGCGAGGCCAGAAGGGCGCGCAGCTGCTCCACCTCGGCCGGCAGGGCGGCCGGGGCGGCGGGCGCGGCCTCCCGCGCCGCGGCGGGCACCGCAAGGATCAGGGCGGCCAGCAGCGCAGCGATCGGCCGGCGCACGGTCACCCCCCCCGGCGGCGATAGAGGAAGCAGCGCCCCGGCACCGCGCCGTCGGGCAGCGGCTCTTCGGGCAGGTCGGCGAAATACATCCGGTCGCTCGACACCATCACGCCGCCGGGGCTTAGCAGCGGCTCGACCAGCGGCGACAACAGGCGGGCGAAGGCATCGTTCTTCGCCGCGTCATGCCCGCCGAGATCCGCATGCACCAGCGCCACCGCGCCCCGGAACCGCGCCAGCGCGGCGGGCAGCGTGGTGCGCACATCGCCGAGGATCAGCCGATCGGCCGGCGGCATCGAGTCCGGATGGGCGGCCACCGCCCGCTCGAACACCCAGATGTCGCGGCCCGGCAGGATCTCGCGCAGGTGGTGGTAGGTCCGGCCGTTGCCGAGGCCCAGCTCGAACACCGGCCCCTCGAGCCGCCCGATCATCCGCGCTGCCGCCCCGAGGCAGGCGCGCTGCGACAGCATCCGGTCGATGAACAGATCGAGGCGGCTCATGGCATCCCCCGGCAGGAAGTGCCCCGTGGCTAGCACGCAGCCCCGCGCCGGTCCACCGGAACGGGATGGATTGCCCGGCGGATCGCGGCTAAAGGGCTCTCGGGGGGATGCGGATGAGCAGGCTCGACAGCTTCCTGCGCCGCCTGATAGCGCAGCGCGACGGGATCGACTGGGCCGCGGCGGCGGTCGCCGGGGTTCCCGGCGACGTCGTGGACATTGGCCTCGGCTACGGGCGGACGTGGGATCACCTGCGCGCCCGGCTGCCCGGCCGGCGGATCTGGGCGATCGACCGCCGCGTGGACTGCCACCCCGACTGCCGGCCGCCCGAGGCGGACCTTCTCCTGGGCGAGGCGGGGCCGATGCTCGACCGGCTGGCGGCAACGGGCGCGCGCATGGCGCTCGCGCATTACGACCTCGGCTTCGGCGACGAGGCGGCCGACGTGGCCGAGGCGGCGGCCCTCTCGCCCCGCGTCGCCGCCGTGATGACGCCGGGCGGCATCGTTGTGTCGGCCCAGCCGCTGACCGGCCTGTCCCCCCTGCCCGGCCCCGCCGGGATCCCGCCGGGTCGCTACCTCTTCTACCGCGCCTGAACGTCGCCGCGCCCGAACTCTGCGCACCGCCTGCCGGCCGCGGGGGCCCGGCTGCCCCTCGCCCGGCGAACCAACGCGCGCCGCCTGCCCGGACCGCTCGGAGCCGAGACCGCGCACTTCATCTTGTCCCAAATACTCCCGGGGGGTCCGGGGGCCGGCAGCCCCCGGGGGCGCGTCCGGGCCAGATGGCGCGCCGTTCAGGCGCCGGCGGCGCGGGCGGCGGGGGGCATGGCGTTCCAGTCCTCCATCGCCTCGGGGTCGAGCGCCGCGGCCGCTGCCGCGTGGCGCTGCGCCTCGGTCAGGGGCGGCCCGCCCTGCGCCTCGGCCACCCGCACGGTGACCTCGCGGTGCGCGAACTTGATCCCTTCGCGCAGGAACAGGGCGCGGATCTCCTGATACACCCGCTGGCGGATCAGCCACTGGTCGCCCGGCTTGCACATGAACTTGACGCGGATGATCATCGCGCTGTCCTGCATCTCGATCACGCCTTGCGACTTCAGGGGGGCGAGAAACTGGTCGCCGATGGCGGGGTCCTGCAGCAGCTCCTCGCCGAGGCGCTTGACCAGCTTGCGGACCTTCTCGACATCGGTGTCGTAGGTGACGCGCAGAGGCAGCTTCATGATCACCCAGTCGCGCGAATAGTTGGTCAGCGACTTGATCTCGCCGAAGGGAATCGTCTGCAGGGGCCCGAGGTGGTGGCGCAGCTGGAACGACCGGATCGAGATGTTCTCGACCGTCCCCTTCACGTCGCCCACCGCGATGTATTCGCCGCGGCGGAAGGCGTCGTCGATCAGGAAGAAGACACCGGCGAAGACGTCACGGATCAGGTATTGCGCGCCAAAGCCGATGGCGATGCCGACCACGCCCGCGCCGGCGAAGAGGGGGGCGAGGTTGATTCCCAGTTCCAGCAGCACCATCGCCCCCGCGGTCGTCAGGATGACGACCAGGATCGCGGTGCGCACCAGCGGCAGCAGGGTGGCCAGGCGCGTGGCGCCGCGGATACCGCCCTCGTCGCCGGGTTCCGCGGCAAGTTCGGCCACCCCTTCGGCGGCAAGGCGCTGATCGATGGCGATGCGCGCGGCCTGATAGGCGACATAGCCGATCAGCACGACCGCCGCGATGCCGGCGATGTCGTCCAGCCGGCTTTCCAGAATCGGCATGTCCGCGACGCCCCAGAGCTTTACGAGCGCCCAGGCCCCGGCCAGCATCGCAAGGATCCCCGAGGTGCGCACGGCGAGGTCCTCGAAGGTCTGCAGCCGCGGCCCGGCAGCGGCGGCGGCTGCGGCCGTCGCGCGGGCGGCTGCGGCCGCGCCGGTCGCCCGGCGGCGGCGCACGATGCGGTCGATGACGAAGAGCACGAGGCCATGGACCGCGATCATCGACACCAGGATGATGTAGATGCTCAGCACCGGCGGCACCCCGTAGGGCTGGCCGATCAGCAGCCGCCAGGTCATGTCGGCCCAGGCGACCAGCGCATAGACAGCGGCCGCCGGAGCCCAGAGCGCGGCCATGATCCGGGCGGGCGCGGTCGCCTCGGCCGCCGGCTGTCCGTCGAGGATCGCCCCGGTGATCGCCCTGCGGTTGAAGGCGATGGTGGCCAGCCCGACGAGGACCGACAGGAAGGTCAGCCCCGCCGTGATGACCGCATGCACATCGTCGGGCAGGCCGAGTTCGTACATCCAGGTGCAGAACGCATGCGTGGCGACGGCGACCGTGGACCCGATCGCAAGCCACCACAGCAGCCGGCGCGCATCATGATCGTCGAGCCGGGCCAGCCGGTAGGCCGGCAGCGCGGGCGCGAGGATCAGCCGCCACAGCACCACCAGCACGAAGGCCGCGGCAAAGGCGCCGAACACCACCACGACCGTCTTCTGCGCCTGCGCATTCTCGGGCGCGTCGAAGGCCGCGGCCCCCAGCGTGAACCCGGTGACGATGGTCAGGCCCAGCGTGACGAGGCCGATGACCGCGCGCAGCACCAGCAGCGGCAGCTTTTCCCCGATTCCCTGCGGATCGGGGCGCAAGAGCCGGCGGAACCACGGCCGCACGATCAGCCGCCCGAACAGGATCGACACGATCGCATGGCCGAGAACGAGGAACGACAGCGTCCAAGGCACCAGCCAGGCGAAATAGTCGGCCCGACCGGTCGGGCTGTTCGCGGCCAGCGTCGCGCGCGTCGCGGCGACGGTGTGGGGGATCGCGGCGATCCGCTGCGCAAGCCGCTGGCGGACGACGTCGACCATGACCTGCGTGGCGCCGACCATCGTCATGTCGTCGGTTGCGGTTGCGGGCACGGGGCCACCGGTGCGGCCCCAGCGGGCGGCGCGGTCGGCGTCGGCACCCGCCGCTGGCGTGGTCCAGCGGCCCGGCCCCTCCTCGGGCGCGGACTGCGCCAGGGCAGGGGCGGCCAGCGCCGCGGCGAGCAGCGCGGCCGGCGCGAGCGCGGCGGCAAGGCGGATCGCGGTGCGGATCGCGGTGCGGATCACGGCGCGGTCTCTCCGGACATCAGGTCTGGCACGGCGGTGGCGTTGCAGGCATCATAGAGGAGTTTCGGCACGAGCGTATCGAGGAACTCCCAGATCAAGCGGTCGTGCGCGAGGTGATGGGTCAGAAGGCCGAGCGGGGCCGGCCGCGGCGCCGCGCGCCGGGCCGCCAGAAGGGCCGCGATCCGGGCGCAGAGGACGGCGGGATCGGCCAGCGACCGGGTGCTGCGCCAGTCGATGGGGTCGATCTCGGTATCGAGGCGGACAAGCCCGGGATGCGGCCCACCCCCCGCCCCAGGAACCGCCGACAGCGCGCGGAACCCCAGAACCGGCAACCGCGCGGCATGACCGGGCGCGATCCGGTTCCACGGCGGCACGAACACGGGCACGGCACGGTCGCCGAACAGGTCGCGGATGCGCGCCAGCCCCCGCGCGGCGTCGGCCGCCGCGGCGCGGGGCCCGCGGGCGCGGCCGAACTCGGATTTCTTGACGCCCGCCGGCTCGTGATTGGCGTGGGCCCAGCCGTGGACCATGACCGCCACCGGGGCGTCCCGCACCCGCGCGGCCAGCGCGGGCGTCGCCCCGGCGGGGATCGCCGCCAGGCCCAGCGGCAGGCCCCAGCGCCCGGCGCGGTCGAGGGCGGCATCGAGCGCGGGCGACGGCGCGGTCGCGTCGTCGTCGCGCCACCACAGCGGCACGCGCTGCCGCGCGCCCTGCCAGCGGGCCAGCTCGGCGTCGAGCGCGGCGAAGGGGTCAGCGGACACGGGCCAGGTCCTCGGCCAGCCGCACGCTGGCGGCCGCACCGTCCAGCATCGCGCAGTCGGGCGCGAAGCGGCCTGCGGCCAGCACCCGGGCGAGCGCGGCGTTGATCGCCCCGCCGGTCAGCGCGGCGGCCGGCACCACCGCGAAGTGCGGGCGGCGCGCCAGCATCGCGGCGCGCAGGCCCTGCTCGGTCTCGCGCCCCGCGTCGAAGGGAACAAGGACGCCCGGCGTCCCGGTCGCCAGCAGGTCGAGCGCGGTGTTGTAGCCGCAAAGGCTGACCGAGGCGGCGGCGGCCGCCAGCATCTCGCGGAAGTCGCGCCGGGCGGGTTCGACGGTCACCTGCGTCAGGCCGAGGGCGGCGGCGCGGGCGGCGAGGCGCGCGCATTCCGCCGCGGCGCGCGGGCCGCCCGCGAGGATCCGCCAGCGCCGCGGCGGTCCTTCGGCGGCGGCGTCGAGCGCCGCGTCGAACAGCGGCGCGCCCACATCGCCGCCGCCCGCGCTGACGAGGATCGCGCCCGCCGCTTCGGCGGCGGGCGGCCCAGGCGGCGGCGGCGCGATGAACCCGGTGTAGCGCAGCCGGGCCGCCAGCGCCGGCCCGACCGGCCAGCTGGCCTGCAGCGGGATCCGGGCGGGATCCGCATGGACCAGCACAGCATCGTAGAAGGCGGCAACCGTCGCCTCGGCCTCGGCCGCGCGGGCGGGCTTCGAGGGCGGGGCAAGGATGTCGCGCACCGAGGCGAGGATGACCGGCCGGGGACGCTGCGCCGCCGCCGCCTCGAGCAGCGCACGGAACTCGGCCGCAAGGCTGCGCCGGCCGAGCGGATAGAGCTCGGTGATCACCACGTCGGGGTGCAGATCGCGCAGCGCCGCGACCAGCGCGGCGGCGCGCGCCTCCAGCCAGGCGGCGTCGGCCGGGGTGCCGTCCGGGCGCAGCAGGCGCGCGAAATCCGCCCCGTCCGACGCGACCGCAGGCAGTTGCACCACCGTCAGCGCACCCGCGCCGGGCCCCGCCGGCGGGACCGCGACATGCGGCGCGGGCAACCCGCCCGAGGCCAGCAGCACCCGGTGCCCGGCGTCGCGGAAGGCCGCCGCCAGCAGCGCCGCCCGCGCGAGGTGCCCGCTGCCCAGAAGATGCGTGACCGCGATCATGACGCGCAGCGGGGGCAGCCCCGGCGCCGTGCAGTCGTCCGAAGCGCGATCATGCTCGTCGGTCAGGGGCATGGCGCCTCCCTCGGCAGCAGGCGGTCCGGGCCCGGCAGGGGCCTTATAGCCGAGGGATCGCCGGGGGGGAACGTCACGCCGTAGATGCGCCCGCGGCCGACGCGGAAGGGCGGCGGCCCGGCGAAGTGCCAGCCGTGCGCCTGCGCGAGGATCACCCGCATGACCCCGACATGCGTCACCGCCAGCGTGTCGGTGCGCAGCGCGGCGAGGAAGGGTGCAAGGCGGGCGGCAAGATCGGCGGGGCTTTCGCCGCGCGGCGGGCGGAAGTGCCATCCCCAGCCCTCGATGTGGCGATAGCCCGAGGCGGGGTCGGCTGCGAGATCGGCCCCGCGCGCGCCTTCCCAGGCGCCCCAGTCCATCTCGACCAGCCTCGGGTCCGTCGCCGGTTCGGCCTTGGTCAGGAGGGCCGCCGTCTCCCGCGCGCGCGCAAGGGGACTTGCCACCACGGCCGCGCCGGCCCAGGCGGGCGGCAGGGCGAGCGTCGCCAGCGCGGCGCGCGCCGCCTCGTCGAGGCCGATGTCGGTGCGCCCCTGGATGCGGCCGGCGCGGTTCCAGGCCGTGGGATAGTGGCGCAGAAGGCCGAGGCGGATCACCGCCCTGCCCCGCCCGTGCAGGCCGGCCGAGCCCGGCCGGCGCCCCCCCGCACCGCCGGTCCGGCCAGCGGTGCGCCGGCGGCCGCCCCTGTCCCGGCCGGCCGGATCCGCGCCGGGCGGCCGCGCTGCAGCCCGAGGATGCCGGCCGCGTCCGTCACGCCACCAGCCGCATGATCTCGGCCCAGAGCGCCGCGGCGGCGGCAGGGCGCAGGTGGCGGCGTGCGACCGCCGCGCGCGCCTCTGCCGACAGCGCCGCGGCCAGCGCGCGATCGGCCAGAATCGCATCTGCCGCGGCGGCGAAGGCGGCGGGATCGTCCGGCGGCGCGAGGCGGCCGGCGTGCACCACCTCGGCCAGCCCCGGCCGGGCCTCGGCCACCACCGGCAGGCCGTGCGCCTGCGCCTCGAGATAGACCATCCCGAAGGCCTCGTTCACGCCCGGCCATAGGAAGAGGCCAGCCGCACGATAGGTCGCCTCCAGCGCGGGCGCGTCGAGTGCGCCCGGCATCGTCGCGCGCGGCCCGAACGGCGCCAGTGCCGCCGCCACGCCCGCGCGGTCGGGCCCGTCGCCCGCCGCCGTCAGCGTCCAGCCCGGCGCCCGCAGATGCGCGAGTGCGGCGGCCAGCGCCCGCCACGACGCCGCCTTGTCGCCCGGCCGCATCATGCCAACCGCCAGAAGGCGCGCCGCGCCGGGGTCGGGAGCGGGATCGGGCAGCCGGTCGCGGTCGAGGAAGGGCGGCAGAAGCGCCAGCCGCTGGCGCGCGGGGCGGTGGCGCTCCAGCGTCTCGGCATCCCGAACGGTCAGCGACAGGATCGTGTCGGCGGCATCCGCCGCCGCCTCGGCCGCCGCCGCGAAGGCGGCCCAGGGGCCGTCAAGGCGCTTCCTGGCGCGCGACGCCTCGATCAGCAGGTAGGGAATGCGGCGCGCGCGGGCCACGGCGGGGCCGATCAGGTCGGGTGCCTTCCAGTAGCTGTGATAGGTCACCCAGACCGCCCAGGGCCGCAGGTCCGCGGTCAGGCGCGCCGCCTCGGCTGCCGCCGCGCGGGCGAGCCGCGCCTGCTCGGCCGCCGATCCCGCCCCCTCGCGCAGGCGCAGGGTCGAGGCAAGGTCCACCGGCCAGCCCGCCGGGTTCGCCGCCAGCGCCGCCATCAGCGCGCGCGCCATCGTGCGGTCGCCCGACGGCACCGGATGGTCGGGCGGCTTCATCGGCGCGAAGAAGGCGATCCGCGTCACGCCAGCGCCCGCAGCCGCGCCGCGATCAGGTCGAGCCCCGCGGCCGCCCCGAAGTCGGCACGCAGCCGCGCCAGCGCCGCCTCGGCCTGCCGCGCCCGGCGCGCGGGATCGGCGATCAGCGCGGCCAGCGCCGCCGCAAAGGCGGGCGGATCGTCGGGGGCGAGCGTCGCCTCCACCCCGTCGCGCAGGAACTCGGGGATCGCCGCCGCGGGCGTGGCGAGGATCGGCAGCGCCTGCGACGCCGCCTCCATCAGCACGTTCGGCAGGCCGTCGCGGTCGCCGTCGGCGGCCACCCGGACCGGCAGGGCGAAGATGTCGGCCGCGCGCATCGCCGCGATCACCTCGGGCTGCGTCCGCGCACCCGCCCAGACGACGCGGCCGGCAATCCCCAGCCGCTCGGCCAGCGCCGCCATCGGCCGGGCGAGGTCGCCGCCGCCGATATGCGTCAGCCGCCAGTCGAGACCGGGCGGCAGCAGCGCCAGCGCCTGCAGCAGCCGGTCGGTCCCCTTCTTCTCGACCAGCCGCCCGACCGACAGGATCGAGACGGGCCCGCCGGTGCCGTCGCGCGGGGGGCGGGCGGGCGGCGGCGGCGGAAAGCGCGTGAGGTCAAGCCCGTGGTAGGCCAGCGCCACGCGCCCCGGCGCGTCGGCCAGCGCGGCGAGATGCGCCGCGCCCGCGGCCGTGCAGGTGACGGCGAAGGCCGCGCCGCCGCTGGCGGCCGACAGCTTTTCCCGCTTTTCCCAGTCCGGCGATGTCCAGATGTCCTAGGCATGGGCCGACACCGCCCAGGGGATGCCGAGGATCGCGGCGGCATAGCGGGCGACCGACGCGGGCGTGTGCAGGAAATGGGCATAGAGCGCGCGGGTGCCCGTGGGCAGTTCCACAGCCAGCACGCAGGCCTGTCCGAAGCGGCGCACGCGGTTGCGCGTCCGGTCCCGCCGCAGATCGGCCAGCCAGAGCCGCGCCGCCCGGCCGAACCCCGGCCGACGCATCGCGCCCAGCACCCCGCGCAGCACCCGGCCGGGCGCGTCGTGCAGGTATTCCGGCAGATAGGCGACCGGGGCCGTCACGGTCTCGTGCAGCGGGTGGCGGCGCCGGTCGGTCGGTGCCCGCAGGGACCAGATCGCCAGCCGCAGCCCCCGCGCCTCGAGCCCGGCCATCTCCTGCGCGATGAAGGTCTCCGACAGGCGCGGCCAGCCCTTCACCACCACCGCCAGAGGCGGGGTCTCGTCCGGTCGGGTCATGCCGCGGCGCGGTTTCTCAGAAGCGTCCAGGCGCGTTCCACGATCCGCGGCAGGCCGTCGAGCATCCCCGCGCAATTCGCCGCCGAGGGCGGGGGCTGCGTCGCCAGCGCCCGGATCGCCTCGGCCATCCGCGCAGGGTCCGACGCCTCGGGCGCGTGCAGGACGCGCAGAAGCCCGAGGGCCTCGGCCCGTTCGGCGCGGATGGTCTGCTCGAGGCGCGGCCGCGCGCGCGGCAGGATCAGCGCAGGCCGGTCGAACGACAGGATTTCGCAGAAGGTATTGTAGCCGCCCATGGCGACTACGCCGGCGGCACCCTGCATCAGGCTTTCCATCCGGCTGTCGAAGCCGATCGCGGCAACCCGGGGGGCAAGCCGAGCGACCCGCGCCTCGAACTGCGCCCGCGCCTCGCCCGACAGGAAGGGGCCATAGACGATGTAGGCATCCGGCGACAGCGCCGGGTCGGCCTCGTAGGCGGCCAGCACCTGATCGACCAGCACCGCACCGTCGCCGCCCCCGCCGGGAGTGACGAGGATGTAGGGCTGCGGCGGCACCGGCCCCGGCTCGGCGATCTCGCGCCGCAGATAGCCGGTCCAGTGCGTGCGCAGCCGCGCCGACGGCGGCAATCCGATCCCCTCGGTCGGGTCGAACACGCGCCGGTCGCCATAGACCCAGATCTCGTCGAACAAGGCAGCCGCTGCCTCGACCGCGCCCTTGCGCACCCATTCGGCCGCAACGGCGTCGGGCGCGTCCAGCACGTCGCGCAGGCCGAGCACGACCCGCGCCTTGCCTCGCCGCCGCAGGCGCGCAAGCGTGGGCAGCATCTCGCCGCGGAACCCGGTGGGTTCCTTGTCCACGATCACGAGATCGGGGGCGAAGCAATCGGCCGCAGTGTCGATCAGCCCCGCCCGCAGCGCCGTCGTCTCGTCGATCGAGAGGCCGAGCGCCTGGGAGGAATAGCTGCCGTCCTCGCGCTTGATGACACCGGGCAGGCGGATGTGGTCCACCCGTTCGGGAAAGGTGAAGCGCCCCGCCACCGGCGAGCCGGTGACGATCAGCGCAGAGGCGGTCGGGAACGCCTCGGTCAGCGCGGTGGCGATGGTGCGCGTCCGGCGCAGGTGACCCAGCCCGAAGGTGTCGTGGCTATAAAGAAGGACGCGCAGCCCCTCGGGCAGGCTCGCGGACGCGGGAAGCGTTGGGGTCCGTGCGTCCATCTGGCCCAGCCGGCTGACTGTTTCCGCCGAAGCGTATCGCGCCGCGGCCCTGCGGCGTCAAGACGGAAGGCCGCGACGCGACAGGCGGGCGCGCAGGGATGCCGGCAGGGGGCTTGCGCCTCCGCGGTCCGCCCGGCAGGGTCCGCAGCGCGCGCCGGGGCCGTCCGGGCGCACCAGACCGGAGTGGCACATGCGGCGCGCCTTCGTCACCGGCACGGCCGGGTTCATCGGCTTCCACCTCGCGCGCGCGCTCTTGGCCGAAGGCTGGCGCGTCTACGGCTATGACGGGATGACCGAATATTACGATGTCGCGCTGAAGCGCCGGCGTCACGCGATCCTGCTGCAATCGCCCGGCTTTTCGGCCACCGAGGCGATGCTGGAGGATCAGGCCGCGCTGCAGGCGGCGGTCGCCGAGGCAGCCCCCGAGGTGATCGTGCACCTCGCCGCGCAGGCCGGCGTGCGCTATTCGCTGGAAGCGCCCCGCGCCTATCTGGACAGCAACGTGACCGGCAGTTTCAACGTGCTGGAAACGGCGCGGGCCGCTGGCGTGCGGCACCTGCTGATGGCCTCGACCAGTTCGGTCTACGGCGGCAACGAAACCATGCCCTTCCGCGAGTCGGACAAGGCCGACCTGCCGCTGACGATCTATGCGGCTACCAAGAAGGCGATGGAGGCGATGGGGCATTCCCATGCGCACCTCTGGGGCGTTCCGGTGACCTGTTTCCGCTTCTTCACCGTCTACGGCCCCTGGGGGCGGCCGGACCTGGCGCTGTTCCGGTTCGTCGCGGCGATCGAACAGGGCCGGCCCATCGACATCTACAACCACGGACAAATGTGGCGCGACTTCACTTATGTGGACGATCTCGTGCGGGCGATCCGCCTGCTGATCGACTGCCCGCCGGCACGCCCCGCCCCCGGCGCGGCCCCGCCCGACTGGGACACGCTCAGCCCCGTCGCGCCGTTCCGGGTCGTGAATATCGGCGCGGGCCGACCGGTGCGGCTGCTCGACTTCGTGGAAGCGATCGAGGGCGCGCTCGGCCGCACCGCGATCCGCAACTACATGGACATGCAGCCGGGCGACGTGCCCGCCACCCACGCCGACACGGCATTGCTCGAACGGCTGACCGGCTTCCGGCCCGAGACCGATGTGGCGACGGGCATCGCCGCCTTCGTCGCCTGGTATCGCGACTGGACGGGCGGCCGGGCATGATGGGGCTGGCGGACATCCGGCCCGCGGTGATCGGTCTGGGTTATGTCGGGCTGCCGCTGGCCGTGGCCTTCGCCGCGCACCGGCCCGTCGTCGGCTTCGACATCGACGCGGCCCGCATCGCCGAGCTGGCCGGCGGGCAGGACCGCACCGGCGAGGTGCCGCCGGCCGAGCTTGCCGCCGCTGCCCCGCACCTCGCGCTGACTGCCGACCCGGCGGACCTCGCGGGCTGCAACACCTTCGTCATCGCCGTGCCGACGCCGGTGGATCGGCACAAGCGGCCCGACCTTGGCCCGCTCCTGTCGGCGTCGCGCACGGTCGGACGCGCGCTGCGACCCGGCGCGCTCGTGATCTACGAATCGACCGTCTATCCCGGCGCGACCGAAGAGGACTGCGTGCCGGTGCTCGAGGCGGAATCGGGCCTGCGTCTGAACGACGGGTTCTTCGTGGGCTATTCGCCGGAACGGATGAACCCGGGCGATCCCGCCCGCCGGCTGGCCGACATCGTCAAGGTCACCGCCGGATCGACGCCCGCAGCGGCGGCGCTGGTCGATGCCTTCTACGCGCAGGTGGTGCGCGCGGGCACGCACCGCGCGGCCTCGATCCGCGTGGCCGAGGCCGCGAAGGTGATCGAGAACATCCAGCGCGACCTCAACATCGCGCTGGTGAACGAACTCGCGGTGCTGTTTCACCGCCTCGGCCTCGACACCGAGGCGGTTCTGGCGGCGGCGGGGACGAAGTGGAACTTCCTGCCGTTCCGGCCCGGCCTGGTCGGCGGGCACTGCATTGGCGTCGATCCCTACTACCTCACCCACAAGGCGGCCGAGGTGGGCCTGCATCCCGAGGTGATCCTCGCCGGTCGCCGCGTGAACGACCGGATGGGCGACTACGTCGCGGGGCGGATGTTGAAGGCGATGCTGAAGGCCGGGATCGGCCCCGCGGGCGCGCGCGTGCTGGTCATGGGGCTGACCTTCAAGGAGGATTGCCCCGACCTGCGCAACACCCGCGTCATCGACGTGGTGCGCGAGCTTGCCGACACCGGGATGGCCGTCGAGGTGTGGGATCCGCTGGCCGACCCTGCGCGGGCCGCAGCGGAACTCGGCGTGACGCCGATCGCAGCGCCCGCCGCAGGCACCTACGACGGCATCGTCCTGGCCGTGCGGCACCGGATGTTCCGCGACCTCGGGCCGGCGGCGATCCGCGCGCTCGGCCGGCCGGGACATGTGTTCTTCGATGTGAAGTCCGCCTTCGGCCCGGCCGACAGCGACCTGCGCCTCTGACGGCGGCCGCGAAGGGCCCTCGGAGCGCCTGACAGGCCTTCGCGCCGGTCGCGGAGGGCCGCGATCCTGCGGTCAGCGGCCCTGTCGGCCGCCCGGCCTGTCATGCGGCTGACACCTCGATGCGGCACCGCGGCTGTGGCGGGGCGCTCGACACACGGCGTTGCCACGCTGCGGATTGGCTGCCAAAGTCGGCGCGAAAGGAGTGCGATGTCCTCTGCCCCGCCCCCGCTACTCGCGGTGACCGATCTGACGGTCAGCTTCGGGCCGGCGCTGCCGCCGGTGGTGGACGGGTTGTCCTTCAGCATCGACGCAGGCCAGACGCTGGCGATCGTGGGCGAAAGCGGATCGGGCAAGACGCTGACCGGGCGCGCGCTGATGGGCATCCTGCCGCGCGGGGCACAGGTGGTGCGCGGGCGCGCGCAGTTCCGTGCCGGCGGCGAGGACTCGGACCTGCTGTCCCTCCCGGCCGCGGCGCTGCGGCGGCTGTGCGGCAAGCGGATCGGCATGATCTTCCAGGAACCGATGAGCGCGTTGTCGCCCCTGCACACTGTCGGCGCGCAAGTGGCCGAGGTGCTGGAGCTGCACTCTGCCCTGCCGGCGGCAGAGATCCGCGCCCGCTGTCTTGCGACCTTTGCCGAAGTGGGTTTCCCCGACCCCGGCCGCGCCTTTGCGGCCTATCCGTTCGAACTCTCGGGCGGCCTGCGCCAGCGCGCGATGATCGCGATGGCTGTCGTGGCCGAGCCGGACCTTGTGATCGCGGACGAACCGACGACCGCGCTCGACGTCACCACGCAGGCGCAGGTGCTGGACCTACTGAAATCACTGCAGGCCCGCCGGGGGATGGCGCTGATGCTGATCACCCACGACCTCGGCGTGGTCTGCGCGATGGCCGACCGGGTGGCGGTGATGCGTCGCGGCCGCCTGATGGAGGCGGGATCGGTCGCCGCGGTGATCGGCGCGCCCGGCCATGCCTATACCCGCGCGCTGGTCGCCGCCGCGCCGCAGGTTGCCGCGCAGGCGGCAGCGGCGACCGAGGCGGCCGCTCCGGCTGCGGCGGCGGATGCGATCCTGGCGGTGTCGGGGCTGAACAAGACCTATCCCCCCCGGCGGCGGGGCCTATTCGACCGCGGGCGGGGCGCGCCGGTCGCTGCGGTGCGCGATGTCGCCTTCACCCTTCCGCGCGGATCGACACTGGCGGTGGTGGGCGAAAGCGGATCGGGCAAGACCACGGTGGCGCGCATGATCCTGCGGGCCGAGCGCGCCGATCCCGGCGCGCGCGTCGCCTTCCGCGGCCGCGACGGGCAGATGCGCGACGTGCTGACGCTCGATGGCGCGGCGCTGAAGGCGTTCCGCGCCCGCGTGCAGATGGTGTTCCAGGACCCCTACGCCGCCCTGTCGCCCCGCATGACGGTGGCCGAGATCCTGACCGAACCGCTGGCGATCCACGGCCGCCTGTCGCCGCATGACCGGCGCGACCGCGCGGCGGCCCTGATGCGACAGGTCGGGCTGTCGCCCGATCACCTTGCCCGCTATCCGCACGCCTTTTCCGGCGGGCAGCGTCAGCGCATCGCCATCGCCCGCGCGCTGGCGCTCGACCCCGAGCTTCTGGTCTGCGACGAACCCACATCGGCGCTCGACGTCAGCGTGCAGGCCCAGGTGCTGGACCTCTTCCGCGCGCTGAAGGACGCCCGCGGCCTTTCCTACCTCTTCATCAGCCACAACCTGCCGGTGGTGGCCGACATGGCCGACCAGGTTGCGGTGATGCGCGCGGGACGGATCGTGGAACAGGGCCCGGTCGCGGCGCTCTTCGGCAATCCCGTCCACCCCTACACCCGCGCGCTGATCGCCGCCTCGCCCGAACCGGTGCTGACCCGCCGGCTGGATTTGCGGCTGGTCGCGCAGGGCGCGGGCCCGCCGCACGACTGGCCAGCCCCCTTCGGCTACCGGGGCGACGACGCACCGCCCCTGACCGAGGTCGCCCCCACCCATTTCGTCCGGATGGCCGCATGATGATGACCTTCGCCCGCCGCCTCGCCGCCGCCGCCGTCGCGCTGGCGCTCGCCCTTCCCGCCGGCGCCGAGGCGCCGGTGCTTCAGCCCGAGGTCGCGGCGGGCCGCCTGCCGCCGATGGCCGAACGGCTGCCGTCCGAGGCGCTGGTGGTCGATCCCGCCGCCCGGGGCCGCGTCGCCGGACGGCAGGGCGGCACCCTGCGGATGATCTTCGGCCGGGCGCGCGACATCCGGCTGATGGTCGTCTACGGCTATGCCCGCCTCGTCGGCTACGACGCCGACTACCGGCTGCAGCCCGACATCCTGCGCGCCGTCGAGGTCGAGGACGGGCGGGTCTTCACCCTGCACCTGCGCGCCGGGCACCGGTGGTCGGACGGCCATCCCTTCACCGCCGAGGATTTCCGCTACTGGTGGGAGGACGTGGCGAACGACCCCGACCTGTCGCCCTCGGGCCCGCCCGACTTCATGCTGGCCGGGGGCAAGCCGCCGGTGTTCACCATCCTGTCGGACACCGCGGTGCGCTTTGCCTGGGACGCGCCCAACCCCCGTTTCCTGCCCGCGCTGGCGCAGGCGCGCGATCCCTTCATCTACCGCCCTGCGCATTACCTGCGCGCCTTCCATGCCCGCTATGCCGACGCTGCCGCGCTGGCCCCCCTTATCGCCGCCGAGAAGGTGCGCAACTGGGCGCAGCTGCACAACAAGTTCGACGAGATGTACAACTTCGACAACCCCGCGCTACCGACGCTGCAGCCTTGGGTGAACACCACCCCGTCGAACAACCAGCGTTATCTTCTGGTGCGCAATCCGTTCTACCACCGCGTCGATCTGCGGGGGACGCAGCTGCCCTACATCGACCGGATCGAGATCTCGATTGCCGCCGGGGGCCTTGTTGCGTCGAAGGTCACCCTGGGCGAGACCGATCTGCAGGTGCGCGGGCTCAGCTTCGCGGACGCGCCGGTGCTGAAGCGGGGTGAGGCGACGGGGGGATACGTCACGCGGCTGTGGCGGTCGGGGGTGGCGTCGGAAATCGCGCTCTATCCCAACCTCAACTATGTCGATCCGGGGTTCCGCGCGCTGTTCCGCGACGTGCGCTTCCGCCGCGCGCTGTCGCTGGCCGCCGACCGGCGGGCGGTGAACAAGTCGATCTACTTCGGCATGGCCGAGGAGCGCGCGAATGCAGCCCTGCCTGCCAGCCCCTTCTTCGACCCCGCCGCAGCGACCGCCTTCGCCGCGCAGGACCTTGCGCAGGCGAACGCGCTGCTGGACGAGATCGGGCTGACGCAGCGCGCCGCCGACGGGGTGCGCCTGCTGCCCGACGGCCGGCGGCTGGAGATCGTGATCGAGGGCGCGGGCGAGCGGCCGGAAGAGGCCGACGCAGTCGAGCTTCTGACCGAGGCCTGGCGCGAGGCGGGGATCCGCGTGATCTGGCGCCCGCTCGACCGCGACATCCTGCGCAACGCCGCCTACCGGGGCGAGGCGATGATGCCGGTCTGGTACGGCTGGGACAACGGCATTCCCACCGCCGACACGCCGCCCGACGGGCTCGCGCCGGTCGATCAGGCCAACTTCAGCTGGCCGATGTGGGGCCAGCACTTCCAGACCGGCGGCGCGGCCGGCGAGGCGCCCGACCTGCCTGCCGCGCAGGAGCTGCTGGACCTCTACCGCCAGTGGAACGCGACTGCCGACGCCAGGGGGCGGGCCGAGATCTGGCGGCGGATGCTGGCGATCCATGCCGACCAGGTGTTCGCCATCGGCCTCGTGTCGGGGGTGCCGCAGCCGGTCGCGGTGTCGCGCCGGCTGATGAACGTGCCGGCCGAGGCGGTCTATGCCTGGGATCCGGGCGCGCACATGGGCGTGCACCGGATGGACGAGTTCTTTTTCGCCGAGTGAAACGGGGGCGCGGCGCATGATCCTGTTCGTCTTGCGCCGAATCTGGGCGATGGTCTGGACGCTGGCGGTCGTCAGCGTGCTGGTGTTCGTCATCGTCAACCTGCCGCCGGGCGACTTCCTGTCGAACCAGATCGCGCAGCTGCGCGCCTCGGGCGAGGCGGCATCGGTCGCGCGGGCGGAGTTCCTGATGCGGGAATTCGCGCTGGACCGGCCGATGTGGCAGCAATATCTGATCTGGGTCGGGCTGTGGCCTGGGCCGGGCGGGTTCTCGGGCCTCCTGCAGGGCGATCTCGGCTGGTCGTTCGAGCTGAACCGGCCCGTGTCCGCCGTGGTGGGCGAGGCGCTGTGGCTGACCGTGGCGCTGAACCTCTTCACCGTCCTCTTCGTCTACGCCGTCGCCCTGCCGCTCGGCGCGATCGCGGCGGTGCGGGCGAACACCTGGATCGACTACCTCGCCACCTTCGTGGGCTACATCGGGCTTGCGACGCCCAACTTCCTGCTGGCGCTGATCCTCTACCACTACGGCGCGCACTGGTTCGGGCTGCCGGTCGGAGGGCTGATGTCGAACGCCTACCTCGACCAGCCGATGAGCATCGCCAAGCTGGGCGACATCCTCGGGCACCTGATCGTGCCGGTCATCGTGATCGGCACGGCCGGGATGGCGGGCATGGTGCGGCGGCTGCGCGCGAACCTGCTGGACGAGCTCGGCAAGCCCTACGTCACCACCGCGCTGGCCAAGGGCGTGCCCCCTGCGCGGGCGGTCCTGCGCTATCCGCTGCGGATGGCGCTGAACCCCTTCGTGGCCGATATCGGGAACCTTCTGCCTGGCCTCGTCTCGGGATCGGTGCTCGTCAGCCTGGTGATGGGGCTTCAGACGATCGGGCCGATCCTGCTGTCGGCCCTGCGCAGCCAGGACTATTTCCTGTCGGGCTTCATCCTGATGTTTGTCTGCTTCCTGACGCTCGTCGGGATGCTGGTGTCCGACCTGCTGCTGGCCTGGCTCGACCCGCGGATCCGCTACGCGGGGCGCGACCGGTGACCGCGGCACCCGACCCTCGCGATCGCGACGGGCATTACATCAGCCCCGAAGGCTACGACGCGGCCGAGGCGCTGCAAGAGCTCGACCGGCGCGACCTCGACGCGCCGACGCGGCGTCTGGTCTGGCGGCGGTTCCGGCGCAACCGGCTGGCGCTGGCGTCGGGGGCCTTGCTGGCCTTCCTCTACCTCGCCCTGCCCTTCGCGGGGTTCTTCGCCCCCTACGATCCCGCGCAGCGGAATGCCGACGCGATCTTCAAGCCGCCGCAGGCGATCCATTTCCTGACCGCGGGGCGGTTCGCCGTCACCTACCCGATGGTGTCGGAACTGGACCTCGAGACGTTCACACCCCGCTTCGCCGCCGACACGGGCGACCCGCGCCCGGTGCGGTTCGTCGCGCGCTGCGGGCCGGACTGGACCGCAGCCTTCGTCGTGCGCACCAACCTGCGCCTGATCTGCCCGCCCGAGGGGGCCGACCTCAACCTTCTCGGAACCGACCGGCTGGGCCGCGACGTGCTGAGCCGCCTCGTGATCGGCGCCCAGCTGAGCCTGACGGTGGGCCTGATCGGCGTCGCCATCAGCTTTGCCATCGGCATGGTGCTGGGCGGCCTTGCCGGCTACTTCGGCGGCCTCGCCGATGCCGCCGTGTCCCGCGCGATCGAGATCGTGCGGTCGCTGCCCGAGCTGCCGATCTGGCTGGCGCTGTCGGCGGCGATCCCGCCCGCCTGGGGGCCGGTGTCGGTGTTCCTGATGATCTCGGTCATCCTCGGCCTGCTGGACTGGCCCGGCCTTGCCCGCGCCGTACGGTCGAAGTTCCTCGCCCTGAGGGAAGAGGAATACGTCCGCGCGGCCGAGCTCATGGGCGCCTCGACGGGCCGCATCATCGGCCGGCACATGATGCCGAACTTCACCAGCCACCTCGTCGCCTCGGCTACGCTGTCGATCCCCTCGATGATCCTCGGGGAAACCGCGCTGTCGCTGCTCGGCCTGGGGCTGCGCCCGCCGGCGGTCAGCTGGGGGCTGATGCTGAACGACGCGCTGGACCTGACGGCGGTGGAGATCTATCCATGGTTGCTGGCGCCGATGCTGCCGGTTTTCGTCGTCGTCCTTGCCTTCAGCTTTCTCGGCGACGGCCTGCGCGACGCGCTGGACCCCTACAGCTGACCGGTTGCGCCGCCGGCGCGCGACCTGCGGCCGGCCGGCCTTGCGGGATTTGCCTGTCGCGGGAAGGGCCGCTATCATCGCCCCTGCGCGCGTTTGGCCCCGCGGCGCTGCAAGGCCGGCCGGTTGACCGACCGCTTCGAGGTCACCGCCCGGGGCACGCGCGGCACCCTGCCGCCGCCCGTGCCGGGCGGCTCTGCCTTCGGCGTCTGCACGGCCTGCGTTGCCGTCCGCAACGGCGACCGGCTGGCGGTGCTGGACGCCGGGACCGGGATCGTGCCGCTCGGCTACGCACCGGCGCGCGACGGGCCGTTCGAGGTGGACGTGGTGCAGAGCCATGCCCATTGCGATCACGTCATGGGCCTGCCGTTCTTCCTGCCGCTGCACGACCTGCGGTTTCGGGTCCGCCTCTGGTATGCCGGGGCCGAGGGGGCGCCGGACGGCGCGGCGCTGCTCGACGCCTTCCTGCGCCCGCCGTTCCTGCCCTTCGGCCGCAGGAGCCTGAAGGGCAGGCTGGTCTTCGCCGCGCTGCCGCAGGCGGGGACGGTCGATCTTGCCGGGGGGACGCGGCTGTTGACGGCCCCGGTCAACCACCCCGGCGGGGCCCTCGTGATGCGGCTGGAACGCGGAGGGCGGGCCTTCGCCCATGTGCCGGACTTCGAGGCGGACTTCGGCCATCTCGACGCGGCGCTGACCGCGGCCCTGCGCGGGGCCGATCTCGTGTTCCTCGATGCCACCTACACGCCCGAGGACTATGGCCCGCACAAGGGATGGGGCCATGCGCACTGGGCCCGCCGCGCCGAGATCGCAGCGGCCGCGGGGCTGGGCCGCTGCGGCCTGTTCCACCACGCCCCCTGGCGCAGCGACGCCGACCTGACCCGGATCGCGGCCGCGGCGTCCGCGGCGCGGCCGGGCCTGTTCCTGGTGCGCGAAGGGGTGGCCCACCGCCTCTGACCCCTGCCGTCCCCCGCGCCCGCTTGCGGAAGCGCACGATCCGCGCGACGATTTCGCCCGCGCCAGAGGACCGGCATGGACAGCAACCTCTTCGCCTTCGCCTGGCGCCGTTCCAAGCGGCAGCAGCTGGTCATCCTGGCGCTGACGGTGGCCAGCTTCCCGCCGGTCTACCTGTCGCTCGAAGTGCCCAAGGTCATCATCAACGATGCCATCGGCGGCACAGACTTTCCGCGCGTGATCCTGGGGGTGGAGTTCCGGCAGATCCCCCATCTGCTGCTGCTCAGCTTCGCGTTCCTCGGGCTGATCGTCGCCATCAACGCCTTCAAGCGGGTGATCAACGTCAGCCTGGGGATGCCGGGCGAGCGGATGCTGCGCCGCCTGCGCTAAATGCTCTACGAGCGCGTCCTGCGCTTCCGCATGGCGCTTCCGCACCCTGCGGCCGGGCGAGATCATCCAGCCGGTCCTCAACGAGATCGAGCCGCTCGGCGGCTTCATCGGCGAGATCGTCGCAACCCCGGTGTTCCAGGGCGGGCTGCTGGCCGTCTACACCGTGTTCATCTTCGTGCAGGACCCTACCTCGGGGCGGCTGCGATCCCGCCCTACCCGTTCCGGGCCAGGTTGATCCCGCGCCTCCAGGCAAAGGTCGTCCGCCTGAACCGGGACCGTGGGCGCAACAGACGTCAGCTGGCCGACTGGATCGGCGAAAGCGTCGGCAACGTGGGCGAGATCCGCACGAACGGCACCGCGCGCTGGTACCCGGCTGGAAGCGACCACCGCCCGCAGCGCCTGACGCCGCTGTCCGCGCCGAACGCCCGCGGCGCCCGGGCAACCGGACGGCTGGGCCGCGGGCCGAAACCGGGCGGCACCGCCGGCCACCAGAGCCGCTGGCATGCCTACACCCAGTAGGGGTTCGACCAGGCGCGCCGCCCTGCCGCGTCCACCACCGTGACCCGCAACCAGGGCGAGCCGACGAAGCGTGCCCGCGGCATCACCGCCCGCGTCATCGACGGCCCGTGGATCGCGCGCGAGGCGGTGCCGCGCCCGGACACGATGACCGCGGCCGCGGCCGAACATTCGACCTCGACGGCCTCCGGCGTGATCGTGACGCTGCGGATCTCAGGCCCGGTCGAGGCATAGTAGTGCCCGGCCTTCAGCGCGGCCAGAAGCGCGTCGGGGTCGTTCTCCTCGGCCTTGACCATCACCCAGCCGCCGAAATGGTCAGGCTCGTGGAAATGCGCATCGTCCGTCGCGCAGAGCGTCAGCCGCCGCCCCTCGTTCAGCAGAAGGTCCGCGATCGCCGCCCCGTCCGCCCGGTCGCAGCCAACCGCGCAGCCGTGGTTGTAGATCTCGACCGCATGGGCCGCCTCGATGGTGCGGGCGTCGTCCAGCGTCAGGCCGGACCACTGCGGATGCGCGATGGCGACGAAGGCACCGGCCGCCCTTGCCCTTGCGGCAAGCTCGGCTCCGGTTTCCTGCCCCTCCACGGGCACGAAGTCGGGGCTGTGCGACGGGGCGAAGTCGTCCGGCAGGCCGACCGCGAGGATGTGCCACAGCTCGCCGTTGGACATGGCGCCCGAATGCAGTTCCGCCCCGGGGATGGTGGTGAACCGGTTGGTGCGGAAGGCGCGCGTGTCGGTGATGGGATAGCCGTAGGCGCCCACGAAATGGTCGGTCAGGCTGATGAAGTCATACCCCTGGTCCGCATAGCGCCGACAGACCTCGGCTGGGTCGATAACCCCGTCCGACCGCGTCGAATGCGTGTGAAGGTTGCCGCGAAAGAACCGTCCCGGTGCGGTGAAAGCATCGTGCATCGATCTGCCCCCCGTTCGGCCGCAGGTTTAGCACCGCACGGCGGCCGCCGCCACGGCGTCAGAGATCGACGCGCGACCAGTCCCCGCCCGCCACCCGGCGGAGCACCGCAGGATACAGGCGATGCTCGGCCGCCAGCACGCGGGCGGCCAGCGCCGCCGCGGTGTCGCCCGGCAGGATCGGCACCCGCGCTTGGCCGAGGATCGGCCCGGCGTCGAGATCGGCGGTCACGACATGCACGGTCGCCCCCGCCACCGTGTCGCCTGCCGCGAGCGCGCGGGCGTGGGTGTGCAGGCCGGGGTATTTCGGCAGCAGCGACGGATGGATGTTCAGGATCCGCCCGGCATGGCGGTCGACGAAGCCGGGCGACAGGATCCGCATGAAGCCCGCAAGGCAGATGAGGTCCGGCGCGGCCGGGGCCAGCGCCGCCTCCAGCCCCGCCTCGAACGCCGCCCGGTCCGGATAGGCGCGGTGGTCGACCGTGGCGACCGGCACCCCCGCCGCCGCCGCGCGCGCCAGCCCGCCCGCGCCGGGCACGTTCGACACCACGAGGACCGGCCGCGCCGGATGGTCGCCGGTCATCGCGGCGACCAGCGCCGCCATGTTCGACCCCGACCCCGAGATCAGGATGGCGACGCGCTGCGGGCGCGCGGGTGCCGTCACGCCAGCCGGCCCGCGTAGCGCACCCCCTGCCCCGGCCCTACGGTGCCGAGGACCGCCACCGTCTCGCCCGCGTCGCGCAGCAGGGCCGCCAGCAGGGCGGCACGATCGGGTGACACGACGGCGACCATGCCGATGCCGCAGTTGAACGTGCGCAGCATCTCGGCCTCGGCCACGCCGCCCGCCTCGCGCAACCAACGGAACACCGGCGGCAGCGACCAGGCGCCGAGGTCGATCGTCGCACCGAGGCCCTCGGGCAGCACCCGCGGCAGGTTCTCGGTCAGGCCGCCGCCGGTGATATGCGCCAGCGCCCGCACGCCGCCCGCGCGGATCGCCGCCAGCGCGGGACGGACGTAGAGCCGCGTCGGCACCAGCAGCGCGGCGCCGAGCGGGCCGTCGGCGAAGGGTGCCGCGTCGTCCCACCCGAGGCCGGCCGCGGCGGCGATGCGCCGCACGAGGCTGAACCCGTTGGAATGCACTCCGTCCGAGGCGAGGCCCAGCAGCACGTCGCCCGCCGCCACGCCGCGCGGAAGGTCGCTGCCGCGCTCCATCGCGCCGACGGCGAAGCCCGCCAGATCGAAGTCGCCGCCGTGATACATGCCCGGCATCTCGGCCGTCTCGCCCCCGACCAGCGCGCAGCCGGCGGCGGCACAGCCGCGGGCGATGCCGTCGATCACCGCCGCGGCCCGGTCCACATCCAGCCGGCCGGCGGCGAAGTAATCGAGGAACAGCAGCGGCTCGGCACCCTGACAGACGAGGTCGTTGACGCACATGGCGACAAGGTCGATCCCCACGCCGTCGAGAAGGCCGGTGTCGATCGCCAGCCGCAGCTTCGTGCCCACCCCGTCGGTCGCCGCCACCAGGATCGGGTCGCGATAGCCGGCCTCCTTCAGATCGAAGAGCGCGCCGAACCCGCCGAGGCCGGCCATCGTGCCGGGCCGCGCGGTGCGCGCCGCCATGGGCCCGATCCGCGCGACCAGTGCGTTGCCCGCGTCGATGTCCACGCCGGCATCGGCATAGGTCAGGCCGTTACCGCAGTCCGTCATGGCACACCCTCCTTGCCCCGCCGGGTCCGGTGCGGCTCTAGCGCAGCCGCAGGGTCGGGGCAACGGGCGCGCGCGACCGGCCTTGCGCCGACGGCACCGCGGGTGCGGAAACCCGACCCGCCGCCGCCGCGGACCCGGCCCCGGCAGCCGATGCCCGCCACCTAGTCGCGATCGCCCGGCCCCGCGACCTCTGGCAGCGCGCGGCGAAAGCCGGTCGCGACCACGAACTTCTCGGCGCTGTCGGCCCGGCTCGAGGGCGGCTTCTCATTCGTCACCTTGCGAAAACGCTGCTTCAGGATGGTCTGGAGCCCGCTTTCGGCCCCGCCGGCCAGCACTTTTGCGACAAAGGTTCCGCCTTCCGCCAGAACGTCGAAAGCGAAGTCCGCGGCCGCCTCGCACAGGGCGACGATGCGCAGGTGATCGACCTGCCGGTTGCCCGACGCGGCCGGGGCCATGTCGGACATCACGACATCGGCCTGCCCCCCCAGCCAGCCCCGCACCTGCGCCTCTGCCCCCTCGGCGAGGAAATCGAGCTGGTGAATCTCGACCCCCGGGATGGGGTCCACCGGCTGCAGGTCCACCGCAACGATGCGCCCCTGCGCCTTGCCGCGCGCGGCGCCGAGCGCATTGACCCGCGCGGCGGCCACCTGCGACCACCCGCCCGGCGCGCAGCCGAGGTCCACCACGCGCGCACCCGGCCGAAGGAAGCGGTGCCGGTCGTCAAGCTCCATGATCTTGTAGGCGGCGCGGCCGCGATAGCCTTCGCGCCGGGCGCGCGCGACGTAAGGGTCGTTCAGCTGACGCTCCAGCCAAAGCCGCGACGATTGCGTGCGGCCTTTGACAGCCTTGACCCGCACCTTCAGATCGCGCGCCCCGCGCCCCGGCCCGCTCATCGCCACCCCCGCATGTCAGACCAGCGGCCCCTCCGACAAGACCCCGTCGGACGCCATCTGCGCGTAGAGCAGCCCCTCGCGCAACCCCCGGTCCGCGACCGACAGCCGGTCGGTCGGCCAGATCCGCATCAGCGTCTGGAGGATCGCCGCCCCCGACATGATCAGCATGTGCCGGTCGCGACCGATCCGCGGATCGCTCCGCCGCCCCTCCGGCCCGAGGCTGAGATAATCGCGGATCACTGCATCGATCTGCGCGCTGGTCATCACGAGGCCATCCACCTTCGCCCGGTCGTAGCGGCGCAGCCCCAGCCAGGACGCCGCGACGGTGGTGATCGTCCCGGAGGTGCCGATGATCTGGAACCCACGCCCCGGCGCGCCGGTCTGGTAGGGCGCGAAGCGACCCAGGTGCTCTTCGAAGAACCAGGACATCAGGGCGAAGCGCGCCGCGTCGTCCTCGACGTCGCCGAACTGTTCCCGCAGGGTCGCCACCCCCAGCGGCACGCTGATCCAGTCCACCACCCGCGGCGCCGGCCCCGGCCCTTCGACGCGGAAACCCGGGCGAAAGCGCATCAGCGCCCGCGGCCGGTCGGGCGGAGCGACGCCGGAAAGGTCGATCCAGACAAGCTCGGTCGAGCCCCCGCCGATATCCACGACCAGAAGCTGCTCGGCCTCGGCCGAGACGAGGGGCGCGCAGGAAACGACGGCCAGCCGCGCCTCTTCCTGCGGCTCGATGATCTCGAGCGCCAGCCCCGTCTCGCGCCGGACCGTGGCGATGAAATCGCGCGCGTTGCGGGCGCGGCGGCAGGCCTCGGTCGCGACGAGCCGCATCCGCTGCACGCCGTGCGTTTCGAGCTTCCTCTGGCAGATGCGCAGGGCCTGCACCGTCCGCCCCATCGAGGCGCGCGACAGCCGCCCTGAGCTTTCCAGCCCGACGCCGAGCTGCACCGTCTTGGAAAAGCTGTCGATAACCTGAAACTGACTGCCCCTGGGCCGGGCGATCAGCATCCGGCAGGAGTTCGTGCCAAGATCGAGCGCCGCATAGAGCGGCGCCGGATCGCTGTCTGGGGTGCCGGGCGGATCGACCGGCTTGACCGGCAACATGCCGGCTGCAGACTTCGGGACCGCGTCCGCACCCTGGGGACGCAGGGGCGCCATGGGCCGCCCTCCGATGACGTGTTGATACGATAGGTAACCGCCGCGCCGTCACCGCGCAAGCCCGGCGTCACCGATCCGTCACGATCGGGGCGGCATCGCCAGGCGCGTCGCAGAAACGGCACGCCATGTCGAAAACGAATGGCGCGGCCGGCCTGCCCCCCCATAGAACTCCGATAGGTCGAGCGCGGCGGGAATCGGATGCCGGAAGTCACCATCGTCAGCTGGCGCGACATCCCCGCGCAGGTGATCGTCGGCCGAGGCCGGACCGGGGCAAAGGTGCCGCTGCCGGAACGGTTCGAACAGGCGATCGACCGCTGCGCGATGAAGGTCGGCGCGCGCGACACCGACGCCTATCTGGCCGAGTGGCGGAAGTGGCCGCCCTACGAGGTGCCGGGCGATCCGGCCGAAGTCGCCGCGGCCGAGGCCGCCCGGATCAACCGCGAATACGACACCGCGCGCCTGAAGGCGCTGATCGACAACGACGGCCGGGCGTGAGCCCGATCTGGGAGAGGATCATGGCGCTTGTGAACTTCCGCCGCGCGGCCCCGGCCGAAACGCAGGACGCCCGGACCCTCGCGGCCTTCCTGCAAGGCTTTTCGATCGAGGTGATGCCGCGCACGGCCGCGAAGATCGCGGATTTCCGCCCCCTCCTGCCCGCGGACACGCGGGTCTACATCGCCCATATCGACGGCACCCCGATCGACGCCATGGTGGCCACCGCCGCTCGGCTGCGTGCCGAGGGGTTCGAGCCGGTGCCGCACTTTCCCGCGCGGATCATCCCCGACGCCGCCACCCTGCGCGACTGGGTCGCGCGCTATCGCGGCGAGGCGGACGTGCGGCAGGCGCTGCTGCTGGCGGGCGGCATTGCGCGGCCGGCGGGCGACCTGCACTCGTCCATGCAGCTTCTGGACTCGGGCGCCTTCGACGGCTTCGCCCGGCTCTATGTCGCAGGCCACCCCGAGGGCAACCGCGACATCGACCCCGACGGGTCCGACCGCATGGTGATGGCTGCGCTGCGCTGGAAGGCCGCCTTCGCGGACCGCACCGACGCCCGGATGGCCATCGTCACCCAGTTCTGCTTCGAGGCGGCGCCGGTGATCGCGTGGGCCGACCGGCTGCGCGCCGAGGGCATCCGCCTGCCCGTTCACATCGGCGTCGCAGGGCCGGCCAAGCTTCAGACGCTGCTGAAATTCGCCATCGCCTGCGGCGTCGGCCCGTCGCTGTCGGTCCTGCAGAAGCGGGCGCGCGATGTCACGAAGCTGCTGCTGCCGTTCGAGCCGACAGAATTCCTGACCGACCTTGCGCGCCGCAAGGCCGCCGATCCCGGCTTCGGGATCGAGGCGGTGCACTTCTTTCCCCTCGGCGGCATCGAAGCCACCGCCACCTGGACGCAGGAGCACGCCCGCGCATGACCCGCACCGTCATCGAATCGAAAACGAAGACGGTCGTCATCGGGTTCGACGAGCCGTTCTGCGTGATCGGCGAGCGGATCAACCCCACCGGCCGCAAGAAGCTGGCGGCGGAACTGGAACAGGGCGATTTCTCGACCGTCGAGAAGGACGCGCTCGAACAGGTCGCCTGCGGGGCGATGGTGCTCGACGTCAACTCGGGCGCGGTGTTCTCGAACCGGATGGCCGAGGATCCGCGGTACGCCGACAACAACTTCGTCGAGCCGCCGCTGATGCGCGCCCTGATCGAGCGCGTTCAGGCAGTCACGGACGTGCCCCTGTGCATCGACAGCTCGGTGCCCGCCGCCCTCGAGGCGGGCCTTCAGGCCGCCGAGGGGCGCCCCCTGCTCAACTCTGTGACCGGCGAGGAAGAGCGGCTCGAACGTGTCCTGCCGCTCGTGAAGAAATACAACGTCCCGGTCGTCGCCATCTCGAACGACGATACCGGCATTTCGCCCGATCCCGATGTGCGCTTTGCCGTGGCGCGAAAGATCGTCGAGCGCGCGGCCGACCACGGCATCCCCGCGCACGACATCGTCGTGGACCCGCTCGTCATGCCCGTGGGGGCGATGGCGACGGCGGGCCGGCAGGTTTTCGCGCTGGTCAAACGGCTGCGCGAGGAACTCGGGGTCAATACGACCTGCGGCGCGTCGAACATCTCGTTCGGCCTTCCGCACCGGCACGGGATCAACGCGGCCTTCCTGCCGATGGCGATCACGGCCGGCATGACCAGCGCGATCATGAACCCGGTCCGGCTGGCCGAGATGGAAGCGATCCGCGCCGCCAACTTCCTGATGGATCACGACCCGAACGGCGGCGAGTGGATCCGCTTCGCGAAGATCGTCGAGGCGGTGCAGGCCGGCACCCCGTTCCCCGAAGCCGCCGCCGCCGCCAGCGCCGCCACGTCGGGCCGCCGGGGCGGGCGCCGGGCACGGGGCTGACCGGGCACGGCGCGCCGGCCCGTCCGGCTTCACCCTTCCCCCCCCCCGACGCTGCGCGGGGCCGGGGGCGCGAAGCCCCCGACGTCTGGCAGCGCGCCCGGGGTCTGCGTCACTTCGCGGACGTCACCGCGCGCTTCGTCATCACCTTGACGAGGTTCGCCCGATACTCGGGCGTGCCGTGCAGGTCGCGGATCATGCCCTCCGGGCTGACCGTCAACCCCTCGACCGACGCGGCCGAGAAGTTCGCCGTCAGCGCCGCCTCGGCCTCGTTCCAGCGGAACACCCCGCCTTCGGACGCCCCGGTGACCGCAACGCGCACGCCGGACGGGAACTTCGCCACGAACACCCCGGTCAGGGCGAAGCGCGAGGCGGGCTGGACGAACTTGGCATAGGCCGCCCGTTCGGGGATCGGAAAGCGGACCTCGGTGATGATCTCGCCATCCATCAGGGCGGTCGTGAACATCCCCCGGAAGAAGTCGTCGGCAGGTATCGTCCGGGTGTTCGTCACGATCGTCGCGCCCGAGCCGAGAACGGCCGCCGGATAGCAGGCCGACGGATCGTTGTTGGCCAGCGACCCGCCGATGGTGCCGCGGTTGCGCACCGCCGGGTCGCCGATCCCGCCTGCGAGCGCCGCAAGCGCGGGATAGTGCGCCGCCGCCTCGCGCGCGACCCTCGCATGCGTCGTTGCGGCGCCGATGTGCAGGCCCCCCTCGCCCCGGCAGACGCCCTGCATCTCGCCGATCCCGGTGAGCGAGACCAGAACCGCCGGCGCGGCCAGCCGCTGCTTCATCGTCGGGATGAGCGTCTGGCCCCCCGACAGCGCCTGCGCCCCCTCATGCGCAAGGGCGGCCACCGCATCCGCGATGGTCGAGGGCTTCACGAAGTCGAAATTGTGCATCCTGTCCTCCCTGTGCGCGGCGCCCGCGCCTTGCGCGGACGCCTGCGCCCCTCAATGCCGGTGGATCGCCGCCCACACCCGTGCGGGCGTCAGGGGCATGTCGATATGGGTCACGTGAGTGTGCCCGGCCCGGTGCAGCGCGTCGATCACCGCGTTGACGACCGCGGGGGGTGAGCCGATCGCCCCCGCCTCGCCGCAGCCTTTCACGCCAAGGGGGTTGTGCGTGCAGGGCGTGATGCAGGAATGATCGACCCTGTAGAACGGCAGGTCGTCGGCGCGCGGCATGGCGTAATCCATGTAGCTGCCGGTCAGCAGCTGCCCGTTCTCGTCATAGGCGCAGGTTTCCAGCAGCGCCTGCCCGATCCCCTGGGCCAGTCCCCCGTGCACCTGACCCTCGACGATCATCGGGTTCACCACATTCCCGAAGTCGTCGGCGGCGGCGAAGGCGACGATTTCGACCTTCCCCGTCTCGGGGTCTACCTCCACCTCGCAGCCATAGGCGCCGGCCGGATAGGTGAAGTTCGACGGGTCGTAGAACGCCGTCTCTTCCAGCCCCGGCTCGAGGTTCTCGAGCGGGTAGTTGTGCGGCACGTAGGCCGCGAGGCAGACCGAGCCCCAGTCAACCCCCTTGTCGGTGCCCGCGACGGTGAAGCGGCCGTCCTTCAGCTCGATGTCGCCCTCGGCTGCCTCGAGCAGGTGGGCCGCGATCTTCTTGGCCTTGTTCACGATCTTGTTGGTCGCGCGAACCAGCGCCGAGCCGCCGACGGCAAGGCTGCGCGACCCGTAGGTGCCCATCCCCATCGGCGTGTTGGCGGTATCGCCGTGCACGATCTCGACGTTCTTCGCGTCGATGCCGATCATCTCGGCCACCACCTGGGCGAAGGTCGTCTCGTGCCCCTGGCCGTGGCTGTGGCTGCCGGTCATCACGGTGATGGAGCCCGTGGCATTCACCCGCACCGTCGCGCTTTCATAAAGTCCCGCCCGCGCGCCGAGCTGGCCCACGAGGTTCGACGGCGCGATGCCGCAGGCCTCGATGTAATGCGCGATGCCGAAGCCGCGCAGTTTGCCGCGCGCCGCACTTTCGGCCCGCCGCGCCTCGAAGCCCGCGAGATCGACCATCTCGAGCAGCTTGTCCATCGTCGCGTGGTAGTTGCCGGTGTCATAGACCACCGCGACCGGTGTCTGGTAGGGGAACTCGGTGACGAAGTTACGCCGCCGGATCTCGATGGGATCAATCCCCATCTCGCGCGCGGCCTTATCGATGATCCGCTCGAGCTGGAAGGTCGCCTCGGGCCGGCCCGCGCCGCGATAGGCATCGACCGGCACGGTGTTGGTGAACACCGCCTTGACGTTCACGTAGATGAGCGGGGTCTTGTAGTTGCCCGCCATCAGCGTGCCGTGCAGCCAGGTCGGGACCGAGGGCGCGAACGTCGAAAGGTAGGCGCCCATGTTCGCGTAGGTCTCGGTGCGGATGGCGAGGAAATGCCCGTCCTTGTCGAGCGCGAGTTCGATCTTCGTCACATGGTCGCGCCCGTGGGCGTCGGTCATGAAAGACTCCGACCGCGCGGCGGTCCATTTCACCGGCCGGCGCAGCTGCCGGGCGGCGAAGGTGCAGGCTGCCTCTTCGGCGTAATGGAAGATCTTCGACCCGAAGCCGCCGCCCACGTCGGGCGCCACCACGCGCAGCTTGTGTTCCGGGATGCCCAGCACGAAGGCCCCCATCAGCAGGCGGATGACGTGCGGGTTCTGGCTGGTGGTGTAGAGGGTCGAGGTATCGGTGGCGAAATCGTAGTCGCCGACCGCCACCCGCGGCTCCATAGCGTTGGCGACGAGGCGATTGTTGACGAGCTCCAGCGTCGTGACGTGATGCGCGCCGGCAAAGGCCGCGTTCACCGCCTCGCGGTTATCCTCGACGAAACCCCAGTCGTAGCAGAGGTTCGACGCAAGCTCGTCGTGCACCTTCGGGGCTCCTTCGGCCAGCGCCGCCTTCATGTCCACCACGGCGGGCAGTTCGTCGATGTCCACCACGATGGCTTCGGCGGCGTCGCGGGCCTGCTCGGGCGTCTCGGCCACGATCATGGCGATCGGGTCGCCGACATGCCGCACCTTCCCTTCGGCCAGCACGGGGTGCTTGGGTTCCTGCATCGGCTTGCCGTGGCGGTCGGTCACCTGCCAACCGCAAGGCAGCCCCCCCACCCCGGCGAAGTCGGCTGCGGTGAAGATGCGCAGGACGCCGGGCATCGCCGCGGCCGCGGCAGTGTCGATGCGGTTGATCCGACCGTGCGCCACCTGGCTGCGCAGGAAATGCGCATAGGCCTGGCCGCGCAGGTTGATGTCGTCGGTGTAGCGCCCGCTCCCCGTCAGGAACCGGACGTCCTCGCGCCGCTTCGTGCTGGCGCCGATCCCGCCGTCTTTCGGCATGTCTGTGCTCCTCCCCTGAACCGGTTACTCGGCCGCGATGCCGACGCCGGACACGTCCTGTCCGCTCGCCGCCAGCACCGCCTTGACGATGTTGTGGTATCCCGTGCAGCGGCAGAGGTTCCCCTCGAGGTAATGGCGCACCTCCGCCTCGGTCGGCCTCGGGTTCTCGGCCAGCAGGGCCGCGGCCGACATGACCATGCCCGGCGTGCAGAAGCCGCATTGCAGGCCGTGGTGATCCTGGAAGGCCTGCTGCAGCCCCGACAGCGACCCGTCGGGGTTCGCCATCCCCTCGATCGTCCGCACCTCGGCGCCGGCCACATCCAGGGCCAGGACGTTGCAGGATTTCATCGCGGCGCCGTTCACGTGGACGACGCAGGCGCCGCATTGCGCGGTGTCGCAGCCGACGTGCGTACCGGTCAGGCCCAGCCCCTCGCGCAGGAATTGCACAAGCAGCGTGCGCCCCTCGACCTCGCCCGACACCGGGCGACCGTTCACGGTCATCGTTACCTTGGTCATCGAACCCTCCCTCGGTTGCGCCGGAGTAAATCAGAGGCCGAGGCCCCCGCCTATGCCACCTTTGGCCTAGTCGTCCGCCCGCCGCCGCTCGCGCGGCCAGGGGCGCGAGGGCGGTTCCTTCAGAAGCCCCCCGACGCCCATGCCCGCGATCATGGCGTCGTCCACCTCCACCCCGCAGGCGATCCGTTCCAGCACCCAGTCGGCGCCGTTCAGGGCCGGGCTGCGGGCGCAGCCGGGCAGGCCGATCACCGGCCGGCCGCCCTGACGGCCGAGGAACAGGAGGTTCCCCGGATCGACCGGCATCCCGAAGCGCTGCACCGTCCCCCCTTGCGCCCGGACCGCCGCGGGCGCGGTGTCCCGCAGGTCCGACGTGGCGCTGCCGGTCAGGATCAGGGCGATATCGCCCGGAAGGGCGGCCAGCGCAGCGGCCACCGCACCCGTGTCGTGCGGCACCTCGGCCACCCCCGCCAGCGACATGCCGAGCGCCAAGAGCCGCCCCTCGACCGCGCGGCGGCCCCTGGCGTTCAGTTTCGGATCCTGACCCTGCACCGCGGTGAGGATCAGCCCGGCCGTCCGCCGCACCACCGGCAGGACGCGCAGCGCGCCGTCCGCCTGCGCGCAGGCCGCATCGAGCGCGCGCGCGCGCACCGCGTAGGTGATGATCTTGACCGTCGCCATCAGCTGCCCCGGCACGACGCGGGCGAAGGGCGGCAGGGTGGCCAGCGTGATCGCAGGATCGATCCGGTTCAGCGCATGGACCGCATCGGCATCGACCGCGGCCACCCCGGCGACGGCGGCGTTGACGTTGACGCGCCCCGTGAATGCGGGCGTCAGCGTCACCCGCGCGGCGGCGACGTCGGGCACCAGGGCGGCGGCCAGCCGCGTCGCCGCGGCGTCCTCGTCCACATCGGCGGGGCCGGGGCGCGCGACCCAGACCTCTGCCACCCCCGCCGCAGCCAGCGCCGCCACCTCGGCTGGCCCCAGCCGCTGGCCCTTGCGCAGCCGCCCGCCCGCGACCGCAACGGAATGCGCGAGGATCGCGCCTTCGGCCGTCGCCACGGGGACGGGGCCGAAGTCCATCACGTCCCCTGCCGCAGCGCCCGGGTGACCGCGGCGAGGATCGACACCGCGATTTCGGCCGGGGTCCGCGCGCCGATCGCAAGGCCTACGGGGGCGTCGAGCCGGGCGATCTCGGCAGCGGAAAACCCTGCCGCCTGCAACCGCGCGACGCGCTTGGCATGGGTGCGGGTGGACCCGAGGCACCCGATGTAGAAGGCCGGGCTGCGCAGGGCTGCGGCCAGCGCCGGATCGTCGAGCTTGCTGTCGTGGGTCAGCGTCACAACCGCGCTGCGCGCGTCGGGGGCGAAGGCGGCCAGTGCCTCGTCCGGCCAGTCGTGGCTGATCGTGACGTCGGGAAAGCGCGCCGCCGATCCGAAGGCCTCGCGCGGGTCGATCAGCGTCACGTCGTAGCCGACGAGACGGGCCATCGGGATCAGCGCCTGCGCGATGTGCACCGCCCCGACGACCGCCATGCGCAGCGGCGGGTTGTGGACGGCGACGAAGCGCCCGCCCTCGTCCATCCCCGACCGGTCGGCGCGGAACCGCGCATCGACCGCCGGATCGGCGCCGGGCGCGACCAGAGCGCGCGCCCAGCTGGAGGTGTCGATGGCATAGGCGACCGCCCGGCGCGCGGCGCGCGCGGCGACCAGATCGGCCAGCGTGGCTTCGGGCAGGGCATGGCGCCCCTGCCCCACAGGCTCGACCAGCACGCGGATGGTGCCGCCGCAGGCGAGTCCGACGGCGAAGGCCGTCTCATCGCTCACGCCGAAGGTCAGCAGGCGCGGCGTGCCGTCCGCCATCGCGTCCTGCGCGGCGATCACCACTGCGCCCTCCACGCAGCCGCCCGAGACCGATCCCATGATCTCGCCCGCGCACGACACGACCAGCTGGCTGCCCGCCTGCCGCGGGGCCGAGCCCCATGTCTCGACCACCGTCGCCAGCGCTGCGCCGCGCCCGGCGCGGTGCCAGTTCAGCGCGATCTCGGGGATCCGGTCGTGTTCGGCCCGTTCCATGCCCGCGTCCTCCCTGCGCGCGATCTTGCCCCGCCGGCCGGTTTGCGCAAGCCCCGTCGATACCGCGCGACAGGCCTTGCGCGCGGGGCCGAATGCGACTATCGCACCGCCTGCATCGCCGCCGCCCGGACATCGGCCGCATCCCACGGACGGGGGCGACCGAACCGGCCGGGACGCGGACAGGGGCTGCGGTAGCTCAGTGGCAGAGCACTCCCTTGGTAAGGGAGAGGTCGAGAGTTCAATCCTCTCTCGCAGCACCATCCCTCCCGAAGAAATCAGGCAGTTAAGTCATGTTGACAAATGGCGGAGCCAGAGGCGGATTGAGGTGATGTCGATGAATCCGAGGAAGCTCTCGGCGGTTTTATCGTAGCGGGTGGCGACGCGGCGGGCGTTCTTCAGCTTGTTGAAACAGCGTTCGACGAGGTTGCGCAGCCGATAGAGGGTGCCGTCGACGGC
>CALIZF010000014.1 GCA_938028765.1 uncultured Paracoccaceae bacterium
GGTGGGCGAGCGGCTCGATGCCGACGGCGAGGTCCTGGTCCCGCTCGATACCGACGACGTGCGGACGGCCTGCGAGTTCCTGCTGGCGCGCGGCTGCGAGGCGCTGGTGATCCACTTCCTGCATGCCTACGCCAACCCCGCCCACGAACGCCGCGCCGCCGATATCGCGCGCGCGGTCTGGCCTACGCCCTATGTCACCGCCGGGCACGAGCTCTTGTCGGAGAGCCGCGAATACGAACGCGGCGTGACGGCCGCGGTCAACGCCGGCGTGCAGCCGGTGCTGGAACGCTATCTGTCGCGGCTGCAGGCGGGGCTGGCGGCCGGCGGCTACCGGCGCGAGCTTCTGGTAGTCAACGGCAACGGCGGGATGGTCGCCGCCGGGGACGTCGCGCGCGAGGCGGTCAAGACCGTGCTGTCCGGCCCGGCATCCGGCGTGATCGCCGCCGCCGCGACCGGGCGGCACGCGGGTGTCGGAAACCTCATCACCTGCGACATGGGCGGCACCTCGACCGACGTCGCGCTGATCCGGGACGGCGCCGTGCCGGTCAGCCACGAGATCGAGCTGGAATACGGGATGCCGATCCACGTTCCGATGGTGGACGTGCGCACCGTGGGCGCCGGCGGCGGGTCGATCGCGCGGGTCGATGCGGGCGGGATGCTGCGCGTCGGGCCGGACAGCGCGGGCAGCGCGCCGGGCCCGATCTGCTACGGCCGCGGCGGTACCCGCCCCACGGTGTCGGATGCGAACCTTCTTCTGGGCCGGCTGTCGCCCGCGCGCTTCGCCGGGCCGCTGGCGGCGGTGCGCGCGGCTTTCGCGCGCGACATCGGCGCGCCGCTCGGCCTGTCGCCCGAGGCGGCGGCGGCCGCGGTGATCCGGCTGGCGAACGTGCACATGGCCGGCGCGATGCGGATGGTCTCGGTCTCGCTCGGGGCCGATCCGCGCGACTTCGCGCTCTTCGCCTTTGGCGGCGCGGGGCCGCTGCACGCCTCGGCGCTGGCGCGGGAACTCGCGATCCCGCGGGTCCTGATCCCGGCGCGGCCGGGGCTGACCAACGCGCTCGGCTGCGTGGTGGCGGACCTGCGGCACGACTTCGTCCGCACGCTGAACCGCCCGCTGGACGCCCTCGACACGGCCGAGGTCGCCGCGCATCTCGCAGAGATGGAGGCCGAGGGGCGGCGGCGCGTCGCCCTTGGCGGTGCTGCGGTCGAAGCGGTAGAGGTCGCGCGCCACGCCGACATGCAGTTCATCGGCCAGACGCACCTCCTGCGGGTGGCGCTGCCCGAGGGGCCGCCCGAGGCGGCGGCGTTGCACGCGGCCTTTGCCGCCGCCTACCGCGCGCGGTTCCGGGTGGAGCTGGCCGAATTGCGCCCGCGCCTTGTCAACCTCGCCGTCGCGGTGACCGGGCGGCGCCGTCCGCCCGACCTGTCGGCGCTGATCGACCCGGCGCAGCGGGCGGCCGACCTTGCGGGGGCGCAGACCTGCACGCGCCCGGTCTGGTTCGACGGCTGGCGGGACACCCCGGTCTATGCGCGCGAACGGCTGCCGGCGCGCTTCACGCTGCACGGACCCGCGATCCTCGAACAGATGGACACGACCGTTCTGCTGGAGCCCGGCGACCGCTGCGAACCCGACGGCGCAGGCAACCTGACCGTCACCGTGGGAGGCGGCGCATGATCGACCCCGTCACGCTCGCCGTGATCCAGGCGGGCCTCCAGCAGGTCTGCGACGAGATGGACCTCGCCTTCTCGCGCGCGGCGTTCAGCCCGGTGATCGCCGAGGCCGACGACCGGTCCTCGGGCATCTACGATGCGGTGGACGGCAGCCTGATCGCGCAGGGGCTGCGCGGCCTGCCGGTGTTCGTCGGCACGATGCAGTTTTCCACGCGCCACCTGATCGCGCGCATCGCAGCCGGCGTCACCGCACCGCCCGAGCCCGGCGACATCTACATCGTGAACGACCCCTACCTCGGCGGCACGCATCTGATGGACGTGCGCTTCGCCATGCCCTTCTGGCGGGACGGGCGCATCCTGTGCTGGCTGTCGAACACCGGCCACTGGCCGGATACCGGGGGTGCGGTGCCCGGCGGCTTCTCGGCCAGTGCGCGCGAGGTCGAGGCCGAGGGGCTGCGCCTGCCGCCGGTGAAGCTGTTCAAGCGCGGCGCGATGGACGCCGAGATCTGGGCCATCGTCACGTCGAACATCCGTGTGGCCGACCAGCGCATCGGCGACGTGGCGGCACAGCGTGCGGCCCTTCTGGTCGGGGCCGACCGGCTGGCGGCGCTGATGGATCGCTACGGGGACGACACCGTGCTGGCCGCCGTGGCCGCGATGCGCGGCATGGCCGAACGGCAGATGCGCGCGCAGATCGCCGCCCTGCCCGACGGCGCCTGGGCTGCCACGGCGATCATCGACAGCGACGGCGTGGTGGATCAGGCCCTGACGATCGCCCTGACGGCGACGAAGCGGGGCGACGGCCTGATCTTCGACTTCGCGGGATCCTCGCCGCCGTGCCTCGGGCCGATGAACTCGGTCCGCGCCACCACGCTGTCTTCGGTCTACCTTGCCGTGCGCCACGTCTTTCCCGACGTGCCGCTGTCGGCCGGCGCCTTCGCGCCGCTCGCGGTGACGGGGATCGCGGGCACGTTCCTCGACGCGCAGTATCCCCGGCCCGTGTCGGGCTGCGCGGCCGAGGTCAGCCAGCGCATCGCCGAGGCAGTGTTCGCAGCCCTTGTGCAGGCCGCCCCAGACCGGGTGACGGCCGCGCCCGCCGGCACCAGCGGCAACTTCGCGCTCGGCGGAACCGATCCCGAGACCGGGCGGACCTTCGTGATGTACCAGATCTCGGGCGGCGGCTACGGCGGGAACGCCGACCACGACGGGCTGTCGAACGGCTGTTCGACCATCGGCATCTCGAAAGCGCCGCCGGTCGCGATCATGGAACAGCAGTACCCCGTGCTCTACCGCCGCTATGCCCTGCACGAGAACTCGGGCGGCGCGGGTCGGCATCGCGGCGGCTTCGGCCTCGACTACGAGGTTGAACTGCTGCGCGGGCAGGCGCGGGCGAGTTTCGTCATGGACCACGGCCGGGTGGGGCCGCAGGGGGTGCTGGGCGGGCAGGACGGGGCGGTGAACCGGGTCGAGGTCCTGCGCGCCGACGGCCGCGTGGAGGTGCCCCCGCACCTCTCGAAGGCGCAGGACATTCCCCTTGAACCCGGCGACCGGGTGCGCGTGCGCACACCGGGCGGGGGTGGCTACGGCCCGCCCGCCGCGCGCGATCCCGCCGCGGTGGCCGAGGACGTGCGGCTTGGCCGCTACGACGCCGCCACCGCGCGCCGGCTTTGGCCCCATGCCTTCGGTTGAGGTTGCGCGGGGCGCGGCGCGGACCCCCGTCCGGGGATCGGGAGTGGTCGAGGTCAAGACGCGCGACGCCGTCGGCGGCGCGCCAAGGTCAGCGGACGCCCCGCCGTCGCACGTCCCGAACATGCCCGTCGTCACGCCGCGGAACGGGCTGGCCGCGGTTGGCGGCGCGGAAACGGGCGACACCCTCGCGGTCCATGTCCGGTCCCGCCTGACGCGCGGATCGCAGCCCGCGGGCGTGCGGTCCCGCGGCCGCGTAACCGTCCCTGCCGACCGCGCGTCTGCCCGACGGGGGTCGGGCTTTAGGTCGAGGCGGCCCTGTCCCGGCAACCTGACCACCCGGGCGGCAACATGGACCTTCCCCGGGGTGGCGCGGGGGGGCAGTGATCTGCGTCCTGGTCTGCCGGACGGACGCGCATGTCTGCATCGGCGTCGCCCGCGCGCGGCAGGGCGACGGCGCGCCGTGCGGCGTCGCGGCGGAAATGGCCGCGACGGTGACGGTGCAGATCGACCTGATCGGGGGCCGGACGATCCCCGGCGTGTGGCCGGAGCGCGAGGTTTTCATCATGCCCGTTGGCAGCGCCCGGCCGATGGAGGATGCCGCGCGCATGGGCTGCCGCGACCCGATCCGCCGGATGGTGACCAACTAAGGCTTCGACGAGACCGAAGCCCGTTTCCTCTGCCCGCAGGCCGGGTGCGTGAGGCAGGGCAACATGGCGGACCCTGGGGATTCGCCGGGGGCGCCGATGGCCAGGGCCTATCTGCGCTGACGGGGGGCAGGCGATGGATCTGGGGCTGAAGGGCCTGAACGCGCTGGTGACAGGCGGCGCGGCGCGGTCAGCGCACGAAGACCTCGTCCGCGATCACGACCGTCACCGGCCCGTCGATCAGGTCGCCCGCCGCCGCGAAGAAGCCGCGCGAGGCGGGGCCGGCGTTGTGCGCCTCGAGCGCAGCGGCATCGGCGAAGCGTTCCCAGGTGACGAACAGGCAGGGATCCGCCGAGTCCTGATGGACGGTGAAGCCGAGCGTGCGGGGCTCGTCCGCCCGCACCGCCGCGCCGCAGCGGATCAGGGCGGCGCGCACCGCCTCGGCGTGGCCCGCCTTCGCGCGGATGATGGCCGTCAGCGTCCGCATCGCGTCACCCCTGCCCAAGCCCGAGTTCGGCCGCCATCGCCTGCCGCATCCGGAACTTCTGCGGCTTGCCGGTGGCGGTCAGCGGATATCCGGCGACGAAGCGGATGTGCCGCGGCACCTTGTAGCCCGCGATCCGGCCGCGCAGGAAGGCGCGCAGTCCCTCGGCGTCGACCACGGCGCCGGGGCGCAGGACGATCCAGGCCGCGACCTCTTCGCCGAGCCGCGGATCGGGCACGCCGAACACCTGAGCCTGCGCGACGTCGGGGTGGGCCATGAGGCAGTCCTCGACCTCGGCCGGATAGACGTTCTCGCCACCGCGGATCAGCATGTCCTTGATCCGGCCGACGATGCGGCAATAGCCGTCGGCATCGAGGGTCGCGAGGTCGCCCGAGTGCATCCAGCCGTCGCGGATCGCCTCAGCCGTCCGGTCGGGATCGCCCCAGTAGCCCTTCATCACCAGATAGCCGCGCGTCAGAAGCTCCCCCGCCTTGCCCAGTGGCCGCGTTCGCCCCGCGCGGTCCACGATCTTCACCTCGGCGTGCGGCTGCACCCGGCCCACGGTCGAGACGCGCAGCGGCGGCGGATCGTCCACTGCCGACTGGAACGAGATGGGCGAGGTTTCGGTCATGCCGTAGCCGATGGTGATCTGCGGGCAGTGCATCGCCTCGATCACGCGGCGCATCAGGGGTTCCGGGCACGGCGCCCCCGCCATGATGCCGGTGCGCAGGGACGACAGGTCGAAGCGGGCGAACTCGGGGTGGTCGAGCATCGCCTGGAACATCGTCGGCACGCCGTGGACGGCGTTGCACCGCTCGGCGGCGATGGCTGCGAGTGTGTCGCTGGCATCGAATGCCTCGCCGGGGAAAACCATCGCGACGCCATAGGCGGTGGCCGCCAGCACGCCGAGGACCATGCCGAAGCAGTGATAGAGCGGCACCGGGATGCACAGCGCCTCGCCGGGCCTCAGGCGCATGGCGCGCGCGGCCGAAATCGCGTTGTTGACGATGTTGCGGTGGCTGAGCGTCGCGCCCTTCGGCGCCCCGGTGGTGCCCGAGGTGAATTGGATGTTGATGGCGTCGTCGGGCCTGAGCCCGGCCCCGATCGCGTCGAGCCGCGCCCGCAGCGCGCGGTTGCCCATCCGCATGACTGCATCGAAGGCGACCGCGCCCGGCACGGGATCGGGGCCGAGCTGCACCACGCTGCGCAGCGCGGGCAGGCGCGCGGCCCGGAGACGGCCGGGGGGGCACGACGCCATCTCGGGCGCGAGGTCGGCGATCATGCCCATGTAGTCGGAGCCGCGGAACTGCGGCGCCACGAACAGCGCCGAAACGCCCGCCTTATTCAGGGCGTAGTCCAGCTCGCCCGCACGATAGGCGGGGTTGATGTTGACGAGTATCGCCCCGATCCGCGCGCTGGCGAATTGCAGAAGCAGCCATTCCGGCCGGTTCGGCGCCCAGATCCCCACCCGGTCGCCCGTGTAGAGGCCGAGCGCCAGCAGGCCGGCCGCCAGCCGATCCGCCTGCGCCGCAAGCTCGGCATAGGTCCAGCGGACGCCCGCCTGGCGGAACACGGCCGCCGTGCGGCCGCCGTGGCGGCGCACCGCCTCGGCCAGGAACTGCGGGATCGTCGCCTCGACGAGGGGGCGGGACGTATCGCCGCGGACATGCGCAAGCCCGTTGGCCGGCCGGATCCCCGGCGCGGACAGGGGCGCGGGCGCCGGCATCACATCGCCTTCCAGTCGCCGAGCCTCTCGAACGCGCCCGCGGCGCGGTAGATCGTCCCCTCGTCGTAGCGCCGGCCGGTCAGCATCAGGCCCACGGGAAGGCCCTGGCTCATCCCGCAGGGGATCGACATCGAGGGATGCCCGGTGACATCGAACGGCGCGGTGTTCGGCAACATCTCGAATGCGCGCTGGATCCACAGCGCCAGCGGCGCGTCGGGCGGCGGGATGGGCGTGGCCTTCATCGGCGTCGTCGGCATCAGAAGGATGTCGTAGGACGCCAGCACGCGATCGTATTCGTCCTTCAGCCGCCGGGCGAGGTTCTGCGCCTTGGCGTAGTAGTGCCCGCGCGTGTGCTTGAGGTGGTAGTGCCCCACCATCATCGAGATCTTCAGCGTGTCCGACAGCTCGTCCGCCCGGCTGCGCCAGTTGGCGTGGAAGTCGAGCAGCGAGGTGGTGTAGAGGCCCTTCCACCCCGTGCCCATGCCGTTACCCAGCATCATCTGGTTCTGCAAGCCCTCCAGCGCGATCGGCGTCCAGATCGCGGGCCCGTGGCGGTGCCAGGGGATCGACACCTCGTCCACCATCGCGCCCAACCGGCGGAACGCCTCGGCCGCCGCGCGCACCTTGGCCTCGACATCGCCTTCCGCGCCCTTCTGCCCGAAGCCTTCCTTCACCACGGCGATGCGCATGCCCGAAACGCCCCGGTTGACGTGCGTCGTGTAGCGATCCGTCACCACGTCGTACTGCCGGGGGTCGAGGCCGTCGGCGCCCGCGATCACTTCGAGCATCAGGGCGTTGTCCATGACGTTCCGGGTCATCGGCCCGATGTGGTCGATCGTCGTCTCGATCGGCATGACGCCGGTGTAGGGAACAAGCCCGTGCGTCGGCTTCATCCCGCAGACGCCGCAGAAGGACGCAGGCAGACGGATCGACCCGCCCTGGTCGCCGCCGATGGCCATGTCCACGAGGCCCGCCCCGACCAGCGCAGCGGACCCCGAGGACGATCCGCCGGCCGAATAGCCGTGCCTGTGGGGGTTGTGCGTCGGTCCGGTCGCGTTGGTGTGGCTGCCGCCCGAGAGGCAGAAGTATTCGCAATGCGCCTTGCCGACGATGGTCGCCCCGGCGTCGAGCAGGCGGGTGACCACCGTCGCATCAATGTCGGGCGTATAGCCCTTGAGCGTCGACGCGCCGTTCATCATCGGCACGCCGGCCAGGCAAACGTTGTCCTTCAGCGCGACCGTCCGCCCGTGCAGGGGGCCGCGCGGCGCACCCCGGATCTCGGTCTTTACATACCAGGCGTTCATCGGGTTCTCTTCCGGTGTCGGCCGGTAGCCCGAGGTCCGCGGGTAGAGGACGGGCGGCAGGTTGTCGGGCAGGCTGTCCACGACATCGTAGGCGTCGAGCGTGCCCTGCATGATGTCGAGAAACTCCTGAATGCGCGTGTCCGACATGTTCATGCCGAGTTCCGCGACGACCGCCTTCATCTGGGCGTGGGTGGGGCGCTGGACGGTCATGTAGGCGATCCTTTCCGCAACGGGGGCAGAGGGGGCGGGTCGCGCGGGCGGTCCGCCCTTCGCGCCGGGCGCTACCGGGGGCGGGGCGGCGGGCCGGGGCGCGGGCCCGGGCGCCGACCGGTCGGCTGCGGCGGGCGCCGCGGCGCGCGACGCGGCCCCGCCGCCGAAACCCGTGAATTCCTCGATCAGCGCGGCGTCGGCCACCCGCGATCCGGCCACCTCGCCGACGATCCGGCCCTTCTGGATCAGCAGGACCCGGTCCGACAGGGTGGTGATGAAATCGAGGTTCTGTTCCACCAGAACGATGGCGACGCCGCGTTTGGCGTTCAGGTTGCGCAGAAGCGCGATGATCTCGTCGATGATCGAGGGCTGGATGCCCTCGGTCGGTTCGTCCAGAAGGATCAGGTCGGGTTCCGCGATCAGGCAGCGCGCCAGCGCCAGAAGCTGCTGCTCGCCCCCCGACAGGGCCCCGCCGTCGCGGTCCAGCAGCCGCACGATCCGCGGAAAGTCCGCCAGCACCCGGTCGATCGCCGCATCCTCGTCAATCCCGTGCGCGGCGACGCCCATCCGCAGGTTGTCGCGGACGCTGAGGTTGGGGAAGATCCCCCGCCCCTGCGGCACATAGCCGATGCCGAGCCGCGCGCGCGCCGACGGTCTTTCGCGCAGCAGGTCGATCCCGTCGAACGCCACGCTGCCGCCGGTCGCGGGCACGATGCCCATCAGGGTCTTGAGCAGCGTCGTCTTGCCCATCCCGTTGTGGCCGAGGATGCCGAGGATCTCGCCCTCGCCCACCGTCAGGTCAACGCCGTGCAGCACCGGCACGCGGCCGTAACCCGCCCGCAGGCCGGTGACGCGCAGAAGGGGCCGCGCGTCGGTCATGCGCGGTGCCCCAGGTAGATCTCGCGGGCGCGGGGATCGGCGGAAATCGCGTCCATCGTGTCTTCCATCAGGATCCGCCCCTCGTGGAACAGCGTCACGGTGGCCGAGATCGCGCGGATGAACTGCATGTCGTGTTCCACGACGATCAGCGCGGCGGTGGCGTTGATCTCGCGGATCAGCTCGGCCGTGCGGTCGGTTTCCTCGTGCGTCATGCCGGCGGCGGGTTCGTCCAGCAGCACCAGCCAGGGCTCGGCCGCGACCACCATGCCCAGCTCGACCCACTGCCGCTGGCCGTGCGCAAGCCGCCCGACCAGCGACCGGCGGATGTCGCCGAGGCGCAGGCGCTCGATCGTCTGGGCGGTCAACGCACGGGCGCGCGGGCCGTCGTGCCAGCGCCGGGCCGACAGCCAGACGTTTTCCTCGACCGTCAGGCCGTCGAACACGTTCGGGACCTGCGTCTTGATCCCCACGCCGAGGCCCGCCACCTCGTGCGGCTCGGCCCCGGTCACGGTGACGCCCCGCACCATGATCTCGCCCGAGGTGGGTTTGAGCTGGCCCGTCAAGCACTTGAAGAAGGTGGACTTGCCCGCCCCGTTCGGCCCGATCAGGCACCGCAGCTCGCGGTCGTAGAGGGTGAAGTCCACCTCGTCCACCGCCCGCACCCCGCCGAAGTGCATCGACAGCGCGCGGGTTTCCACCACTGCCTCGCCCCTGCGGCGCGCGCCGGTCATTCGGCGGCCTCCGCCCGGTTGCGGCGGCGACGGACGCGGGCCGCGGCGGGGCGCACGGTGCCGCGGCGCCACCAGCCGAGTAGCGTCGGCGCGATCCCGCGCGGCACGGCCAGGACGAACACGATCAGGATGATGCCGAGCACGAGGTTGTTGTTCAGCACCTGCTGCCCGCCCAGCCAGGAGGTGAGGTAGAAGAGCGCGAAGGTCGCGATCACCGGCCCGGCGAGCGTCCCCCGACCGCCGACGATCACCCAGATGATGACCAGCGCCGCGTTGTAGAGGCCGAACACATCGGGGGTGATCCGCCCGATCCCCTGGCTGAACAGCACGCCGCCGATGGCGGCGATGCCCGCGCCGATGGTGAAGATGCCCAGCTTGTAGGCCCGCGTGTCGTAGCCCAGAAGTTCCGCCCGCGTCTCGTTCTCGCGGATGGCCACGCAGACGCGGCCGAAGTGGGTGTTCACCAGCCAGGCGGCGAAGAGGTAGCACAGGATCAGCGCCGCCATCGCGACGTAGAACACGTGTTCGGGGAACAGCTTGACGGCCGGGTTCCACGGCAGGTTGAGGGGCGGCGAGGAAATCCCGTTGAACCCGCCGAGCAGCGACTTGCCGATCTTCCAGTCCGGCCCCGAGGTGCGGCGCATGACGGAAAAGAGGATCAGCGTGAAGGTCAGCGTGATGACGCCCAGATACACGTCCGACAGCCGGCCGTAGAACATGAAGTAGCCAAGCGCCGCGGCGACCGCCGACGCGACCAGAACCGCGACGAGGATCGCCCAGGTGGACCCGCCGAAGTTCACCGCCGCGATCGTGTAGGCATAGGCGCCGAGGCCGAAGAACGCGACCTGCCCGAAGCACAGGATGCCGCCATAGCCCCAGATCAGCGCGAGGCTGAGCGCAAGGATCGCCAGCGCGATGGCCGTCGTCAGGTTGATGATAGCGAAAAGCGCTAGCATCTGCGGCGCGGCCAAGGCAAAGATCGCGGCGAGCGCGGCCCAAAGGAAGGCCGGGCGCATCGCGCGGATCGTGTCGGCCCCACCGGTCACAGCGACTTGCGGAAGAACCGCCCCGTGATGCCCCGCGGCATCAGCCGCAGAAGGACGATGGCCGCGATCAGCAGCGCCACCTCGCCGAAGGTCGGGCCGGTCAGGAAGGTGAACACCCCCTGGATGCCGCCGAGCAGCACCGATCCCGCGGCGGTGCCCGCGAGGATCGCCGACCCGCCCGAAATGACGGTGATGAAGGCCTTGGCGATGTAGGTGGCCCCGATCGTCGGCAGCACGCCCGTGATCGGCGCGAGAAGGCCGCCCGCCAGCCCCGTGACCGCCGCCCCGAGGCCGAAGGTGATCATGTAGATGCGCGATGTGGACACGCCGAGGGCCGAGGCCATCTCGGCGTTCTGCATCGTCCCGCGCGCCACCAGCCCGAGCCTAGTGAACCGCAGCACCGCCCAGATCGCCAGCGCTAGCGCCATCGTCACGCCGATCAGGAAGAGCTCGTACCCCGAAGACGAGAACCGCCCGATCTGGATGGTTCCGAACGGGGGCGAGATCGTCGTGGCGGTGGAGGCGCCGAAGATCGACGTGACCAGCCCGATCAGCAGTAGCGACAGCCCCCAGGTGGCCAGCAGCGTGTCGATCATCCGCCCGTAAAGCCGGCGGATCAGGATCCGTTCGACCAGCACGCCGACGATCCCGACAACCAGCGGGGCCAGCACGAACACGGCCAGCCACAGGTTCACGCCGGCGTTCGTCGTCACCACCACCGTGTAGCCGCCGAGCATCAGGAATTCGCCATGGGCCAGGTTGATGACCCGCATCATGCCGAAGATGATGGCGAGACCGACCGAGATCAGCGCGAGGTTGGCGATGCCGTAGGCCAGCTGCAGGGCGACGGCGACAACGAGATCCACGATCGGTCTCTCCTTCGGGCGCGGGTGGGAGGCCTCACTTGATGCCGGCCGCGGCCAGCCCGTTCTCGAAGAAGAACGTGGACTGGTCGGGGTTCGCCACGAGATCGCACACAAGCTGCGTGTCGGCGGGCGGCTGCGCGTCGTAGGCTTCGAGGATGTCGAACGTCTGGTCCTTCAGCTCGGCCAGATAGACGTTCTGGATGCAGTGGTGCGTCTTGGGATCGACCGTCACCGCACCCGAGGGGCCGTTGTAGGTCAGGCCGGTGCGCAGCGCCTCGACCACCGGATTGCGGTCGGCCGTGCCGGCCAGCTTCACCGCCTCGGCCCACAGCATCACGCCCTCGTAGGACCGCACCGCCAGTTCGTTGAGGCCCGGCCGGGACGCACCCATCTTTGCATCAAGCCGCGCGAGGAAGTCCCTGTTCACCGGGTTATCGACCGCCTCGAAATAGGAATAGGCGGCGATCAGCCCGTTGCCTTCGGCCGCCGAGATCAGCTTGTGTTCGTTGCCGACGCCGAAGGTGGTAGAGGCGATCGGGATCGAAGCGTTCAGCCCCGCCGCCGCATATTGCCGGTAGAACGACACATGCGCGCCGCCCACCAGGGCCGAGATCACCAGGTTCGGGGCGGCCTGCTGGATCTTGTTGATCGTCGGGCCGAAGTTGGTGACGTCGAGGGGGAAGAACTCCACCCCCAGCGTCTCGCCGCCGTTGTCGGCCACGAACTTCTGCATCCACTGGGCGGTGATCTGGCCGTAGTTGTAATCGGCCGCGACGATGTAGACCTTCTTGCCCCACTTGTTCATCACGTAGGGCACGACCTTGGCCACCGTCTGCGCCGGCGTCGATCCGGTGCAGAAATTGTTGTAGTCGCACACCCCGCCTTCATACTGTGTATTGTAGAAATAGAGAGTCTGGAACCGCGCCAGCGTCGGGCGGATCGCCTCGCGGCTGGCCGAGGTGATGCCGCCGTGAACCGCCGCCACCCGGTCGCCCGCGGCGGCCTGCGTCGCGTACTGGGTATAGAGCTGGATCGACGACTGCGCGTCGTAGGTGATCAGCTCCACCCGTCGGCCCAGCAGGCCGCCGGCGGCGTTGATGTCCTCGACGGCAAGCTTCGTCGTCACGTCCATCGGCGCGCCGTAGATGTCGAGGCCGCCGGAGAGATCGAGGATCGAGGCGATCCTGATGGTCGCGTCCTGCGCGCGCCCCATCAGCGCGGGCATCCCAAGCACCGCGCCGGCGGTGCCGGCGAGGAACGTTCTGCGTGAGATGGTCATGTCCGTCTCTCCTCTTGGTGGGTGGGGTGCGGGTGCGACGCCCGGGCCCTTTGGTGGTGTCAGTCCGGGGCCGTCGCCGCCCCGCCGCCGTCGGTGCGGCCCGCCCGGCCGCGGCCGCGTTCGGCAAGGGGGGCGGCCACGCCGTTGATCCCGTCGCCGATGTTCATGCCGATCTCCTCGCCCAGCTTCTGGACCGCGGGCAGCTGCAACGCCAGCGACAGGACGGAATCGACCACCTGGTTCATCGCCGGCCTGTCCCCCGCCGGCGCACCGCTGGCCCCGCCGCCCGTACCGACCGGCAGGCCGGTGATCGCGTTGATGCGGATCGTCTCGATCTTCTCGGCCGGCTTCAGCATCCGCTCGACCACCTCGGGCAGCGCGCGAAGGCGCGCCTCGTCCAGCTTCATGGCGATCAGCTCGGGCGACTGCGCGTTCTCGGCCGCGATCACGGCCGCGCGGCCCTCGGCCTCGGCCAGCAGGCGCGCCTTCTGCGCCTCGGCCCGCTCGAGGGTCGCCTTCGCCTCGGCCTCGGCCATCGAGACCAGGGTGCCCGCCTCGGATCGCACGCGGGTGTCGTCCACCTCGGCCCGTTCGGCGGCGCGGATCAGGGCAAGCGCCCTTTCGCGTTCGGCGATCGCCGTTTCGCGGGCGGTGCGCACGCCCTCCTCGGCGCGCGCCTCTTCGGCCTTCGCGGCGATGGCGCGTGCCTCGGCCTCGGCCGCTTCAACCCTCTTGGCCGCAAGGGCCACGGCGTTGTCGGCCTTCATCGTCTCGACGTTCAGTTCGGATTCGAGCGCTCGGCGCCGCAGTTCCCGGTCGCGCGCGATCTCGGTCAGGCGCACCTCGCGTTCGCGGGCGATCCGCGCGGCCTCGCGCCGCAGTTCGCTGGCGGCCTGTTCCTCGGCCGTCTCGGCCATGCTGCGGGCGCGGGCGATCTCGATCTCGCGCCCCTGGGCGATCATCGCCTCTTCCTCTTCGCGCGCGATGGTCAGCTTGCGCTTGGTTGCGTCGAGCTGGCTTTGCCGCACCGCAACCTCGGCGTCGGCCTCGATCGCGGCGCGTTCCTTCCTGTTGACCGCGATGATCTCGGCCAGCCGCCGCATCCCGAGCGCGTTGAAGGCGTTGTTCTCGTCGAGCGCGTGGAAGGGCGTCTGGTCCAGCCGCGTGAGCGACACGCTTTCGAGCATCAGCCCGTTCTGCGCCAGGTTCTCGGCCAGAAGGCCCGTCACCTCGCGTGCGTATCCGGCGCGGTTGTCCTGCAGCTCGTCCATCGTGTGGCGCGCCGCCACAGACAGCATCGCATCGGCCAGCTTGCCCTCCAGCGTCTCGGCAAGGTCGGCCGCGCGGAACGACTTCGCGCCGAGCGCCTGCGCAGCGGTCGCCACGCCCTGCGCGGTCGGCATGACGCGGACATAGAACTCGGCGGCCACATCCACGCGCAGGCGGTCCTTGGTGATGATCGACTTCGGCCCCAGCCGCTCGATCTCCAGCCGGGTGGTGCGCATGTTCACTTCCGAAACCTTGTGCAGGAACGGCAGCGCCAGGCAGCCGCCGTCGAGAACCACCCGCTGCCCGCCTGCACCGGTGCGGATCAGCGCCACCTCGCGCGTGGCCTTCCGGTAGTAGCGGTTGAGGAACAGGATCAGCAGGATCGCTGCGATCAGGACGACAACGATACCGACGAACCACGCCATGGAACCATCTCCTGTCTGACAGGACAGACTGCCGCAGCCGGGCGTTCGTGCGCCGACCTTCTGATACCGTTCACATACACGTTGGGCAGCACAAGTGCCCTGCAGACGTCGCAGGCTGTCAAGCGATTCGGTGCTGCGGGGGCCGGCCTGCGCCCCCGCAGCCGCCTTAAGCATGCGCAAACGCCCGCGGATTGGGCATCCGCCCGCGCCCGGCCTGCCGCCGCACGGGCCGAAGCCCGTGCAGATGCCTGCAAGTCGGGACATCCTGACTGGCGGCGCGCGCGGGCGCCGCGCATCGCAGAGCACGGTTAACCCGGCCTTCACCGGGCGCTGCGCATGGTGCGGCGCACGAGCAGGGCGGGCACCGGCAGGGCGCGCGGTGCGGACCGGGCGCGGCAGGCGGGACGGTGATGGACCTCGGCGATCGGCTTGCAAAGGAACGGCGCGCCCGCCTTGCCGCCGAGCGTCTGCTTGAGCAGAAAAGCCGCGAGTTGCAGGCGGCCAACGAAAAGCTGGCCCTGCACGCCCGCGCGCTGGCCGCGCAGGTAGCCGAACAGCGCCATGCCACCGCCTCGGCCCTGTCCGAGGCCGAAATGCTGCGCGGCCGGGCCTCCAGGTTCATGAGCGACCTCGAACGCGCCCATACCGCCGCGGTCATGGCCGAGCGGCGCCTGTGGGACTCGATCGACGCCATCCGCGACGGCTTTGCCGTGTTCGACGCGCAGGGGCGACTTGTCGCGGCGAACCGGGCCTATATGGCGCCGTTCGACGGCCACCCGGAGGTGCAGCCGGGCATCGCCTACCGCGACCTGATCCGCCTTGCCGTGGACCGCGGCATCGTCGAGACCGAGGGCGAGGCGCCCGACGGCTTCATCGCGCGGATGCAGGCCCGGTGGGACGCTGATCCGATTCCGCCCGTGGTCGTCCGCTTCGCGCAGGGCATGTGGGTGCGCCTCGTGGACCGGCGCGCGCGCGACGGCGACATGGTGACCCTCGCCCTCAACATCACCGACCAGATGCGGATCCTCGCCGCGCTGGACGCGCTGCCGGACGGGTTCATCCTGTTCGACAAGGACGAACGGCTGGTGCTGGCCAACGCGAAGTATCGCGACTCGATGCCCGGGACCGCGCATCTGATCCGCCCCGGCGTCACCCTGACCGAACTGGTCCGCGCGCGCGTCATGGCCGGCCACTACCCCGAGGCGGCCGGGCGCGAGGAGGAGTTCATCGCCGAGCGTCTCGCGATCTACCGCGCCGCCGAGGGCGATATGGAGGTGACGCTGTCGGACGGCCGCACCCTGCGCGTGGTGGACCGGCCGACGCCGGACGGCGGCCGCGTCAGCCTGCGGATCGACATCACCGCCGACAAGGCGCGCGAGAAGGAGCTCGAGGCCGCCAGGGCCGAGGCCGAGGCGGCGAACCGGGCCAAGTCGGCCTTCCTCGCCAACATGAGCCACGAGATCCGCACGCCGATGAACGGTGTGGTCGGCATGGCCGAGCTTCTGTGCGACACCAACCTGACCGAGGAACAGCGGCTGTTCGCCGAAACGATCCGGTCCTCGGGCGAGGCGCTGTTGGGGATCATCAACGACATCCTCGACTATTCCAAGATCGAGGCGGACAAGCTGACGCTCTACCCCGAACCCTTCGACCTCGAACGGATCATCCACGAGGTGGCGATGCTGCTGCAGCCGCGGGCCTTGCCGAAGGGAATCGACATCCTGATCGACTTCGACATGTTCCTGCCGACGCGGTATGTCGGCGACCCGGGCCGGTTGCGGCAGATCCTGACGAACCTGATCGGCAACGCGGTCAAGTTCACGGAACGGGGGCACGTGCTGATCCGCGTCGTGGGCCTCGAGGCGGATGGCGGCGGGCAGCAGCTGCACGTGACCGTCGAGGATACCGGGATCGGCATCGCGCCCGAGCACCTCGACCACATCTTCGGCGAGTTCAATCAGGTCGAGGACTCGGCGAACCGGAAATACGAGGGCACGGGCCTCGGCCTTGCGATCACGCGGCGGCTGGTCGAGCGGATGGGCGGCACGGTCTGGGTGGAAAGCGAGCCGGGGCGCGGGTCCTGTTTCGGCTTCCGGCTGACGCTGCCGGTGGCCGAGGATGCGGCCGCCCCGCCCGAGGAACCCGTAACCCTGCACCGCGCCCTGGTCGTGGACGACCAGTTCATCAACCGCACGATCCTCGAGCGTCAGCTTGCCACCGCGGGCGTCGCCGCCGTGCTGTGCCGCAGCGCGGCCGAAGGGCTGGCGGCACTGGCGCAGGACGGGCGGTTCGACGTGGTGCTGACCGACCATGACATGCCCGAGATGAACGGCCTCGCCTTCGCCGCGGCGATGCGGGCGGCGGGGCACAGGATGCCGGTCGTCCTGCTGTCGTCGAACCCGGCGGTGGCGCGGGAGGAACCGGGGGCCGAGCATCTGGCGGCGATCCTGCAGAAGCCGATCCTGCGCAGCGACCTGTTCCGGCGCCTCCGGTCGCTGTCGGCGCCGCCGGCGCCCCCGCCGCCCCCGGCGGCGCCCCCGCCTCCGAACGACCGGCGGGCGATGCGCGTGCTTGCCGCCGAGGACAACCGCACCAACCAGCTGGTGTTCCGCAAGATGGTGCGCGACCTCGACATCGAGGTGGAATTCGCCGCCAATGGCCGCGAGGCGGTCGAGCTCTGGCGAAGCTGGCAGCCGGATCTGGTGTTCATGGATATCTCCATGCCCGAGATGGACGGGCGCGAGGCCGCGCGCGCCATCCGCGCCGCCGAGGGCGAAGGCGGCCCGCGGGTGCCGATCGTCGCGCTGACGGCCCACGCGCTGGACGGCGACGCCGATTCCGCGATCGAGGCGGGGATCGACCGCTATCTGACCAAGCCGCTGCGCCGCGCCGCGATCCTCGAGGCCATTGCCGCCGCGTGGCGGCCCGAGCTGCGCCCGCCCGAACCGTCGGCGGCCGACTGACCGGGGCGGCGCATGTCCCGGACTCCGGCCGGCCGAGCGGCCGGCAGGGCGGGGGCCGCCGCGCTGGCCTTCGGCACGCTCGGCCGATCCGGATGCCCCGCCCACCGGCCGGAACGCGCCCGTCTGTCGGCGTTCCCCTTGCCTCGCGCCGGACGGCCTATCCCGCCCGCGGACCGGAACGCGGGGACGGTCGTCCGGCCGCGCCATCGCAAGCCGCGCAGCCCCCGGCGTGCCGCCGCGGCCGTTCGTCCGGCGGGCCTTGGATCTGGCGGGCGGAACAGCCGTCCGGGGATCGTTCAGGCCGCGGCGCCGCCCGGCGCCCGCTACCGCGCGTCGGGTGACACTTCGGGCGGCCAGGGGCGGGTGGCCTCGGCCCCGGCCCAAGCCAGCACCCAGTCGGGCAGGGGCGGGCTTTCGGCCGGCAGCCCCATCGCCGCGGCGAGCCGCGCCGGCGGCACGATGCCGGCGCGGTCGGTGCAGGCGGACCGGATCAGCGCCTGGCTGGTGCAGTCGCCCGCCCGCCACATCGACTGATCGAGGTAGACGAACCGCGCGTCCCACCCCAGAAGGCGCGTCACCATCGCCACGCGCTGAAAGGCGCGCACCCGCCGGCGGTAGCGCACCGAGCTGCCCGCGACCGTCATCCCCCAGCCTTCGCGCCGGAGCACCGCGATCAACCCTGTCCGCAACGAGAAGGGCAACCGCCCGAGGTCATAGAGCGTCAGGGTGCGGCCGTTGTTCAGCTCGACCCAGGGGTCGAGGTCCCAGGGCCAGACGCGGTGGTGCGAGACGTGGGGCTCGAAGGGCCCGAGCGGCGGCATCCGGCGGGCGCGCACCATTTCGCCGGCCATGCGGATGAACGGATACATGCGGCACCTCCCCGACGCCCGCGGGATCGCCGCGCTGACGGACGGCGTCAACCGGTGACGTTGCGGCGCGGGCCTTGCCGGTTGCCGCGCGGCGGCGACGGCGATAGGGAAGGGCAGACCAGCTGCGGAGCGCGCAATGACCTCGATCTTGCAGATCCTTCTTCTGATCCTCGACGTCGCGCAATTCGTCATCATTGCCCATATCATCGTTAGCTGGCTGGTGACCTTCCAGGTGCTGAACCTGCGCCAGCCGCTGGTTGCGCAGATCTGGGACGGGCTGAACCGCATTCTCGAGCCGCTCTACTCGCGCGTCCGGCAGGTGGTGCCGATCATGGGTGGGATCGACCTCGCGCCGCTTGTCGTGCTGATCGGCGTCTATGCGCTGCGCATCGTGATCTCGAACAACCTCTACGCATTCTGAGCCTGCAGGCCAACGCGCCCCCCGCCCGGATCCCGCATGGCCGACCCCGCAACGCTGCTTCGCTCCGTGTTCGGCTTCCCGGCGTTCCGGCCCGGCCAAGCCGAGATCGTGGCGGCCGTCGCAGGGGGGCGCGACGTGCTGGCGATCATGCCGACGGGCGGGGGCAAATCGCTGTGCTATCAGCTGCCGGCGCTGTGCCGCGCGGGCGTCACGCTGGTGATCTCGCCCCTGATCGCGCTGATGCGCGACCAGGTGCGCGCGCTGTCGGCCCTGGGGGTCGAGGCCGGGGCGATCACGTCGCAGAACACCGACGACGAGACGGCATCGGTCCGGGCGCGGCTGCACGACGGGCGGCTGAAGCTGCTTTACATGGCGCCCGAGCGGCTGGCAGCGGCGGGCGTCGCGGCCGTCCTGCGCCGGGCGGGCGTCGGCCTGATCGCGGTGGACGAGGCGCATTGCGTCAGCCAGTGGGGCCATGACTTCCGCCCCGACTACCTGCGCATCGGCGATCTGCGCGCGGCGCTGGACGTGCCGCTTGCGGCCTTCACCGCCACCGCCGACCCCGAGACGCAGGACGAGATCGTGGCGCGCCTGTTCGCCGGCCGACGGCCGCAGGTGTTCCTGCGCGGCTTCGATCGGCCGAACATCCATCTGGCCTTCGCAGCGAAGGACCGCCCGCGCGACCAGATCCTGTCCTTCGCGGCCGCCCGGCGCGGGCAGGCCGGCATCGTCTACTGCGCCACCCGCGCCCGGACCGAGGCGCTGGCAGAGGCCCTGACGGCTGCCGGCCATCCCGCCGTCGCCTATCACGCGGGGCTCGAGGCCGGGGCGCGGCGGGCGGTCGAAGAGAGGTTCCAGCGCGACGACGGGCTGATCGTCGCCGCAACGGTCGCCTTCGGCATGGGCATCGACAAGCCCGACATCCGCTGGGTCGCCCATGCCGACCTGCCGAAATCGATCGAGGGCTATTACCAGGAGATCGGCCGCGCCGGGCGCGACGGCCTGCCGGCCGAGACACTGACGCTCTACGGCCCCGACGACATCCGCCTGCGCCGCGCCCAGATCGACGAGGGCGCCGCCCCCGACGATCGCAAGGCGGCCGATCATGCGCGGCTGAACGCGCTCCTCGGCCTTGCCGAGGCGACCGGGTGCCGCCGCCAGCGGCTGCTGGCCTATTTCGGCGAAGAGACCGGCCCCTGCGGCGCCTGCGACCTCTGCGACCGGCCCGCCGCGCTTTGGGACGGGACCGAGGCCGTGCGGAAGGCGCTGTCGGCCATCCTGCGCACCGGCGAATGGTTCGGCGCGGGGCACCTGACCGACATCCTGACAGGCACCGCGACCGCGAAGGTGCGCGACCGCGCGCACGACCGCCTGCCGACCTTCGGCGCCGGCCGCGACCTGCCGAAGCCGGCCTGGGCGGCGGTATTCCGGCAGATGCTGGGCCTCGACCTCATCCGTCCCGATCCCGCCCGCCACGGCGCCCTGCGCCTGACCGAAGCTGCGCGCCCTGTGCTGCGCGGCGAGGTTCCAGTGACGCTGCGCCGCGACGCCCTTGCCGCACCAACGCGCGATGCGCCGGCCGCGCTGGTGTCGGACGAAGATGCGGGCCTCTTGGCCGCGCTGAAGGCGAAGCGGCGCGCGCTGGCCGAGGCGCAGGGGGTGCCCGCCTATGTCGTCTTCCCCGACCGGACGCTGATCGAGATGGCCGAACGGCGCCCCGCGACGCTCGACGCGATGGCGGCGATCACCGGTGTCGGCGCGAAGAAGCTTGACAGCTACGGCGCGGCCTTCCTTTCGGTAATTGCTGGCGTACCGCCGGCACGCCTGCACCCCGCGCGCCGCGCGCTGGCCGGAACCGACGCGGGGTCGCTCTACGACCGCCTGCAGGCCGAGGCGGTGCGCCTCGCCCGGGGGCCGGACGGAACCGGCAAGCCCCTGTCGCTGACCGCGGCCACCTTGCGCAGCATCGCCGAACGGCGCCCGCGCAGCCTTGCGGCGTTGCAGGCGTTGCCCGGGATGGACCCGCAGAGGACCGAACGCTTCGGCCCGGCCTTCCTATCGCTGATCGCCGCCGACGGCTAGGCGCGCGGCCGTCCGGTCCGGGCGGCGACGGACCTGCCGGGGCGCGCCCGCCGGCCCCTGCGGACCAGCGTCCGGTCTGACCGCAGCCCGTCACGGTCAACCCGCGCCGTCCCGGATGTTCGGCGTGCTGCGCCGGGCGCAGCCGGTCCGGCAACATCTGTCAGGAATTCTAACTTCGGCGCTGGCGCGGTCGCACAACGGCCCAGATTGACCGGCACGTGCACGATCCAACAGACGGGTGTATCAGACGGGAAACATGGATGGATTTCGGCGCGGTCGCTGTCGAGCTGATTGTCGGCTTTGCGGGTGTCCTTGTCTCGAAAGGCGCGCCCGGCTGGGTTGCGCTTGCGCTTGCCCTGGGCCTCGTTGCGGCGTGGCTGTCGCTGCGCGCCCTCACGCAGCGGCAGGTCGAGGCGCTCGACGTCCTGAAGCGGACCCTCGCGCGATCGGACGCGCGGACGGACGATGCGCCGAGTTTCGGCACGGTTGACGCGGCGCTGAGCCCGGACAAGGCCCGCACGGCCGAGACGCGGGCCGTGGCGATCGCCTGGGGCGAGTATCGCGAAACGCATGTGATCGACGATACCGGCGACGTTCCGGTGATCCGCAACGCCCTGCGCCCCTCGGTCTTCTTCAATCCCGAGGATCTGGGGTTCGGGCCGGGCTGGCTGCGGATCCTGCCCAACATGTTCGTGGCGGTCGGGCTGTTCCTCACCTTCCTCGGGCTGATTGCGGCGCTCACGCAGTTCCAGGACAGGATCGGGCCCTCGGGCACGCTGGCCCCCGAGGACATGGCCGGGTTCCTCGGCATCGCCGGGGCGAAGTTCATCATGTCGCTGACGGGGCTTGCCTGCTCGATCCTCTTCACCATC
>CALIZF010000015.1 GCA_938028765.1 uncultured Paracoccaceae bacterium
CGCGACCGCCCCGACGACCGATCCCGCGCCCGGCGACCTTCCACCGCCGGCAGCCGCAGAGGCCGAACCGGCCGCAGCCGCGGCCGAAGCGGCACCCCGAACCGCAGCGCCCGCCGCACCCGTCGAGGCCGCCGCAGCGCCCGAGACGCCCGCAGCAGGGGGCGAACCGCCCGGCCCGCCGCCCGCCGCCGCGGGTGCCGGCCCGGTCGAGACGGCCGACCGGTCTCTTGCTGCCGAACCGTTCGACGAGATCTTCCTGCCCGCGCCCGACCCTGTCCCTGCGGTCGCGCCGGTCCCGGTGCTCGCCCGGTCTGTCGCGGCCGCCGACGCGCCGCCGGGCGCCATCATGCCGCCGCCGCCGTTCGGCACCGTCTACCGCTTCGATGCCGAGGGCCGGATCGTCGCGACGCCCGAGGGCGTGCTGACGCCCGACGGGGTCCGTCTCGTCGCCGGCCGACCGCCGCGGGTGCCGCCGCAACGACCGGGCGGACCGGCTGCCGAGGCCGCCGCCGCGCCGCTGGCCGTCGCCGGTCCCGAGACCGCCGGGGAAACCGCCGCCGCGCCGATCGCGCCCGCCCCGGCCGCAGCCGCATCGACGGCCGGCATCCTGCCGGCGCCCGCCGCGGCCCCTGCCGCGCCTCCGGCCGAGACCGCCGCCGAACCGGACCCGAGGCTGGCCGGCGCCCGGCCGCGCGCGCGGCCGGCCCCGGCGGTGCCGACGGCCGTCGCACCGGCGCAACAGGCATCCGATCCCGCTGTGGTGCAGGAGGACGGCGCGCTGGAACCCGCCGCGCCGCCGGGCGGCGTGGCGATCGCCAGCCTGCGCCCGCGCGAACGGATTGGGTCCGTGGTTGCTGCGGCTGCCGCGTTGCCGCCCGAACCCGCGGACGAGGAAAGCCCGCTGGCTGTTGCGATCTCGCGCAAACCGGCGGCGCGGCCCGCGGGCCTCGTGCTGGCCTCGGCCGCGGCGCCGCGGGGGGCATCCGCGGCGGCGCCCGTATCGCGCGCGCCGGCCGCACCGCAGGCACAGCCCGATACCGATGTGCCCGAGGACGACGGCGAACCCGAGGTCGCCCGCGCCGCCGCGCCGGCAATCCCCACCAGCGCCTCGGTTGCGCGGCAGGCGACGATTGTCCGCGCGCTGAACCTCAACCGGCTGAACCTGATCGGCGTCTACGGCACGGCGAACAACCGCCATGCGATGGTGCGGTTGCCCGGCGGCGGGTTTCAGCGCGTGAAGGTTGGCGACCGGCTCGATGGCGGGCAGGTCACGGCCATCGGGGCGAGCGAGATCCGCTATTCCAAGGGCGGCCGGACGGTGACGTTGGCGCTGCCCAACGGCTGACCGCGCCGCGCGGGCCGGGCGGCACAGAAGGTGGGGGGCGCCTGCGACGCCCCCCGCCCCTCCTCCCGGACTTAGGTCGGGCTCTTCGGCACTGCCGGATCACCGCGCGGCGAGCACGCCCCGTTCGATCTGATCCTGCTCGATCGACTCGAAGAGGGCCCGGAAATTGCCCTCGCCGAAGCCGTCGTCGCCTTTTCGCTGGATGAACTCGAAGAAGATCGGGCCGATCACGGTCCTGGAGAAGATCTGCAAGAGGATCCGCGTCTCGCCCCCGTCCAGCACGCCCTCGCCGTCGATCAGGATGCCGTGCTTCATCATCCGGTCCAGCGGCTCTTCATGGCCGACGACGCGGTTCTTTGACATGGCATAGTAGGCCGCAGGCGGCTTCGGCATGAACTTCAGCCCGCGTTCCGCGATGGCATCGGTCGCGGCATAGATGTCATGCGCGCCGACGGCGATGTGCTGGATCCCCTCGCCGTTGTAGCGGCGCAGGTATTCGACGATCTGTCCGTTGTCGCTGCGGTCCTCGTTGATCGGGATGCGGATGCGCCCGCAGGGCGAGGTCAGGGCACGGCTGAAGAGGCCGGTGAACTTGCCTTCGATGTCGAAGAAGCGGATCTCGCGGAAGCCGAAGGTATCGCCGTAAAAGCGGAACCAGACATCCATGTTGCCGCGGTGGACGTTGTGGGTGAGATGGTCGAGATAGTGGAAGCCGACGCCGTAGGGCTTGGCCTCGGCCACGAACTCGAACTCGGCATCGTAGGGCGCGGTTTTCGGGTGGCCCTCGCCGTAGCGGTCGGCGAAGTAGATCAGGCTGCCGCCGATGCCGACGATCGCAGGCAGATCCATCACCTTGCCCGGGCCCTCGTATGGCGTGGCGCCCCGCTCGACCGCATGGGCGAAGGCATGCGCCGCATCCACCACGCGCCAGCACATCGACGGGGCGCAGGGGCCGTGTTCGTCGATGAAGGCCGCGGCATGGGTGCCGGGTTCGGCATTCAGCACATAGGTGATGTCGCCCTGCTGCCACAGCTCGACCGCCTTCGTGCGGTGGCGGGCAGTCAGCGTATAGCCCATCATGGCGAAGAGGTCGCGCAGCTTCTGTGGCTCGGGATGGGCGAACTCGACGAACTCGAAACCGTCGGTGCCGGCAGGGTTCTGCGGCGTGATGGTCGCGCGGGGCGCGGTATGCGGGAAGGGGCCCATCGTCATCTCCTGTTCGCGTGATGGGAAAAGTCTGCTGCAAGGTGCTTGAAAACGGCGCGCGTTCTGTGACCGGATGTGGCATCCTGGCGCGGGGAATCCGCGCGTTGCGCGGCAGGGATGCAGGAAATCCGCAGATGCTGGATGAGACCGATTCGCGTCTTCTGACCGAGCTGCAGAAGGACGCGACGCTGACGGCCGAGGCCCTGGGCGCGCGGCTGAACCTGTCGGCCAGCCAGGCCGGGCGCCGCCGCCAGCGGCTGGAGGCCGAGGGCTATATCACCGGCTATGCCGCGCGGGTGAACCCGGCGCGCATCGGCCTGACGGTGCAGGCCTTCGTGCAGGTGCAGATGGCCAGCCACGCGCCCGAAGGCGCGCGCAGCTTCGCGTCGCTGGTCGTCGCGCGGCCCGAGATCATCAGCGCCTGGACCCTGACCGGCGAGGCGGATTACCTCCTGCGTGTCTGGTGCCGCGACCTTGCGGGCCTGAACAGCCTGATCCACCAGGTGCTGCTGCCGCACCCGGCGGTTGCGCGCGTGCAGAGCCAGATCGTGATGGATCAGCTCAAGGCCGACGCTGCCCTGCCGGTCTGAGCCGGGTCGGTCAGACGCTCGACCGCGAAATCGGCCGCGTCGTCGAAGGGGCTGAGGACCAGCCCCGCACCGCGTGCCTCGAGCAGGGGCGCATCTTCGGCCCTCGCCACCGACAGGACGATCCGGCCGGTGTAGCCTGCCGATTTCAGGCCCTCCAGCAGAGCCAGCTGCGGGTTCGCTTCGGTCAGCGGCCCGCGGTCGCGGCTGACGGCCGAGATCACGGCGCGCGTCCCCTCGAGCGGCAGGTGGGCGGTGAACTCGGGGTCGGTCGCATCGCCGAACCGGGCATCGAGCCCGCGTGCCCGCCAGTCCGCCACCGCCTCGGGGTCGAAATCGACGCCAAGCACGCGGAACCCGCGCGCGCGCAGCCCCTCGCCGATCCGCGTCCCGTAGCGGCCTAGGCCGAAGATCACATGATCGTAGGGCCGCTCGGGTGCGGGGGCCTCGGCCTCGCGGAAGGGATCGCGTCGTTCGAAGAAGCCCAGCACGGGCTCGCACCATGCGTAGAGGTGATGCGACCAGGTGATCATGTAGACCGACACCGCGATCGTCACGAGGCCGACCAGGGTCACAAGGCCCAGGGCCTCGGGCTCGACGTGCCCGATGCTCACGCCCATGGCCATGAAGATCAGACTGAATTCCGAGATCTGGGCGACCGTCAGCCCGGCGAGGAACCCGGTCCGCTTGCGGTAGCCCATGTAACCCATGATCGCCAGCACGATCAGCGGGTTGCCGATCAGCACGAACAACGACAGCACAAGCGCCGGAACGATCTGCCCGCTGACGGACGAAAGGCCGAGCCCGGCCCCGAGGTGGATGAAGAAGAACAGAAGAAGGAAGTCGCGCAAGGACGCCAGCCGCGATCCGATCGCCTCGCGGTAGGGCGTCGAGGCCAGCGACACGCCGGCCAGAAGCCCGCCCAGCTCCTTGCCGAAGCCGATCGCATCGCCGGCCGCGGCAAGGCCCGCCGCCCAGCCCACGGCGAAGACGACGAGAAGCTCGGGCGACCGCGCGATCCGGCCCAGCAGCGGGTCGGCGACATAGCGGATGAACAGCGCAACGAGGCCCACCATCACCAGCCCGCCCGCCAGCACCGCGAGAATGTCGATCAGACCCGCCCCCTCGTCTGCAGCACCCACGCCGATGGCCGAGAGGACCACCATGGCGAGGACCACGAAGATGTCCTGCACGATCAGGAAGCCAAGTGCGATCCGGCCGTGCAGCGACTGGATTTCCTGCTTATCCGACAGCAGCTTGACGATGATGATGGTGGACGAGAACGTCAGCGCCACGGCGATGTAGAGTGCCGTCGTCGTATCGATCCCCAGCATCAGGCACAGAACGAAGCCGACGGCGGCGGTGAAGCCGACCTGCCCGAGGCCGGTTGCCACGGCGACCTTCCCGAGGCTCTTCACCAGCCCGACGTCCAGCTTGAGGCCGACAAGGAACAGAAGGACCGCGATCGAGATCTGGCTGAGCGTCTCGATGAAGGCGGTGGCCGAAACGATGCCCAGCACGTCCGGGCCGGCCAGCACACCCACGGCGATGAAGGCCACGATCAGCGGCTGGCGCAGCACCAGCCCCACGAACCCTACAAGAGCGGCCAGAAGGACGAGAGCGGCGATCTCGTAAAAGGCGCTAGCGAAGGCCATCCTCGGTTCCCGGTTGCCCGGGCAGGCTAGCCGCGCTGCGGCAGGAAGGCAACAGACGGCAGCGCCGCAAGGGAAAGGGCCGCAGGAAACGCCTGCGGCCCCGGTTCCGTGACGCCCGGCGGGGTATCAGGCCGCGCGGCCCACCAGCACGGCGTCAACCTGCCGCGCCGCGCCCGCCTCGTCGGTGCCCGAGACTGCGGCAACCTCGCGCGTCAGCCGTTCGAGGGCGGCCTCGTAAAGCTGCCGCTCGGAATAGCTCTGTTCGCGCTGGTCGTCGGCGCGATGCAGGTCGCGCACCACCTCGGCGATCGACAGCAGATCGCCCGAATTGATCTTCTGCTCGTATTCCTGCGCCCGGCGCGACCACATGGCGCGCTTGACCCGTGCCTTGCCCTTCAGCGTTTCGAGCGCCTTCGACACGATGTCGGGCGACGACAGCTGGCGCATCCCGATCTCGGTCGCGCGGTGGGTGGGCACGCGCAGCGTCATCTTGTCTTTCTCGAACGAGATGACGAACAGTTCCAGCGTGAGGCCCGCGATCACCTGCTCCTCGATCGAGACGATCCGGCCGACGCCGTGCGCCGGATAGACCACGAAATCGTTGGGCCGGAATTCGGGCTTCTTGGTCTTGGTCATTCGGGTTTGTCCTCGCGTGGCAGCATTATTGCGGCGACAAGCCACCCGCCCGGCCCAGGCCGGTCAGCAGGTGGCACACACCGTCGGAACTATCCCCCGGCTGGCAGAACCGGGGGGACTGGGAGGCGGATCAAGGTCATTGTTACAAGAGTATATCACACATGCGCCGCGATTCCAACGGCTGCGGCGGACCTGGAAGCCCGCTGCCGCGGCAAGGCCTTGCCGCAAGCCCGGCGGAAGGGGACGCGCGAACCGCGGTTCAGCCGCCGCTGCCGGGCGCCTCGGAAAAATACTGTTCCAGCTTGCCCGGCTGCCCGTCGCGCGCCTCGGCCTCGGGCAGCGGGTCCTTGCGGGTCGTGATGACCGGCCAGCGCAGCGCGTATTTCCGGTTGAACTCGACCCACTTCTCCATGTCCGGCTCGGTGTCCGGGCGGATCGCGTCCGCCGGGCATTCGGGTTCGCACACGCCGCAGTCGATGCACTCGTCCGGGTGGATCACCAACATGTTCTCGCCCTCGTAGAAACAGTCCACCGGGCAGACCTCGACGCAGTCGGTATACTTGCAGGCGATGCAGTTCTCGGTGACGACGTAGGTCATGGACGGGCCTTGAGGTGGGCGACTGTCAGGGGAATTAGACTGGGGGCATGGATCATTCAAGCGACGGCGACCCGTTCTGCCGCGGTGCGGCGTCAAGGTCGGCGTAAAGCGCCTGCGCCTCGGCCGCGGGCCCGCGTCGCGTTCCGGCGGCAAGGATGCGGACGACGCGGACGCGTCCGGCCTGCACGAAGGTCAGCGTGTCGCCTGGCCGCAGGCTGCGGCCGGGTCGGGTCACGCGGACGCCGTTGACACGGACCTGCCCGCTTTCCACCGCGGCCGCGGCCAGGCTGCGGGCGCGGAAGAAGCGCGCCTGCCACAGCCACCTGTCGAGGCGGATCGAGTCGTCGCCCGGCGGATCGTCGGCGGGCGGGCCGGCCAAGCGTCAGAACCGGTCGCGCAGCGCGGCGAGCACGGCGAAGGGGCTGTCGGGATCGATCTTGCCCTCGCGCGGGGGGCGCGCCTCGACGCGGACGGGGTCGGCCGAACGCCGAGCGCCCTTGCCCTGCCCGCCGCCCTTGCCTTGCCCGCCCTTCGCGTGCACGCCGCGGGCGTGATCGCCCCGGGCCTGACCGCCGCGCGCGGCCCGGTCGCCTTCCCCGGCGGCATCGGCGGCGCCGGTGGTCCCGGGTGCCGCGGCGGGCCGGCCGGCGCGCGGCGGGCGGTCGGCCTGGTCCTGCGGCCGGCGGTTGCCGTCGCGCGGCCGGCCGTCCGCGGGCTGGCCGTCGCGGTGGGGACGGTCGGGTTGCTGCCCCTCGCGGCGGGGCCCGCGGTCGCCGCGCGGCTGACCCTGCCGCTGACCCTGCCGCTGACCCTCGGGCTGGCGGTCGCGCTGGCCCTGCCCGTCGCGCGCCGGGTCGCGCCGCCGTTCGCCCCCGCGCGGGCGCGGTGCCCAGGTGAAGGTGAAGAAGGTCTCAAGCGCGACCGGGGCGGACGGGTTGGGCGCAGGTTCGCCGGAAGCGGCAGTCTCGTGACCTTCGACCGGCTGCGACGCTTCGGCGGCCGCACCCGCGGGCTGCGTGTGGTCGCCGGGCCCGGCCTCGGCGGGTGCGGCGGCCGGGGGGGCCGTTTCGGCGCGGGCCTTCGGCCGCTCGCCCTGCTCGGCACGGTAGCCGAGGCCGGCCATCAGGTCGGCGAACTGCACCAGAGAAAGGCCGGTGATCGACAGCATCTCGGGCGCGGCCTCGAACCCGGCACGGCTGTCCTTCGCGCGAATCATGTCGGCCAGCCGTTCCAGCATGTCGATGCGGATGGCGCGGCTGCCCGCCGGATGGTAGCCCGCGAGCGTGTAGTGCCCCGCCGGCACCTCGGGCAGGTTCGGGATGGTGACGAGGCCCGGCGGCGGGCTTTCGGGGAACTCGTCGAGCCCATGCCAGAGCGACCACAGCACCATCCGCAGGCGCGTCGGGGCCGGCTTCAGCAGGGCGGGCAGGAAGATCGTATACTGACCGAAGCGGATGCCGTGCTTGCGCAGCATCCCGCGCGCGTCCTGGTCGAGGGCCTTCACGTCCTCGGCGACCCGGTCGCGCGGCAGCACGCCCATGGCCTCGACTAGGCGGAAGGCGACGCCGCGGGCAAGGCCCGTCAGCGTCTCGTCCCGCGCCAGCGCATGCAGCGGCTCAAACAGCGCGGCCACCTTGCGGTCGATGAAGTGCTGGAGGCGCCGGCGCACCTTGTCTGCCACAGCCTCGCCCGCGTCCTCGTCCACGAAGGCCTCGACCGCGGGGCGCAGGGCGTCGGCGCCCTTGACCAGCTTGCCTACGGCGACGGTGCCCCACATCAGGCCGCCCTGTTCGGTGTAGTCGAACTCGGTGTCGGGGGCATTGTAGAACCGGTCCGCCCGCAGGGCCAATTCGGGGCGCAGCGCCTCGGCGGCCGCCTGGCGCAGGGTGCGCAGCCCCTCTGGCCCCGCCGCCTTGTCGATCTGGAAGCGAAAACCGTTCAGCCGGCCGACGAACTCGCCCTCGACCGTCACCTCACCCTCGGGGTTAACCTCGGCCACGAGGCTCTCCTTCATCTTGAGCCGGCGCATCAGGACACTCGTGCGCCGGTCCACGAACCGCTGCGTCAGGCGGGCATGCAGCGCGTCCGACAGCCGGTCTTCTACCGCGCGGGTTTCCTCGCGCCAATGGGTTTCATCGCCGGTCCAGCCGCGCCGCTGCGCGATGTAGGTCCAGGTGCGGATGTAGGCGACCCGCTTCGAGATCGCGTCGATGTCGCCGTCGGCGCGGTCGATCCGGGCGATGTTGCGCGCCAGCCAGTCGTCGGGGATCGGGTTGCCGTCCTTCAGAAACCCGAAGATGCGCGCGAGAAGGCCCGCGTGTTCCTGCGCCGAGATGCCGCGGAAGTCGGGGATGCGGCAGACGTCCCACAGCAGGCGCACCTGCGCGGGCCCCGACAGCGCATCGCGCACCTCTGCGGTGTCGGCCAGCGCCTTCAGCGCCATCAGGTCGTCACCGTCGCGGGCGCGGGTCAGCCAGTCGTTCGTGGTCTGGTGTTCGAGGCTGGCGATCAGGCGGTCCACGCTGCCGAACTCCAGCGCCGCGTTGCGCCAGTGCAGCTTGCGCACGGGCAGGAAGCGGTGGCCCTCGATGGCCTCGATCGTCTCCTCGTCGAGGGGACGGGCCTCGCCGGTGACGCCGAAGGTGCCGGGCGCCGTGTGCCGCCCGGCCCGCCCGGCGATCTGCGCCAGCTCCTGCGGGGTGAGGGCGCGCATCCGCCGCCCGTCGAACTTCGCGGTGGACGAGAAGGCGACATGCCGGATGTCGAGGTTCAGCCCCATCCCGATGGCGTCGGTCGCCACGAGATAGTCCACGTCGCCGTTCTGGTAGAGCGCCACCTGCGCGTTGCGCGTCCGCGGCGACAGCGCGCCCATCACCACCGCGCAGCCGCCCTTCTGCCGCCGGATCAGTTCCGCGATGGCATAGACGTTCTCGACCGAGAACCCGACGATGGCCGAGCGCGCGGGCATCCGGCTGAGCTTCTTCGACCCCGACCAGGTCAGCGCCGACAGGCGCGGCCGGGTGATGAAGGTGACGCCCGGCACCAGCGCCGCGATGGCCGCGCGCATCGTGTCCGACCCCAAGAGCAGCGTCTCGTGCAGGCCGCGGGCACGCAGCAGACGGTCGGTGAACACATGCCCCCGCTCGGGGTCGGCGCAGAGCTGGATTTCGTCCACAGCGACGAAATCGGCGCCGATTTCCTGCGGCATCGCCTCGGTCGTGCAGACCCAGTAGGCGGTGCGGTCGGGCACGATGCGTTCTTCGCCGGTGACCAGCGCGACCACCGATGGGCCGCGCGCGGCCACGATCCGGTCATACACCTCGCGCGCCAGAAGCCGCAGCGGCAGGCCGATCACCCCGGTCCGGTGCGCCAGCATCCGCTCGATGGCGTAATGCGTCTTGCCGGTGTTGGTCGGGCCCAGAACGGCGGTGACGCGCGCGGTCTCGCGCATGGGGGCGCCCTCCAGGCGGCGCGGCGGGGGTCAGAGGCTCTGCCCCTCGGTTTCGCGCATCAGCCGTTCCAGCCGTTCGCGGATGCTGTCAAGATGCGGATGGATCGCCAGCGCCGCGCGATAGGCCCTGACCGCCTGCGGCTTCAGCCCGGTCTCCTCGAGGATGAAGCCGAGGCCCGACAGCGCGCCCCAATGGCTCGGGTTCAGTTCGAGCGTGCGCGCGATGTCGTCCAGCGACGGGCCGTAGAGGCCCGCATTGAAATAGGCGGTGGCGCGCGCGTTCCAGCCTTCCGCGAAATCCGGAGCATGGTCCACCAGCGCCGTCAGATGCGCGATGGCCGCCTCGTGGTCCCCGTCGCGCATCGCCTGACGGCCGCGTTGCAGCAGCAGGTCCATCGACGGCGAACCCGACCGCGACCATGCCCGCAGGATCTCGCGTTCGGTTCGCCGCCAGGCCTTGTGTTCGGGATCGGCCAGAAGCGCCAGCAGCGCCGGCACGTCGTCGGGCGCAGGCAGGGCCGCCTCGGGGCCGCCTGCCGGCGGCACCAGTTGCGCCAGCGCTGCCCCACCGGTCAGCGCCGCCGCCGCCGCAATTGCCGCCACGACAGGGTTGAGGAACAGTCGCCGCAGTTTCATAACTCGCGGGATACTAGAGGCGCCGCCGGGAAAAGCGAGGGCCCCGCGGTCACGATTGGAGGATCGGAATGAGCGACGTGATCGAGGCCGCAGTGGCGGCGATGCAGGCGAAGGTGCAGGGCGGGTTCGACGGCGTGGCGAAGTTCGTCATCGAGGGCGAAGGCGCGATCATGCTGGACAGGAACGGGGTGCGCGCGGGCGACGAGGAGGCGGACGTGACCCTGACCGCCAGCGCCGATACCTTCCGCGCCATCCTCGACGGCGACATGAACCCGACGATGGCGTTCATGACCGGCAAGCTGTCGGTGGACGGCAACATGGGCCTGGCGATGAAGCTGGGTTCGGTCCTCGGTTGACGTCGGGGGACACGGCGGCACCCTGCCTCGCGGCACCGCCCGACGCGCCCGAGGGCGGCCGCGCGCTGTGGCTGCGCACCGAGGACGGGGTGCGGATCCGCGCGGTCCTGTGGCCGCGCCCGGGCGCCCGCGGCACCGTCCTGATGCTGCCCGGCCGCACCGAACACGCCGAGAAATACGCCCGCGCCGCGGCCGACCTGGCCCGGCACGGCTATGCCTCGGCTGCGGTGGACTGGCGCGGGCAGGGGCTGGCCGACCGGCCGCTGCCCGACCGGCGCAAGGGCCATGTCGGCAGCTTCGCCGAATACCAGCGCGATCTTGCCGCCTTCGCCGCCGCGGCCGATGCCGCGGAGCTGCCCGGTCCGCGGTTCATGCTGGCCCATTCCATGGGGGGCGCGATCGGGCTGCGGGCGCTGACGCGGGGCTTTCCGGTGCGCGCGGTGGCCTTCAGCGCGCCGATGTGGGGCATCAAGGTGCCCGGCAACGCCGCGCGGTTCTGGGAATGGATCGCCGCCATCGTCGCCCAGGCCGGCGCGCGCAGCCGCTATGTGCCGCCGCCGCTGGCGACCGGTCCGGTCTGCTATGCGGCCAGCGCGCCGTTCGCCGGCAACACGCTGACGTCGGACCGCGAGGGCTTCGCCTGGATGCAGGCGCAGCTGCGTGCTACGCCCGAGCTTCAGCTGGGCGGCCCCACCTTCGGCTGGCTCGCCGCCGCGATGGCCGAATGCCGCGCCCTCGACCGCATGCCGTCGCCCGGTCTTCCCTGCGTAACCGCGCTCGGCACGCGCGAGCGGGTCGTGGATCAGGCCGCCGTGCGGCGGCGGATGGCGCGCTGGCCGCGCGGCAGCCTGATCGCGATCGAGGGCGCCGAACACGAGGTGCTGATGGAAGGTCCGGCGGCGCGCGGCCGGTTCATCGCCGCCGCCGCCGCCCTGTTCGCCGATGCCTGAGGCATCGGCAGGGCATCCCGCACCGTCGCCGCCGGCGTGACGTGACGTTTCGTTTACGCCCGCGTCAACTCATCTTGTAGGATCAGGGTGCAGCACGCAGGTGCGCTGCATGGGCTGCACCAGATACGACGATGACCGCCGACACCAAGAGTGACCTGATGACCATCCGCGCGATGTGCGACGCCTTCGCGGTGACGCCGCGCGCGCTGCGTTTCTACGAGGCGAAGGAGCTGCTTTTCCCGATCCGCATCGGGCAAAAGCGGCTTTATACCCGCCGCGACCGGGCGCGGCTGACGCTGATCCTGCGCGGCAAGCGGTTCGGCTTCAGCCTCGAGGACATCCGGCAGCTGCTGGACCTCTACGACCACGACGAGCGCCACGAGACCCAGCTGCGCGCCGCCTGCAACGCGGCCCGGCTGCGGCTTGCGCAGATGGAGGCGCAGCGCGCTGACCTCGACGCGGCGATCGAAGAGCTGAAGGGGCACCTCGCCCGGGGCGAGGCGATGCTGGCCTCGATGGCGACCCGGCCGGCGGCCGAGTGACCGACACGCGCCGCGCCGCCGCAGGCCGGCGCGGCCGTCCACCGACGAACGCGCCCGGAGCGGCGCGACATGGGAGAGAGAGATGCCGACCTATACCCCGCCCTTGAAGGACATGCAGTTCCTGCTGCACGATCTGCTCAGGATCACCGCCAGCGACGTGCCGGGCTATGCCGATCTCGACCCGTCCTTCACCGGGGCAATCCTCGAGGAGGCGGGCAAGCTTGCGGCAGAGGTCCTTGCCCCACTGAACGCGGTGGGCGACCGGCAGGGCTGCCGGCTGGAAAACGGCGTGGTCTACACCCCCGACGGCTTCAAGGGCGCCTTCGGAAAGCTCAAGGACGGCGGCTGGAACGGCCTTGACTTGCCCCAGGAATTCGGCGGCCAGGGCCTGCCCTACGTCATGGGCACAGCCGTGGGCGAGATGATGGTGTCGGCCAACATGGCCTTCAACATGTATCAGGGCCTGACGCACGGGGCGATCAGCACGATCCTTGCGCATGGGTCGGACGAGCAGAAGGCGACCTACCTGCCGAAGATGGTCTCGCTCGACTGGACCGGGACGATGAACCTGACCGAGCCGCATTGCGGCACCGACCTCGGCATGATCCGCACCCGGGCGGAACCACAGGCGGACGGCAGCTACGCCATCACCGGGCAGAAGATCTTCATCTCGGCCGGCGAGCACGACCTGGCCGAGAACATCATCCACCTCGTCCTTGCCAAGGCCCCCGGCGGCGGCGAGGGGACGAAGGGCATCAGCCTCTTCATCGTGCCGAAGTTCCTCGTGAACGCTGACGGCAGCCTCGGCCGCCGCAACGCGGTCGCCTGCGGCAAGATCGAGCACAAGATGGGCATCCACGGCAACGCCACCTGCGTGATGAACTACGACGGCGCGACCGGCTTTCTCGTGGGCGACCTCCACAGGGGCATGCGCGCGATGTTTACGATGATGAACGAGGCGCGGCTGGGGGTGGGCCTGCAGGGCTATGCCCAGGCCGAGGCGGCCTACCAGAACGCGCTTGCCTACGCGAAGGACCGGCTCCAGGGCCGCGACGTGACCGGGGCGAAGAACCCGAACGGGCCGGCCGATCCGCTGATCGTGCACCCCGACATCCGCCGCAACCTGATGGATCAGAAGAGCTTCGTCGAAGGCGCCCGCGCCTTCGTGTTCTGGGGCGCGCATCTGATCGACCGCAGCCACCGCACGGGCGACACCGCAGCCGAGGGGCTGATCTCGCTGATGACCCCGGTCATCAAGGGGTTCCTGACCGACAAGGGCTTCGAGATGACGGTGGCGGCCCAGCAGGTCTTCGGCGGTCACGGCTACATCGAGGAATGGGGCATGTCGCAGTTCGCCCGCGACGCCCGCATCGCCATGATCTACGAAGGCGCGAACGGCATCCAGGCGCTCGACCTCGTGGGCCGCAAGCTTGCCTCGGACGGCGGCCGGCACGTCATGGCCTTCTTCGAGATGGTGAAGGCCGAGGTGAAGGCGCACGACGGCGACGCGCGCATGGCGGGCTTTGCCGAGCCGCTGAAGGCCGCATCGAAGCAGCTTCAGCAGGCGGGCATGTTCTTCATGCAGCACGGCATGAAGAACCCCAACGCCGCGCTCTCGGGCTCTTACGACTTCATGCATCTGATGGGCCACGTCTGCCTCGGCCTGATGTGGACGCGCATGGCGAAGGCCGCCTACACGGCACTTGACGCCGGCGCGGCCGACCGCGAGTTCCTGCAGGCCAAGATCGCCACGGGGCGCTACTACATGGCGCGGCACCTGCCGGCCTGCGCGATGCACCTCGCGCGGATCGAAACCGGGGCCGAGCCGGTCATGGCGCTGGACGCGGCGGCGTTCTGAGCGCATCGGCGCGCCCCCGCCGGGGCGCGCGCTCGTCAGGGGAGGGGACGATGCCGAAACGCTTCCGTCTGACGCGCCGCTTTCCGGTCGCCATGACCGAGGACGGCTACCGCCGCCTGCGGCGCTTCGCTGCCGAGGCCGGCCTCGACGAGGGCGAGGCGCTGTCGTTCCTCTTCGAGCACTTCGACAGCGTGACCGACCACGACGCCCTGACGCACCGGCTGCGGCTGTTCAACGCCGCGCTGGACGACCGGAAGAAATAGGGAGGAACCATGGGCTTTCCGATGCTGCGCTCGGCCTGGATGACGGACGAGCACGCGATGCTTGAACAGATGACCCACGACTTCATCGAGAAGGAGTGGGTGCCCCATCTGCCCCGCTGGCGCAAACAGGGCGAGATGGACCGCTCGACGTGGCAGCAGGCCGGCGCGCTCGGCCTGCTCTGCCCCTCGGTGCCCGAGGAATTCGGCGGCGCCGGCGGCGACTTCGGCCACGAGGCGGTGATCCTGATGGAGGCGGCGCGCGCCAACCTCGCCTCCTGGGGGCACGGGATCCATTCGGCGATCGTCGCCCACTACATCCTCCACTACGGCACCGCCGAGCAGAAGGCCCGCTGGCTGCCGCGGATGGTGACGGGCGAGCTCGTCGGCGCGCTGGCCATGACCGAACCCTCGGGCGGGTCCGACGTGCAGGCGATCCGGACGCGCGCGATCCGCGACGGCAACGTCTATCGCCTGACGGGATCCAAGACCTTCATCACGAACGGCCAGCACGCCAACCTGATCATCGTCGCCGCCAAGACCGACCCGACGCAGCGCGCCAGAGGCACCTCGCTGGTCGTTGTCGAGACCGACGGTGCCGAAGGGTTCCGCCGCGGCCGCAAGCTCGAGAAGATCGGGATGAAGGCGGCCGACACCTCCGAACTTTTCTTCGACAACGTGCCGGTGCCGCCCGAGAACCTCCTCGGCGGCGTCGAGGGCCAGGGCTTCTACCAGATGATGCAGCAACTGCCGCAGGAACGGCTGACGATCGGCTGCGCTGCGGTCGGCGCGATCGAGGGCGCGGTCGCCCGCACGATCGCCTACTGCAAGGCGCGCGAGGCCTTCGGCAAGCCGATCATCGACTTCCAGAACACCCGCTTCAAGCTCGCCGAGTGCAAGACGAACGCGGTCGTCGCCCGCAGCTTCCTCGACGCCTGCATCAGCGCGCACCTCAAGGGCGCGCTGACGGCCGAGATGGGGGCGATGTGCAAGTACTGGCTGTCGGACCTGCAGTGCCAGGTGCTGGACGAATGCCTGCAGCTGCACGGCGGCTACGGCTTCATGCAGGAATATGCGGTGGCCGAAATGTGGACCGACGCCCGTGTGCAGCGCATCTACGGCGGCACCAACGAGATCATGAAGGAAATCATCGGGCGGGGCCTCTGATGCGCTCCGCAGGCCTGCGCGAACACCCCGGGGCGCTGCCCCGGACCCCGGAGTATTTCGGACAAGATGAAGTGTTGGTGCTGCATGGGGGGCCGGCGCGGCATGGGGGACCGGCGGGGCATGACGAATCGGCGCGGACCCCACCCCGCGGGGGCTTCGAACCAGGCCGGGGGCAGGGTCACTTCACCTTGTGCGGCCATCGGCTCTCCAGCCTGTACCGCGCGGTCACGATAGGCGCGGAGCGGTTAACGAAAGGTTATCCGCTGACCGCGCCCTCTTCACCTTGTCGCAAATACTCCGGGGTCCGGGGCAGCGCCCCGGGGCTCGGAGCACACGCATCGGTGGCGACCGCGGACTGCCGATTCGACACGACACCGGCGCGCCCCATCGCGCGCCCATCCGCCTGAACGGAGGAACCCATGACCGAAGCCTATCTCTACGATGCCTGCCGCACCCCGCGCGGCAAGGGCAAGGCCGACGGCGCGCTGCACGAGGTGTCGGCGCCGCGCCTGTCGGCGACGGTCCTGAACGCGCTGAAGCACCGCAACGACCTCGACACCCGCGCGATCGAGGACGTGATCTGGGGCAATGTCACCCAGGTGGCAGAACAGGGCGCCTGCCTTGCGCGCACTGCGGTGCTGGCGTCCGAGTTTGACGAAAGCGTGCCGGGCCTGTCGATCAACCGCTTCTGCGCCTCGGGGCTCGAGGCGGTGAATCTCGCGGCCAACCAGGTGAAGGGCGGGGCGGGCATGGCCTATGTTGCCGGCGGGGTCGAGTGCATGTCCCGCGTGCCGATGGGGTCGGACGGCGGCGCGATCGCGGTCGATCCCTCGATCGCCATCGCGAAATACTTCGTTCCGCAGGGGATTTCGGCCGACATCATCGCCACCGAATTCGGCTTCACCCGCGACCAGGCCGATGCGCTGGCAGTCGAAAGCCAGAAACGCGCAGCCGAGGCCTGGGCGGACGGCCGGTTCGCGCGGTCGATCGTGCCGGTCCGGGACGTGAACGGGATCGAGATCCTCGGGCACGACGAATACATGCGCCCTGGTACCGACATGCAGAGCCTCGGGAGCCTCAAGCCCAGTTTCAAGGACATGGGCGAGGTCATGCCGGGCTTCGACCGGATCGCCATCATGAAGTATCCGCATCTCGAGCGGATCGAGCACATCCACCATGCCGGCAACTCGTCCGGCATCGTGGACGGGGCGGCTGCGGTCCTTGTCGGCAACCGGGCCTTCGGCGAGAAATACGGGCTGCGCCCGCGCGCCCGCATCCGCGCTACGGCCAAGATCGGCACCGATCCGACGATCATGCTGACCGGCCCCGTGCCGGTGACCGAGAAAATCCTGCGCGACAGCGGCATGACGATCGGCGACATCGACCTGTTCGAGGTGAACGAGGCCTTTGCCGCGGTCGTCCTGCGGTTCATGCAGGCCTTCGACGTCGATCCCGCGCGGGTGAACGTCAACGGCGGCGCGATCGCCATGGGGCACCCTCTGGGCGCCACGGGGGCGATCATCCTCGGCACGCTGCTCGACGAGCTGGAGCGGCGGGGCCTCGGCACGGGGCTTGCCACGCTGTGCATCGGCTCGGGCATGGGCGCCGCCACGATCATCGAGCGGGTGTGAGGGACAGACGATGAGCGACTTCAGCTATTCCGTGGACGCCGACGGCGTCGCCACCATCACCTGGGACGTTCCGGGCAAATCGATGAACGTCATGTCGCAGGCCGGCTTCGTCCAGCTTGACGGCATGGTGGATGCCGCCCTCGCCGATCCGGCGGTGAAGGGCGTCATCATCACGTCGGGCAAGAAGGACTTCGCCGGTGGCATGGACCTCAACGTCATCGCCCGGATGAAGGACGAGGGCGGTGCCGACCCCGCGAGGGCGGTGTTCGAGGGCGTCATGTCGATCCACCGGATCCTGCGCAAGATCGAGCTTGCCGGCATGGACCGCAAGACGCAGACGGGGGGCAAGCCCTTCGTCGCCGCCCTGCCCGGCACCGCGATGGGGATCGGGCTCGAGCTGCCGCTGGCCTGCCACCGGATCATTGCGGCCGACAACCCGGGGGCGCGGATCGGCCTGCCCGAGATCATGGTCGGCATCTTCCCCGGTGCCGGCGGCACGACGCGCCTTGTGCGCAAGCTGGGGGCGATGGCCGCGGCGCCGTTCCTGCTCGAGGGCAAGACGAACGAGCCGAAGAAGGCCATGGCGGCCGGGATCATCGACGAGGTGGTGCCCGCCGACCGGCTCATGGCGCGGGCGAAGGAGTGGGTGCTGGCCGCGAAGGACGCCGACCTCGTGAAGGTCTGGGACCGCAAAGACTACAAGATGCCCGGCGGCACGCCCTATCATCCGGCGGGGTTCATGACCTTCCTCGGGGCCAGCGTCATGGTCCATGCCAACACCCACGGCGTCTATCCGGCGGCGAAGGCGCTGCTGTCGGCCATCTACGAAGGCGCGCTGGTGCCCTTTGACACCGCGCTGAGGATCGAGGCGCGCTGGTTCACCCATGTGCTGATGAACCCCTCGTCGGGCGCGATGATCCGCAGCCTGTTCCTGAACAAGGAGGCGCTCGAGAAGGGCGCGAACCGCCCCGCGGTTGCGGACGAGAAGGTGGCGAAGCTCGGTGTTCTCGGTGCGGGCATGATGGGGGCGGGAATCGCCTATGTCAGCGCCAGTGCCGGGATCGAGGTCGTCCTGATCGACGCCACGCAGGAGGCGGCGGACCGCGGCAAGGCGCATTCGGCCGACCTTCTCGACAAGGGGATGAAGCGCGGCGCCGTCACGGCCGAGAAGAAGGCCGAGGTTCTGGGCCGGATCACCGCCACGACCGACTATGCGGCGCTCGCGGGCTGCGACCTGATCTTGGAGGCGGTGTTCGAGGATCCGGCCGTCAAGGCCGAGGTGACGGCGCGGGCCGAGGCGGTGATCCCGCAGACCGCGATCTTCGCCACCAACACCTCGACCCTGCCGATCGGCGAGCTTGCCAAGGCCTCGATGCGGCCCGGACAGTTCATCGGCATCCACTTCTTCAGCCCGGTGGACAGGATGATGCTGGTCGAGATCATCAAGGGCAAGGCGACCGGCGACCGTGCGGTGGCCAAGGCGCTCGACTACGTGCGCCAGATCCGCAAGACGCCGATCGTCGTCAACGACGCGCGGTTCTTCTACGCCAATCGCTGCATCATTCCCTACGTCAACGAGGGGATGCGGATGGTCGGCGAAGGCGTTGCCCCGGCGCTGATCGAGAACGCCGCGAAGCTGGTCGGGATGCCGCTCGGCCCCCTGCAGCTTGTCGATGAAACCGCGCTCGACCTCGGCGCCAAGATCGCCCGGGCGACCAAGGCGGCCATGGGCGATGCCTACCCCGACTCCGCGGTGGACGACATCCTGTTCTGGATGGTCGATCAGGGCCGGATCGGGCGCAAGGCCAGGGCAGGGTTCTATGCCTATGACGAGACGGGCAAGCGCCTTGGCCTGTGGGAGGGGCTCGCGCAGAAGTTCCCGCGCGCCCTGAAGCAGCCCGAGCTGGGCGAGGTGCAGCACCGCCTGCTGCTGGCCCAGGTGCTGGAGGCGGTGCGCGCGCTCGAGGCCGGGGTGCTGACCGACATCCGCGAGGGCGACGTTGGCGCGATCCTGGGCTGGGGCTTCGCGCCGTGGTCGGGCGGGCCGTTCTCGTGGCTCGACATGATCGGGGCGGCGCGCGCGGTCGAGATCTGCGACGGTCTAACCAGCCGGCACGGCAGGCGGTTCGAGGCCCCCGGCCTCTTGCGCGACATGGCGGCGACGGGGCAGACCTTCTACGGTCGGTTCGCGTCCCGGCCGAAGGCGGCCTGATCGCGACGGGGGGCGGCGGCCAGCGCCGCCCCGACCTCTTCCGCGGCCAGACAGGCCACGACCTGCGCCGCCGTTTCGGGCGACAGCGCGATGTAACGCGGCGGGCGCGCGGCGATCGGGTCCGCAGGACCGGCAGCCGGGGGGCAGTGCATCAGCACATCCGAGGCCGCGTAGATCACCTGTTCGTCGGCGAACATCGGCACCGCGGTGGCAATGCCGGGGTCCGGCAGCGCCGGCGCGATGCCGCGCCAGCCGGCCAGCGCGCGGGCCGGGATCAGCGGGAAAGCATCGCCGATCAGCGCCTCGGCGAGGTCAGAGTCCACGACCAGCCGCTGGTCGGGCATCAGCAGCAAGGGCCGCCGGTTGCCGAGCGCGCCCTCGGGCACCCGCAGGGGCCAGTGCGCCGCGGGCCATGCCCCCGGCCCCGCCGCAGCACGGTGCCGCTGGACCGCGACGATGGGCACAAGGCCGTCGTCGAAGGTCAGCACCAGATCGCCGGGGCACAGCGCGTCGACGTCGCGCCAGCCGCCGGCCGTGGCGATCCGGGTGCCCGCGACGATGCCGTCGGTCATGAAGCCGGGCCGGGCATCGCACCCGCCGTCATCGTCGCCCGCGCCGCCGTGCTGCATCGGTCCCCCGTGCCCCGTCTGTCCCACACCACCGCGCCGCGCTGCGCGAGGCATTTCCGGGGCGCCATCCCGGCCTTCGCATGGCAGCGTTCCGGCGGCGACCTCGATTGGCGGGCGACACAGGGAAATGTCGCCCGGCCGCGTTCAATGCCCCACGGCGTCGTCGAAGCGGTAACCGAACCGGTCAATATCCTCGGCACAGGCCTCGGCCACCGCAGCCGACGCGGCGCTGGAATAGAGCGGGCGCCAGTCGCGCGGCCGGGCGCTTTCGTTCGCCCGCGGCAAGGGGGTGACGCGGAAGCCCAGATGCGCCTCGAACGGGGCAAGATCGGCGTCAAGACGCTCGAACCGGGCATAGAGGGTGCAGCGGTCCGCCCCGCTCCGGTCGCGCACATAGGCGCCGTAGGGCCAGGCGGCGAGGCTGGCGCGCGTCTGCGGGTGCAGGACGAACCTGTTGAAATCCAGAGCCTTAGCCAGACCCACGGCCGGATGCGCAAAGCCCTGCGCCCGCAGCCAGTGGTAATAGCTCGCCACCCGGTCCCAGGGATTGCGGACGATTGTCACAACGAACATGCGCGCCATCGCCTCGGCCGGCAGGACACCGTCGATGTCGGCCAGCGTCGAATGCTTCCACAGCCGTCCTGCCGCCTTCAGCGCCTTGACCCGCGCGCGCCGCGCGCGCGCCTTCGGCGTATCGCCGATCAGGATGTCGTCGGCCTTCGCCCGCGCTTCAAGCGCCAGCGACAGCGCGGTGCCCCCGGTCTTGGGGATGTGGACAAAAACATAGGCACGCCCCGGCGAGACGATCATCGCCGTTCGCCCCCGAGCGCGATCATCGCCCCGGCAGCGGCGATCAGCGCCATCCCGGCCCAGGCCAGCGGCCCGATCCGTTCCGCCCAGATCAGCCAGCCGAAGAGCGCCGCGATCGGCAGGAAGGCGTATTCGAACACGGCGACCCGACCCGGCTCGGCGATCTGGTAGGCGCGCATCAGGAAGCTGACCCCAATCAGCGAGCCTACGGCCTGCAGGAGCGTCAGCGCGAGGAACCGCGGCGACGGCCAGACTGCCCCGCGCAAGACGAAGCCCGCCGCCCCCTCGGCCGCATCCTGCGGCCAGAGGGCCAGCGCCGCCATCCCGACGGCGCCCGCGATCCCGAAGGCGACGAAGAAGGCGACCGTGATCGCCTCGGGCGGCTCCTCGGCGCACCATGCGCGCGTCAGGATGTTGCCGAGCGCATAAAGCGCCCCGGCGGCGAGCGGCCAGATCATGCCCCAGTGCAGCGTCAGGCCGCCGGCCGGGGTCAGGACCATCACTGCGCCGGCAAAACCCACGGCCACCGCCAGCACCCTTACCGGCCCGAGCGGCTGGCCCCAGCCCAGCCGGAGGATCAGCAGGACGAAGATCGGCGCGGTATAGAGGCCCGCGGCCACCTGGGCGACGGGCAGGAACGCGAGGCTGCCGAAGTAGATCAGCATCGCCACCGCATGGACCGCGGCCCGCAGCGCGACGGCGCTCGGGTTTCGCGGGCGGATCCGCAGGCCGAGCGGCCGCGCGACCGCGGCCACCAGAACCAGCGCCATGACCGCGCGGATCGTGTGGAACTGCCACAGTCCGCCGTCCTCGGCGATCAGACGCACATAGTTGTCGATCCAGGCGATGACGACGCAGAACACCAGAACGCAGCCAAGCGCCGCCCAGAGGCGCCCCGGGGCCGCCGCGATGGTTGCGCGTGTGGTCATGACCCTTCCCACCTCGCGCATAAACGGCGACAATACGCAACTGCAAGCGACAAGGGAGGGGCGGCATGGGCTGGCTGGCGGACGAACGGGGGCTGGAGCGCACGGCAGCGAATTTCGTGCCGCTCACGCCCCTCTCGCACCTGAACCGCGCCGCCCGGATCTGGCCGGAACGCGAGGCGCTGGTCTATCGCGGCCTGCGCTGGAGCTATGCCGAATATCATGCGCGGGTCAGCCGGCTGGCCTCGGCCCTTGCCGGCATGGGCGTGCGACCGGGCGACGTGGTGGCGACGATCCTGCCGAACGTGCCGGCCCAGGTCGAGGCGCATTTCGGCGTGCCCGCCTGCGGGGCGGTGCTGAACACGATCAACACCCGGCTCGATGTCGCGACGGTGGCCTACATCCTCGACCACGGCTGCGCCAAGGTCCTGCTGTGCGACACCGCCCACCTGAAGCTGGCCGAGGCGGCGATGGCCCAGATGACCGGTCCGCGGCCTGCGCTGGTGGAAGTGGCCGACGACCAGGCCGGCCTGCCCGCAAGCGGCGACTGGCCGGAATACGAGGACCTGATCGCGCGCGGCGATCCCGCCTTCCCCTGGGTCATGCCGCAGGACGAATGGGAAAGCCTTGCGCTCAACTATACCTCGGGCACCACGGGCCGGCCCAAGGGCGTCGTCTATCACCACCGGGGGGCCTATCTCAGCGCAATGGGGCAGGTCATCAGCTGGCGCATGGTGCTGCACCCCCGCTACCTCACGATCGTGCCGCTCTTCCACTGCAACGGCTGGTGCCACGCCTGGATGATCCCGGTCGTCGGCGGCACGGTGATCTGCTGCCGCGACATCACCGCCGCCGCGATCTATCAGGCCATCGCCGACGAAGGCGCGACCCACTTCGGCGGCGCGCCGATCGTGCTGAATACCATCATCCACGCCAAGGACGCCGACCGGCGGCCCTTCGCCCATACGGTCGAGATATTTACCGCCGGTGCCCCCCCGCCCGCCGCGACGCTGGCCGCGATCGAGCCGCTCGGCTTCAACGTGACGCAGGTCTATGGCCTCACCGAAACCTACGGGCCAGCGACCGAATGCACCTGGAAGGACGAATGGGACGCGCTGCCCCCCGACGAACGTGCCGCTGTCAAGGCACGCACCGGCGTCGCCATGCCGTTCATGGAGGATGTGACGGTGCTTGACGACGCGCTGCGCCCCGTGCCGCGCGACGGGGCGAGCCTCGGGCAGGTGATGCACCGCGGCAACGGCGTGATGAAGGGCTATTACCGCAACCCCGAGGCCACGGCCGAGGCGTTCCGCGGGGGCTGGTTCCACTCGGGTGACATCGCCTTCCTCACGCCCGATGGCTACATCAAGATCGCGGACCGGGCGAAGGACATCATCATCTCGGGCGGCGAGAACGTGTCTTCGGTCGAGGTGGAGAACGTCCTGGCCCACCACCCCGCGGTGGCGCTGGTCGCCGTGGTGGCAAAGCCCGATCCGCATTGGGGGGAGGTGCCCTGCGCCTTCGTCGAGCTGAAGGAGGGCGCGCAGGCAACCGAGGCCGAGCTGATCGCCTTCGCCCGCGCGCGCCTTGCGGGGTTCAAGACGCCGAAGGCCGTGGTGTTCGCGGACCTGCCCAAGACCTCGACCGGCAAGATCCAGAAGTTCGAGCTGCGCGCGCGGGCGAAGGCGTTGTGACCGCGAGCCTCGCGGGCTAGATTGCGCCCAACGTGGCGAGCGAGCAGGCCCGGCCGCAATGACGGCGCGTTCCCGATGACGGTGCTGAAGAAATACTTGCGGCTGGAGGCGGCGGGCGTCTGGCGCGCGGGCCCGGACGAGAAGCGGCGCGATGTCGTCGTGCAACTGGGCGAAGCCTCGCTGACCTTTCTCGACCTTCGGTCGGGCACGGCCCTGTCGCACTGGTCGCTGCCCGCGGTGGTGCGGCTCAACCCCGGCGACCTGCCGGCCCGCTACGCCCCTGGCAACGGGGACGAGGGCGAGACGCTGGAACTCGACGATGCGCCCATGATCGAGGCGGTCGAGACGGTCCGGGCCGCCATCGGGGCCGATGCGCCAAAGCCGGGTCGGCTGCGCCTCGGCATCTTCGCAGGCATCGTCGGCGCGGCGGTGCTGCTGGCGGTGTTCTGGCTGCCGGACGCGCTGGCGATGCATACCGCCTCGGTCTTGCCGGCAGCGGCGCGGGCGGTGATCGGGCGCGACGTGCTGGCCGACATCGCCCGTGTCGCCGGCACGCCCTGCGCGCGGCCTGCCGGCCTGCGGGCGGCCCGCCGGCTGGCCGACCGGCTGTTCGCGCCCGGCGGGGCCGAGATCGCGGTGGTCCGCGAAGGGATCGGCGGCGCGCTGCCGTTGCCGGGCCAGATCATCGTGCTGGATGCGCGGATTCTGGGCATGGCCGACGCCCCCGAACTGCCCGCGGCACACCTGCTGGCGGCGCGGCTGCGCGCCGAGGCGGTGGACCCGCTGGTCCCCGTGCTGCGCTGGTCCGGGCTTGGGGCCACGTTGCGCCTGCTCGCGACCGGCACGCTGCCGCCCTCGGCCGTCGCGGGCTATGGCGCGCATCTTCTGTCGCTGCCGCCCGCCCCCGTCGATCCACAGGAACTGGCGCGTCGCGCGGCAACCGCGGGGGTTGACCTCGGCCCCTACGCGGCCACGGACGAGGCGGTGCGGATGGCGGCGATGGCAGATCCGGCCACGCCGCGCCTGATCCTGTCGGATGCCGACTGGATCAGCCTGCAGTCGATCTGCAGCGCCTGAGGCCGAGGCGCCCCGGCCATGCGACCGGGGCGCCTCCCTGCACGGCCCGCGGATTTCTGCCGCTCCGCTGCCAATCCCCAACCTGCGCCGTCAGCGGCGCAGGATCGCATCCCCGAACCCGGCGCCGCGCGCCGCCGCCAACGCCGCCTGCGCTTCCGCCGCCGTGGCGAAGGGCCCTGCACGCACCACCTCGACCGCCGTGCCGCGGACCGTCGCCCGCCCCGTCCGCACCGGCAGACCGAGGGCGGCCAGCCGCGCCTCCGCGTTGCGCGCGTTCTGCGGCATGGAAAAGCTGCCGACCTGAACCCAGGCCGCCCCCGCGGGCACGGGCAGCGGCGCCGCGGCGACCGGCGTCCGGGTGGACACCCGGGCCATCGGGGCGGCCGGTTCGGGCGTGCGCGCCGCGACCGTCACCCGCGGCTCCACCGGGCGGAACACCGGCGGGATCAACCCGTCGCGCGGCGTGTCCACGTGCAGCGCCATCGGCACGGTATCGGTCCAGATGGCGCGCATCCGCGCCTCGCCGTCCGGGGTGCCGACGCCGCGGCGGGGGTTCAGCCGGTCGTCGCGCCAGGCCATCTTGTAGCCGGACGGCAGCACGACCGCCGGAACGCGCGGATCCGCCGCCGTCGCCATCGGGGCCATGCCGCCGCGGGGTGCCGTCAGCGCAGCCCCCGGCCCGGGCGCGCCTGCCCGCGGCGCATCGCCGGGGCGCGCCCCGCTGATCGTCACGCCGGGTTCGAGGCACAGCACCACGCTGCCGCCGCCCACAAGCTCGAACCGCTGCGCGACCGGCGCCCGCGCCGGGCAGCCGGGTGCCGGCGCCGCGGGGCGCGCGACGGGCGGCGCGGGGGGCGGCGGCGCAGCCCGTGCGGGCGCAGGGGCCGCGGCGGCCACCGGCGGGGGCGGCGGTGCAGCAACCGGCGGCGCGGCCGGTGCCGCCGCCTCGGCCGCCAGTGCGGCGCGGGCGCGTTCCATCGTCACCCGCGTCGGCTGCAGCCCGCACATCGGCCGCCGGTCCGTGCCGATGCGGCGCACCCAGGTCACCTGTCCGCCATGGCCCGCCCGCACATAGGCGCAGCCGCGGCTGTCGACATACTGAACGCCCGAGAACCCCGGCGGCGGCGGCTCGGACGGGCCGGCACCGGAAACCTGTGCCGCCGCGGGCAACACTACTCCTGCGGCCGCGACCAGCGCGACCGCGGCGGCTTTCAACAACATGACTACCCCCATGTAGCGTGAGGGCATCATGCCGCAGGATGTAGTATGGGTAAAGAGGGGAGGGGTCTATTTTGTGCCGAACATGCGGTCACCCGCATCCCCTAGCCCCGGCACAATATATCCATGGTCGTTCAGATGGCTGTCCACAGCCGCTGTGACGATCGGCACGTCCGGATGCGCGGCACGCATCCGCGCGATCCCCTCCGGCGCCGCCAGAAGGCACAGGAACCGGATGTTCCGCGCCCCCCGGTCCTTCAGCAGCGACACCGCCGCGGCCGAGGAATTGCCGGTGGCCAGCATCGGGTCCACGACGATGCACATGCGGCTGTCCAGCATGTCCGGCACCTTGCAGTAATACTGCACCGGCTGCAGCGTGACCGGATCGCGGTAGAGGCCGATGAACCCCACCCGCGCCGCCGGGATCAGCTCCAGGATCCCGTCCAGAAGCCCGTTGCCCGCCCGCAGGATGGAAATCAGCGCAAGCTTCTTGCCCTCCAACGTCGGCGCGGTCATCGGGCACAGCGGCGTCTCGATCTCGACCGTGGTCATGTCCAGTTCGCGCGTGACCTCGTAGGCCAGCAGCAGGCTGATCTCCTTCAGGAGCCGCCGGAAGCCCGCGGTCGAGGTTTCGCGGTTCCGCATGATCGTCAGCTTGTGCTGGACCAGCGGATGCGCGACGACGGTGACGTGATCCATCAGGCCCGGCCCCCCAGCCGCTTCAGAATGCGCGCGCGGGTATCCGCATCGCAGAAGGCCGCGTCAAGCGCGGTGCGGTTCAGCCGGGCGAACTGCGCGTCGTCCCAGTCGAAGGCTTCGGCAAGACGGGCGTACTCGCGCTCCATCGTGGTGCGGAAGAAGGGCGGGTCGTCGGTGGATACCGTCACCCGCACCCCCCGGCGGTCGAGCTCCGCGATCGGATGGTCGCGCCAGCGGGGGTAGAGGCCCAGGGCGAGGTTCGATCCGGGGCAGACCTCCAGCACCGTCCCGTCCTCGGCCAGCCGGTCGACGAGCGCAGGATCCTCGATCGCCCGCACACCGTGGCCGATGCGGCCGGGACGGAAGGCCGCCAGCGCGTCGCGCACTGACTCGGGCCCGGCCCATTCGCCGGCATGCGCGGTCAGCCCCAGCCCCGCCTCGCGCGCGCAGTCGAAGGCCCAGGCGAAATCGGCAGGCTTTCCAGCGCGTTCGTCCCCCGCGATGCCGAAGCCGGTGATGAACCCCCCTGCCGTCTCGGCCGCGCAGCGTGCCGTCTGCCGCGCCTTTTCGGGGCCGAAGTGGCGGATGCAGGTGACGATGCCGCGCATCGTGATCGTGCCGTCGAACGGTGCGGCGGCCTCCTCGATCGCGGCGACATAGTCGCGCCAGGCGGCAAGATCGCGCCCGCCGCAGAAGTCGGGGCTGAGGAATGCCTCGGTATAGACGACGCCGGATGCCGCACTTTCCTCCAGCACCGCGCGCGTCAGGCGGGCATAGTCGGCGGGCGTGGTCAGGACGCTGGTTGCGGCCTCGTAGACCTTCAGGAAATGCCCGAAGTCGCGAAAGACATAGTTGCCGCGGTCATCGAAGATGCCGCCGATGTCGATGCCCTTTTCGCGCGCAAGGCCGCGCACGAAGGCGGGTGGCGCGGCACCCTCGAGGTGCAGGTGAAGCTCGATCTTCGGGATCACAGGACGGTCCTTCCCGGTCCGGGGTTGGGGATGCCGAGCCAGGCGGCGACGGTCGCGGCGACGTCGGCGAAGCGCATGGGCGGCAGCGCGCCAGCGCCCGCGCCGTGGATCAGCACCGGGACCCGCTCGCGCGTGTGCTCGGTCCCGGCCCAGGTCGGGTCGTTGCCGTGGTCGGCGGTGAAGATGGCAAGGTCGCCCGCGCGCAGACGGGCGAGGACCGCGCCCGCCGCGCCGTCGAACCATTCCAGCGCGGCGGCGTAACCCATCGGGTCGCGTCGGTGGCCGTAGAGACTGTCGAACTCGACGAAATTGGCAAAGGTCAGGGATCCGTCCTCGGCAGCCTCCGCCAGCGCCAGCAGGTGTCCGGAAAGCGCCAGATCGTTTTCGCCCTGCCACAGCCGGCCGATGCCGCGGTGGCTGAAGATGTCGCCGATCTTGCCGACCGCGTGGGTCGGCCGCCCGGCGGCCTGCGCCACGTCCAGAAGCGTCGGCGCGGGCGGGGGCAGCGCGAAGTCGCGCCGGTTGCCGGTGCGGCGGAAGGCGCCGGGCTGGCCCGTGAAGGGCCGGGCGATGACGCGGCCCACCCGCATCGCGTGCAGCCGCGGCGCCAGGCCTTCGCACAGTGCGATCAGCCGGTCGAGGCCGAAGGAACCCTCGTGCGCGGCGATCTGGAGGACGCTGTCGGCCGAGGTGTAGACGATCGGCCAGCCGGTCCGCAGGTGTTCCGCCCCCAGCCGCGCGACGATCTCGGTCCCCGAGGCGTGGGTATTGCCAAGCGTGCCGGCCGTGCCCGCGCGCGCCGCGATCTCGGCCATCAGGTCGGGCGGGAAGGCGGGATCGGTCCTCGGAAAATAGGTCCAGTCCCAGGGCACCGGCACGCCGGCCAGCTCCCAGTGGCCCGAGGGCGTGTCCTTGCCCTTCGACACCTCGGTGGCCGCCCCCCACCGTCCCTTCGGCGCGGCGCCGAGACCGGGCATCGCCGCGCCGGACGCCGCCGCGACCGCCGCCGACAGGCCGAGGCCGTCAAGCACCGGCAGAGCCAGCGGCCGCCCGGCGGCGGCGCGCGCCGCGGCGATGTGGGCGAGCGTGTTCGCGCCGTCGTCGTCATAGGCCGCGGCATCCGGCGCGCCGCCGCAGCCGACCGAATCCATGACGATCAGGAAGGCGCGGCGATTCATCCGATCCGCTCCTGCACCAGCAGGGCGGGCGGCGGGGGATCGCCCAGCACATAGGCCGCCCGCAGCGCCGCCGCCGCGCGGTCCGCCGCGTCCCGGTCCGCCGCGTGCACGCGCGCGAGCGGCGCCCCCGGACCGACAGCATCCCCGGGGGCGGCAAGCTGCGAGAAGCCCACGCGCGGGTCCACCGCATCGCCCTCGCGCTGACGCCCGCCGCCCAGGGCGACGACCGCCAGCCCCACGGCGCGCGTGTCGATCCGCGCCACCCTGCCGGCGGCGGCCGGATACACGTCCTGCACCACCGGCGCGGGGGCGAGGTGCGCGGGCCAGCGGTCCGCGAAATCCGCCGGGCCGCCGAGCGCGGCGACCATCCGGCCGAACCGCTCCGCCGCCGCGCCCGAGGCGATCGCCCCGGCCACGCGCGCCCGGCCGTCGTCGATGCCGGCCAGCGCCAGCACCTCGGCCCCGAGGGCGACGGTCAGGTCGTGCAGACGCGGCTGCGGTGCCGAACCGGTCAGCACGCCCATGACCTCGGCCACCTCGAGCCCATTGCCCGCGCAGCGGGCCAGGGGCCGGTCCATGTCGGTGATCAGCGCCGCCGTGCGGCAACCTGCGCCGTTGGCCACGTCCACGAGGCTGCCGGCCAGCGCGCGCGCCGCCTCGCGCGAGGGCAGGAAGGCGCCCGACCCCACCTTCACGTCGAGGACCAGCGCCTGCAGCCCCGCCGCAAGCTTTTTCGACAGGATCGACGCCGTGATCAGGTCGATCGACTCGACCGTGCCCGTCACGTCGCGGATGGCATAGAGCCGCCGGTCCGCCGGCGCGATCCGCCCGGTCGCACCGACGATGGCGCAGCCGACATCCGCCACCACCCTGCGCAGCCGCGCCGCGTCCGCCGCCACCCGATAGCCCGGGATCGCCTCGAGCTTGTCGAGCGTCCCGCCGGTGTGGCCAAGGCCCCGGCCCGACACCATCGGCACCCAGACGCCGCAGGCCGCCAGCGCGGGCGCAAGGATCAGCGAGATCGAATCGCCGATCCCGCCCGTCGAATGCTTGTCCACCACGGGAACGGGCGCGTCCGGCCAGGCCAGCACGTCGCCCGAATCGCGCATCGCCCGCGTCAGCGCCACCCGGTCGTCGAACGCAAGGCCGTTCAGCAGCACGGCCATGGCGAAGGCGCCCGCCTGCGCATCGGTGACCGCGCCGGTGGCCAGGCCCTGCGCGAACCAGGCGATCCCGCCGGCGGGCACAGGCCGACGGTCGCGCACCGCCTCGATCACCTGCCGCGCGTCCATGGTCAGCCGGCGGGCATGAAGCTGGAATCGAAGGCGCCGGGCAGCATCGCGCCCACGGTCGTCACCGCCCGAGCGCCCGCCGTGGTGGCCAGCGTCACCGGAACGTCGGGGGCCGCGAATTCCGCCAGCTTCTGCCGGCAGCCGCCGCAGCACGGGACCGGCGCCGGCGCATCCGCGATGACGGCCACGGCCGCGATCCGCGTCTCGCCCGCCGCGACCATCGCCGCGATCGCCCCCGCCTCGGCGCAGGTGCCCTGCGGGAAGGCGACATTCTCGACATTCACGCCGGTGTAGACCGCGCCCGAGGCGGCGCGGATCGCCGCGCCGACCTTGAAGCGGGAATAGGGCGCCCAGGCGTTCGGGCGAACGCGGGCGGCTGCCGCGACCAGGCTTTCGTCAGGCTGCATCGCAAATCCTCCGTCCTCCTCGACACTGCGGCGGCGCCGGGCAGGTTGCAAGGCCGGCAGGGTTGAGGGCGGGCGCGCCGCAGCGTAAACCGCGCGGCGCGGCGAGAGTTCGACGCTGGAAATGCGGGGCGGAGGCAGGCATGGAAGAGGCGCGGCAGGACAACGCCCGGCAGGCGGCGCTCGACTATCACGAACATCCGCGGCCCGGAAAGCTCGAAATCCGTGCGACCAAGCCGCTGGCGAACGGCCGCGACCTGTCGCGCGCCTACAGCCCCGGCGTGGCCGAAGCCTGTCTCGAGATCAGGGCCGAGCCCGCCGCGGCGGCCCGCTACACCACCCGCGGGAACCTCGTGGCGGTGGTGTCGAACGGAACGGCCGTGCTCGGCCTCGGCAACATCGGGGCGCTGGCGTCGAAGCCGGTGATGGAAGGCAAGGCCGTCCTCTTCAAGAAGTTCGCCAACATCGACTGCTTCGACATCGAGGTGAACGAACCCGACCCCGAACGGCTGGCCGATATCGTCTGCGCGCTGGAACCCACCTTCGGCGCGATCAACCTCGAGGACATCAAGGCGCCCGACTGCTTCATCGTCGAGCGCCTCTGCCGCGAGCGGATGAAGATCCCCGTGTTTCACGACGACCAGCACGGCACCGCGATCGTGGTCGGCGCGGCGGCGACCAACGCGTTGCATGTCGCAGGCAAGGCCTGGGGTAACATCAAGGTCGTCTCGACCGGCGGGGGGGCCGCCGGGATCGCCTGCCTCGAGATGCTGGTGACGCTCGGCGTGCGGCGGGACAACATCTGGCTGTGCGATCTGCACGGCCTGGTGCACGAAGGGCGCGAGACCGACATGACGCCGCAGAAGGCGGCCTTCGCGCAACCGAGCGGGCCGCGGACGCTGGCCGAGGTGATCGACGGGGCGGATCTGTTCCTCGGCCTCTCGGGTCCGCGCGTGCTGACGGCCGACATGGTGCGCCGGATGGCGCCGCGCCCCATCATCTTCGCGCTGGCCAACCCCACGCCCGAGATCATGCCGGAGGAGGCGCGCGCCGCGGCGCCGGATGCGATCATCGCCACCGGCAGGTCGGACTACCCCAACCAGGTCAACAACGTCCTGTGCTTTCCCTTCATCTTCCGCGGCGCGCTGGACGTCGGCGCGACCGAGATCAACGAGGCGATGAAGCTCGCGTGCATCGAGGGGATTGCGGCGCTCGCCCGCGCCACCACCAGCGCCGAGGCCGCGGCCGCCTATCAGGGCGAACGGATGAGCTTCGGCGCCGACTACCTGATCCCCAAACCCTTCGATCCCCGCCTGATGGGCGTGGTCGCCAGCGCCGTGGCGCGCGCGGCGATGGACTCGGGCGTGGCGACCCGGCCGATCGCCGACATCGCGGGCTACAAGCAGCGGCTGGACGGGTCGGTGTTCCGCACGGCCCTCATCATGCGGCCGGTGTTCGAGGCGTCCAAAGCCGCCTCGCGCCGGATCGTGTTCGCCGAGGGCGAGGACGAACGGGTGCTGCGCGCCGCCCACGCGGTTCTCGAGGAAACGAACGAGGTGCCGATCCTGATCGGCCGGCCCGAGGTCATCGCGCAGCGGACCGAACGCGCGGGGCTGCCGATCCGCCCCGATCGGGACTTCGAGCTGGTGAACCCCGAAAGCGACCGCCGTTACCGCGACTACTGGGAAACCTATCACGCGCTGATGGACCGGCGCGGCGTGACGCCCGATATCGCCCGCACGGTGATGCGCACCAACACCACCGCGATCGCCGCGATCATGGTGCACCGGGGCGAGGCCGACACGATGATCTGCGGCACCTTCGGCCAGTATCTGTGGCACCTCGGCTATGTGCGGCAGGTGCTGGCGCGCGGCGGGTTGCACCCCGTGGGGGCGCTCAGCCTGATCATCCAGGACGAGGGGCCGATCTTCATCGCCGACACGCAGGTGCACCCCGACCCCACGCCCGAACAAGTGGCCGAGATCGCAATCGGCACCGCGCGGCATGTCCGCCGCTTTGGCATCACGCCGCAGGTGGCGCTGTGTTCCAACTCGCAGTTCGGCAACCTCGACACCGCGTCCGCCCGGCGGATGCGCAGGGCGCTGGAGCTGCTGGACGCCCGCGAAGCCGACTTCGCCTACGAGGGTGAGATGACGATCGACGCGGCCCTCGACCCCGACCTGCGGCTGCGCATCTTTCCGCGCTCGCGCATGGCGGGGGCGGCGAATGCGCTGGTGTTCTCGGATGCCGAAACTGCCAGCGCGGTGCGCAACATCCTGAAGATGCGGGCGGGCGGGCTGGAAGTCGGCCCGATCCTGATGGGGATGGGCAACCGGGCGCATATCGTCACGCCGGGCGTCACGGCGCGGGGCCTTCTGAACATGGCCGCCCTCGCCGGAACGCCGGTCGCGCACTACGGCTGACGGCGGCGGCGACGCGTGGCCGGGGGCAGGCCCAGGGCGGCTCGGTATTTCGCCACCGTCCGCCGCGCCGCCGGAAAGCCCTCGGCCCGCAGCCGCGCGGCCAGCGCCTCGTCCGACAGGGGCGCGCGCGGATCCTCGTCTGCGACGATCCGGCGCAGCGCGGCGCGTGCCCCTGCGCCAGAGGCGCCGCCCCGGCCGAGCGGGGCCGCGAACCAATCGGCCAGCGGCCGGGTGCCCCAGGGTGCCGCCACGGTCGTGCCGGCCACGGCACGGCTGACCGTGCTTTCCGACAGGCCGAGCGCGGCGGCGACCTCGGCTCGCGTCAACGGCCGCAACGCGCCCGGCCCAGCCGCGACCGCGGCCGCCTGATGGCGCAGCACGTGCGCGGCCACCGCGCGCAGCGTCGCCCCCCGCCGGGCCACAGCGGACACCAGCGCCCGGGCCGCAACCCAGTCGGGGTCGCGCGCGTCGCCGCCGGGCCGCAACGCGACCATCGGCACCTCTCCCCCGTCTTCGGCGATCACGGTGCCGTCGGGCGCAAGCCGCACCGCCAGATCCGGCGGCGCGGCCGGCGGGGCGGGATCGAACTGCGCGCCGGGCTTGGGGTCGAAGCCGCGCAGCGCAGCGACCCGCGCGGCCGCGACCGCCGGCGACAGGCCGGCCGCGGCAGCCAGCGCGCCCATGTCGCCCGCCGCCACCAGGTCGAGCCGCGCAAGGACCGCCCGCATCGGCGGGTCCAGCAGCCCGGCATCGTCGGCCTGCAACGACAGGCACTCGGCCAGGTTGCGGGCGAAGAGGCCGGCGGGCCCGATCCGCTGCAGCCGCGTCAGCACGGCCGCAGCTGCCCCGGCAGAGACGCCGACGGCGGCCGCCACGGCCGGCACATCCGCCGCGAGCCAGCCCGAGGGCGCCAGAACGTCGGCGAAAGCCAGCGCGATCCGCCGCGCGGCGGGATCCGGAAACGCGGCGTCGATCGCTGCCGCGACATGGCCGTAAAGGCTGGGCCGGCCCGCCGCGACGTCGCCCATGGCCGGAGGTGCCGCCGCGGCAGGACGGCGCAGGTCCAGCCAGCGGTTCGTTCGCGCCACACCGTCGAGATGCGCCGAAAGCTCGGCCGCCGTCATCCGCAGGACGGCAATCTGCTGGCGCAACGCGGGCGTCAGGCGCAGGCCCTGCCGAAGCTGCAGCGCCGCGCCGACCTGATGACCCACACGGCGCGCCATCAGCCCGCGCCGCCGCCTTGCGGGCCGCGCGCCGCCGCGGCCGTCAGGGCCATGTATGGATGCGCCCGACGCTCCAGGGCGCATCGTCGTCGCGGTCGGTCGGCCAGTGGCAGGCGACCCCGGCAAAGCCGTTGGGGCAGAACACCACGCGGTCACGCTGCGGCGACAGGCGGAAGTGCTGCACCACCGCCGCGATCGCCGCGGGACCGTCCGCCACCGCGCGCGGCGCGATCTCGCCCCGGTCGGCACGCAGCTCGATGATCCCGCGTCTGTCGCGCCAGACCTCCAGCACGGGGCGATAGCTTCCGTCAGCCGACCGCTTGTTGGTCGGGAAGAGCTCGTAGACCCCAGCCGTCGCCGGCGCGGCCGCCGCCGCAAGTGCCACCGCAAGGACCAGTCGCATCGCCACCTCCAGCGTCAGTCTATCGTGACCGCGCCGCGGGTCCAGAGCGATCGCTCGGCGCCCCGCGCCTCAGCGCCCTGTCGTCGGCCAGTCGCAAGCCACGCCGATCACACCGTTCGGGCACCACGCCACCCGGTCGGCTTGCGTCAGCGCAAAGGTCCGCGTGACGAAGGCGGTCGCGGCGCGACGGTCAACGACCGTGCGGGCGTCGATCTCGGCCCGGTCGGACCGGAACTCGACCACCGTCCGCCGGTCGCGCCAGACGTCGAGCACGGCGGCGAAGCTGCCGTCCGCCGCACGCTTGTTGGTCGGAAACAGCTCGACCAGTTCGGCTCGCGCCGGGGTTGCGGCAAAGAGAAGGATCAGGGCGATTGCGCTGCGCATGGAGACCTCTGTAAGCGCAGCTAGAATGCCGGCGCGGGCTGTCCAGTCATGGCTCGGTCAACGCCAGCACCGCGCCCGGATTGAGGATACCGGCCGGGTCGAGCGCCGCCTTGACCGCGCGCATGGCAGCCACTTTCGCCGGATCGCCGTAGCGCAAGAGGTCGGTTGTCTTGAGACGTCCGATCCCGTGTTCCGCAGCGACCGATCCGCCAAGGTCGTGCACCAGCTGGTGGATGCAGGCCTTGACCGCCTCGCGCTGGTGTTCGTGATCGGCCCTGCTGCGGCCGGGCATCGGAAAGACGTTGTAATGCAGGTTCCCGTCGCCGACATGGCCGAAGCAGTTGACGCGGAACGCCCCGATCGCCTCCAGCGCGCGGCCTGCGCGGTCGATGAACGCCGGGATCGCCGAAAGCGGCACGCTGATGTCGTGGGACGACACCGCGCCGATCCGCCGGTTCGCCTCGGGGATCGCCTCGCGTAGCGCCCACAGCGCAGCACGCTGCGCCCCGGATGCCGCGATCACCCCGTCGCGGCAGAGGCCCGCCGCTTCGGCCCGGGCGAAGAGGTCGGCCAGCACCCCCTGCGGGTCGAGCCCCGCGGGCAGGCCGAGCTCGACGAGGGCCGACCAAGCCGGCATGGGCGCGAGCGGCGGTCGCAGGTCGGGTATCGTTGCCGCGATGAAGTCGAACCCCGTCCGATGCATCAGCTCGAACGCCGACACGCAGCCCCCGGCGACCTCGTCCGCCAGCGCCAGAAGGTCCAGCGCCGCCGCCGGATCGCGCAGGGCGAAGAGTGCGGACCCGGTCGCCGCCGGGCGCGGGTGCAGCCGCAGGACGGCGGCGGTGATCACCGCCAGCGTCCCTTCCGACCCGATCAGCAGGTCGCGCAGGTCATAGCCTGCGTTGTCCTTCCGCAGCCGCTTCAGGCCGTTCCACACTGTCCCGTCCGCCATCACCGCCTCGACCCCGAGGCAAAGGTCGCGCGCGTTGCCCCAGCGCAGGACGTTTACCCCGCCCGCATTGGTCGCCAGCGCGCCGCCGACCGTGGCCGTTCCCTGCGACGCGATCGACAGGGGAAAGAGGCGCCCGGCCGCCTCCGCCGCCGCCTGCGCCTCTGCCAGCGTGACGCCTGCCTCGACCGTCATCGTCCGGTCGGCCGGGTCGACCGACCGAACCGCCCGCATCCGTTCGAGCGACAGAAGCAGCATGGGCCGGTCGCCCGGGGCGATCTGGCCGCCGACGAGACCCGTTCCCCCGCCCCAGGGCACGAGCCCCACCCGCGCGGCCGCGCAGGCGGCGACGATTGCCCCGACCTCGGCCGTGCTGGCCGGCAGGGCCACGGCCGCCGCAGCCGTGCGCCAGCGTCCCCGCGGTTCCTCGCGATGCCGGGGTTCGGGTGCCCGCAGCGCGCCGGGCGGCAAGACCTGGGCGAGGCGGTCGAGGAAGGCGGGATCGGCCGGATTCAGCATGCCGCGGGCGTGCCACGCCCCGATGCCGCGTGCAAGGTCACGGCAGGAAGCGCGGTTCGAGGACGATGATGGTCGGCTGCCGGGGCAGCGTGTGCCGCGACAGTTCGATCGCGCTGTCCTCGAGCCGCACGATGTCGAACGCGCCGTCCATGCGCGCGAGGAACGCCGCAAGCGAAGCGTCCGAGAACCAGTGCATCGGCAACACCACCGACGAGCGCAGCCGGGCCACCACCGCCTGCATCGTGTCGAGCCCCACCGTATAGCCGCCGTCCACCGGGGCCATCACGACGTCCAGCCGGCCGATCGCGGCATACTGGTCCTCGCTCGGTTCGTGATGCAGGTGCCCCAGATGCCCGATGCACAGGCCCGCGACCTCGAAGACGAAGATCGAGTTCCCGTCTTTCCGCGCCACCGTCCCGTCCCCCCGGGGCCGCACGTCTGTGGTCACGTTGCGCACCAGCATCTCGCCGAGGTCGAGGTGGTGGGCGGCCGCCGCGCCGTTCTCGGCCCAGCCTTTCAGGACATGCGGGATCCGAGGATCGGGGCGGTCGGTCCAGTGCGTCCGGTGCGCGTTGTTCATCGTCACGACTGTCGGCGCGGCATCCGTGGCGCCGATGAAGCCGGCGTAGTCGGTCACGGCGCTGAGGCCGCCCGGCGTCTCGATCAGGAACATCGCGTGATCGATGAACCGGATCCGAACCCGGTCCTCGGCCGGCGGCGCGCCGAACGAGGCGCGGTGCAGATCCGCGATCCCCGGCGCGGCGGCGATCGCGTGGCAGTGCGACGGGATGCGGTCCCGCGCGCCGGCGGGGGCGGCCGCGAGGGCGACTGCAAGGGCAAGCGCGAGACGGATCATCGCGGGCACCTCCTCTACGGCAGTCTAGACGCCGAGGCCGGCGCGTCACGCGCCAGCCGGCCCGGCTCGCGGATCGGTGATCGGCGGCCGCGTCAGGCGGCCTCGGTCCGCCCGCGCCGGTCGGCGCGCAGGATCGCGTAGAGAACGTGGTTGCGCCAGCGTCCCGCGATCTGAAGATAGCTTTGCGCGACGCCTTCGTACTTGAACCCGCACTTTTCCAGAACGCCGCGGGATGCGACGTTCTCGGGCAGGCAGGCGGCCTCGATCCGGCTGAGATCGAGCGCGGTGAAGGCGTGGTGCACGACCGCCGTGATCGCCTCGCGCATGTAGCCCTGGCGTGCGTAGGTCTCGCCGATCCAGTAGCCGAGCGTGCCGGCCTGGGCGGGGCCGCGGCGGATGTTGTCGAGCGTGATCGCCCCCATCACCGCGCCGTCCTGCCGCCGCACCAGCAACAGCGGCAGCGCCACCCCCTGCGCCTCGGCCCGCGCCGACCAGTAGACGCGCGTGGTGAAGGCGCGGCGGCTGAGGTGGTCGTCGGCCCAGACGGGTTCCCAGGGCCTAAGGAATTCGGCGCTGGTGGCGCGCAGGCCCGTCCAGGCGCGGTAGTCGGTATGTTCGGGCAGGCGGAGCGTCATCCGCCCGGTCTCGATCCGCGGCCTCGGCCGGCGCCAGAACATCGCCGTCAGGCGGCCAGCCGCGCGCGCAGCGCGTCCATCCCCGGCGCGGCACCCGCGGGCCCGTAGAGCGCCAGCGCGGGCGCCCTCTCGATCAGGCGCGCCGCAAAGGCGCGGGTGTCGGCAGCGGTCACCGCCGCGATCTGCGCGGCCGTTTCGGCCACCTCGGGCACACGGCCCCAGATCGCGAGGAGGCGGGCCGCGCGCTCGGCCCGGTTCGAGGGGCTTTCCTGCCCCATCAGCAGGCCGGCGCGCAGCTGCGCCTTCGCGCGGGCCACCTCGGCATCGCCAAGGTCGTCGGCAGCGCGGCGCAGTTCCTCGACCGTCAGGGCGGCGAGTTCCGCCACCTCGTCTTCGCCCGTGCCGGCATAGAGCGTGATCAGCCCGGTGTCCTCGTGCGCCTGCGCCTGCGCGAAGATGGAATAGCACAGGCCCCGTTCCTCGCGGATGCGCTGGAAGAGGCGCGAGGACATGCCGCCGCCGAGCGCCGTGGCATAGACCTGCGCGACATGCACAGAAGGGTCGCGCCAGCCCGGCGCCTCGAAGGCGACGGCGAGGTGCACCTGTTCGAGATCCTTGATCTCGCGCCGCTCGCCGCCGGCGAAGCGGGCAGGTTCTGGTGCCGGGGCGGCGGCGGGGGCAAGGCCGCCGAACAGCCGTTCCGCCACAGCGACGACGGCATCGTGATCGACCGCGCCTGCGGCCGACAGGATCATCTGCGCGGGCGCATAGTGATCGGCCACAAACCGCCGGAAATCGGTTGCGCCATAGCGGCGCACCCGGTCGGCCGGGCCGAGGATCGGCCGGCCCATCGGCTGGTCGGGAAAGGCCACCTCCTGCAGCCAGTCGAAGATCACGTCATCGGGCGTGTCCAGCGCCTGCCCGATCTCCTGCAGGATGACGTGGCGTTCGGTCTCGATCTCGGCAGGGTCGAAGGCGGGGTTCAGCACGATGTCGGCGATCACGTCGAGCGCCAGCGGCACGTCCGGCGCGAGGACACGGGCGTAGTAGGCCGTCGCCTCGCGCGACGTGTAGGCGTTGATGTAGCCGCCGACGTCCTCGATGGCCTCGGCGATCTGCCGGGCGCTGCGGGTCGCGGTGCCCTTGAACGCCATATGTTCGAGGAAATGCGCGATCCCGGTCTGGTCCGCACCTTCGTGCCGCGCGCCGGCGCTGACCCAGACGCCGACCGCGGCCGAGGCCAGGCCGGGCATTGCGTCGGTAACGATGCGGAAGCCGTTCGGCAGGGTGGCGGTGCGGATCATCGTCCGGTGCGCTCTCGGATCAGGGACTGGATGGCGGCAAGATTGTCGGGCACGCGCGTCACGCGCTCGGGCCGGTCGAAAAGGCCGGCCATCCGGGCGGGCAACGCGGGGCGGATGCCGGTGGCGGCCTCGACCGCATCGGGAAACTTCGCGGGGTGCGCGGTCGCCAGCGTCACCATCGGCGTGGGGCCGGCATGCGCGCCGGCAACATGGACCCCGACCGCGGTGTGGGGGCAGAGAAGTTCGCCCGCCTCGGCCCAGGTCCGCGCGATCGTCGCGCGCGTCTCGGCTTCGGACGCCCGGCCCGAGGCGAACCCCGCGCGCAGCGCCTGCAGCGCGCCCGGCGGGATTGCGAAGCGGCCGGTCCGCTTCAGCTCGTCCATCAGCGCCGCGACCGCCGCCCCGTCGCGCCCCAGGGCATCGAACAGCGCGCGCTCGAAGTTTGACGATATCTGGATGTCCATCGACGGGCTGATCGAGGGGCGCACTGCCTCGGTCGCATAGAGGCCGGTGCTCAGCGCGCGATGCAGGATGTCGTTCTGGTTCGTCGCGATCACAAGACGCGCGACCGGCAGCCCCATCGCCCGCGCGACGTGACCGGCGTAGATGTCGCCGAAGTTGCCGGTCGGCACGGTGAACGACACCGCCCGGTGCGGCGCGCCAAGCGCAACGGCGGCGGCGAAGTAATAGACCGTCTGCGCCAGCACCCGCGCCCAGTTGATCGAGTTGACCGCCGCCAGCCCCATCGCGTCGCGGAAGGCATGGTCGTTGAACATGTCCTTCACGCGCGCCTGCGCGGCGTCGAAGTCGCCCTCGATCGCCAGGGCGTGGACGTTCGGTTCCGCGGGCGTGGTCATCTGCCGCCGCTGCACGTCCGACACGCGGCCCTGCGGAAAGAGGATGAACACATCGACGCCCGGCAGGCCTCGGAAGGCCTCGATCGCCGCGGACCCGGTGTCGCCCGAGGTCGCGCCGACGATGGTGATGCGCCGGCCCGACCGCGCGAGCTGCGCCGCGATCAGCCGGCCGATCAGCTGCATCGCGAAGTCCTTGAAGGCCAGCGTCGGCCCGTGGAACAGTTCGCACAGGAAATGCCCCGGCGCGATCTGCACGAGCGGCGCACGGGCGGGATGGCCGAAGCCTGCATAGGCCGCCGCGATCAGCGCGCGGATGTCGTCATCCGCGAACGCCCCGCCGAGGAAGGGGCGCATGACGCGGAAGGCGACCTCCTCGTACGGCAGGCCGGCCAGCGCGGCGATGTCCGCCGCCGTCATCGCCGGCATCGCCTCGGGCACGTAAAGCCCGCCGTCGCGCGCGAGGCCAGCCATCATCGCCTCGGCAAAGCCGAGCGCGGGCGCCGCCCCGCGGGTCGAGATGTAGCGCATCGCGCCTCCCTACGCCGTCCGCCGCGCAATACGCCAGACGAGGAACGCTGTCATCCCCGCCCAGACGGCCGCCAGCCCGAACCACGTCACCGCATAGCCGAAGTGGTCGTTCGGGATCCCGGCGGTGTCGAGCGGCAAGGGCGTCACGACCGGATCGGCCGGATCGACGCGGCGCGCGACGATGAGAACGGGCTCGGCGCGCAGGACCGCGGCCATCGCCGGCAGGTCGCGGGCGAACCAGATGCCGGTCCGTGCATCTGGCGGCGGGGTGAAGCGGTCCACCTCGTCGGGCCAGTGCAAGTTGCCGGTGACGGCGGCCGGGCCTTCGGCCGGCGGAAGGCCCGCGCGCAGCGCCTCGCGCAGGAAGCCGCGGTCCACGAGGATCCGCCGCCCCTCGGCCGTCTCGAACCCCGCGACCACGCGGTAGCCCGCCCCCGCCCCCTTCTGCGAGACCAGAACCCGGATGTCGTCGCCCGTGAACCGCCCCGTCACGGCGACCGGACGGTACCGGTCCGCATCCCGTTCGGGCGTCGCGGGCAACGGCCCCGGCGTGGCGGCGATCCGGGCCAAAATGTCGGCAAGGACCGCCTCCTTCCAGGCCAGACGCTGCAGCTGCCACAGGCCGAGGCCGATCAGCACGGCCGCGCCGGCGAGGCCGAGAAGAAGCGGAAAGATCAGGCGGCGCATCGAGGCCCCCGGAATGGACGGCGCGGGCCGCGTCGGCGGCCCGCGCGACAGTGGGTCAGCCGGGGATCAGCGGCCCCAGACGTAGATTGCGGCAAAGAGGAACAGCCAGACCACATCGACGAAGTGCCAGTACCACGCTGCCGCCTCGAACCCGACGTGCTTGTCGGGGGTGAAGTGGCCCCGATAGGCGCGCACCAGGCAGACCGTCAGGAAGATCGTGCCGATAATGACATGCGCCCCGTGGAACCCGGTCGCCATGAAGAAGTTGGCGCCGTAGATGTTGCCCGCAAAGCCGAAGGCCGCGTGGCTGTATTCGTAGGCCTGAAGCACGGTGAAGAAGAGACCCAGCAGGATGGCCAGGATCAGGCCGTTCTGCAGGTCCTTCCGGTTGTTCTCGTGCACCAGCGCATGGTGCGCCCAGGTCGCGGCCATGCCCGAGCACAAGAGGATCAGCGTGTTGATCAGCGGCAGGTGCCAGGGATCGAAGGTCTCGATGCCCGCTGGCGGCCAGACCCCGTCGGCCATCGGGCTGATCCCGTCGGGGTGCATGGGGTAGAGCGCGTGCTTGAAAAAGCTCCAGAACCACGCCGCGAAGAACATCACTTCCGACATGATGAACAGGATGAACCCGTAGCGCAGGCCGATGCGCACCACCGGCGTGTGATCGCCCGCCCGGCTTTCCGCCACCACGTCGGACCACCATGCGAACATGACGTAGAGAACGACCGCAAGCCCCGCGAGGAACATGAAGGGCGTGATGTCCTTCATCCACAGGACGGCGCCGAACAGCATGACAAACCCGCCGACCGCGCCCAGGAAGGGCCAGATCGACGGCTGCAGGATGTGGTAGTCGTGTTGCTTGCCAGAGGCCATGGTTCCGGTTCCCTCGTGTCGTCAGTTGGCCGCGGTCGGGGCGGCAAGCCCCGCGTGCTCTTCCGGCAGCGGCGCCAGGTGGAAGGTGTAGGACAGCGTCAGCTGCCGGAGGAACCTGCCCTCGCGGTCGGTGACAATGGCGGGATCGACATAGAAGGTCACCGGCATCTCGACGCGCTCGCCGGGCTGGAGGACCTGCATCTCGAAGCAGAAGCAGTCGATCTTGGTGAAGTATCCGCCGGCGGCATCAGGCGTGACGTTGTAGCTGGCGATGCCCGCCACGGGCTTGTCGGTCGGGTTGTAGGCCTCGTAGAACGCAAGGCCCACCTCGCCGATGCGCAGCGTCATCTCGCGCTGGAGGGGGCGGAAGCGCCACGGCATTTCGGCGGCCAGCGAGGCGTCGAAGCGGACCGACAGGGTGCGGTCCAGCACAGTATCCGGCGCCGCGGAGGCCCGCGCGGTGGTGCCCGCGAACCCGGTCACGCGGCAGAACCAGTCGTAGAAGGGCACGGCCGCGAACGACAGCGATCCCATCAGGACGGCGACGCCGACCAGCTGCAGCAAGGTGCGGGTGCGCGCGGTCACGACCCGCCCCCCCGGGCCAGTTCGGGCCGCACGACATGGTCGAATGCCTGCATCGGATGACCGTTCGACACCTTCACCACCGTCAGGCCGAACACCAAGGCGACAAACGCCGCCAGCACGGCAAGAAGGCCAAGGTTGCGGCCGAACCGCCGCCGGTGCAGTTCGTGATCTGGCCGGAACGCCATCCTACCACCCCCCGAGGCCGAAGGGCGCCAGCGCGGTCTCTGCGAGGATCGCCCCGAAATGCAGGAACAGATAGCTCAGCGAAAAGCGGAAGAACCGCCGCTCGGCGAGGTGGCCGTCGGCTTCGCTGTCCGCATCCGACCGCCGCCAGACACGGACCGCCCCGGCGACGAATACCGCGTTCAGCACGAGGGCAACCGCGAGGTAGAGCGGCCCGCCGATGCCCGTGAAGGCCGCACCGATCGCCACCGGCGCCAGCGCCAGCGTGTAGCCGAGGATGTGGTTCCGCGTCGCGCGCCGGCCATGCGTGACGTTTAGCATCGGCACGCCCGCGGCCGCGTAGTCGCCCTTGGTGAACAGCGCCAGCGCCCAGAAATGCGGCGGTGTCCACATGAAGATCACGAGGAACATCGCCACGGCCTCGACCGCGACGCCGCCGGTGGCGCAGGCCCAGCCCACCATGGGCGGAAAGGCCCCCGCAGCCCCGCCGATCACGATGTTCTGTGGTGTCGCCCGCTTCAGCCACATCGTGTAGACGACCACGTAGAAAAAGATCGTGAAGGCGAGAAACCCGGCCGCGAACCAGTTTGCCGCCAGCCCGAGCATCACCACCGCGATGCCCGACAGCGCCAGCCCGATCGCCATCGCCTCGCCGGGCGCCACGCGACCGGCCGGCACCGGCCGGCTGCGCGTCCGGCGCATCGCCGCGTCGATATCCGCGTCCCACCACATGTTCAACGCGCCGGATGCGCCCGCGCCGAGCGCCACGAATAGGATCGCCGCCAACGCCTCCACCGGGTGCAGCGACACGGGCGCCGCCAGCAGCCCGACCGCCGCGGTGAACACCACCAGCGACATGACCCGCGGCTTCAGCAGCGCCACATAGTCGCCGAAGCTGGCCTCGGGCTCGCCGACGGCAGAGACGCGGATATCGGTCATCGCAGCCGCCTAGTCGGCCGCGGCCACGCGGCGCGCAGGCAGCGTCGCGGGATCGCCCGCATACTCGGCAACAGCCTCTTCAAGCCAGGCCGCATACGCCTCTTCGCTGACCACCTTCACGGTGATCGGCATGTAGGCATGCGCAATCCCGCAGAGTTCGGAGCATTGGCCGAAGTAAATCCCTTCGTGCTCGGCCTTGAACCAAAGCTGCGCGAGCCGGCCGGGAACGCCGTCCTGCATCACGCCGAAGGCGGGGACCTTCCACGAATGGATCACATCCGCGGCCGTCACTTGCACGACGATCGTCTTGCCGACGGGCACGACCATCGCGGTGTCGGTCGCCAGCAGGAAGTGTTCGCGGCTGTAGCCGGCCTCGATCAGTTGCGCCTCGACCTCGGGCGTGAGGCGGAAATCCCCGCCGGTCGCCGGCGCGCCGATCATGTAGCTGTCGAACTCGAACTCGTGGTCCGGGTATTCGTAGGTCCAGTACCACTGCTTGCCGGTCGCCTTGATGGTGACGTCGGCGACGGGGATTTCCTGCTGCTTGAACAGGACCGGCAGCGAGAACGCGCCGATGAACACCAGGATCAGGATCGGGACAAGCGTCCAGGTGACCTCGAGCGGCGAGTTGTGCGTGAAGGTGGCGGGCGTCGGATTGGCGCTGCGGTTGTAGCGCACGATCACGATGGCCAGCAGCGCCAGAACGAAGATGGTGATCGCGGTAATGATCACCAGCACCATCCCGTCCAGCCACTGGAGATCGCGCGCAAGCTCGGTTGCGGCGGGCTGGAACCCGCGACCGCCTTGGATCGGCGTGCCGATCACGGGCAGGTCCTGCGCAAGGGCCATCCCCGGCATCAGCGCGGCCGCGGCGGCCAGGGGGCGAAGCATCGTGGAGAGGCGCATGTCGATTTCCCGTCCGGTTCCCGTTCCTCGGGCGGCCCGCCGCCGCCTTGGGGCGCGTGACGCACCGCCGGTTGCCGCGGGGGTGGCGTTGTCGCCCGACCCTGTGAAATCATATATCCCGCAGACCGGCAAGCGCGGGCGATGCGGCAAAACCGCGCCGAGTGATCTGGATCATTGTGGAGGATCAAGGCATGGACGGCGACCGCTTCGCACCTTTCCGGACGCACCTCGACGAGGCGCGCGCGCTTGCGCTTCTGCGGGGCGCGCTGGCGGGGGCCGAGGACGGCGAGCTGTTCCTCGAACGCCGCCGGTCCGAGACGCTGGTGCTCGACGACGGCCGGCTGCGCACCGCGGCCTACGATGCGACCGAGGGGTTCGGGCTGCGTGCAGTTTCGGGCGAGGTCGCCGGGTATGCCCATTCGACCGAGATTTCCGAGGCCGCGATCGCCCGCGCTGCGGCCACGGCCCGGCTGGTCATCGGTGCGGGGGGCGGCACGCTGGCCGAGGCGCCGCCACGCACCAACCGTCGCCTCTACACCGACGCCGATCCGCTGGCCGATGCTGACTTCGCGGCGAAGGTCGCGACGATGCGCGCGCTCGACGCCTTTGCGCGCGATCTCGATCCCGCGGTCGTGCAGGTGACCGCCAGCCTTTCGGCAAGCCTGCAGGAGGTGGTGATCCTGCGCCCCGAAGGCGGGCATGTCGCCGATGTTCGCCCGATGGCGCGGCTCAACGTGCAGGTGATCGTCGAGCGGGGCGGCCGGCGCGAGACCGGCAGCGCCGGCGGCGGCGGGCGGTTCGGCCTTGCGGGCCTGCTCGATCCCGCGCACTGGCAGGGCGTCGTGCGCGAGGCCTTGCGGCAGGCGCGCGTCAACCTCGACGCCGAAGCCGCACCGGCGGGCGTGATGGATGTGGTGCTCGGCCCCGGCTGGCCCGGGATCCTGTTGCATGAAGCGGTGGGTCACGGGCTCGAGGGCGACTTCAACCGCAAGGGCACCTCGGCCTTCGCGGGCCTGATGGGCCAGCGGGTTGCCGCGCCGGGCGTCACCGTGATCGACGACGGCACGATCCCCGACCGGCGCGGGTCGATCACCGTGGACGACGAGGGCACGCCCTCGGGCCGGACGGTGCTGATCGAGGACGGGATCCTGACGGGATACATGCAGGACCGGCAGAACGCCCGCCTGATGGGCGCGGCGCCCACGGGCAACGGCCGGCGCGAAAGCTTTGCGCATATCCCGATGCCGCGGATGACCAATACGATCATGCTGGCGGGCACCGCCGAACCGGCCGAGATCGTGGCCGACCTGAAGGACGGCATCTGGGCCACCGGCTTCGGCGGCGGGCAGGTGGATATCACGAACGGCAAGTTCGTGTTCAGCTGCACCGAGGCCTACCGCGTCCGCAACGGCCGGGTCGTGGCCCCGGTGAAGGGCGCCACGCTGATCGGCGACGGGCCGACCGCGCTGCGCCAGGTGCGCGCGATCGGACGCGACCTGGCGCTGGACCCCGGCATGGGCAACTGCGGCAAGGCCGGTCAGTGGGTGCCGGTCGGGGTCGGCCAGCCCACGCTGCTGATCGGCGGGCTGACGGTCGGCGGTTCGGCCGCCTGACCGCGCGGTTATCCACAGCTTTCGGCGGCAGGACGCGGAAATCCCGGCGCGGGGCGTTAAACTTAACCTCGAATTAACTCCGGACTCGGCAGGGTGTGCCTGCGGATGAGGCGAGGTTGCGATGGAAGAGGGTTTGTCATCTTCCCCCACACCCTTCACCCCACCCACCACGGAAGACGGCAGATTGTCGTGGCTCCGTCTCATCCGCTCCCGCCGGGTCGGCCCGGCGACGTTCCGCCGGCTGATGGCCGAACACGGGTCGGCCGAAGCGGCGCTTGACGCCCTGCCCGCCGTTGCCCGCGCCGCGGGGGCCGCGGACTACGCCCCCTGCCCCGCGGGCGTCGCTGCCGCTGAACTCGCGCAGGGCCGCAAGGCGGGCGCGCGGCTGGTGTTCCTCGGCGCCGCCGACTATCCCCCCGACCTGGCGGACCTGCCCGACGCGCCCCCCGTTCTGTGGGTGCTGGGCGACCCTGCAATGCTCTTGCGGCCGATGGTGGCGCTGGTCGGGGCGCGCAACGCCTCGTCCGCCGGGCTGAGGATGGCGCGGCGGCTGGCGGCCGACCTCGCTCAGCAGGGGATCGCCGTCGTCTCGGGCCTCGCCCGCGGGATCGATGCGGCAGCGCACGAAGGCGCGCTCGCGCGCGGCACGCTGGCCGTCCACGCCGGCGGGGTCGATGTCGTCTATCCGGCCGAGAACGCCGACCTTGCCGCGCGGATCGCCGCACAGGGCGCCCGCCTGTCCGAGATGCCGCCGGGCGTGGAACCGCAGGCCCGCCACTTTCCTGCGCGCAACCGGATCGTATCGGGCCTCGCCCTCGGCACCGTGGTGGTCGAGGCGGCGGAAGGCTCGGGCAGCCTGATCACGGCCCGCACGGCCGCCGATCAGGGGCGCGAGGTGATGGCGGTTCCCGGCCACCCGGTGGACCCGCGGGCGGCAGGGTGCAACGCGCTGATCCGCGACGGCGCGACGCTGGTGCGCAGCGCCGCGGACGTGGTCGAGGCGCTCGGCCCCGCACTGGCTGCGGCGCAGGCGGCGCGCGCCGCACGCCCCGCACCCGCGGAACCGGCCGCCGGGACCCCGGCCCCGCCCGCCCGGCTGGGTCGCCTGACCGCGGCGGCGCTGGCCGCCATCCGCGGCGCGCCCTCCCCCGCGTCGGCCCGCACGGCGGCCGCCGTGCAGGCGCGAATGGCCGCCCCCGACGCTGCCGCCCCCGGTGCCGCCGCCCGCAGCGCCGCCGCGCCAGCCGGCGCCCGGCCCGCGGCCACGGCGGCGTGTGCGGCCGATCCGCTGCACGCCGCGATCCTCGACCGGCTCGGTGCGGCGCCGCTGGCCGAGGACCAGCTGATCCGCGACCTTGCCCTGCCCGCCGCGCGCGTTGCGGCCGAACTCCTCGCGCTGGAGCTGGAAGGCCGGGTGGAACGGCGGCCGGGCGGGCTGCTGGCGCGCGCGGGCTGACGGCGCGCACGAACCGCCCGCGCAGGACGCGGCGGGCCGGCGCGCCCGACCCGGAGGGCCCGTCGGCGCGGCGTGGCCCAGGGCGCCTCCGATTGACAATCCCCGACCCTCCCCCACATGGTGCTGCGCCGCGCCGCAGTGGCCGCAGCCCGGCCGTGCGGCCGGCGCGAAAGGAAGTGCCCATGCCTGTCGTCGTCGTCGAATCTCCGGCCAAGGCCAAGACGATCAACAAGTATCTCGGGCCGGACTATACGGTGCTTGCGTCCTTCGGGCACGTCCGCGACCTGCCCGCGAAGGACGGCTCGGTCGATCCCGACCACGGATTCGCGATGACCTGGGAGGTCTCGCCCGAAAGCCGCAAGCACGTCCGCGCCATCGCCGAGGCGCTGAAATCCGACGACAGCCTGATCCTGGCCACCGACCCCGACCGCGAGGGCGAGGCGATTTCGTGGCACCTGCGCGAGGCGCTGGCGGGAAGCCTGAAGAAGAAGGCCGTCAGCCGCATCGCCTTCAACGCCATCACCAAGGCCGCGGTGACCGAGGCGCTGGCCCGCCCGCGCGAGATCGACCAGGCGCTGGTCGATGCCTATCTCGCGCGACGGGCGCTCGATTACCTCGTGGGGTTCACGCTGTCGCCCGTCCTGTGGCGCAAGCTGCCCGGCGCGCGATCGGCGGGGCGCGTACAGTCGGTCTGCCTGCGCCTGATCGTCGAGCGCGAGATGGAAATCGAGGCCTTCCGCGCCCGCGAATACTGGACGGTGAGCGCCACGCTGGCCACGCCCCGCGGCGCGACCTACACCGCGCGCCTCGTCACGCTCGGCGGACGCAAGCTCGACCGGTTCGACATCCCGACCGAGGCCGAGGCCGAACTTGCGGTGGCGGCGGTGCAGGCCCGTGAGCTGACCGTGACCGCGGTCGAGGCGAGGCCCGCGACGCGCAACCCCTGGCCGCCCTTCATGACCTCGACACTCCAGCAGGAGGCGTCGCGCAAGCTCGGCCTCGGCGCGAAACAGTGCATGCAGGCGGCGCAGCGGCTCTATGAGGCCGGGCACATCACCTACATGCGGACCGACGGCATCGACATGGCGCCCGAGGCGGTGGCGGCCGCACGGGCCGAGATCGGCCGGCGCTTCGGGGCGGCCTATGTCCCCGCCTCGCCGCGGCTCTACAAGAACAAGGCGAAGAACGCACAGGAAGCGCACGAGTGCATCCGGCCGACCGACATGGCGGCCGCGCCGGACACGCTGCGGTTACCCGATGCGGACCAGCGGCGGCTCTACGAGCTGATCTGGCAGCGCACGCTCGCCAGCCAGATGGCCTCGGCCCGGCTCGAACGCACGACGGTCGAGGTTGGGTCGGCCGACGGGCAGGTGGGCCTGCGCGCGACCGGACAGGTCGTGCTGTTCGACGGCTTCCTCGCCGTCTATGACGAGGGGCGCGACGACCAGGGGCAAGCCGACGACCCCGACGACGAGGGCAGGCTGCCGCAGATCGCGCCGGGCGAGCGGGCGGACAAGCGCGCCGTGACGCCCGAACGGCACGTCACCCAGCCGCCGCCCCGCTACACCGAGGCGAGCCTTGTCAAGCGGATGGAGGAACTGGGGATCGGCCGGCCGTCCACCTACGCCTCGATCCTCTCGACCATCGTCGAGCGGGAATATGTGCGCAAGGACAAGAACCGGCTGATCCCCGAGGACAAGGGGCGTCTCGTCACCGCGTTCCTGACGAACTACTTCCGCCGCTACGTCGAATACGACTTCACCGCAGGTCTGGAAGAGGAACTCGACGCCGTCTCGGCCGGACATGACGACTACCGGGAGGTGCTCGCGCGGTTCTGGCGCGACTTTTCGGCCGCCGTTGCCGAGACAGCCAACCTGCGCATTGGCGAGGTCCTCGCGACCATCGACGATGTCCTCGCCCCCCACCTCTACCCACCGCGGCCGGACGGCAGCGATCCGCGGCTGTGCCCGGCCTGCGGGCAGGGACGGCTGCACCTCAAGACGGCGCGCGCGGGCGGGGCCTTCATCGGCTGCAGCAATTATCCCGCATGCCGCTATACCCGCTCGCTCGGCGGCGGCGACGAGGCGCAGGGCGGCGCGGACCGCCTCCTGGGCGAGGCGCCGGACGGCGCGCCGGTCTGGGTCAAAGCGGGCCGCTTCGGGCCCTATGTCCAGAAAGGCGAGGCGACCGAAGCGACCCCCAAGCCGCCGCGCGCGAGCCTGCCCAAGGGCTGGGCGCCGGATGCGCTGACGCTCGACCGGGCGTTGGCGCTTCTGGCGCTGCCGCGCCGGATCGGGGCGCACCCAGAGGACGGCGCGGATGTCGAGGCCGGGATCGGCCGTTTTGGCCCCTACGTGCGGCACGGTGCCACCTACGCCAACCTGCCGGACGCCGAGGAGGTGTTCACGATCGGCATGAACCGCGCGGTCGAGGTGCTGGCGCAGAAGGCCAGCCGCGGCGGCCGGCCCGCGCGCGCGGCGGCCGAGCCGCTGCGCACGCTCGGCGAGCATCCCGAGGGCGGGGCGGTCGTCGTGATGCCCGGCCGCTACGGCGCCTACGTGAAGTGGGGCGCGGTCAACGCCACCATTCCCAAGGACACCGCCCCCGAGGCGCTGACGCTCGAGGCGGCCCTGGAGCTCGTTGCAACCAAGGCGGGGGCGGCGCGCGCGACGCGCAAGGGCAGGAAGGCGGGCGCGGCGGCCGGGACGAAGGCCAGGACGAAGGCCGCGCCGGCGGCAGCCAAGACAGGGGCGCAGGTCAAGGCCGCGGCCAAGGCCAAGGCCAAGGTCAAGGCTGCGGTGGCGAGGCCCGCCGATCCTGCCGGGGCGGCCTCCGCCGCAGCGCGGCGGCGCGCGGAGGGCTGAGGCGCCGGCCACGGTTGACTTGGGGGCGACCGCGCGCCAAGAGGGCTCGGGCGCGACGGCGGAGGGCGGCATGAAGAAGGTCTATGACAGCGCAGCGGCGGCGCTGGAGGGGCTTCTGTTCGACGGGATGACGATCGCGGCCGGGGGTTTCGGCCTGTGCGGGATCCCGGAAAACCTGATCGCCGCGATCCGCGATGCGGGCACGAAGAACCTGACCGTCGCCTCGAACAACGCGGGGGTGGATGACTTCGGCCTCGGCATCCTGCTAAAGACCCGCCAGGTAAAGAAGATGATCTCGTCCTACGTCGGCGAAAACGCGGAATTCATGCGGCAATACCTGTCGGGCGAGCTGGAACTGGAGTTCACGCCCCAGGGCACGCTGGCCGAACGGATGCGCGCGGGCGGCGCCGGCATCCCCGGCTTCTACACCGCGACGGGCGTCGGCACCGTGATCGCCGAGGGCAAGGAGCACAAGGATTTCGACGGGCGCACCTACATCCTCGAACGCGCGATCGTCGCCGACCTCGCCATCGTCAAGGGATGGAAGGCCGACCCGTCGGGCAACCTCGTGTTCCGCAAGACCGCCCGGAACTTCAATGTTCCGGCGGCGACCTGCGGCAGGGTCTGCGTCGCCGAGGTGGAAGAGATCGTGCCGCTCGGCGCGCTCGACCCCGACTGCATCCACCTGCCCGGCATCTACGTGCACCGCCTGATCAAGGGCGTGCACGAGAAGCGCATCGAACAGCGCACCGTGCGCAAGCGGGCGGCCTGACCCCGCCGCGGCACCGAACGGAACAGGAGGCTCCGATGCCCTGGGATCGCAACCGGATGGCCGCGCGGGCGGCGCAGGAACTGCAGGACGGCTGGTATGTCAACCTCGGGATCGGCATTCCCACGTTGGTGTCGAACTACATCCCCGACGGTATCACCGTCACCCTGCAGTCCGAGAACGGCATGCTGGGGATGGGCCCCTTCCCCTACGAGGGGGAAGAGGACCCCGATCTGATCAACGCCGGCAAGCAGACGATCACCGAGCTTCCGCAGACCGCCTATTTCGACAGCGCCACGTCCTTCGCCATGATCCGCGGCGGCAAGATCGCCATGGCGATCCTCGGCGCGATGGAGGTGGCCGAGAACGGGGACCTCGCGAACTGGATGATCCCCGGCAAGCTGGTTAAGGGCATGGGCGGCGCGATGGACCTCGTCGCGGGCGTCGGCCGCGTCGTGGTGGTGATGGATCACACGTCGAAGGACGGCGCGTCGAAGGTGCTGAAGCGATGCACCCTGCCGCTGACCGGCAAGGGCGTGGTGAACCGGATCATCACCAACCTCGGCGTGCTCGATGTGGTGCCGGGGGGCCTGAAGATCGTCGAACTCGCCGATGGCGTGACCGAGGCCGAGTTGCGCGCCGCGACCGAGGCGACGATCGTCGGCTGAAGTCCTTCGCGGTCGGGACCGGTGCGGCGGGCGGCACCGCTGCGTGACCCGCGCGGACCGGGCCGCGGCAGAACCCGAACGGTCGGCCCTTCCGCGGCGCGGCTTCGGGCGTGCCGGGCAGGCACCGCGCCGACGCGGTCGCGGACGCATGCGGTGCGGGCGGCTGGTTCGCGTCCGTGCGCCCGCGCCCCGTCGCGGCGGCGCAGGCGCGGCGGCGTCCTGGAAGGGGCAACCTTGCGCCGACCTGACGGTCAGCCGCCGGTGCGCAGCGGCGGGGCGATCACGCGGAACACGCAGGGGTCCGTCATCAGCTCGGGCGGGCTGACGCACAGCCCCTGCGCGACCTGCCAGGCCGCCAGCACCTTCGGCACGTAGTCGCGCGTCTCGGCATAGGGCGGCACCCCGCCGCTCGCGCGCACCGCGCCCTCGCCCGCGTTGTAGGCGGCGATGACCATGATCGGGTCGCGGTCGAAGTGGCGCATCAGCCAGTCGAGGTAGGCGATGCCGCCGCGGATGTTCTGCACGGGGTCGAGCGGATCAGTCACGCCGAACCGGGTCGCGGTCGCCGGGATCAGCTGCATCAGGCCCTGCGCGCCGGCGCGGCTGACCGCATCGGCCCGGCCTGCGCTCTCGATGGCCATGACCGCCAGCGCCAGCGCCGGCGACACCTGGGTGCCGATGGTCGCCTTCAGGATTTCGGTGCCCCAGCGGCCGGCGAGGTCCTGCAGGTGCTGCATCCGCGGGGCGGCCACACGCGCGCCCGCCGGCCCGTCCGCCAGCGCCGCCAGCGCCCGGCCGATCCGCCCGTCCACGGCGCCGAGGCCCGGCGGCACCGCGTCCCAGAACCAGGCGTAACGGGCGCCGGGCGCTGCCGCGCCGCCGGCGGGCGGGTCGGGCATCGCCGGGGCGACGGCGGCCGAGGGCCGCGGCGGCACCGCAGGCGCCGCGGCCAGCAGGCGCTTCTGCTCTTCGGGGTCGATCTGCACGGTGATTCGCGGCCCGCCCCCCGCGGCCGGGGGCTTCACCCGCCTGAAGGTGAAGTCGGGCCGCGCGTCCTCGGCCGCCGACGGTGCGGCCGCCACGACCGCGCAGCAGGTCAGCGCGCATGCCATCGCGCGCAGCCCGCGGGCGCCGCCACCCTGCCTGCCGCCTGCCATCCTGCGGTCCTGCTCGACCGTTGCCCTTGTCCTTGCCCGGATGGAAGCAGACCGGCCGCCGCCCGGTCCAGCCTCGAGTGCGGGCGCGCCGATCCGCCGAGGGCGCTGATGCACGCGCGCCACGGGATCGGCCGGGCCGCGGAACCGGGCGCGATTCCGCATGGCTCCGGGCGCCGCGTGAAGCGAATCGCAATACCTGAAAATACCGAAGGCGCGCCCAAATGCAGCCACGATTCGGGGGCCATATGCACCCATGCCGAGACGGAAGGCAGACCGGAACAGAGGCCGGGTTGAAGCCGGAAGGTGAGGCAGGAACCGAGCAACCAACCCAGGTAGGGACTGAACCATGAAACTCTTCAACCTCGTCAAGAAGTTCCGTGCGGACGAATCGGGCGCCGTGACGGTGGACTGGGTCGTGCTGACGGCCGCGATCGTGGGCCTCGGCATCGTCGTGATGCAGACCGTCGGCGGCGGCATCGACACCCTGGCCGGCAAGATCGAAACCGCGGTCGGCGACGAAACCAGGGTCGGCTACCGCAACTGAGACCGGAACACGGCCTGACGCCATCGCATGGGGCCGCACCCACCGGGTGCGGCCCTTTCGCCGTCCCGCCCCCGCCGCGGCGCGACGGGCGGCAAAAGAACCCCGGCGCGTCCACATTCCGCCACATTGGTCGGTTCAGATCATGCCGGTGCAGGGGCAAGGTTCACGGCCGGCGGCATCCGGCCAGCAGCAAGCGGGAGACGGGCACATGGACGAACGGCTTCGGCGCCTCTGCAGCGACGAGGATGGCGCGGTCACCGTGGACTGGGTCGTGCTGACGGCAGCGATCGTCGGGCTCGGCCTCGTCACGGCGGAAACGGTGCTGATCGGCGCCGAGAACGTGGCCGAACGGACGGGCACCTTCGTGTCGAGCGTCCAGGTCGGGCGGAACTAGTGGGGCGCCGCGGCAGTCGCGGCGCGGACGATAAGGCAGACTGACATGCGGATGATCTTCGCGCTCGTGCTCGTGGCCGGGGTGGGCCTTGCCGGCTTCGCCGTGTACATGGTCAAGGGCTATGTCGCGCAGACCGAGGCGGCGCTGCGCGCCGAACGCGCGGCGCGCGCGAAGGCCGTGCCGACCGTGCCGGTCGCGGTGGCGAACAAGTCGCTCGGCTTCGGGGCGGTGCTGACGCCCGAGGACATCCAGATCATCAACTGGCCGCAGAATGCGCTGCCGGACGGCGTCTTTCCCGATGCCGCGGCGCTGTTCCCAGAACCGGGCCGCAACCGGACCGTGCTGCGGCCGATCGAGAAGTTCGAACCCGTGCTGGCCGTCAAGGTCACGGCGCCCGGCGAGGATGCCGGGCTGACGACCCGGCTGGGCCGGGGAATGCGCGCCTTCGCCATCAAGGTGGACGTCGCTTCGGGCGTGTCGGGGTTCCTCAGGCCCGAGGACCGGGTGGACGTCTACTGGACCGGCGCCGGCCCGGACGGCAGCGGCGAACTGACGCGCCTGATCGAGCCCGGCATCCGCATCGTCGCCGTGGACCAGACCGCCGACGCCGACCGCGCCGCCGGCGCGATCATCGCCCGGACCGTCACCGTCGAGGCCAGTCCCCAGCAGGTCGCGCGGCTGGCGCAGGCCCAGGCGACGGGCCGGCTGGCGCTGTCGCTGGTCGGCGTGGGCGATTCGGAAAGCGCCGCGGTGATCGAGGTCACCCGGCGCGACGTTCTGGGCCTTGCCGACGAAACGCCTGTCCGGCCTGTCGAGGACAAGGTCTGCACGATCCGCACCCGCCGCGGCGCGGACGTGATCGAAATGCCGATCCCCTGCACGAACTGACGCCCGCCCCCGCCACGGGCGCGCGCCGCCCCCGCCGCGGGGCTGCGCCGCCATGTGTGGTGCCCGCGGCGAGGCTTGAACTCGCATGGCCATGGGCCCGGGGATTTTAAGTCCCCTGTGTCTACCGTTCCACCACGCGGGCACGCGGCACAGGGGAGCCTTAGCCCTTGACGCGCCGTCCCGGAAGACCGCCGCTTGGCTTTCCCGCGGGCCGGCCCCATGTTGACCGGAACCGGAAAGGAGCCTGTCCGTGCGCATCGCATCCGCTGCCCTGATCGCCGCCGCCGTTGCCCTGCCCGCCGGGGCCGAGGAGAGGCGCAGCCTTGCGGGCGGGGTCACCTATCACGCGCGCCTCGCGCTCGATCCGTCGGCGCTTCTGGTGGTCGAGGCGCGCGATGCGGCCGGCGCGCTGGTGGGCGAAGCGCGGGTGCCGTCCGACGGGCGGCAGGCGCCGCTGCCGTTCGTGCTTGATGTGCCGGCGGGCGACCTGACGCTGCGCGCGGCACTGTTCGTCGGCGGGGCGGCGATCCTTGCCACGCCGCCCGTAACCGTGGCGGACGGCGCCGCGGGCCCGTCGATGCTGGCCACGCCAAGGGATGCGCTGGCGGCGGCGCAGGCCTTCCGCTGCGGCGGCACGCCGGTGTCGGTGGCGGCAGACGACAAGGCGGCGACCCTCTTCGCCCGCGGCACGGCCTTCGCGCTGACGGCCGAGCCTGCGGCCTCCGGCGCCCGCTACGCGGCCCCGGACGACACCCTGTTCTGGTCGAAGGGCAACGCAGCGATGGTCAGCCTTCCAGGTGCCGATCTGCCGGACTGCGAACCCGTGATCGCGCCCCCCCTGCTGCCGCTGACCGCGCGCGGGAACGAGCCCTTCTGGCGGCTCGACATCGGCGCGGATGCGGCGACGCTGACCGAACCGGACGGCACCGTCGCGCTGACGATCGGCGAGGCCGCCATGACCGCCGCGGGCCTGCGCCTGACGCTGGAGCCCGGCCTTGCGGCCACAGTCACCCCGATGGTCCACCGCGACACGATGACCGGGATGCCCTACCCCTACACCGTCACGCTGACCCGCGACGGGGCGATGCTGACCGGCGGCGGCGGCGATCCGCTGGCGCTGCTAGAAGGGCCCGAATGGCGGGCGTCGATCGTGGCGGGCGCGCCGCTGGCACCCGATGTCGAGGTGACCTTCGCCGTCCTGCCGGGCGGGCGGGTCGCAGGCACGTCGGCCTGCAACCGCTACATGGGCCAGATGACGCTGACAGGCGAAGGGCTGGCCTTCGGCCCGCTCGCGGGCACGAAGATGGCCTGCCCCGGGCCCATGATGGCGGCGGAACGGCTGTGGCTGGACATGCTGGCGACCGTCACGCGCTTCGACATTGCGGCGGACGGGGCGCTGGTGCTCTACGCCGGCGATACCGAGGCGGCGCTGCTGACGCGCTGAGGCACCCTAGAGCGGCCCTTCCTTCACCGCCTCCATCGCCACATAGGTCGAGGTTGCTGCCACATGCGGCAGGGTGCTGACCCGTTCGGCCAGCACCCGCCGGTAGGCCGCGATATCGGCCGTCCGCACCTTCAGGAGGTAGTCGAACCCGCCGGCGATCATGTGGCACTGCTCGATCTCGGGCACCGCCAGCACGGCACGGTTGAACGCCTGCAGCGCCGCCTCGCGCGTGTCCGACAGGCGCACCTCGACGAAGGCGACATGCGCCAGCCCCATGCGGATCGGGTTCAGCACGGCGCGGTAGCCGGTGATGACCCCCGCCGCCTCCAGCCGCTTCAGCCGCGCCTGGACGGGCGACTTCGACAGGCCGACGCGCGCGGCAAGCTCGACGACCGGGATCCGCCCCTCGACGGCCAGCACCGCCAGGATCGCGCGGTCCGTCCGGTCAAGCTCCGCCGCGCCGTCCTGCATCGCCAGTCCCCCGAATTGCGGGAAGATTGCCTGCGCAGGGGCCATCTTCGGGCCGAAAGGCCGCCTGCGCTGCGCTATGATGCATCCGCAGCCCCAGCCCGGACAAGCCCATGACCGCCGCCCCCCGCTCCATGACCGCCGCCGACCCCTGGTCCGTCATCACCACCGCCGCCCGCGCGCCCGAGGGGCCGCTGCTCGCCGCGCTGGTCGAGCAGGCCGCCCTTTCGGCGGCGGCGCGCGCCGGGATCGCGGCCGCGGCGGCCGACCTCGTCCGCGCGATCCGGGCCGGCGGACGGCCGGGGCTGATGGAGGCGGTGCTGGCCGAATACGGCCTGTCGAGCGACGAGGGTGTGGCGCTGATGTGCCTGGCCGAGGCGCTGCTGCGGGTGCCCGATGCGCCGACGATGGACGCCCTGATCGCCGACAAGATCGTGCCGGGGGACTGGGCGCGGCATCTCGGCCGGTCGGCCTCGCCGCTCGTCAACGCCTCGACCTGGGCGCTGATGCTGACAGGCCGGGTGCTGGACGAGACGGGCGAAGGGCTGGCGGCCTCCCTGCACGGTGCTATCCGGCGTCTGGGCGAACCCGTGATCCGCACCGCGGTGGCGCGGGCCATGCGCGAGATGGGATCGCAGTTCGTCCTCGGCGAGACGATGGCGGCGGCAATGGCGCGCGCCCGCGCCGACGAGGACCGCGGGATCGCCATGAGCTATGACATGCTGGGCGAAGCCGCGCGCACCGGCGAGGATGCCGCGCGCTACCTTGCCGCCTACGAGGGCGCCATCGACGCCGCGGCCGCGCGCGCCGGCCACCCCGCGGCCCCGGGTGTGTCGGTCAAGCTGTCGGCCCTGCACCCCCGTTACGAGGCCGCGCAGGACGCGCGCGTCATGGCCGAGCTTGCCCCGCGGCTGGCCGCGCTGGCAGCCCGCGCGGCCGCGGCCGGGGTTCCCCTCACGGTGGACGCGGAAGAGGCCGACCGCCTGCCGCTGTCGCTGCGGGTGATCGCGGCCGCGATGGACGACCCTCGGCTGGCCGGGTGGGACGGGTTCGGGGTGGTCGTGCAGGCCTATGGCCGCCGCGCGCCGGCAGTGATCGACTGGCTGGCCGCCCTGGCCGCCCGCCACGGCCGGCGGATCGCCGTGCGCCTCGTCAAGGGCGCCTACTGGGACGCCGAGGTGAAGCGGGCGCAGGTCCTCGGGCTCGACGGGTTCCCGGTGTTCACCCGCAAGGCGGCGACCGATGTCAGCTACATCGCCTGCGCGCGCCGCCTCCTGCGCCTGACGGACCGCATCTATCCGCAGTTCGCCACCCACAATGCCCACACGATGGCCGCCGTCCTGCACATCGCGGCCGAGGAAGGCGCCGCGCAGGATGCCTGGGAATTCCAGCGGCTGCATGGCATGGGCGACCGGCTGCACCGCCTTGTGCAGGACCGCCACGGCACCCGGCACCGCGTCTACGCCCCGGTCGGCGCGCATCGGGATCTGCTGGCCTACCTCGTGCGGCGGCTGCTGGAAAACGGCGCGAACTCGAGCTTCGTCAACCGGATCGCCGACGATCGCGTGCCGGCCGAGGCAGTGGCGGCCTGCCCCTTCGCCGCGCTGGCGGCGGCCGGCGCGCCCGAGAACCCGGCGATCGCCACCGGCGCGGCCCTGTTTGCGCCGCGGCGCAACGCGCGCGGCTGGGACATCGCCGATCCGGCCGACCGGGATGCGCTGGACGCCGCGCGGGGGGCCTTCCGCGACACCCGTTTCGCGGCCGCCCCGATCCTCGCCGCCCCGGCGGAGGGCGCGGGCCGGCCCGCCCGCATCCTGACCGATCCCGCGACCGGCGCGCCGGTCGGCACCGTGGCCGAGGCAACGGCGGCCGACGCCGCGTCCGCCAGCGCCGCCGCGCGGCCCTGGGACGCGCCCCCCGCGATCCGCGCCGCCGCCCTGCGCCGCGCCGCCGATGCGATCGAGGACGATCACGGCGCATTCCTCGCGCTGCTGGCGCGCGAGGCGGGCAAGACCCTGCCCGATGCCGTCGCGGATCTGCGCGAGGCGGTGGATTTCCTGCGCTACTACGCCGACGCGGCCGAAGCGCAGGCGCGGCCCGGCCGCGGTGTGGTGGCCGCCATCGCGCCCTGGAACTTCCCGCTGGCGATCTTCATCGGCCAGGTGGCGGCGGCGCTGGCGGCGGGCAACGCGGTGATCGCCAAGCCCGCCGAACAGACGCCGCTGATCGCGCACCGCGCGGTCGGGCATCTTCTGTCCGCCGGCGTGCCCGCGGCCGCGCTGCAATGCCTGCCGGGCGACGGGCCGACCGTCGGGGGGGCCATGACGCGGGACCCGCGCGTGGCCGCCGTGGCCTTCACCGGCGGCACCGACACCGCCCGGGCGATCCGCGCCGCGATGGCCGACCATCTGGCCCCCGGCGCACCGCTGGTGGCCGAGACGGGCGGGCTCAACGCGATGATCGTCGATTCGACCGCCCTGCCCGAACAGGCCGTGCGCGACATCCTTACCTCGGCGTTCCAGTCCGCCGGGCAGCGGTGCTCGGCACTGCGGATGCTCTATGTGCAGGCGGAGGTCGCGCCGGCACTGACCCGCATGCTGACGGGCGCGATGGATGAGCTGACGCTCGGCGACCCCTGGGAGCCCGCGACCGACATCGGCCCCGTGATCGACGCCGAGGCGCAGGCGGCGCTGACCGCCCATATCGGCCGGGCGCGGGCCGAGGGACGGCTGGTCCACCAGCTGCCAGTGCCGGCTGGCGGCACCTTCGTCGGCCCCGCGCTGATCCGCGTGGACGGCATCGCGGACCTGGGGCGCGAGGTGTTCGGGCCGGTCCTGCACATGGCGACGTTTCGCGCGGGCGACCTCGACGCGGTGATCGACGCGGTGAACGCGACCGGCTACGGCCTGACCTTCGCGCTGCACAGCCGCATCGACGCGCGGGTGCAGCGGGTGACCGACCGGGTGCGCGCGGGGAACCTCTACGTCAACCGCAACCAGATCGGTGCAGTCGTCGGGTCGCAGCCGTTCGGCGGCGAGGGGCTGTCGGGCACAGGGCCGAAGGCCGGCGGGCCGCACACGCTAGCGCCGCTGACCGCGCCCGAAGCCCCTGCCGCAGCACCCGGCACATGGGACACAGCCGACGATCCCGCCCGGCTGGCCGCGGCGCTGGCAGCGGCCTTGCCCGGCGATGCGCCGCTGCACGAGACGCCGCTGCCCGGCCCAACGGGCGAATCGAACCGGCTGCGCACCCTGCCCCGCGGCCCTGCGCTGTGCCTCGGCCCCGGCGCCGCCGCCGCGGCGGCGCAGGCGGCTGCGATCCGCGCGGGGGGGGGCACGGCGGTGGAGGCGGCGGGGGCCGTCGCGCCGGCGGCGCTGGCCAGCCTGCCGCACCTTGCCGTCGCGCTGTGGTGGGGCGATGGCGCCACCGCGCGCGCCATGGCACAGGCGCTGGCGCGCCGCGCAGGGCCGATCGTGCCCCTTGTCACCGAGGTGCCCGGGCCGCACCACGCCACGCGCGAGCGGCACCTGTGCATCGACACCACGGCGGCGGGCGGCAACGCTGCGCTGCTGGCCGCCGCGGGGGACTGACCGAGCCGCACTGCAGGCAGGGCCCGCCGCCGCCCGCGCCCGCCCGGCCCGCGACCCTTGACGCAACCCGGCGGATCGGGAACGCTCATGCGCGATGTTCCCGATCCGCGACCACAACCCTTCGGGGCGCACGCCCTATGTCACCTGGGCGCTGATCGCGGCCAATGTCGCGATCTTCCTTCTCTACTGGCCGTTCCTCACGACCGAGATCGAGGCGTGGCAGTTCTTCGTCACCTGGGGCGTGACGCCCCTGCGCGTGGTCCACGGCGAGGGCCTTCACACCCTCGTCACCTCGATGTTCCTGCACGGCGGCTGGATGCATCTTCTGGGCAACATGCTGTTCCTCTTCATCTTCGGCGACAACCTCGAAGAGGCGCTTGGGCATGTCGGCTTCCTTGCGGCCTATCTTGCCGCCGGCCTCGCCGCGGCCGGGCTGCAGATCGCCGCCGACCCGCGGTCGATGGTCCCGATGGTGGGGGCCTCGGGCGCGATCGCGGGGGTTCTGGGGGGCTATCTCTTGCTGTTCCCGAAGGCGCGGGTCGATGTCCTGCTGATCTTCGTCGTCTTCTTCCGCATCATCCCCGTGCCCGCCTGGATCGTTCTGGGCCTCTGGTTCGGGCTGCAGATCGTCGGCGGGCTCAACACCCCTTCGGATGCCGGCGGCGTGGCCTACTGGGCACACGCGGGCGGGTTCGTCGCCGGCATCCTGCTGACCCTGCCCCTCTGGCTGCGCCGCGGCGGCCCCGCCTTCTGGTCGCGCACCCACGGCACCCCCCCGCATCCCGAGGCGCGCTACGTCCTGTCGCGCACCTCGATTCCGCCGGTGCGCCGCCGTTGATCAGCCGCGGATGATCGCGGCGAAAGGCTCGAACAGCGCCGCGTTGCCCGCGATCACCCCGCCGTCCTCCAGCGGTTTCGCCCCGGCGCGCAGCCCTTGCGCGAAGCCGCCCGCCTCGCGCACCAGGATCAGGCCCGCGGCCATGTCCCAGGCGCTGATGCCGCGTTCCCAGTAGCCGTCCACCCGCCCTGCGGCGACATAGGCAAGGTCGAGCGCCGCCGAACCCCAACGCCGCACACCCGCGCAGACGGGCATCAGCCGGGCCAGGTCCTGCAGTGTCGCGGGCAGCGTTCCGCGGCCGCCGAAGGGCACGCCGGTGGCGAAGATCGCCTCGATCATCGCGCCGCGCCCCGACACCCGCATCCGGCGGTCGTTCATCCAGGCGCCCTGGCCCTTTTCGGCCACGAACATCTCGTCCTTGACCGGATCGTAGATCACGCCGGCCACCACCTCGCCCCGGTGTTCGAGCGCGATCGAGACCGCCCAGTGCGGCAGGCCGTGCAGGAAGTTTGTGGTGCCGTCCAGGGGATCGACGATCCAGCGGCGCGTCGGATCCTCGCCGGCCTCAGCCCCCGTCTCTTCGCCCAGCCAGCCGTAGGTGGGCCGGCCGCCGCGCAGTTCCTCCTTGATGATCCGCTCGGCCTCGCGGTCGGCGCGGCTGACGAAGTCGCCAGGCCCTTTGGCCGAGACCTGCAGGTTCTCGACCTCGCGGAAATCCTTGACGAGGCTCCGCGCCGCCTTGCGCGCTGCCTTGATCATCAGGTTAAGGTTCGCGCTGCCCTGCATCGCCGCCGCCTCCGATTTCGTCCGGCCGGGCTATAGAGAACCCGCGCCGCCGCGCCAACCCCGCACGGGACCGTGACGAGCCGGCGCCGGCGCGACCCGGGGCGGGGACCGCGCACAGGCCTCCGGAGGGGCCCTGGCGGCGGGGGATGGTGTCGCGGAATGGCTGATCCCCCGCCCGACGGCGGGCATGGCGCCGGCGCGGAGGGGGTCGGGGCCGCGACGGACGCCGACATGGGCGCCCGCGGGGCCGCGCGACACCGCCGGTGCGGCTGCGGCGCCCTTGCGGCCGGCAGGGCGCAGGGCCATGTCACGCCGGCTATCGGAGATTTCGCGCATGGTCGCCATCGCCCGCCGCCTGATCCTCGCCGCCCCGGCGGCACTCGTCCTGACCGCCTTCGCACCCGCCGCCGCGGCGCAGACGCCCTTCACCTTCGCGGCACTGATCGAGGATGCCCGCGCCCGCGCCGCGGCGCCCTACGCGCCGACGCCCGTGCCCGCGCCCGCGGTGCTGGACCGGATCGACTACGACGCGCACTGGCGCATCCGCTACCGGCCAGAGGCGACGGTCATGGCGGGGAACGTGCCCCTCCGGTTCTTCCACCTCGGCACCTATTTCCGCCAGCCCGTGGCGATCCATACCCTGGCGGACGGCATTGCCACGCCGGTCGCCTACGACCCTGCCATGTGGGACATTCCCGAGGGCAGCCCTGCCCGCGATCTGCCGGCGGACGCGGGGTTTGCCGGCTTCCGCGTGATGCGTCCCGGCCCGGCGCCCGACTGGCTGAGCTTCCTCGGCGCGTCCTACTTCCGGGCGGACGGGCCCTTGGCGCAGTACGGGCTGTCGGCGCGCGGGCTTGCGCTCGACACCGGCCTGTCCGCGCCCGAAGAGTTCCCGCGCTTCACCGCCTTCTGGATCGGCGAGGGGCCGGGCGGCGGCGCCGGCGACGTCACCGTGCACGCAAGCCTCGACAGCGAAAGCGTCGCGGGCGCCTACCGGTTCGACATCGTCCACACCGAAGGGCAAGGTCAGGTGATGGAGGTCGAGGCGCATCTCTTCTTCCGCCGCACGCCGGAACGGGTGGGAATCGCCCCCCTCACCTCGATGTTCTGGTATGCCGAATCGAACCGTTTCGCCGCGATGGACTGGCGCCCCGAGGTGCACGACACCGACGGGCTGATGATGCTGACCGGCGCGGGCGAGGCGATCTGGCGCCCGCTGAACAACCCGCCGCGGGTAGTGACCTCGAGCTTTGCCGACACCAATCCCCGCGGCTTCGGCCTGATGAAGCGCGACCGCAGCTTCGCGAACTACCAGGACGACGGGGTGTTCTACGAGAAGCGCCCCTCGGTCTGGATCGAGCCCCTCGGCGACTGGGGGGCGGGCGCGGTTCACCTGGTCGAAATCCCGACCGACGACGAGGTCTTCGACAACATCGTCGCCTTCTGGACCCCTGCGACGCCACCCCGGCCCGGCGACCACCTGACCTTCCGCTACCGGATGCACTGGGGCCTCGACGCGCCGACCGAACCGCTGGCGGTCGCGCGGACGGTCAACACCTTCATCGGCCACGGCGGCCGGCCGGGCCAGCGCCCCCGTCCCGAGGACACGGTCAAGGTGGTGATCGACTTCGAGGGCGGCCAGATCGCCGGGTTCGGGCAGGGCATGGGCGTGGAACCCGTGATCACCGCTCCGGCGGGGGTGGAGATCGTGAACCCCTACGCCCTGCCGGTCCGCGGCACCGCCCGCTGGCGGCTGGTGTTTGACCTGAAGGCGCCGCCCGGCACCGGCACGGCGGACCTGCGCGCCTATCTTGCGCGCGACGGCAGGGCGCTGACGGAAACCTGGCTGGGCCAGATTCACCCCGACCAGATCCGCGCCCTGCGCCGCTAGCGGCCTGCCGGCACGGCAACGTGACCGCGGCGCGGGGCCCGCCCCCGTGACGCGCCCGATGGACGCGGCTATGGCTTGCGGACATGTTCGGGATCGACATCTTCGATGCAGCCCTCCTGCCGGCGGTGGCAGTCGCCCTCGCCGCCGGGATGCTGTCGTTCCTCAGCCCCTGCGTCCTGCCGATCGTGCCGCCCTACCTGGCCTACATGGGCGGGATCGGGGTGGACGAGATGCGCGGGCGCGGCCGGGTGCGCGTCCTCTTGCCGGCGGCGTTCTTCGTCCTCGGCCTGTCCACGGTGTTCCTGTTCCTGGGCTTCGCCGCCTCAGCCTTCGGCGCGGCCTTCCTTGCCCGTGCGGACTGGTTCAACACCGTCGCCGGCATCGCCGTGATGGCCTTCGGCGCGCACTTCCTGGGCATCATCCGGCTGCCCTTCCTCGAGCGGGAGGCGCGGCTGGACGGCGGCGACCGGGGCGGATCGGCCTTCGGGGCCTATGTGCTGGGCCTAGCCTTCGCCTTCGGCTGGACGCCCTGCATCGGCCCGATCCTGGGCGCGATCCTCTCGCTTGCGGCCAACGAGGCCAGCATCGCGCGCGGCACAGCGCTGCTTGGCGTCTACGCGCTCGGCCTCGGCCTGCCGTTCCTCGCGGTTGCGGCCTTCTTCCCGCGCGCGGGCGGGCTGATGGCGTTCCTGAAGCGGAACATGGACCGGGTGACGCGGCTCATGGGCCTTCTCCTCTGGTCGGTGGGCCTTCTGATGCTGACCGGCGGGTTTTCGGCCTTCTCGTGGTGGCTGCTCGAGGCGTTTCCGGCGCTCGGCCGGATCGGCTAGGTCCATACTTCCGCCCGATTCGCCTGCAATCCTGCACGGCGGAGGGCAGGCATGACCGACACGATCGCGCGCGTCCGTAATCGGCGGGTGTTCTACATCCCCGGCTACGACCCCTTCCATCCTCGCCGCTACCGCGAGCTTTACCGCACGGAAAGTGCGGCACAGGCGGCGCTTTCGGGCTACACGCTTGCCGTGCGCGCCGCCGAGGGGAACGGCCACGCCTGGACCGTCAAGGCCGAGATCGAGGGCGCGCGGACCCGAACCGTGGTCGAGGTGCTGACCTGGTCCGACATCGTGAAGGCCTCGATGGCGCAGGGGATCCTTGCCACCTACGGGCAGATGCTGGCGGCCATCGCGGCCTATTTCGGCTCGGGCGCGGTGTTCCGGCTGGCCCGGCTGCGCAAGGGACCGATCCTTGCCGGGTTCTATCCCGTGGGCATGCTGATCCTTCAGGGGCTGTCGGCGGCCCTGGCGGCCTGGGCGGCCTGGGCGCTGACCTCGCCCGTTCTGCCGGGCTGGGCCGCGGGGCCCGTGGCACTCGGCGCGGCCTGGGGAACGCTGCGGCTGTGGCGGCGAGCCGACCGGCACCTCTTCGTCTACTACCTGATGCACGACCTCGCCTTCACCGCAAAGGACGGCGGCGCCTATCCGCCGGAACTCGAGGCGCGGCTGGCCGACTTCCGGCGCCGGGTGCAGGCGGCGCTGGCCGAGGGCGCCGACGAGGTGCTGGTGGTCGGCCATTCGACCGGCGCGCACCTCTCAGTGTCGGTCGTGGCCGACGTGCTGCGGGCGGGCGCACCGGCAGGGCCCGCGCTGTCGCTTCTGACGCTCGGCCAGTCGGTGCCGATGGCGTCGTTCCTGCCGCGGGCCGACCGGCTGCGCGCCGACCTGCGGCTCCTCGCGGCGTCGGACCGGATCGTCTGGGTGGACGTGACCGCCCCCGGCGACGGCTGCGCCTTCGCGCTGTGCGATCCGGTCGCGGTCACCGGCGTGGCGCCGCCCGACAAGCGCTGGCCGCTGGTGCTGTCGTGCGCCTTCACGCAGACGCTTCGCCCGGCAACCTGGGCGCGCCTGCGCCGCCGCTATTTCCGGCTGCACTTCCAGTATCTCTGCGCCTTCGACAACCTGCCCGGATCGCCCGGCGACTACGATTATTTCCGCATCACCGCCGGCCCCCGGACGCTCGGCGACCGCCTTGCCGGCCGCGCGCCGTCGAGAAGCCGGATCGAGACGCCGACCTCCGGCTATACCTCGCGCGCCGCATGATCCCGCCCAAGCCCGCCGCGCGGCCCGACCGGGTCAGCCTTTGGCGATACCTGCGTCTCTTCCGCGCCGACATCCTGTCGGCCCAGCCCGCGAAGCTCTACCGCGCCTGGATGGCCGAGTTCCGCACGCCCTTTTTCCGGTCCTACCTCTGCAACGATCCCGCCCTGGTGCGGCTGGTGCTGAACGACCGGCCCGACGATTTCCCGAAGTCCGACCGCATCCGCGAAGGGCTGGCACCCCTTCTCGGCCGTTCGGTGTTCGTCACGAACGGCGACGAGTGGAAACGCCAGCGCCGCATCATCGACCCCGCCTTCGAGGGTGGCCGGCTGCGCGACACCTTCCCCGCGATGCTCGACGCCGCCAGCGCGGCCGTCGCCCGCCTGGCCGCCCGCGCCTCGGGCCCGATCGAGATCGAGGCCGAGGCCAGCCACGCCGCCGCCGACGTGATCTTCCGCACCCTGTTCTCCATCCCGATCGACCACCACGTCGCGGCGGCGGTCTTCGAGCGTTTCCGCGCCTACCAGCGCACCCAGCCGATCCTGAACCTCGCGGCCTTCCTGCCGCTGCCGCACTGGGTCCCGCGCGCGCACCGGCGGGCGACGCGCGACGCCGCCGCCGCGATCCGCCGCCTGATCGCCGATCTGACCGAGGCCCGGATGGCCGAGATCGCGGCAGGCACCGCACCCGACGACCTCGCAACCAAGATCATGACGACCGCCGATCCCGTCACGGGCGCCCGTTTCGACACGGCCGAGATGGTCGATCAGGTCGCGATCTTCTTCCTTGCGGGGCACGAAACCTCGGCCTCGGCGCTCGCCTGGGGCCTCTACCTTCTGGCGACGAACCCCGCCGCGCAGGACCGCGTCGCGGAGGAGGCGCGCACCTTCGCCGCCGACCCGTCCTTCGCGGCGCTCGCGCGGCTGCGCTTCACCCGCGACGTGTTCCGCGAAACCCTGCGCCTCTACCCGCCGGTGCCGATGATGGTGCGGCAGACCACGCGGGACGAAACCTTCCGCGGCCGGCCCGTGCGGCCCGGCGCGCAGATCGTTCTGTCGCCCTGGCACCTGCACCGCCACGAACGGCTGTGGGCCGATCCCGACGCCTTCGACCCCGACCGCTGGAGCCGCGCCGATGCCCGCGCCAGCGCGCGCGATGCCTACCTGCCGTTCTCGGCCGGCCCCCGCGTGTGCACCGGCGCGGGCTTCGCCATGGCCGAAGGGGTGCTGCTGCTCGCCCGGATCGTCGCGGCCTTCCGGCTCGTGCCCGACGGGCCGCCGCCCGTCCCGGTCGCCCACCTGACCGTCCGCGCCCGCGACGGCATCCGGCTGCGGCTCGATCCGCGGGCATGACCCCGGCACGAAGTCAGGCCGGGCGCGCCCGCTTCCCCCGTCGCGACCGACTTCATCTTGTCCGAAATACTCCGGGGTCCGGGGCAGCGCCCCGGGGCGTGCGCGCGGGCCGGGGGCGTGCGTCAGGCCACCTTCTCGAGCACCACCGGCGGCGTCACGCCGAGCGCGTGGCACACGTCGCGCGTCAGGTGCGGGCGGTTCAACGTGTAGAAATGCAGATCCTCCACCCCTTCCGAAAGGAGCCGGTCGCACAGCTCGGTGCAGACGGCGACCGCCAGCAGCTCCGCGCGCCCGTCGCGTGCGGCCGCAGCGAAGGCGTCCTCCATCCACTGCGGCACCGACGCGCCGCAGCGGCGGGCGAACCGCGCCGCGCCGTCCCAGTTCTCGATCGGCAGGATGCCGGGGATCACCGGCGCCGCGATCCCCGCCGCCGCGCAGGCGTCGCGGAAGCGCAGGAAGGTCTCGGCCTCGAAGAAGAACTGCGTGATGGCCGAAGATGCGCCAGCATCGATCTTGCGCTTCAGCCAGGCGACATCGGCGGCGGTGTCGGCCGATTCGGGGTGCGGTTCGGGGTAGGCGCCGACGCGCACCTTGAACCGGCCGGTTTCCGCCAACGCCGCCACCAGTTCCACCGACGAGGCGAAACCGTCGGGATGCGGCTCGAACCGCCCCGCCCCCTTCGGCGGATCGCCGCGAAGCGCCACGATCTCGCGCACGCCGGCCTTCGCGTAGGCCTCGGCGATGGCCATCGTCTCGGCCCGGGTCTGCTCCACGCAGGTCAGGTGCGCTGCGACGTTCAGCCCCCAGTTGCGTCCCAGCACCTCGACTGCCTCGTGCGTCAGCGCCCGCGTGGTGCCGCCTGCGCCATAGGTCACGCTGACGAAGCCGGGGCGCAGGGGGGCCAGCACCTGCACCGTCTCCCACAGGCGGAAGGACGCATCGAGCGTTTTCGGCGGGAAGAACTCGAACGAGATGCGCGGTGCGGGCATGGTGCGACTCCTTCTGTCGCCCTCTTGTGGCATCGTCGCCTGCGTGAGACAAACTCATAATCTTCAAGTTTGACATGAGGTATGTTCATGCATATCGAGCTGCGCCACCTGCGGACGATCCGGGCGATCCACGAGGCCGGCGGCCTCGCCCGTGCGGCGGAGGTGCTGCACATGACCCAGTCGGCGCTGAGCCATCAGGTGAAGGGTCTCGAGGACCAGGCGGGGGTAGAGCTGTTCGTCCGCCGGGCGAAACCGCTGCGGCTGTCGCCCGCCGGCTTGCGGATGCTGCGCGCGGCCGAGCGGGTGCTGCCCGAGATCGCCGCGCTGGAAGAGGAATTCCGCGCGCTCCGGCAGGGCAAGACGGGGCGGCTGCACATCGCGATCGAGTGCCACGCCTGTTTCGACTGGCTGTTTCCGGTGCTCGGCCAGTTCCGCCACGCCTGGCCCGAGGTGGATGTGGACATCCGCCCCGGACTGGCCTTCGCGGCACTGCCCGCTCTTGTGCGCGAGGAGGTGGACGTGGTGATCTCGTCCGACCCCGAGACGATCGAGGGCGTGGTGTTCAACCCGCTCTTCGACTACGAGCCCCGCTTCGTCGCCGCCGCCGGCAATCCGCTGGCCGCCAAGGCGGAAATCGCGGCCGAGGATTTCCGCGACCAGGTGCTGATCGCCTATCCGGTGGACCGGTCGCGCCTTGACGTGTTCACCGAGCTGCTGGCGCCGGCGCGGGTGGAGCCGCGGGCCATCCGGCCGGTGGAGCTGACGGCGGTGATCCTGATGCTGGTCGCGGCCGACCGGGGGGTGGCGGTGCTGCCCGACTGGGTGCTGCGCGAGGTGCGCACGAACGCGGATTACGTCACCCGACCGCTGGCCGGCCGGCCGGTGAAGCGGCTCTATGCCGCCACCCGGATCGAGGATGCCACAAGGCCCTACATGGCGCAGTTCCTGCGCCTGGCACGCACCGAGCCGGTCAAGCTCCAACGGGACTGACGGAAACCCCGTCGGCGCGGATCGCCCCGGCCGTTGCCGTGAAGGTGGCGCGCCCGCCGCCTCGCGCACGCGGCCCGGCGGCGCGGCCGGGCCGGCGGGCGAAAGCGTCAGGCGGCCGACCCGTTCCGCGGTGGTTGCGCGCACAGGCAGCCGACCTTGGCCCGACCCGAAAGCGGCCCGGCGCGGGACGACCCGAGGCCCTTCCCTGGCGGCCCTGTGCCGCGCCATGCCTGCGATGGCACAGACCTCCCCCCGCTGTCGGGCGGGGGGGCTGCCTTAGCGGCCGAGCGACCACCACCCGCGCCGGCGCGGCTTGTCACCGTCCGGTCCCGCGGCCGGTTCGGCTCCAGCCCCGGTCTCGGGCTCGGGCACGGGCGAGGCGGGCCAGGCGTCGCCCTGCGGCACGGTATCCTCGGCCGCTGCCGGCCAGGGTCCGGAACCGGCTGTCGGGACCGCGACAGGTTCGGGCTGGACGGCGACCGCGACAGGTTCGGGCCGGGGGGCGACCGCGACAGGTTCGGGCTGGGCGGCGACAGCATCGTCGGCAGCCCCCGGCACCGGATGCGGCACCGTCGGATCGGCCGCGGCAGGCCAAGGCACGTCGCCACCGGCCGCAGCTTCGGGCACGGGCGCGACAGGCCAAGGTTCGGTCGCCGGAGGCGCCGCGTCGGCCAGCGCGCTGGCCTTCGACGTCGTCCGCTTGCGGCTGCTGGTCGAGACGCTGCGCACGGGCCTCGGCGCTGCCTCGCCCTCAGGCGCGGCGGCCGCCTTCGCTGCGGCTTCGCCCTTGGCCTTCGACGACCGGCTGCGGGTCGTCCTGGGCTTGACGGCCGGCGCGGGGTCCGCCTCGGCCGCGGCCGCGTTCCCCTTCACGTCCCCTTTCGCATCCCCGTCCCCGTCGCCATCCGTTGCGGCGGCGGGGGCGGCCTCGGGCACCGCCTCGGGGACCGCGGTTTCCGCCTCCGCAGCGGCGGCCAGCGCCACGGCATCGGATTCGGGCACGGCCTCGGCAGGCACTTCTTGCGGCACGCCAGCGTCGTCAACGGCGTCATCCGCGCGATCCTCGAGCCGCTCGCCCGAGCCCGAGCCGCCCCGCCGACGCCGCCGACGCCGCCGCTTCTTCTTGCCGCCCTGGCCGGGTGCGCCGCCCTCGCCGGGCGCACCGGTCGCCTCGGACCGGTCGTCCTCGTCGTCCTCGTCGTCCTCGGGCAGATCGGCGTCCTCGGCCTCGTCCTCCATCGCCTCGACGGCGGTCACACCGATCGACACGACGGGCGCCGGCGGCGGGGCAACGACGCGGGTCGCGGTCTTGAACTTCTCGATCGTGTAGTCGGGGCTGATCATGGCCGGGTCGGCCTCGATGCGCACAGCCATGCCGTAGCGCGCCTCGATCGAGGCGACATGTTCGCGCTTCTGGTTGATCAGGAAGTTGACGATGCCCACCGGCGCCTTCAGGAGCACCTCGCGCGAGCGCTTGCGCGTGCCCTCTTCCTCCAGCGCGCGAAGGATCGCCAGCGCCTGGCTGTCGTCTGACCGGATCAGGCCGGTGCCGTGGCAATGCGGGCAGGGCTGCGTGGTCGATTCGAGCATGCCGGGCCGGAGGCGCTGCCGGCTCATCTCGAGGAGGCCGAACCCCGAGATGCGGCCGACCTGGATCCGCGCCCGGTCGGTCTTGAGCGCGTCCTTCAGCCGCTTCTCGACCGCGGCGTTGTTCTTGCGCTCCTCCATGTCGATGAAGTCGATGACGATCAGGCCCGCGAGGTCGCGCAGGCGGAGCTGCCGCGCGATCTCATCCGCCGCCTCGAGGTTGGTCTTGAGCGCGGTGTCCTCGATCGAGCCTTCCTTGGTCGCGCGGCCCGAGTTCACGTCGATGGCCACCAGCGCCTCGGTCACGCCGATCACGATGTAGCCCCCCGATTTCAGCTGCACCGTTGGGTTGAACATCGAGGCGAGATAGCTTTCGACCTGATAGCGGGCGAAAAGCGGCACCGGGTCCACATACTGCTGCACCACCTTGGCGTGGGACGGCATGATCATCTTCATGAAGTCCTTGGCGGTCCGGTAGCCCGCCTCGCCTTCGACGAGGATCTCGTCGATCTCGCGGCTGTAGAGGTCGCGGATCGAGCGCTTGATCAGGTTGCCTTCCTCATAGATCGGCGCGGGCGCGATCGACTTCAGCGTCAGTTCGCGCACCTGTTCCCAGAGCCGGATCAGGTATTCGTAGTCGCGCTTGATCTCGGCCTTGGTCCGCTTGGCGCCCGCCGTGCGGATGATCAGGCCCGCGCCCTCGGGCACGTCCAGCTCGTTTGCGATCTCCTTCAGCTTCTTGCGGTCGGCCGCCTGGGTGATCTTGCGGGAAATGCCGCCGCCGCGGGCGGTGTTGGGCATCAGCACGCAATAGCGGCCCGCCAGCGACAAATAGGTGGTCAGCGCGGCGCCCTTGTTGCCGCGTTCCTCCTTCACGACCTGGACCAGCATGATCTGCCGGACCTTGATCACCTCCTGGATCTTGTATTTTCTCGGACGCGGGCGGCGCTGTTCGGGAATTTCCTCGGCCACGTCCTCTTCGGCGACGGATTCGATCTCGTCGTCGAGTTCGGCGGCGTGGTCCATCGCGCGGTAGGGCTTCTCGCCGCCGGTGTCTTCGCCCTCGGCGGCCTCGGCCGCGGATGCGGGTTCGAACAGCGAATCGGCCCCCGTTTCATCGCCGAGGTCCACCACGTCCATCGCGCCGGTGCCGGCCGCTTCGACCCGCGGCGCGGGCTTCTGCACGGTCGGCTTGCGGCGGGCGCGTGCTTCGTCTTCGTCCTGCTGGCGCTGGAAGGCGCGTTCCTCTTCCAGCAGCGCCTTCCGGTCGGCCACCGGGATCTGGTAATAGTCGGGGTGGATCTCCGCGAAGGCGAGGAACCCGTGCCGGTTGCCGCCATAATCCACGAAAGCGGCCTGCAGCGAGGGTTCGACCCGCGTCACCTTTGCGAGGTAGATGTTCCCCGCCAGTTGCCGCTTGTTGACGGTCTCGAAGTCGAATTCCTCGACCTTCTGGCCGTCCACCACCACGACGCGGGTTTCCTCCGCGTGCGTGGCGTCGATGAGCATCTTCTTAGCCATGGTATTCCGTCACACCCCCGTCCGATGCCGCCCGGCGGGCGGTCGGGGTTCGGGGCGCGCCTGATTGGGGCGACGCGGTGCCGCGCTGCCGTGCCGGTCTGGCACATCTGGCAGCGGTCAAGGACGGATCGGCACATCATCGCGGTTCTGTCCCGGCCCCGGCCACGCCGGAGCCACTGAAATCTGCCCGCTACGTCAATGACTTGACGGACAAGCTCGCGGCCCTTCCGGGCCATTCCGGCTGCTGCCCGCACCCGTGTCGGCGCGACCCGCAGAGAATTTCGCCGCGCGGACCGGCCACAACCGGCTCGCGCGTTCCGCGACCGTAGCCAGAAAGCGACGGCGAACACAATGGGCGAATTGCGCCGGCCGGGCACCGGATCCGGCACGGGCGGCCGCGGGGCCTGCCGCGCCGCGGCGCGCACCCGCCCCCGTCCGTCGTCGGACGGCGCCCGCGCCTTCCGTCAGACGTAATCGGACCTTTGCAGGCCGTACTTCGCCATCTTCTCGTTCAGCGTCCGGCGCGGCAGGCAAAGCTCTTCCATCACCGCGACGATGCTGCCCCTGTGCCTGCGCATCGTGTTGTCGATCAGCATCCGCTCGAACGCCTCGACGTATTCCTTGAGCGGCTTGCCCTCGGTCGTCATCGCCGGCCCCGCCGCCTCGTTGTCGGCCATCAGGAGGCTGGCGATCGAGCCCGACCCGCGGCGGTTCTGCAGCACCGCCCGTTCGGCGATGTTGACCAGCTGCCGCACGTTGCCCGGCCAGGGCGCCTGGAGAAGCTGTGCCGCCTCCTGCGCGGTCACCTGCGGCGCCTCGCAGCCGTATTCTTCGGCGAACTGTTCGGACAGGCGGGTGAACAGGGTCAGGATATCCTCGCCGCGCTGGCGCAGCGGCGGCAGGGTGATTTTCATCGCGCCGAGGCGGTAGTAGAGGTCTGGGCGCAGCGCGTCCTCGACCGTCTTGTCGGGCGCATGTTCGTTGCAGATGGCGATGATCCGCGTCTCGGGCGGGCTGCCCTGGTCGTCGATGAAGGTCACAAGTCGTGCCTGCAGCGGGCCCGACAGCGCCTCGATATCCTCGAGGCAGAGCGTGCCGCCGCGCACCTCTTCCACCAGGGGCAACACCGCCCCTTCGCGCACCGGTCCGAACAGGCGCTCCATCAGCTGGTCCTCGGCATAGGCCGCGCAGCTGAGCGTGGCAAACCGGCGACCGGCCCGCGGCCCCACCGCGTGCAGGGCATGCGCGACCAGCGTCTTGCCCGTCCCCGTCTCGCCGTCGATCAGGACGTGGCTGTCGGCCTGGCCGAGATCGAGGATATCCTCGCGCAGCCGTTCCATGGCCGGGGACGATCCGATCAGCTTCTTCATCAGCGTGCCGCCATCCGACAGTTCGCGGCGCAGCGCGCGGTTGTCGAGCGTCAGTCGCCGCTGGTTCGTCGCCTTCTTGGCCAGCTCGGTCATGCGGTCGGGGTTGAAGGGCTTTTCGAGAAAGTCGAAGGCGCCGATCCGCATCGCCTCGACCGCCATCGGCACGTCGCCGTGGCCGGTGATCATGATGACGGGCAGTCCCGAATCGACGCTCATCAGCCGTTTCAGAAGCTGCATCCCGTCCATGCCGGGCATTTTGATGTCGCTGACGACCACGCCGGGGAAATCCGCCCCGATTCCCTTCAGCGCCTCTTCCGCACTGGCGTAGGTTTCGGTGTCGAACCCCGACAGCGCCAGCCACTGGCTGATCGACTGCCGCATGTCCGCCTCGTCATCGACGATCGCCACCTTCATCGCCCGTGCCATCGCGTTCCTTCCCGCGCCCGTTGCCCGCGAACCTGCCGCCCGCCGGCCTATTCCGCCGCCCGCATCCGGTCGCCCAGAAGCGGCAGCTGCACCTCGAAAACCGCGCCCCCGGCCTCGCCGTTGCGGGCGGTCAGCCGCCCCCCGAGGTCGTTCACGATCCCGGACGAGATGGCAAGCCCCAGCCCGACCCCCTCGCCCGCCTTCTTGGTCGTCCAGAACGGCTCAAACAGCTTGTCGAGATCGGCGATGCCTGGCCCGTTGTCGCGCACCAGCAGCGTCGCCGTTTCGCCCGCCGTCAGGATGATCTCGATCTGCGGCGCCGGCATCTCGCGCGTGGCGTCGAGCGCGTTCTTCAGAAGATTGATGATCACCTGTTCGAGCCGGATCCGGTCGGCCAGCACCATCACCGGTCCGCGGGGCAGCGTGCGCAGGATGCGCACTCGCCGGAGCTTGAGCTGCGGCTCCATCATCGTCAGCGCCTCGCCCACGCAGGCGCGCACGTCCACCGGCGCGAAGGCCTCGCCGCCCTTGCGGGCATAGGACTTCAGCTGCCGGGTGATCGCGCCCATGCGGTCGATGAGGTCGTCGATCCGCTGGAAGCTCGCCAGCGCCTCGTCAGGGCGGCGCCGCTGCAACAGCAACCGCGCCCCGGCAAGGTAGGTCTTCATCGCCGCCAGCGGCTGGTTCAGCTCGTGGCTGACCGCTGCCGACATCTCGCCCAGCACCGCGAGCTTGGACGATTGCGCCAGCGTCTGCTCGGCCACGGCCAGATCCTTCTGCACCTTCTCGCGTTCGGCGATCTCGCGCTGCAGGCGGGCGTTGAGGGCGCGCAGCTCGGCCGATTCGCGCTGGAACGCCTCGGACTGGACCTGCGCGCGTCGGCTGTAGAGGTAGAACAGCACGGCCAGAAGGATCGCGAAGCCCATGATCTCCAGCGCAAGGAACGCGTTCACGCGCTCGCGCACCGAATCGTAGCGGGTGAACGACACGATCCGCCAGCCGCGGAAGGGCACCCGCACCTCTGATCGCATCACCGCCGATCCCTTCAGCCAGGCATCGGGCGGTGGATGCGCCCAGTCGGCGGTCGCCTGCAGCGCCCGTTCGATCGCAGTCGGGGGGTCGCGGACGTCCAGCGCCTCGGCAAGGGGCCGGCCGCGCCAGCGCGGTTCGGTCGCCAGCAGCACGATGCCCTCGCTGTCCAGCACCGCCACGGCATCGGCGAACCCCGCCCAGGCGCGCTCGAACTTCATCAGGTCCACCTCGACGACAATCACGCCGATCGGCCGGCCTTCTGCCGTGATCGACCGGCTGAAGGTGAAGCCGAAGCCGCCCGCCTCGCGCCGCCAGGCGTTGAACACGGTTTCGCGCGACCGCTGCGCATCGACGAAATAGGGCTGCTGCCGGTGCAGCGTGCCCAGCCTGTGCCGGTCCGTCGCGGCCACGGCCCGCCCGTCGCCGTCGAGCAGCAGGATCGCGGCGGTGCCGAGTTCGCCCTGCAGCAGGATCAGCCGCTGCGACGTGGCGGTGTAATCGCCGGAGGCCAGCGCCTCGGCCAGCACTGCGTCGCGCGCCAGCAGCAGGGGCACTACGGCAGCGCGCTGCATCTCGGCGGTCAGATTGCCGGAATAGAGCGCGAGCCGCAGGTCCGCGCGATTGCGCGTCGCTTCTGTGAACCGCTCGGTCAGAAGGCTGTTGGTCACCAGCACCACGGCCGCCGCCAGCGCGACCAGCGCCATGACCATGGTGCGCAGGGGGCCGGACGCACGCCAGCCGTGCGGCGCAGGCGCGCCTGTCTGCGGCGGGCCATCCGCCGCGCCCGCCGCCGCCTCGTCCGCCTGGCCGTCGCCCGTCATGGCGCAAGTCTAGAGACGCCCCAGCAACGCGACAAGACGCGCGGCCTCAGGCCGACACCCCCGCCGCCGCCAGCGCGCGAAAGAGCGCTGCCCCTTCGGCCGGGCCGAGCGCCGGATCGGCCGAACGTTCGGGATGCGGCATCATTCCCAGCACCCGGCGGTTCGCCGACAGCACTCCCGCGATGCCGCGCGCCGATCCGTTGGGATCGTCGATATAGGTGAAGGCGATCCGGTCCTCGGCCGCCAGCCGGTCAAGGGTCGCGGAATCGGCCTGATAATTGCCGTCGTGATGCGCGACCGGCAGCGTCACGGTGGCGCCCGCCGCCCACCCGGCGGTAAAGGCGCTTGCTGCCGTCGCCACCCGCAACCGAACTGGCCGGCAGACGAACCGCAGGCCCGCGTTGCGCATCAGCGCGCCCGGCAACAGCCCCGCCTCGGTCAGCACCTGGAACCCGTTGCAGATGCCGATGACATGCCCCCCCCGTGCCGCATGGGCGGCGACCGCCGCCATCACCGGCGACCGGGCCGCGATCGCGCCGCAGCGCAGGTAATCGCCGAAGGAAAAGCCGCCCGGGATCCCCACCACGTCGGTGCCCGCCGGCAGGTCGGTATCCTTGTGCCAGACCCGCGCGACCGCAAACCCGTGCAGCGCCAAGGCCTCGGCCAGGTCGCGGTCGCAGTTCGAGCCGGGAAAGGTGACGACGGCCGCCCGCATCTTCTTCTGTCCCCACTGTCCTCGGGGGTGAATTGCCGCAGGCAAGAGGGGGGCAGACGGCCCCCTGCCGCCGTCAGGCGAACTCAACCCGCCAGCTTTCGATCACCGTGTTGGCCAGCAGCCTTTCGCACATCGCGGCCACCTGCGCCTCGGCCGCGGCGCGGTCGGTTTCCGCAAGGTCGAGCTCGATCACCTTGCCCTGCCGCACGCGCTCGACCCCCGCGAAGCCGAGCGCGGCGAGGGCATGCCGGATCGCCTCGCCCTGCGGGTCGAGCACGCCCGCCTTCAGCATCACCGTCACCCGCGCCCGCATGCCCGCGCCCCCTTGCCTGCCGCGCCCCCCTTTGCCGGCTGCGGCTGCGCTGTCAAGCGCCGTGGGGTCGGGCGATGCGCGTCGGCGCGCCTGTGCGCGTCACGCCCGGCCGCCGCAGCCGGCGCGGCGGGCGCGCGCGGCATGGGCGCGGGACTGCGCGCTGCGCCCCTGACAGTCCGGCGGTGCCGCCCGCTTGCGGCAACCGCGACTGCCTCTCGCGGGCGGGCAGGTCGCAGGGGTTGCCCCGGGCGCGGACGAGGCATCCCGGCACGACCGTGCCGTCCGGGCGCCCCACCGTGATCCCGGTTACCGTCTCGCCTTCGGTGTTCGGGGCACAGGTCGCGATAGCCCTGCTCGCGACGCCGAGGCAGGCGATGCCCCCCGGGTGGCCGAGATAGGCCGGAGCCGCGCCGTGGCCCGGGTCGAACGTCGCGCCGAACGTCCTGTCGGTCCGCCCCTCGCGGGCGGAAAGATACCGCATCGGCGTCCGGGTCCCCCGAACCGCCGCCCCGTCGCGGACGACGCGGCGGGTCAGTTGATCAGCGTCGGCTTGCCCGCGTGCGTGACATTTGACGGCAGCACGCCGAGCCGCCGGGCGAGTTCGGTGTAGACATCCGCCAGCGGCCGCGGGTCGCGCGGCTGCCCCTCGGCGTCAACGCCCTCGGCCGAGCGCAGGTCCCAAAGCCGGCAACTGTCCGGGCTGATCTCGTCGGCCACGATCAGGCGCATGAAGTCGCCTTCCCAGATCCGCCCGACCTCGATGCGGAAATCGGCAAGCCGCACGCCCACGCCGAGCATCACGCCCGACAGGAAGTCGTTCACCCGTAGCGCCAGTGCCACCATGTCGTCGAGGTCCTGCTGGCTGGCCCAGCCGAAGGCGATGATGTGTTCCTCGGTGACGAGCGGATTGCCCAGCTTGTCGTCCTTGTAATAGAACTCGACGATCGGGCGCGGCAGCGCCGTGCCCTCTTGCAGCCCGAGCCGCTGTGCGAGGTCGCCGGCGGCGAAGTTGCGCACGACGACCTGCAGCGGCACGATCTCGACCATGCGGATCAGCTGTTCGCGCATGTTGATGCGCTTGATGAAATGGGTGGGCACCCCGATCGCGTTCAGCCCGGCCATAAAGAATTCCGACAGCCGGTTGTTCAGCACGCCGCGCCCGTCGGTCGGCGTGGCGCGCGCGGTGGCCTGCTGCGTGGCGGCGTCGTCCTTGAAATACTGGATCAGCGTGCCGGGTTCGGGGCCTTCGTAAAGGATCTTGGCCTTGCCCTCGTAGACCTTCTTGCGCCGTGCCATGAATGCTCCGATGGGGCGCCGGCGGGGGCCGCGCCTTTGCCGCGGATATACGGCACGGGTGGCCTGCCCGCAAGGTTGCGGGCGGGCCAGCCGTTCGGCGTCGGCCCCACGCGCGGCGACGGCGTGGCCGGGGGCCGTCCGCGGCGGTCCCCGCGCGGTCGGCATCGTCGCCCCGCGCCCGGCGGGTCCGGCGCGGCCAGTTGCCCGCGGGACGACCGGGGCGCGCCGCGGGCGGGACCGTTCCCGGCGACGGCGACGGCCATCGCGACCCGCCCGCCGCCCCGAATCGCCACCGACATCGCCACCGGCGCGGCAGGAAAGCCGGCGCGGCGACCGGCCTGTCCGGCCATCCGTCGCCGTGGCGCCGCACCGCCCGGCCCCGGGCGACCTGCGCCGCGCGCCCGCGAGGGTCGATGGATCCGCCCGCCGCGGCGGAAGCGCTGCGCGGACCGGCCTGCCACGCGCCGCACCTCGGCAGGGCGACCTTGCGGAATGCCGAGCGCGCGGGCATACCGGGGCCGACCCTTTTCCGCGAGGCGTGCCATGACCACCTTCGACGACCGCGAACGCGCGTTCGAGACCAAGTTCGCCCACGACGAGGAGATGAAGTTCCGCGTCAACGCCCGGCGCATGAAGCTGCTCGGGCTCTGGGCGGCCGAACTGCTGGGCAAGACAGGGGCGGATGCGCAGGCCTATGCGATCGAGGTGGTGAAATCCGACTTCGAGGAGGCGGGGCACGAGGATGTCGTGCGCAAGGTTGCGGCCGACCTCGCCGGTCGCGCGACCGCAGACGACATTCGCGCCCGGATGGCCGCCCTCCTGCCGATTGCCGAAGAGCAGATCAACCGCGAGGTCTGATCCCGCCGGCGGCGCGCCGCCAGACCTGCACGAAGCCCGTCCACCCCGCCGGCGCGCCATGGCGCCGCGGCACGTCGCCCGCAAGGTTGTTCCGATGCCCGATCCCCTGTCGCGCCTGCTTGCCCAGAGAGCCTGGATCATGGCCGATGGCGCGACTGGCACCACCCTCTTCAACATGGGCCTCGCCGCCGGCGATCCGCCGGACCTGTGGAACCTCGACCGACCCGACGACATCCGCGCCCTCTATCGCGGGTCGGTCGGGGCCGGGTCGGATCTGTTCCTGACCAATACCTTCGGGGCCAATGCCGCACGGCTGAAGCTGCACGGGGAACAGGGCCGTGTGCGCGCGATCAACCGCGCGGGCGCTGCGCTCGGGCGCGAGGTGGCCGATGCCGCCGGGCGGCCGGTGATCGTCGCGGGGTCGATGGGGCCGACCGGCGAGATCTTCGAGCCGATGGGGACGCTGACCCATGCGGCAGCGGTCGAGATCTTCCACGAACAGGCCGAGGGCCTGAAGGAAGGCGGCGCCGACGTGCTGTGGGTCGAGACGATCAGCGCGCCCGAGGAATATCGCGCCGCGGCCGAGGCGGCGCGCCTCGCCGGGATGCCCTGGTGCGGCACCATGAGCTTCGATACCGCCGGCCGCACCATGATGGGCGTCACCGCGGCCGCGATGGTGGCGCTGGTCGAGAGCCTTCCGAACCCGCCCGTTGCCTTCGGCGCCAACTGCGGGGTAGGCGCGTCCGACCTGTTGCGGACATGTGCGGGGTTTCTCGCCTCGGGCACCGAACGCCCGGTGATCGCCAAGGGCAACGCCGGGATCCCCAAATATCACGACGGCCACATCCACTATGACGGCACACCCGCGCTGATGGCCGACTATGCGGTGCTGGCCCGCGACATGGGGGTGCGGATCATCGGCGGCTGCTGCGGCACCACGGCCGACCACCTGCGCGCCATGCGCCACGCGCTGGACACGGTGCCGCCCGGCCCGCGGCCCTCGCTCGACGTGATCGCCGAGCGTCTGGGGGCGTTCTCGTCCGCGTCCGACGGCACAAGCGAGGGGGCCGGCGAGGGCCGGCGGGAGCGCAGGCGGCGGGGCTAGCCGGCAGAGGCGCAGCAGCCGTCTTGCGCGCCAGGCCCGGCGGACGGTCCGATCCGGCCCGGCGACAGGCCCGCACCGGCAACGCTGCGACGGCGTCGGCGGAAGGGGCGGCACAACCCCCGGCTGCCGCGGGATCGGCCCGCCGGTCGCAGGGCTGTCATCGGGAGGGATGGCGCGGCGCAGGGCCGAGGCGGCGCCCATGGCGGCGGGTGTGAGATTCGAACTCACGGAACGGTTTCCCGCTCGGTCGTTTTCAAGACGACTGCCTTAAGCCGCTCGGCCAACCCGCCCGCTGCCGCAGTGCTAGCCAAGCGCTGGCGGCGGGGCAAGCGTCGCGGCGGCGCGTGGCGGTATCCGCCGGGCCGGCCGGTCGGGCCGCGCTGCGGCGCCGCGCGGTTCCGCGGGGCACTAGCCCTGCACCATCCGCTTGATCGCCGCCGCATGGGCCGGATCGGCCGCGAGCGCGTCGGCGCAAAGCGCGCGGGCGGCGGGGATCAGGTCTTGGGGTTCGGCGATGCGGTCGATCAGGCCCCAGGCCAGCGCCTCGGCCGCATCGATCCGGGCGCCGGCGACCAGCAGCATCTTGGCCCTGGCCGGCCCGACCAGCGCCGCGAGCCGCCGCGGATCCGACGGCTGCGGCAGGAACCCGTGCCGCATGACCGGGTAGAACACCCGCGCCGCCGGAACCGCGATGCGGATGTCGCAGGCGAGCGCCATGCCGATCGCCCCGCCCGCCAGCGCGCCGTTCAGCGCCGCCACCGTCAGGCAGGGCAGCGCTGCGATGGCGGCCGACAGGCGTTCCCAGACGGGATCGGTCGCCAGCCCTTCGCGCGCAGCCTCAAGGTCCATGCCCGCGCTGAAGGCCCGCCCCGCACCGGTCAGCACGAACGCGCGCGCCCCGGCCGCCGCCGCGCCCTCGGCCGCCTCGGCCAGCGCGGCCAGCATCGGGCGGGTCAGCGCATTCGCCTTCTCGGGCCGGTCGAGCGTGACCAGCCGCAGCCCGCCGTCGTCCTCGATGCGGATCATCGCCCCCCCCTTCTGCACCCGCCCCCGCGCAGCCTTCGGCCATTTCGCTTGACCGGCGCAAGGGCGTTGAGGATGCTGCGTCCGGAGATTTTCCGAAAGGCCTTCTCATGATCCGAACCTCGATCCTCGCGCTGGCCGTATTCGGCCTTGGCGCGCCCGCGGCCCTTGCGCTGACGCCCGAAGAGGTCTGGGCGATGTGGCAGGCGCAGAGCGCCGCGCAGGGCCAGACGCTGACCGCCGCCAGCGTGCAGCGCGCTGGCGACACCCTCGTGCTGACCGGCGTCGCGCTGAAGATCGAACCCGCGGGCGAAACGATGCGGGTGAACGCCGATATCGGCTCGGTCCTCATGCGCGAGGAGGGCGAGGCGGTGGCGATCACGATGGCCGACAGCTATCCGATCGCGATCACCGGGCTCGACAGCGACGGCGGGCCGGGCTCGGTCACGCTGCGGGTATCGCAACCGGGGCTGACGCTGACCGCCGAGGGAGAGGCGGATTCGATCAGCTATTCCTTCGCCGCGCCAAGCATCGCGATCACGCTGGAACGAATCGAGGCGAAGGAACCGGTCGAGACCGAGGTCGCCGTCACGCTGACCGGGGTCGAAGGCGCCTACAGCACCGCCGGAACCGACCGGCAGGAGATCGACAGCGAGTTCACGGCGGCCGGCCTGACCGTGCGTGTCGCCGCGAAGCAGCCCGGCGGGAAAGATGCATTCGGCTTCGACCTGACCAGCGCCGATGTGGGCCTGTCGTTCGGGGGCGTGCTGGTGCCCGGCTTCGGGACCGAAGACGACATGGCAAAGCTGCTGGCCGAGGGTCTCGTGCTGGCGGGCGGCTACAACTTCGGCGCCACGACCTTCGGCGTCGATGCGCTGGCCGACGGGCAGCAGACCTCGGCGCAGGGCAGCTTCGGCAAGGCCGCGTTCGACTTCGGCCTGTCCTCGGACAGCATGGACTACGCCACCTCGACCGAGGCGCTGGATCTCACCCTCCGGGGCGGCGACATGCCGTTCCCCGAACTGCGGGTGACGCTGGCCGAACTCGGCCTCGGCTTCGCCGTGCCGCTGCAGCCGACGCCCGATCCGGCCGAGTTCGGTCTGCTGGCGCGGCTGGTGGATCTGGCCCTGCCCGACGACCTCTGGGCAATGGCCGACCCGACCGGGACGATGCCGCGCGAGCCGCTGACGGTGATCCTCGACGCAAGCGGCCTTGTCCGCCTGACGCAGAGCCTCCTGTCGCCCGACGCGATGCAGGGCGCCGCCCCGCCCGGCGAGCTGCACGCGCTCGAGGTGACCGAGATGCAGGCCAAGGGCCTTGGCGCCGACCTGACCGGCTCGGGGTCGTTCACCTTCGACAACACCGACCTTGCGACCTTCGACGGCCTGCCTCGCCCGGCCGGCGCGCTGGACCTGCAGCTGGTGGGCGGCAATGCGCTGATCGACCGGCTGGCCGCCATGGGGATGATCCCCGAGGACCAGCTGATGGGGGTGCGGATGATGCTGGGCCTTTTTGCGCGGCCCGGCAGCGGACCCGACACGCTGGTGTCGCGCATCGAGGTGACGCCGGCGGGCGAGGTGCTGGCGAACGGGCAGCGCATCCGCTGACGGCGGCGACGGCGGCGCGGGTCGGCCGGCGCCGCCGGCTTGGCGCATCGGCGCCCGGGGAACATCAGCGCCCGGGGAACATCAGCGCCCGGGGAACGACAATCCGGGAAGGTCCGTGGCCCGGGCCGTTTCGTCCTGCAGCCCGGCGTTCTTGCATGGGGCCGGCGCCGGGAACGCAGCCGACCGACGATCCGGTCCCGCGGCGGGGCAGGCAACGCGGCGGGATGCGGCCGGGTGCTTGCAGGGGCGGGCGGCCCGGACTACCTGCGGGCTGACCCTAGCCGCCGAGGATCCCCGATGCGCGCCGACCTGCCCGCCCTGACCGAAGCCCTGCTTGCCGCTGCGCGCCGCGCCGGCGCCGAGGCCGCGGATGCGATGGCGGTTGCAGGCATGTCGGCCGAGATCGACGTGCGCGGCGGGCGGATCGAGAAGGCCGAACGGGCCGAGGGGATCGAGATCGGGCTGCGGGTGCTGGTGGGTCGGCGCCAGGCCTGTGCCGGCGCCTCGAACGGGTCGGCGGCCACGATCGCAGCCCTCGCCGAGCGTGCCGTGGCGATGGCGCGCGAGGCCCCCGAAGACCCTTACGCCGGCCTTGCCGACCCTGCGCAGCTGGCCGCCGATCGCGATGCCGGCCCCCTCGACCTCGACGATCCGTCGCCCGAACCGGACGCGGCCGCGCTTGAGGCCGATGCGCGCGCGGCCGAGGCAGCGGCGCTGGCGGTCGCGGGGATCAGCCGGATCGACCAGGCTTCGGCCGGGTGGGGCCGACGGGCGGTGTGGCTGGCGGCGACCAACGGCTTTGCGGGCGGCTATGCGCGCACCGGGCGGTCGGTGTCCTGCGTGGCCATCACCGGCGAGGGCACGGGGATGGAACGCGACTGGGCGTCGGAACAGCGCGTCCACCAGGCCGATCTGCCGGATCCGGCGTCGGTCGGGCGGCTGGCGGCCGAGCGGGCGCTGGCGCGGGCCGGTGCGCGGCGGCCGCCGACCGGGGCCTTCCCGGTCCTCTACGACGAACGGGTTTCGGGATCGCTGATCGGGCATCTGCTGGCGGCGGCGAACGGGGCTGCGGTGGCGCGGGGCGCATCCTGGGCGCGCGACCTTCTGGGGCAGGCGGTGCTGCCTGCGGGCCTCGACGTGACCGAGGATCCGCTGCGCCCGCGCATCGCGGGGTCGCGCCCCTTCGACGCCGAAGGGCTGCCCGGGCGGCGGCGCCGGATCGTGGCGGACGGGGTGCTGACGGGCTGGGTGCTCGATCTCGCCGCGGCGCGCAAGCTGGGACAGGCGCCCACGGGCAACGCGATGCGCAGCCCCGCTTCCCCGCCGTCGCCGGGAACCACGAACATCGACCTGACGCCCGGCACCGCCAGCCGCGACGACCTGATCGCCGCCATGGGGCGAGGGCTTCTGGTCACGTCGATGCTGGGCGCCTCGATCAACCCCACCACGGGGGACTATTCGCGCGGCGCGGCGGGGTTCTGGGTCGAGGGCGGGCAGATCGCCTTTCCGGTGAACGAATGCACCATCGCGGGGAACCTGCGCGAGATGCTGCGGCGGATCCTGCCTGCCAACGACGCGCGGCCACACCTGTCCATGCGCGTGCCGAGCCTCCTGGTCGAGGGGCTGACGGTTGCCGGGGGATGATCTCGGGCTGATCGCGGCGGCCGCGCGCGAGGCGGGCGGCGTCGCCATGCGGTATTTCCGCAAGCCCCTTGCCGCGCGCGAGAAGCCGGGCGGACAGGGGCCCGTGACCGAGGCCGACATCGCGGTGAACGCGGCCCTGGCCGCGCGGCTGCGCGCGGCGCGGCCGGACTACGGCTGGCTGTCGGAAGAGGACGCGGACGCCCCCGCGCGCCTGGAGGCCGCGGCGACCTTCATCGTCGATCCCATCGACGGCACGCGGGCCTTCATGGCGGGCGAGCCGGGGTTCGCCGTGTCGGTCGCGGTGGCCCGGGATGGCAGACCGGTCGCGGGCGCGGTCTACCTGCCCGCGCAGGATGTGCTCTATGCGGCCGAGGCGGGGGGGCCGGCGACGCGCAACGGGGCGGCCATCGCCGCCTCGAGCCGGGCCGATCCGGCGGGGGCGCGGCTTCTTGCCTCGGCCGCAGCACTGGCGCCGGCGCACTGGGACGGCGCGCCGCCGGCCGTGACGCGGGCCTTCCGCCCGTCGATCGCGGCGCGGCTCTGCTGTGTCGCCGAGGGGCGGCACGACGGAATGCTGACGCTCGCCGACACCTGGGAATGGGACGTGGCCGCGGGCGCTCTGATCGCGGACCGGGCCGGTGCAGCGGTGACGGACCGGACGGGCGCGCCCCTTCGCCTCAACGCGCAGCGGCCGCAGGTGCGTGGCCTGCTGGCCGCGCCGCCCGCGCTTCACGCCGCGTTGATCCGGCGGCTGCGGCCCTGACGGATCCCCCATGCCGGCGGGCGCTCCTGTGCGCCGCCCCCGAACCGCTCGGGGCTGGGCGGCCGTCAGCCCGGCAGCATCCGCCCGAGCACCCGGCCACCGAGGATGTGGACATGCAGGTGCGGCACCTCCTGCACGCCCGCGTCGCCCGAATTGGCGATCAGCCGGTATCCGCCGCCCGCGTCGCCGGGGCACAGGCCCAGCACGGCGCAGACCTGCCCGATGGCGCGGACGTAATCGGCCTGTTCGGCGGCCGATGCCTCGGCCGCGAAATGGTCGAAGGTGACATAGGGCCCCTTGGGGATCACCAGCACATGATGCGGCGCCTGCGGCCGGATGTCCTCGAAGGCGAGGCTGTGGTCGGTTTCCAGCACCTTCCGGCACGGGATTTCGCCCCGCAGGATCCGGGCGAAGACGTTCTGGGGGTCGTATGCATAGGTCATGGGTCAGTCCGTGAACAGGTAATGGGTGCCCGCGATCTCGCGCGCGGGGCCCTCGTCGATCCCGAGGAAGGCCGCCAGCGCCCGGGCGTTGTCCTCCACACTGGCGGATTCGCGCAGCCGGTGGAAGCCCGCGAAGTCGGCATCGCGCAGCCGGTCGCTTTCGAACTTCAGGTCGTAGCGGATGGTGGGCAGGATGCGGTCCAGCACCTCGTCGGGGGTGTCGGCCCCCGCGAGGCCCACGCGCATCGCGTGCCCGATCAGATAGGCGTCCGAGAAGCTGCATTCGACCTCGAGCAGCCGGACCTCGGCGCGGTCGGCGTAGAAATCCTGAATGAGGTCGATGCTGGCGGGGTCGATGCAGATCGTCAGCCGGTCGGCTTCCCAGGTGTCGAACAGCAACCGGATCAGCGCCCGGCGGTGGCGGGTCCGCTTTTCCTGCGTCGTCTGGATGCCGCCGAGATCGGGCAGCGGTGTCGCCTCCTCGTTGAACACGTAATGCACGCCGGGGATGCCCGCCACCTCGCGCGCGCGGTCCACCAGCCGCTTGGCGACGTGCCACTTCTTGCAGGTGATGATCAGCAGCGTCCGTCCCCGCCCCACGCTGCCTTCGGATTCCCAGAACCGCGGCGCGAAGCGGCGGCCGATCCGCCCGCGGGCGGTCAGGAAGCGGAAGAGGCTGCGCCCCTCGTTCGAGATCGGGAAGTGCAGCCCCTTGCGGACGTAGAGCGCGCCGAGCCGCGCCCGCAGTTCCACCGCGTCCTGGCTGATCTTGCGGGCGAAGAGATAGTCCTGCGCCAGCAGAAGGTCGTAGTGGTCGTCATAGAAGGTCACCGGCATCCCGTAGTCGGTGAACATCAGGAACGTGGGCGTGCGCGCGCGGATCTCGCGTTCCGGCACCAGATGGCGGACCAGGGTCTGGAAGAACGTCTCGTCCGGGATCCAGGTCGTGCGGAAGAAGCGCAGGACGTCGGGACGGCGATCCAGGAACGCCATGATCGCCTCGACCGTGTGGCGGCGCAGGCACCACCACTGCGACCCGATCATGATCTGAAGATCGGCGGGCACCGCGCGCTTCAGCCCCAGCCGCTGCTGCAGCGCCAGCGATCCGTAGAACAGCCGCTTCTGCGTGCGTTCGTTGAACCAGTGCCGGTAGATCAGCCGTTCTTCCTTGATCCCGGTCTTGATCCAGTCGGACCCGAAGAAGTCCACGCTTTCCACATAGTCGCAGTCGTCGCGGTCGAGGAAGGCATGCGCGTATTCGGCCGACTTGATCGGCATGCAGTCGCCCGACAGCATGTAGAAATGGGTCGCGGTCGGAAAGGCGTCCAGCGCAGCCTCGACCGCGTTGAGGGTGGCCTGCACGAGGCTCCACTCGCCCCAGCCGCAGCGGATGCGCCGGCGCGCGAAGGTGACGGCGGGATTGTCGGCCAGCGCGGTGCGGATGCGGTCGTATTCGGCCGCAGGCGCGCGCGCGTCGAAGTGGATGGCGATGAAGTCGCCCGCCGCGGTGAGGCGGGTGGCCTGCGCGATGATGCCCTCTGCATCCTTGTGACACAGAAGGACGTAGGCGATCCTTGCCATGATCGAACCAATGCGGCCAAATCCGCGCGATCGTTCCCTTATCCGGGATCATCCGCCGTTGAAAAGCCGCCGTTTGTCTGCAACGACTCGCGCGCGGCGAAAACGGAGGGCGGAATGGGCTTCCCCGGTACCTGGATGACGGAAAGCGAGAGCATGGTCTATCGCGTGGTGCCGAAGTGCGCCTGCTCGACCATCGGGCAGATCATGTTCTATTCCGACCACGGTCGCTTCTTCGACGGCGACATCCACGATGCCACCACGGGCCTGCACAAGTGGGCGCAGGAGGCCAGCCAGCCGGTGATCGAGGCCAACGTGAAGGCGCACAAGTCCTTCGCCTTCACCTGCGTGCGGAACCCCTACAGCCGCATCCTGTCGTCCTTCTTCGACAAGATCGCCGGGATCCAGCGCAACGGGAAGCGGTATCGCGGCAACCTCGTGCCGCAGCTCGCGCAGAAGTATGGCGTGACCGTCGATGGCGACTTCGACCAGATCGCCTCGTTCCGCCGGTTCCTGCTGTTCGCGCGCGACACCATCCGGTTCCGGAAGCCGATGGAACCCGACATCCACTGGTCGGCCATGGCCGGGCACATCTCGACCTTCATCGTGAACGGCGGGCGCTACGACCACATCTTCTTCACCGAGCGGTTCAACGAGGGGATGCAGCTCGTGCTGGACCGGGTGGCGACACCGGTGCCCGTGGTGCTGGCCGACGTGCCGCGGTTCAACGAAAGCGCGGGCCACGGGCCGAAGCAGGCACATCCGACCAGCGCCTACTTCGACGACCTGTCGCGCCACCTGATGTGGGAATGCTACCGCAAGGACTTTCAGCTGTTCCGCTACGATTTCGACGACCCGGACAACAAGATGCCGAAAGGCGAGGTGGACCTCGACGAAGTGCACGCGAAGCTGGGCGACTAAGGGCGCAGGGTCCGCGTCGCGGGCCGCGCCGCCCTGCCCCGAATCCGTCCGTGCCCGGGTGCGGCCGCCGACGACTGCCGCGGACCTGTATCCGGGCCGCCGACCGGCGTGGCGGGCCGCGTCCGTCGGCGCCGGGGCGCCTACTCCGCCGCGACGGGCCGCGGCTCGGCCAGCGCCACAATATCCATCATGATGCGGTTCAGCTCGAAATCCTTGGGCGTATAGACCGCTGCAACGCCCATACCGCGCAGCCGCGCCGCGTCCTCTTCCGGGATGATCCCGCCGACGACGACCGGCACGCGGTCGAGGCCCGCCGCACGCATCCGGTCCATCACCTCGGCAATCAGCGGCAGGTGGCTGCCTGACAGGATCGACAGCCCCACGACATGCGCGCCCTGATCGGCTGCGGCCGCCACGATCTCGGCCGGGGTCAGACGGATGCCTTCGTAGTGGATGTCCATGCCGCAGTCGCGCGCCCGCGCGGCGATCTGTTCGGCCCCGTTCGAATGCCCGTCGAGCCCGGGCTTGCCGACGAGGAACTTGAGCCTGCGGCCAAGCCGCGACGACACCGCATCGACCGCCTCGCGGATCGGCTCCAACCCCTCGGTGCGGTTCGAGGGCGCGCGGCTCACGCCCGTGGGGGCGCGGTAGGTGCCGAAGGCGGCGCGCACCATATCGCCCCATTCGCCGGTGGTCGCCCCAGCCTTCGCCGCTGCGATGGAGGGCGGCATGATGTTCTCGCCCGAAGCGGCGGCCTGGCGCAACCGTTCGAGCGCGGCCCTGACCGCGCGCTCGTCGCGGGCCGCGCGCCAGGCCTGGAGGCGCCCGATCTGTTCGGCCTCCACCGCGGGGTCCACGACCATGATCGCGTCCTCGCCGGTGGCAAGCGGCGAGGGTTCGGTGGTGGTGAAGCGGTTGACCCCGACCACCACCGTCTCGCCCCGCTCGATCCGCGCGATGCGCTCGGCATTCGACTCCACCAGCCGGCCCTTCATGTAGTCGATGGCGTTGACCGCCCCGCCCATGCCGTCGATCAGCGCCAGTTCGGCGCGCGCGCCGTCCTTGAGTTCGGCCACCTTGCGGTCCACCGCGGGGTTGCCGTCGAAGAGGTCGTCGTATTCCAGAAGGTCGGTCTCGTAGGCGAGAATCTGCTGCATCCTGAGCGACCACTGCTGGTCCCAGGGGCGCGGCAGGCCCAGGGCCTCGTTCCACGCGGGCAGCTGCACCGCGCGGGCGCGCGCGCGCTTCGACAGCGTCACCGCCATCATCTCGATCAGGATGCGGTAGACGTTGTTTTCCGGCTGCGGCTCGGTCAGGCCCAGGCTGTTGACCTGCACGCCATAGCGGAAACGGCGGAGCCTCGGGTCGGCCACGCCGTAGCGGTCTTGCAGGATCTCGTCCCACAGGTCCACGAAGGCGCGCATCTTGCACATCTCGGTCACGAAGCGGATGCCCGCGTTGACGAAGAACGAGATGCGCCCGGCCATCTCGGGGAACTCGGCCGCCGGCACCTTGCCGCGCAGATCGTCGAGCACGGCGATAGCGGTGGCGAGCGCATAGGCAAGCTCCTGCTCCGGCGTCGCGCCCGCCTCCTGCAGGTGATAGCTGCAGACGTTCATCGGGTTCCACTTCGGCAGGTGGCGCCCGGTATAGGCGGCGACGTCGGTGATCATCCGCAAGCTCGGCTTCGGGGGCGCGATGTAGGTGCCGCGGCTGAGGTATTCCTTAATGATGTCGTTCTGTACGGTGCCCTGCAGCTTCGAGACGTCCGCGCCCTGTTCCTCGGCCACGGCGATGTAGAGCGCCAGCAGCCAGGGCGCGGTCGCGTTGATCGTCATCGAGGTGTTCATCCGGTCGAGCGGGATCTGGTCGAACAGCGTCCGCATGTCGCCCAGATGCGCAACCGGCACGCCGACCTTGCCCACCTCGCCCCGCGCCAGTTCATGGTCGCTGTCGTAGCCCGTCTGCGTCGGCAGGTCGAAGGCCACGGACAGGCCCGTCTGGCCCTTGGACAGGTTGGTGCGGTAGAGCGCGTTCGACTTCGCTGCGGTCGAATGTCCCGCGTAGGTGCGGAACAGCCAGGGTGCGTCCTTCTTCGCGGTCATCGGCCCATCCTTTCCCGCAACTTTCTTGCCCGATCGCTGCCATATCGGCACGAAAGTGTCCATGTCAATTCGCCGCAACGCGGCGTCGCCGCGACGGCGCGGACATAATGTTTCAATATCAGCCCCGGAACATATTGCAAAGTTGCTGGCCCGCCTGTATCCACCGCTGCGCACCTCGGCGATTCTGCGCCGCGGCATCGACTTCGTCCAGGAGGAAGGCATGGCACTCGATACCCAACCCGCGATCGTTCCCTACGACGCGCCGGTGAAAGACCTCTACGAGGTCGGCGAGATGCCGCCGCTCGGCCATGTGCCGAAGCAGATGTATGCCTGGGCGATCCGGCGCGAACGCCACGGCGAACCCGACAAGGCGATGCAGGTCGAGGTAGTGGATACCTGGAAGATCGATTCGAACGAGGTGCTCGTCCTCGTGATGGCGGCGGGGGTCAACTACAACGGCGTCTGGGCCGCGCTCGGCCAGCCGATCAGCCCCTTCGACGGGCACAAGCAGCCCTATCACATCGCCGGGTCGGATGCCGCCGGGATCGTCTGGGCCGTGGGCGACAAGGTCAAGCGCTGGAAGGTCGGGGACGAGGTGGTGATCCACTGCAACCAGGACGACGGCGACGACGAGGAATGCAACGGCGGCGATCCGATGTATTCGCCGAGCCAGCGGATCTGGGGCTACGAGACCAACGACGGCAGCTTCGCCCAGTTCACCCGCGTGCAGGCCCAGCAGCTGATGCCCCGCCCCCGCCACCTGACGTGGGAGGAAAGCGCCTGCTACACCCTCACGCTCGCCACCGCCTACCGGATGCTGTTCGGGCACGAACCGCACGACCTCAAGCCCGGCCAGAACGTGCTGGTCTGGGGCGCGGCAGGCGGCCTTGGATCCTACGCGATCCAGCTGATCAACACGGCGGGCGCCAACGCGATCGGCGTCATCTCGGAAGAGGACAAGCGCGACTTCGTTCTCGGGCTCGGCGCGAAGGGTGTCATCAACCGCAAGGAGTTCAAGTGCTGGGGCCAGCTGCCCAAGGTGGGCAGCCCCGACTACGCCGAGTGGCTGAAGGAGGCGCGCCGCTTCGGCAAGGCGATCTGGGACATCACCGGCAAAGGCGTGAACGTCGACCTGGTGTTCGAGCATCCCGGCGAAGCGACCTTCCCGGTGTCGTGCTTCGTGGTCAAGAAGGGCGGGATGGTGGTGATCTGCGCCGGCACCACCGGGTTCAACTGCACCTTCGACGTGCGCTACATGTGGATGCACCAGAAGCGGTTGCAGGGCAGCCATTTCGCGCACCTCAAGCAGGCGTCCTCGGCCAACAAGCTGATGCTGGAACGCCGCCTTGACCCCTGCATGTCCGAGGTGTTCCCCTGGGCGGAAATCCCGGTGGCGCACATGAAGATGCTGCGCAACGAGCACAAGCCGGGCAACATGGCGGTGCTGGTGCAGGCGCCGCGGACCGGCCTGCGCACCTTCGAGGACACGCTCGAGGCATCGCGCGGCCGCTGAGGCCGGCAAGGTTTCGCGGTGCCCCCGACGGAAACGGTCTGTCTGCACCGCGGCGGGTAATCGCCGCGGCACTGCCATGTTAAGGTTACCGCACATTGGGGTGCGGGGCGGCCTTGGCGCACGACTGGATCATCGACGTGCTGACCGACATGCAGGCCTATGCCCGGCTGAACGGGCTGGATGCGCTGGCCGCCAAGCTGGACGAGACCTTGGCGGTCGCCCGCGCCGAGATCGCGGCAGCATCGAAAGCCCCCGCGGGCGGCGAGGCCGGCGAGGACTGAGGCTTCTGGCATCGCCCGCCGCGGCCCGATAAGCTCCGGCCATGTCCGCGGTCGCGCCCGCCCTTTCCAACGATCAGTCCGAAGCTTACGATCGCATCGCGGCGGCGCTGCAGGATGCGGGCATCGACCTTGCCGACAGTGCCCACGCCCCGCCGCCGCGCGACCGGGGCGCGTGCGTGCTTGCGGTCACCGGCCGCGCGGGGTCGGGCAAGACGCTGCTGCTGGCAGCACTCGTGAAGGCGCTGACGGCGGCGGGGGTGGACCTTGTCTCGGCCGACTGGGAAGGTCGGCGGCGGCGCGACCGGCGGACGCTCGCGGTGCTGGCGCCGACGAACAAGGCCGCCTCGGTGCTGCGGCAACGCGGCGTGCCGGCCACCACGATCCATCGCATCCTCTACACCCCCATCTACGCGCCGGAATACGAGAAGATCGCCGATTGGCTGGCCGGCAGCGGGGCGCGGCCGCCCGTCGCCGGTCTGGGGATCGAGGGGTTGACCGAAGCCGCGCTGGACCGCGCGCAGGCGTTCTACGCAAGCCTGCCGTCGGTGCCCGGTGCGCTGGCGGCGGCGGGCTTGCGCGGATCGGATTTCATCCGCGGCTGGAAGCGGCGCGAGGAACCGCTCGACGTGGGCTTCGTGGACGAGGCCTCGATGCTCGACGACCGGCAGTTCGCGGACCTGAAGGACATCTTCCCCACGCTGGTGCTGTTCGGCGATCCCGCGCAGCTGGCCCCCGTGGGCCAGTCGGGCGCGATGGTGTTCGACACTCTGCCCCCGCCGCGGCGCCTGACGCTGAACCGGGTGCACCGTCAGGCATCGGACAACCCGATCCTCGACCTCGCCCATGCGCTGGCCGATCCCGCGCTGACCTTCGAGGGGTTCGAACGGCTGGTCGAGGGCGCCGCCCTGCGGGACACGCGGGTGGAACTGGCCGAGCGGGTGGACGCCGACGCGATGGCGCGGTCGCCGGTGCTGGTCTGGCGCAACGCCACGCGGGTGCGGCTGATCGCGGCGTTCCGCGCGGCGCACGGGGCCGCCGAGGACCTGCTTCCGGGCGAGCCGCTGATCTGCGACGGGATCGAGCTGCCCCTGAAGCATCGCAAGAAGCGCATGGACCTCGAGGCGCGCGGACTGATCAAGGGCGCGCAGGCGATCTACCTCGGCCCCGGCCGGTCGCCGGGCTTCGCGCGCGTGCATGTCGTGGGCGCGGAAGAGCCGCAGCTGTCGGTCGCCGCGATCATCAAGATCGAGAAACCCGACGAGGCGGACCCCGCCATCGTCACCGCCGCGACGATGGGGGCGGCCTTCCTGCACGGGGCGGCGGTGACGATCCACAAGGCGCAGGGCAGCCAGTGGCCCGCCGTTCAGGTCTTCGCACCCGACCTGCTGGCGGCCGCGCGGTCCGGGCGGGCGGAAGCGGGCGTGCCGCTGTGGAAACGTCTCGCCTATGTGGCCGTCACCCGGGCGGAGGAACGGTTGATCTGGGTGACGCGCTATCGCCTCGCCCGGCCGACGCGGCCCCTCGGCACCGACGACCTGCCCGCGCGCGCGGCACCGCTGGCGCTGTCCGGCGAGGCGTAGGCGCACGGACACATGGCCGAGGCCCGATGCGACCGAGCCCGCGGCACCGAGGACGGCCCCGGTCGCGACCGCCCGCCGACAGAGCGCGTCGCCGACCGCCGCTCGGGCGGATTTTCGTCCGTGTCAATACGCCATTGGTCGGGCTGGCGCGAATGCCGCACCCTTCCACGCTGGACGCTGGCGGCGTCGGACAACCAGAGGCCGAGTCGCGACCTTGGGAGGACGATCATGAACCGACTGCGCTTCGGCGTGTTCCTTGCGCCGTTCCACAAGCCCGGGATCAACCCGACGCTGGCCATCCAGAACGACCTGGAGCTGATGCAGTGGCTCGACCGGTGCGGCTACGACGAGGCCTGGATCGGCGAACATCATTCGGCAGGGTCCGAGATCATCGCCTCCCCGGAGATCTTCATCGCCGCTGCCGCCGAGCGGACGCGGCACATCCGGCTCGGCACCGGGGTGGTGTCGCTGAGCTACCACAATCCCCTGTGGGTGGCGGAACGGATCGTTCTGCTCGACCACATGACGCGCGGGCGGGTGATGCTGGGCGTCGGCCCCGGCGCGCTGCCGACGGATGCCCGGATGATCGGGATCGACCCGTCGCAGACGCGGCAACTGCTCGAGGATTCGCTCGGCTGCATCATGCACCTTTTGACCAGCGAGGAACCGCTGACCTTCAAGAACGACCGGTGGGATCTGCGCGAGGCGCGACTGCACCTGCGGCCGTGGTCGCAACCGCTGTTCGACATCGCCGCGGCGGCCGTCGCCTCGCCCGCGGGGCCGCGGCTGGCCGGCCGGCACGGGATCGGGATGCTGTCGATCGGCGCCACCACCGCAGCCGGGTTCGATGCCCTCGCGCTGCACTGGGACGTGGTCGAGGCCGAGGCGAAGCAGCACGGCAAGACCGTCGACCGGTCCAAGTGGCGCCTCGTCGGCCTTGTCCACATCGCCGAGACGAAGGAGCAGGCGATGCGCGATGTGGAATACGGGATCGAACAATGGTTCCACTACTTCCAGGCCGTCGCCGCCTTTCCGCAGATGGCGGTGCCCGGCAACAACGTCGCCGAGATGATCCAGTTCGTCAACGAAAGCGGTTTCGGCGCGATCGGCACGCCCGACATGTGCGTGGCGCAGATTGACCGGCTGATGAAGCAGTCGAACGGCGGGTTCGGGGCCTACCTGATGCTGGCGCACAACTGGGCCGACCCGGCGGCGACGCACAAGAGCTATGAGCTGATCGCCCGCCATGTGATGCCGCACTTCCAGGGCCACTACATGGCGACCATGCAGGCCGCCGCGCGGGCCGAAAAGCTGCGCCCTGATCTTGCCGCAAGGCACGCCGCAGCGGTCGAGGCGATGACGCAGCGTTACCGCGACGAGGTGGCGTCGCGGGTGCACTGAGACCGGCGCCGTGCAGGGCCGGGGTCAGCGCCCCCGGCGCGTCCGCTGGATGCGCCGGGCCGGCGCGCGGCGTTTGCCCTGCGCGTGCCGCCCCGCAGGCAGCGGCCGGTCCTCGGTGCCGACCAGTTCGAGCATCAGGCCGCCGGTGACCGGCGCGGCCTCGACCAGCCGCACCCGCACGCGCTGGCCGAGGCCCAGGGTCAGGCCGCTGTCGGCCCCGACCAGCGCCTGCGCATCGGGGTCGTACCGGAAGAATTCGCGTCCGATCGACCGCACCGGGATCAGCCCGTCGGCGCCGGTTTCGTCCAGCTTCACGAACAGGCCGAACCGCTGCACGCCCGAGATTCGCCCCGCGAAGGTCGCGCCCACCCGGTCGGACAGCCAGGCGGCCAGATAGCGGTCGTTCGTGTCGCGCTCGGCCGCCATCGACCGCCGCTCGGCCTCGCTGATCAGCTTTGCGGTTTCCTCCAACCGGTCGATGTCGTCCCGCGACAGGCCGTCGTCGCCCCAGCCGTGCGCGGTGATCAGGGCGCGGTGCACGATCAGGTCCGAATAGCGGCGGATCGGCGAGGTGAAATGCGCGTATGCCCGCAGCGCCAGGCCGAAATGGCCGAGGTTGCCGGGCGCGTAGTAAGCCTGCGTCATCGACCGCAGGGTGGTGATGTTCAGAAGCTCGTCGAAATCGGTGCCCTCCGCCTGCGCCAGCAGCCGGTTGAGGTGCGCGGTGCGGATCACCTGCCCCTTGGCCAGCGTGAAGCCCGACGCCGACGCCACCTCGCGCAGCGCGTCGATCTTGTCTTCCGCAGGCGCCTCGTGCACGCGATAGAGCAGCGGCCGGCGCAGCCGTTCGAGTTCCTCGGCCGCGGCCACGTTCGCCAACACCATGAACTCCTCGATCAGCCGGTGCGCCTCCAGCCGCTCGCGGAACCCGACCCCCAGCACCCGCCCGTCGTCGCCAAGCTCGATCCGCCGTTCCGGCAGGTCGAGGTCGAGCGGCTGGCGCTCGGCCCGCGCGCGGACCAGCGCAGCATGGGCGGCGTAGAGCGGGCCGATCACCTCGGCCGCGAGGGGGGCGGTCGCGGCGTCGGGCGCGCCGTCGGCGGCGGCCTGCACCTGTTCGTAGGACAGCGCCGCCCGGCTTCGCATCAGGCCGCGGGTGAAGCGCCGCCCGATCAGCCGGCCGCCCGCGTCGATCCGCAGGCAGGCTGCGATGCAGGGCCGGTCCACGCCGGCGTGCAGCGAACAGAGATCGCCCGACAGCCGGTCGGGCAGCATCGGCACCACGCGGTCGGGGAAGTAGGTCGAATTGCCCCGCGCCCTTGCCTCGCGGTCCAGCGCCGAACCCGGGCGCACGTAATGGGCGACATCCGCGATCGCCACCCACAGCACATGCCCGCCGGGGTTGCGCGCGGGATCGTCAGGGTGCGCCCAGACCGCGTCGTCGCGGTCGCGCGCGTCGGCCGGGTCGATGGTCACCAGCGGCAGATGCCGCAGGTCCTCGCGGTCGCCGAGGGGCACCGGTCCGGCCGCCTCGGCCTCGGCCAGCGCCGCGTCGGGAAAGTCGTCGCGCAGGCCGTGCTGGCGGATGGCGATCAGGCTGACCGAGCGCGGCGCGGTCGGATCGCCGAGGCGCGCGGTGATGCGCGCCCGCGGCAGGCCGAGCGCCCGGACGCCCGCCGCCTCGCCCTCGACCAGTTCGCCGTCGCGCGCATCCCCGGTCAGGCCGCGCGGGACGATCCATTCGCGGTCCTCGCCCTTGTCCACCGGGCGGATCCGCCCGCCTTCGGCAGTCTTGCGGAAGATGCCGAGGATCCGCCGCGGGGCCGCGGTGATGCGGCGGATGATCCGCCCCTCGAATCCGTGTTCCTCGCCCTCGACCGGCGACAGGCGCGCCAGCACCCGGTCGCCCGCGCCGACCGCGGGTTCGCCGGGCCTGCCGACCAGCAGGATCCGCGGCGGCGGCCCGTCGCCCGGCCATTCCAGCGGGCGGGCGACCATGTCGCCCTGCGCGTCGGGGCCGATGGCCTCGATCACCGTCACGGGCGGCAGGGTTCCGGGGGCGCGGGCGCGGCGCGCCTTTCGGTCGAGCGTCCCCTCCGCCTCCATCTCGCGCAGGAGGCGCTTGAGCTCGACCTTCGCGGCACCGCGGATGCCGAAGGCGCGCGCAATGTCGCGGCGGGCGGACTCGCCGGGATGTGCTTGCAGCCAGTCGAGGATTTCGGCGCGCGAGGGAAGACGGTCCATGCGTCGCCCCTAGCACGGGCCGGGCGGCCCGTCACCGGGCGATCGCCCGGTCAGGCCACCCGCGCGGCGCGGTCGCGGCACAGGGCGGCATCGGGGCAGCATGCCCTGGCATCCGCAGCGGTCGCGCCGCCTTCGGCAAAGCGGTGCGCGCAGGTGCGGGCCGCCCCGCCTTGCGCGCAGACCTCCAGCGCCGCGACCGGGCTTGCCCGGTCGCCCTGAAGATCCGGCCGTCCGAAGGCCGGAAGCCGCGGCGACCCGCGCCACGTGGGCCGTAACGGCGGCGGACATGCGGACGAGGTCGGCCACCTTGGCACGGGTGAAGCCGATGTCGGCCAGCGCGCAGTCGGACAACCCGTCAATCTCGTCCATTGCGCGAGGCGTTTGCAGAAGGGCGCGCAGGCGATCGAGCATGAACCGGCCCACGCGTCGATGACAAAGCGCGACACGGCGGTGCCGACGCCCGCCTTGATTTCGCGCAACCGGCCGGTCGCGCTGCGCCCTGCTGCCGCCTTGCGCCGGCGGGCCGGCCCCCGCTATCGTGCCCCCCGCGTCAGAGGATCGCCGTCATGAGCCCCGTCATGCCCCCCCACCCCGCCCCTGAAACCGTCGTCACGTCCCGCTGGAAGGTCGCCTGCGACGGCGGCGAGGGCGCCCTGGGCCACCCGCGCGTCTGGCTGGTGATCCCCGAGGACCGCGGCTGGGTCGATTGCGGCTACTGCGACAAGCGGTTCGTCCACGAAAGCGCGGCCGCGGCGCTCGGCCTCGGCGAGAACCGGGCCGCCTGACGGCGGGCTGGCCCCGCCCGTTGCGTCCGACCGCCGGCTGCGCGCGACGAAGGCCGTGCCCGATCGCGGCAGGCCCGTTGCCCCTGCCGCATGGCGCGCGAGGCCGACCGGCAGGCCGAGGGCGGCGGCGGCGTGGTGATCGGCGACGAACGGCCGCCGCATTGGTAGGTTTGGGGCCTGCGTTCTGCCGCATGGGCGGCAGCAGCCGGGCCGCTGCGTCGTTGACAGGGCATGCGATCCTCGCGAATCCTAAACTATTGACTCGAGGCGGGGGAGCGGCGCAGCATGGGTTTCCTGACTTTCAACCCGATCCCGTTGCTTCGTCCATCCCTTGACCTTGCCGCGATGCGCGCGGGCTTTGCGGCGGTTGCCACAGGCTATCCGGGCGAGAGCATCGCGGCCACGCAGGTCCGATACTTCGATGGCACGGCCAAGGCGTTCACCGTGTTCGGCGCAGGCTTCACCTTCGCGACGGTCGCCGGCAAGACGGTCGTGACCGGCGGGACGATCACCGGCTTTACCCTGCGCGAGTTTGGCGTCGATACCGTGCGGATGACCGGCCTTGCCGCCAAGGCCGCCGATGTGTTCGCGCTTCTGCGCGGCGGACAGGGCCCGGCCGCGTTCGATCTGCTGTTCGGCACCGGCGACAGCCTGTCGAGCGGCAGCGGGGCGGACAGGCTGATCGGGCAGGGCGGAAACGACACGCTATTCGGCTTTACGGGCAATGACCGGCTTTTCGGCGGCGATGACAGCGATCTCTTGTTTGGGGGTGCCGGGAACGACCTGCTCTGGGGCGATGAGGGAAACGATACATTGCGCGGCGAACCGGGCGATGACCGGCTTTTCGGCGGCAATGGCAGCGATCTCTTGTTTGGGGGTGCCGGGAACGACTCGCTCTGGGGCGATGCGGGATACGACACATTGCACGGCGAAACGGGCGATGATGCGCTTTACGGCGGGATCTGGAACGACGCGCTTTACGGCGGCGACGGGCGGGATGTGCTGTCGGGCGGCGACGGCAACGACGTTCTGGATGGCGGTCTTGGCGACGACTTCATCGATGGCGGCGCGGGGATCGATAGGCTTGTCTTCGCCGGGACTGCCGGCGCGCGGGTGAACCTCGGGACGCCCCTTGCGCAGGACACCGGCTATGGGCTGGACACGGTTTGGAACGTCGAGAACGTCATCGGCACGGCGCACGCCGACATTCTGACCGGAAACGCAGGCGCAAACGAGTTCGACGGACGCGGCGGGAACGACCGTCTCTTCGGCATGGCCGGTGACGACACGCTTCGCGGCGGCGACGGAAACGACGTGCTGTTCGGCGGCCCTGGTTTTGACTTCCTCGATGGCGGCGCGGGCAACGACACGCTCATCGGCGGGGGTTCGGGCGACTATTTGCGCGGTGGCCCGGGGGCGGATGTGTTCCGCTATCTGGCGCTGTCCGACCGCGGGCCGTGGAACGTGCCCGAGACGATTGCTGATTTCGTGCGGGGGGTGGACCGGATCGATCTGTCGGCTATCGACGCGAATCCAAAGCTTGCCGGGAATCAGGCCTTTGAAATCGGCAACGAGATGGCGCCTGGCCGGATATGGGTGGTTCCGGGGAGTGACGGCCAAAACTTCGCGACGGTGATGGTGTTCGTCGATGACACCACGCCTTACATGTTGATCGAGGTCGACGGCCTGCGGGAGTTGGACGCCAGCGACTTCATCCTCTGACGTCGGCAAGACGCGCTGCCGCAAGGCGTGGCAATCTGCGCGGTGCCGTGGCAAGGACGCGCAGAGCGCGGCGAGGGGCAAGCATGCACGACGGATTCGGCAAGGGCCACCACCTGCACCTGATCGACGGGTCGGCATACATCTTCCGCGCCTATCACGCGCTGCCGCCGCTGACGCGGAAATCCGACGGACTGCCCGTCGGCGCGGTGTCGGGGTTCTGCAACATGATCGCCCGCTACGTCGAGGCGAACGGGTCGTCGAAGGATGCGCCCACCCATGTCGCGGTGATCTTCGACCATTCCGCCAAGACCTTCCGCAACGACCTCTACCCCCTCTACAAGGCGCAGCGGCCCGAGCCGCCCGAGGATCTGCGCCCGCAGTTCCCGCTGGTGCGCGAGGCGGCACGCGCCTTCAACCTCGCCACGATCGAGGTGCAGGATTACGAGGCCGACGACATCATCGCCACCCTCGCCCGCGCCGCGCAGCGCGCGGGCGGGCGCGTCACCATCGTGTCGTCCGACAAGGATCTGATGCAGCTTGTCGGCGACGGGATCGAGATGTTCGATCCGATGAAGAACCGCCGGATCGGCCGCGACGAGGTGATCGAGAAGTTCGGCGTCCCGCCCGAGAAGGTGATCGACGTGCAGGCGCTGTCGGGCGACAGCGTGGACAACATTCCCGGCGCGCCGGGCATCGGGCTCAAGACCGCCGCCCTGCTGATCCAGGACTACGGCGACCTCGACACGCTTCTCGCCCGGGCGGGCGAGATCCGGCAGCCCGCCCGCCGCAAGGCGCTCGAGGACAACGCCGACCAGATCCGCCTCAGCCGCGCGCTGGTGACGCTGAAGGACGACGTGGCCCTGCCCGTGACGCTCGACGATCTGGAGGTGCGCAAACCCGATGCCAAGGCGCTGATGGGGTTCCTCGCGAAGATGGAGTTCCGCACCCTCACCCGCCGCATCGCCGAGCGGCTGGGGATGGAACCGCCCCCGGTGCCCGAGGCGGCCCATGCCGCAGACACGCCCGAGCACGCGGCACCCGCCACCGTCGCGGAGGCGCCGATCGACCCCGATGCCTATCAGACGGTGCGCGACATGGCGGCGCTCGACGCCTGGATCGCGCGGATCCGCGATCGCGGCTGGGTCTGCGTCGATACCGAAACGACCGGCCTTGACGAGATGCGGGCGGACCTCGTCGGGATCGCGCTGGCGGTGGAACCGGGACAGGCGGCCTACATCCCCGTCGGCCATCGCCGGGGCCCGGACATGTTCGCCGAGGCGGTGGAAGGCCAGCTGCCGATGGACGCGGTTCTGGCCGCGCTGAAGCCGGTGCTCGAGGACGACGCGATCCTCAAGATCGGGCAGAACCTCAAGTACGACGTCAAGATCCTGGCCCGGCACGGGATCGCCGTCGCTCCGATCGACGACACGATGCTGATGTCCTATGCGATGCATGCGGGCCTGCACGGCCACGGAATGGACACGCTGTCGGAAACCTACCTCGGCCACGTTCCCATCCCCATCAGGACGCTGATCGGGTCGGGCAAGGGCCAGATCACCTTCGACCGCACCGACATCGCCGCGGCCACGCGCTATTCGGCCGAGGATGCGGACGTGACGCTGCGCCTCTGGCGCCGCTTCCGGGCCGAGCTTCCGAAGGCCCGCGTCACCACCGTCTACGAAACGATGGAGCGCCCCATCGTGCCGGTCCTCGCGGCGATGGAGATGGCGGGGGTGAAGGTGGACCGCGACACCCTGTCGCGCATGTCCGCCGCCTTTGCGCAGTCGATGGCCGGGCTCGAGGCAGAGATCCAGGAGATCGCAGGCCGCCCCTTCAACGTCGGCAGCCCCAAGCAGCTGGGCGAGATCCTGTTCGACGAGCTGGGCCTGCCCGGCGGGCAGAAGGGCAAGACGGGCGCCTGGGGCACCGGGGCGGATGTCCTCGAGGACATCGCGACGCTCGAGGACACGCACCCGCAGGGCGCGCGCCTCGCCGCGCGGGTGCTCGACTGGCGGCAAATCGCCAAGCTGAAATCGACCTATACCGACGCGCTGCAGGACCACATCAACCCCGACACCGGCCGGGTGCACACGTCCTATTCGATCGCGGGGGCCGCCACCGGGCGGCTGGCCTCGACCGACCCCAACCTGCAGAACATCCCCATCCGCACCGAGGAGGGGCGGCGCATCCGGCAGGCCTTCGTCGCACCGCCGGGCCGCGTTCTGGTCTCGCTCGACTACAGCCAGATCGAACTGCGCATCCTTGCCCATGTCGCGGGGATCGACGCGCTCAAGCAGGCGTTCCGGCAAGGTCAGGACATCCACGCCGCCACGGCGTCCGAGATGTTCGGCGTGCCGCTGGCCGAGATGACGCCCGAGATCCGCCGGCGGGCGAAGGCGATCAACTTCGGCGTGATCTATGGCATCTCGGGCTTCGGGCTGGCGCGAAACCTGCGGATCCCGCGCGACGAGGCGCAGGGGTTCATCGACCGCTACTTCGAACGCTTCCCCGGTATCCGCGAATACATGGACGAAACGGTGGCCTTCGCGAAGCGCACCGGCTTCGTGCAGACCCTGTTCGGCCGCAAGGTCCACACGCCCGAGATCAACGCGAAGGGCCCCTCTGCCGGCTTTGCCCGCCGCGCGGCGATCAACGCGCCGATCCAGGGGGCCGCCGCCGACATCATCCGCCGCGCGATGGTGCGCATCCCGGCGGCGATCGCCGATCTCGACGCCACCATGATCCTGCAGGTTCACGACGAACTGTTGTTCGAGGTGGCCGAGGACGCGGTGGATGCCACCATCGCCGCGGTGAAGGCCGTGATGGAAGGGGCCGCGCACCCGGCCGTCCGGCTCGATGTGCCGCTGGTGGTCGAGGCGGGCGCAGGCCCGAACTGGGCGGCGGCCCACTGATTGCGGGCCTGCCTGCGCGCCCGGGCGCGATCGCCGGGCCTGCCCGGACGGCAGACGGCAAGGCCGCCGGGGCGGCCCGGTGCCGCGGGCGCCCGGAACGTGTCGGGCCGGCGGTCGCCGCCCGGCGGCGTCGCTGCCGTCCGCGGCGGGCGCGACGAAGGCGCGAGTCTGCCTTAGACCGACCGCATCCTGTCGCCCGGCGTCCGCGCGCTGCGCCGCACCTCCCGGCGCCCCGCCGCGCGGGGCGCATCGGCGGCGGTCGGGCGCGGGCCTGCCGGGGCGGCGCGCACCCCGGGCGCCGCCGCGATCAGCGCGCGCCCGGAGCGGGGCCGGCCTCAGGGGATCAGCACCGTCGCCCCGGTCGTCTCCCGCGCCTCGAGCGCCCGGTGCGCCTCCGCCACCTGGTCGAGCGGCAGACGCCGGTCGATCACGATGCGCACCGCGCCCGTCACCACGCGGCCGAACAGATGCGCCGCCATCGCCTGGGCATCCTCGTGCCGCGCGATGTGGGTGAAGAGGGTCGGCCGCGTCACCTTGAGCGAGCCCTTGGCGGCCAGCGTCCCTAGGTTCACGGGCGGCACCGGCCCCGAGGCGTTGCCGAAAGAGATCATCATGCCAAGCGGCCGCAAGCAGTCGAGCGAGCCGTCCCAGGTCGCCTTGCCGACCGAATCCATCACCACATCCACCCCGCGCCCGCCGGTCAGCGCGCGCACCCGCGCCGGCCAGTCGGGGTCGCGGTAGTTGACCGCCTCGGCCGCGCCGTGTTCCAGCGCAAGGCGGCATTTCTCGGCCGAACCCGCGGTCGCGATCAGGCGAATCCCTTCGGCCCGTGCCCACTGGCAGGCGATCAGACCGACGCCCCCGGCGGCAGCGTGGAACAGCACCGTGTCGCCCGGCTTCAGGTCCACCGTGCGGTGGAAGAGGTAGACGACCGTCAGCCCCTTCAGCATCATCGCCGCGCCCTCCTCGAACGGGATGGCGGCAGGCAGCGGGCAGACCTGGGCCGCGGGCATCACCCGTGCCTCGCAATAGGCGCCGGGGGGCTGGGCGGCATAGGCCGCGCGCATCCCGGGCGCGAGGTGCGTCACGCCCTCGCCCACCGCCTCGATGACGCCCGCCGCCTCCATCCCCAGGGCCGCGGGCAGCGCCATCGGGTAGAGGCCCGACCGCTGGTAGACGTCGATGAAGTTCAGCCCCACCGCCTCGTGGCGGATGCGCACCTGCCCGGGGCCGGGGTCGCCCACGGGGCGGTCCTCGATTTCCAGCACCTCAGGGCCGCCGTGGGCCCGGATCACGACCGTCCTTGCCATCTCGGTCATCCTTTCGTGAAGCGGGCCGCGTGGCGCGCCCGCAGATCCGCCTTCGTCACCTTGCCCATCGCGTTGCGCGGAAGGGCCGGCACCACCTCGACCGCCTTCGGCAGCTTGAAGGCGGCAAGACGGGTGCGCAGCGCCGCCGCGACCGCGGCGGGATCGACCGCGGCGCCGGGCCGCGGCACGACGACGGCCAGGACCGCCTCGCCGAAGTCGGGATGCGGCACGCCGATCACCGCGCTTTCGGCCACGCCCGGCAGGGCGTCGATCGCCTCTTCGACCTCGACGGGATAGACGTTGAACCCGCCGGTGATGATCATGTCCTTCTGCCGGCCGACGATCGTGAGGTAGCCGTCGGCATCGAACCGGCCGAGGTCGCCGGTGATGAAGAACCCGTCGCCGCGCAGATCCTCGGCCGTCTTGTCGGGCATCCGCCAGTATCCGGCAAAGACGTTCGGCCCGCGGACCTCGACCATGCCCGTCTCGCCCGGCGGCAGGGGCCGGCCCTCGGGGTCGCACACCCGCACCTCCACCCCCGGCAGCGGCAGGCCCACGGTGCCCGCCCGCCGTTCGCCCCGGTAGGGGTTCGAGGTGTTCATGTTCGTCTCGGTCATGCCGTAGCGCTCGAGGATCCGGTGCCCGGTTCGCGCCTCCCACGCCCGGTGGGTCTCGGCGAGAAGAGGGGCCGAGCCCGAGACGAACAGGCGCATGTGCGCGGTCAGGGCGCGGGTCAGGCCGGGGTGATCCAGAAGGCGAGTGTAGAACGTGGGCACGCCCATCATCGCGGTGGCCTGCGGCATCAGGCGCACGGCCTGATCCGCATCGAAACCGGGGCAGAAGATCATCCGCCCCCCCGTCAAGAGCGCCACGTTCGTGGCGACGAACAGCCCGTGGGTGTGGAAGATCGGCAGCATGTGCAGCAGCACGTCCGCCGCGGTGAATTCCCACAGGTCCGCCAGCACCTGCGCGTTCGACAGGAGGTTCGCATGCGTCAGCATCGCCCCCTTCGACCGGCCGGTGGTGCCCGACGTGTAGAGGATGCCGGCCAGATCGCCCGGCGCGCGCGGCTGCGGGTCGATCGGCGCCGGACCGGCGGCGAGGTCGGCGAAGGTCCCCGCACCGGCGGCGTCAAGCGTCAGGACGCGCGCGCCGCCCGCGACCGGGGCGAGGGCCTCCGCCTTCGCGGGGTCGCAGACCAGCACGGCAGGTTCGGCGTTGCCGACGAAATACGCGACCTCCGCCGGGGTATAGGCGGTGTTGAGCGGCAGGAACACCGCCCCGGCCGCCACCGCCCCGCCATAGAGCGCCAGCGCGGCGGGCGACTTCGCCACCTGAACCGCCACCCGGTCGCCCGGCCGCACCCCCGCCGCCGCCAGCGCCGCGGCGGCGTGCAGCACCATGCCGTGGAACGCCTCGCCCGAGATCCCGCCGCCGTCGGGCAGGATCAGCAGATCGTCCGCGCGCCGGGCCAGCGGGGCGAACAGCGCATCGTAAAGGGTGTTCCCGGTGCCGGCGTGCATGGCGAGCGTCCTCCATCGCCGCCGTTCTGCGGCACGGTCTCGCCGCGGGCAAGGGCGCGCGGCCGCGGCACTTGATTTCCATCTGCGAATGATTATCAATTTCAGGCGTGATGGAGGATGCGATGAAGGCCCCCGCCGTCCTTGCGCTTGCCGCCGCGCTCGCCCTGCCCGCCGCTGCCCCTGCCCGTGCCGAACCGCCGCAAGTCCTGGCCACGATCGGCGTGATCGCCGACATGGCCGCGACCCTTGCGGGCGACTGCGCGACCGTGACGGCGCTGATCGGGCCGGGAACCGACCCGCACACCTACCGCGCGCGGCCGTCGGATGTCGCGGCGTTCGACCGGGCGGACCTGATCCTCTACCTCGGCCTCGGCCTCGAGGGGCAGCTGGCGCAGGTGCTGGACCGGTTCGGAGCGCGGAAACCCACGCTTGCGGTCGGGAACGCGATCCCGGCCGACCGGCTTATCGCGGCGCACGGGGGCACCGATCCGCATGTCTGGATGTCGCCGGCGGTCTGGGCCGGCGCGATCCCGGCCGTCGCGGGCGCGCTGAGCGCCGCGGCGCCCGGCTGTGCCGCGGCCATCGCCGCGAACGCCGACCGTCACGCGACAGAGCTTGCTGCGCTGGACGCCTGGGGCCGGGCGGCGATGGCGACGATCCCCGAAGGCGCGCGAACCCTCGTGACCGCGCACGATGCCTTCGCCTACATGGCGCGCGACTGGGGCCTCGCAGTGGCCGCGATCCAGGGCATCACCACCGAGTCCGAGGCCTCGGTGGCCGACATTGCCGCCACCGCCCGGCTGGTCGCCGAGGCGAAGGTTCCCGCGGTCTTCGTCGAAAGCACCGTCAACCCGCGGACCATCGAGGCAGTGATCGAGGCGGCGGCCGCGCTCGGCCACCGCGTGACGGTCGGCGCTACGCTTCATGCCGACGCCCTCGGCGACGCCGGAACCCCCGAGGGCACCTATATCGGCATGATCCGCTGGAACGCCGTGGCCATCGCGGGCGCACTCGGCGGCAGCGCACCGCCGCTGCCGGCCGAACTCGCCGGTTGGGCCGCGGCGTGGTCGCTGCGATGACCGACCTGCACGAGCCCGGCTTTGCGCTGCACATCGAGGACCTGACGGTCAGCTACGACGACCGCCCGGTGATCTGGGACATCGACCTCGACGTGCCGCCCGGCGTGATGGCTGCCGTCCTCGGGCCGAACGGGGCGGGCAAGTCCACGCTGCTGAAGGCGGCCCTCGGCCTGATCCGGCCTGCCGCGGGGCACGTCCGCGCCTTCGGCCTGCCGGTGGACGCGGTGCGCCGGCGCATCGCCTATGTCCCGCAGCGGTCCAGCGTGGACTGGGATTTCCCTGCCGACGTGCTGGACGTGGTGACGATGGGCACCTACGGCCAGCTGGGGTGGCTGGGCCGGCCGGGCCGCCGCGAGCGCGCAGCGGCCATGGACGCGCTCGAGCGGGTGGGGATGCAGGACTATGCCCGACGCCAGATCGGCGCGCTGTCGGGCGGTCAGCAGCAGCGCGTCTTCCTCGCCCGTGCGCTGGTGCAGGGCGCGGACCTCGTCCTGCTGGACGAGCCGATGGCGGGTGTCGATGCGCCGACCGAACGGGCGATCGTCGCGGTCCTCAAGGCCCTGCGCGACGAGGGGCGGACGGTCGTGGTCGTCCACCACGACCTCGCCACGGTCGAGCGATACTTCGACTGGCTGGTGCTGCTGAACGTCCGGGTGATTGCGCAGGGGCCGGTGCCGGCGGTGTTCACGCGCGAGAACCTCGGCCGCACCTATGGCGCACAGGCCGCATTGCTGGCCGCCGGGGCATGACGGCAGGGGGGCGCCAGGGGCGGGCATGATCGCCGCGATGCTGGCCGACCACACGATCCGCACCGTCGCCGCGGGCGCCGCGCTGGCGGGCGGCCTTGCAGGTCTGGCGGGGGCCTTCGCGGTGATCCGGCGGCAGAGCCTTCTGGGCGATACACTGTCGCACGCGGCGCTGCCGGGCGTGTGCCTTGGCTTCCTCGTGGCCGGCGGACGCGACCTGACCGCGCTGATGGCCGGCGCGCTGGCCGCGGGGCTGGCGGCGGCCTGGGCGGCGGCGGCGCTGTCGCGGTTGCGGCGGATCCGGCCCGAAACGGCGCTCGGCCTTGTGCTGTCGCTGTTCTTCGCGCTCGGCGTGGTGCTTCTGACCCGCATCCAGGCGCAGGGGGGAGCTGCGCAGGCGGGGCTCGAGACCTTCCTCTTCGGTCAGGCGGCGGCCATGCGCGGCGGGGATGTCGCGGTGCTGGCCGTGCTCGCGGCCGTCGCGGCGGCAGCGGTTGCGCTGCTGTGGACGCCGCTGAAGCTTGCGAGCTTCGACCCCGTCGCGGCGGCGACGCAGGGTTGGCCGGTGGCGCGGATCGACTTCGGCCTGACGGCGCTGATCGCCGCGGCCGTGGTGGCGGGCGTGCAGCTTGTGGGGGTGGTGCTGATGACCGCGCTGATCGTCGCGCCGGCTGCGGCGGCGCGGCAATGGGCGCGCAGCCTCGGCGGGATGGTCTTCATGTCGGCCGGGTTCGGTGCCGCCGCAGGGGCCGCCGGCGCGCTGGCCAGCGCAGGCGCGCGCGGCCTTGCGACCGGCCCGCTGATCGTCCTTGCGGCGACGGCGCTGGTCGCCCTGTCGTTCGTCTTCGCCCCCGGCCGCGGCGCCCTGTCCGTGCTGGCGGCCCGCCGGGCCGCGCGCGCGCAGGGCGACGACCGGGGGGTGCTGGCCAGCCTGACGGCGCTGGCCCGCGCCCATGCCGACCCCGCCTACCCGGCCGAACGCGGCACGATCGAGGCGCTGCACGGCCGCGCCGCGCGCGGCGCGCTGCGCCGTCTTGAACGTGCGGGCCTCGTGCGGGCGGTCGAACATGCGCCCGAGGCGACGCCGCACTGGGAACTGACCGCGGCAGGCCGCGACGCGGCCGCGGCCGGGGGGCGGCCTGATGGGTGACGCGATCGCACTGGCCATCGTGGCGACCGGCGTGCTGACCGCCTGGGCGGCGGCGCTGCCGGGCCTGTTCCTGGTGCTGCGCCGGCAGGCGATGCTGACCGACGCGATCGCCCACGCCATCGTGCCGGGCATTGTCGTCGTGGGGCTGGCGACGGGGCAGACGGCGGGACCGCTGCTGATCGCCGGTGCCGCGGCGGCGGGTCTGCTGTGCGTCGGACTGACCGAGGCTGTGGCGGCGACCCGGCTTGTCCGCGCCGATGCCGCCGTGGGGCTGGTGTTCCCCGCGATGTTCGCGGGCGGAGTGCTGGCGATCAACCTCTTCGCGCGCAACCTGCACCTCGATGCGCATTCGGTCCTTCTGGGCGAGATCGGCTTCGTCTGGCTCGATACCGTCCCGGTGGCGGGGATCGAGGTGCCGCGCGCCGTGCTGTCAACCGGTGCGCTGGCGGCAACGAACGCGGCCTTCGTCGCCGCCTTCTGGCCGCGGCTGAAGCTTTCGACCTTCGACCCCGGCCTTGCTGCAGCCCTCGGCCTGCGGCCGCGGCTGGTCGGCAACCTGCTTCTAGCGCTGACGGCCGCGACGGCGGTGGCCGCCTTCGACGCCGTGGGGGTGGTGCTGTTCGTGGCCTTCGCGCTGGCCCCGCCCGCCGCGGCGCTGCTGCTGACCGACCGGCTGGGGGTCGCGCTCGCGATCGCGCTGGCGATCGGCGCGGGGGCGGCGCTGGCTGGTTACCCGGCCGCGCTGGTGCTCGACGCCTCGATCGGCGGCACGATGGCGCTGGCGGCGGGGGCGGCGCTGGCTGCGGCGGCCGTGTTCGGCCGGCACGGCGCGCTGGCGGCCAGACGCGCGCGCGCCGCCGCGCGGACCGAGGCCGATTGCCGCACGCTGGTCGCGCACCTGGCACAGCACGAGGACGGCGCGGCCGCGGACGAGGAGAACAGCGCGACAGGGCTTGCCACGCACCTGCACTGGGACACCCGGCGGATCGCCGCGGCGCTGATGGCCGCGCAGGACCGCGCGCTGGTGCGCCGTGACGGCGACGCGCTGCACCTGACACCCCAAGGGCGCGCGATGGCCGCGGGGCTGTCCGGCAGCGCGCGCGGCGGGGCGTGACCGCACCCGCGGTGGCCCCCGGGCGGTGCCCCGCCGCGGGCTCGGCGGCGGCCCCGACGTCCGACGGCGCTGCGCCCGGCCGCCTCAGGCCGCGGGGACCAGCCGGACCGAGGCCGTGTCGATCGCGGCCCCGCCGGCAATCGACGCGACCGGCCGGCCGTCCAGCAGCAGGACCGCATCGCCCGGGCCCGCGCCCGGCTCCAGCGTGAGAACGGGCGCAGGGTGCGCGGCGGGGTCGTAAAGCACCACGATCTCGTCCTCGGCGGCATCGAAGTCCATCACCTGGATGCCGCCGCCGCCCCCGGCGAGCAGGGCGAAGAGGTCGGCCCCCGCCCCGCCCGTCGCCACGTCCCGCCCGCCGGCCAGGATCGTGTCGGCCCCCTCGCCGCCGTTGAGGTAGCGCACCGCGCTGCCTGCGTCCGCCCTGCCGTCCAGCACGTCGTCGCCCGCCCCGCCGTCCAGCGTGTCGGCCCCCGGCCCGGCCGCCAGCACGTCGTTCCCCTCGCCGCCCGCCAGCCAGTCGTCGCCCGGCCCGCCCGACAGCGTGTCGTCGCCGCTGCCGCCCAGGACCGTGTCGTTGCCCGCCCCGCCATCGAGGCTGTCATCGCCTTCCTGCCCCGCCAGGCTGTCGTCGCCCGCCCCGCCGGCCAGCGTGTCGGCCCCGTCGCCGCCCATCAGCGTGTCGGCACCCGCACCGCCCGCAAGCCGATCGTCGCCGTCGCGGCCGTCGAGCTGGTCGTCGCCGTCCTCGCCCGAAAGGATGTCGTCGCCCGCGCCGCCGTCGATCCCGTCGTTGCCGCCGCCGCCCGCGATGGTGTCGTCGCCGCCCCCGCCGCGCAGCAGGTCGGCGGCCGCGCCTCCGGTGAAGGCGACGCCAGGATCGGGCGGCGGCGGCGTGTCGCTGGAGACCGGCGGGTCGAGCGGATCCGCAGGCGGCTCGGCGGCCGCGTCGGGGAAAGCGTCGTCGATCAGGTCGTTGCCGGCCGCGGGCGGCATGGCCTCGTCCCGGTCGGCATCGTCGTCCGCGGCCGGGTCGGGGCCGGATTTCAGGACCATCTCCCCAACCAGCCCCGCGATCAGCAGTCCGAAAAGCCCCAGAACCCCCAGCATGGCGCCACCCCCGCGATTAACCAAGATCCGGCGCAACGTGTTGTTGCCAATGGGAATTATCACGGGTCTGGGGCAGAATGAAGGCAATTGTGGCACCCCTGCGGCGGGCCGCGGGTCCGCCGCGGGGCCGGTTGCGCGCATTGGGCCTTTATTCCGGCGCGGCAAGCGCGTATAGGCCCGCATCCGCCTTGGTGGCGGTCCCTTCCCATGGCCCTGCTGGACGGCATCCCGGCTGGCGCCGCAACGCATGGAGGCCCCGATGTCGATCTCGGCCGAAGACAAGACGAAGCTGATCAAGGACTATGCCACCACGGCGGGCGATACCGGTTCGCCCGAGGTGCAGGTCGCGATCCTCAGCGCCCGCATCGCCGCGCTGACCGAACATTTCAAGACCCACAAGAAGGACAACCACTCGCGCCGCGGCCTGCTGAAGCTGGTCGCACAGCGGCGCAAGCTTCTGGACTATCTGAAGGGCAAGGACGAAGGGCGTTACCAGGCGCTGATCGCCCGCCTGAACCTGCGCCGCTGACGCATCGCGCAGGCGACCGGAGGATGCCCGTGCCGCAAGGCGCGGGTGTCGTGCGTTCCGGGATCGCGAGGATCGCCCCGGATGTCCCCGTCCCGCGCCCCGTCGCAACGGCGCGGCAGGCGTGATCGCGCAGGCCGGGTCCTGCATTCGGCGTCGCGCGGTGGCGCTGCATGCTGCCGCCGTGGCGCCGTCAGGGGTGCCGCGGGGCCAGCCCCTGCCCGGCCGGTGGCGGCCGCGACGCGGCACGCCCGCGCCCTGCCGCGCCGGACCTTGTCTGCGTGACGCGGCGCGATCGCAGCCGGGCGGGCCCTGCGCCATCACGGCGCTTTCCCTTTCGCGCGCTTTCCTGTATCGCGCCTCCATCTGCGACGTGACGCCCATGGCCCCGGGCACATGCGAAGGATAGGGGCGGCGGCAATGGGGCCGCCAGAGGCGGGGGACCCGGCAGGGGCCGGGCGTGCTCCCAGAGGATACGGAATGTTCAACATCACCAAGAAGTCGATCCGGTGGGGCAATGAAACGCTCACGCTGGAAGCGGGCAAGGTTGCCCGTCAGGCCGACGGGTCGGTCATCGCCACCCTGGGCGAGACCAGCGTCATGGCCAACGTGACCTTCGCGAAGTCCGCGAAGCCGGGGCAGGATTTCTTCCCCCTCACGGTCCATTACCAGGAACGCTACTACGCCGCGGGCAAGGTGCCCGGCGGCTTCTTCAAGCGCGAGGCGCGCCCCTCCGAGAAGGAGACGCTGACATCGCGCCTGATCGACCGGCCGATCCGGCCGCTGTTCGTCGAAGGCTTCCGCAACGAGGTGCTGATCATCGCCACCGTGCTGAGCCACGACCTGGTCAACGAACCCGACATCGTGGCGATGATCGCCGCTTCGGCGGCGCTGACCATCTCGGGCGTGCCGTTCATGGGGCCGATCGGTGCTGCGCGCGTCGGCTACAAAGGCGGGCAGTATGTGTTGAACCCGTCGGTCGATGACCTGCAGAACCTGCGCTCGAACCCCGACCAGCGGCTGGATCTCGTGGTCGCCGGCACCCGGAACGCGGTGATGATGGTCGAATCGGAAGCCTACGAGCTGTCCGAGGACGAAATGCTGGGCGCGGTGAAGTTCGGCCACGCGGCGATGCAGCCGGTGATCGACCTGATCATCGACTTCGCCGAGGAATGCGCGAAGGAACCCTTCGACTTCACCCCGCCGGATTACGGCGCGCTGCTCGAGCGCGTGAAGGCCGCAGGCGAGGCGCCGATGCGCGCCGCCTTCGCCATCCGCGACAAGCAGGCGCGCACGAACGCCATCGCCGCCGCGGTGACGACGTTGAAGGCCGCCCTGTCGGACGAGGACCGCGCGGACGCCAACCTCGACACCGCGATCAAGGCGCTCGAATCGTCGATCCTGCGGGGCGACATCATCAACGGCGGCGCGCGGATCGACGGCCGCGATAACCGCACCGTGCGGCCGATCGTGTGCGAGACGGGTATTCTGCCGCGCACGCACGGCTCGACGCTGTTCACGCGCGGCGAGACGCAGGCGCTGGTCGTCACCACGCTCGGCACCGGCGAGGACGAGCAGATCATCGACGCGCTGCACGGCAACAGCCGGCAGAACTTCCTGCTGCACTACAACTTCCCGCCCTATTGCGTGGGCGAGGTCGGCCGCTTCGGCCCCCCCGGCCGGCGCGAGATCGGCCACGGCAAGCTTGCCTGGCGGGCCCTGCAGGCGGTGCTGCCCGCGCCGACCGAGTTCCCCTACACCATCCGCGTGGTCAGCGAGATCACCGAATCGAACGGCTCGTCCTCGATGGCCACCGTCTGCGGCGCGTCGCTGTCGATGATGGACGCGGGCGTGCCGCTGAAGGCTCCGGTGGCGGGCGTCGCCATGGGCCTGATCCTCGAGCCGGACGGCCGGTGGGCCGTGCTGACCGACATCCTCGGCGACGAGGACCACCTCGGCGACATGGACTTCAAGGTGGCCGGCACCGCGGCGGGAATCACCAGTCTGCAGATGGACATCAAGGTGGCCGGGATCACCCCGGAAATCATGGCGCAGGCCCTTGCGCAGGCGAAGGAGGGCCGGATGCACATCCTGGGCGAGATGGCCAAGGCGCGCGACACCGCCAACAGCTTCTCGGCCTATGCCCCGAAGATCGAGACGCTGACGATCCCCACCGACAAGATCCGCGAAGTCATCGGGTCGGGCGGCAAGGTGATCCGCGAGATCGTCGAGACGTCGGGCGCCAAGGTGGACATCAACGACGACGGGGTGATCAAGATCGCCTCGAACTCGGCCGAGGCGATCAGGAAGGCCCACGACATGATCTGGTCGATCGTGGCCGAGCCCGAAGAGGGAAAGATCTATACCGGCCGCGTCGTGAAGCTGGTGGATTTCGGCGCCTTCGTGAACTTCTTCGGCAAGCGCGACGGCCTGGTGCACGTCAGCCAGATCACGTCGAAACGGCTCAACCACCCGTCCGAAGTGCTGAAGGAAGGCCAGGAAGTGAAGGTGAAGCTTCTGGGGTTCGACGAACGCGGCAAGGTGCGGCTCGGCATGAAGATGGTCGATCAGGAGACCGGCCAGGAGATCACCGAGAAGAAGCGGGAAGAGGCCGCCGGGGCCTGATCCCGCAGCCCCACGGACCCGCAACGGCCCCGGATCGCATCCGGGGCCGTTCGCGTTCCGGGCGAATCGCGGCGGATCTCTTCCCGCCGCGACGCGGTCGCCGGCGCAGGCCGGCCCGCCCCGGCCCGCCCGCATCGCCCGTCGCGCCGGCGTGACCCGCAACGCGGCACGCGCTTTTTGCGCCGCAGCATCGCCGGATCGCGCAATCCCATGAAATATTGTCCTTCTTTCGGAGGAAACGGCTGGAAATCGCGCCGTTTTGTATCAATCTGGAGGCGGGGAAGGGGGGACAACATGATACGCACGATCGTTGTCGGCAGCTGCGTTTCGGTTCAGGGCACGGTCATCGCGCAACTGCCCGATGGCCGCGTGACGATCCGGGTCGGCGACCGAACCTATACCGGCTATCCGGTCGCGCGCATCGCCGCGTAGGCGGGCACCCTGCCGGGCGTGATCCGTGACGGCCGAGGTAGGCCGGGCGCATGTCGGGTTTGCCGTGGCATGCAGGATGCGGCCGCAGGCGGCGCATATCGCCCGGTTTGCGTCGCCGACCGATAGCCCCGGGCGTCCGGCGCAGGTCCGGCCGCGGGGGTGCCCTCTCGAGCATCGAGGCGGCGAAGCGGCGGGCGGGACAGAAGCGGCGGGTGGCGGACGAGGCGCGGACGGTGGAGGGGGAACTGGCGCGCTTGCGGCTGAGGCGGGAGGGGATCGGCACGGGTGAAGCCCGGCCTTCGATCCTGCGCGTTGAAACGTCCAGCGGCGCAGAGGTCCTGCCGAAGACCGGCGGATGGGCATCGACTGCCTTGACAGGTCCCGAACACTCCCAAACCCGACGTGGATGCGGAAGGTTGATCATCCTTCCTGAAGGCACGTGGGCCTCTGGATCCGCGGGGCGGACGAAAGCGGCGGGTCGCCGGGCAGCCATGTCGGCCTTCCGGCGCGCATTCGGGCCCGTCTGCCGCTGCGCAAGATGTGCCGGGGCCGGAACGACGCACCGGTCGGCATGACCGCCGCCTTCGCTCGGCTCGAGGACGCCGATGGCTGCCTGCGATCGCGCCCGAGCGGCTCTTGCAGACCAGGCTGATCCGGGTGCCGTTGTCCGTCCGGTCGAAGCGGCAACGGATGGAGCAGTTGGATGACACCCTCGAGTTCCGCTGGCCTGTCGGCCTCTGGATCGACGTTGCCCGTGTGGGTCCCGAGCCTATCCGGCCAGAACCGCGCCCGACTGCGGACGAGGAAGATGTCGCGCAACGCGACGGCGGCGATCCCGGCCCACTGCGAGATCGCACCGCTCCTGTCGGACGGGCACGTCTCGGTCGGCGGCACGCCGGCGAACGCCCGGGCGTCGATGACGGGTTTCCGGCCGAAGGACGATGCGGCGTCGCCCGGCGATGAGGGGCCGGGCGATGCTCCCGCCTCCGACACCGCCGCTTCCGGGACCGCCTCGATGCCCCACCTTACCCGTGGGCGCCGCGATGCCGAGGCCGGTTTCCGCGGCGAGAAGCGGTCCGACGCCACCCATACCTTGACCACCGACCCGGATGCCGGGCCCCACTGGAATCTCCGGGCACCGGCGCGATGCCGTGCTTCGTCGGACACGCGCGGATGGAGACCCGCGCGGGCCTGATCTTGCAGCGTGACCTGAGCCAGGACGACGGTCATGCGGAACGGCGCGCGGCCGAGGTCGTCGCCGACCTGCGCCGGGCCTGTGTCACGCCCGAGGTCGGCCGGAAGTGTCGCCGCCGCGCATCGCGATGTCGGCGGCGTCGAGCCAGAGGCAGGGCGAGGCGCCCTCGAGGGGGCGGCGACGCAAGGCCGTCGCCCGCGCGTCGATCCCGGCGCACGGCCGGCCGTCCCGGCCATTCGACAGGCCGCCCGCGCCCATGGCCCCTGCCGGATCATTGGCGGCGCGCGTCAAGACGGCCTGGGCGCAGGCTTCCCGGATCACCGCCACCCGCCTTCGGCCGCTCTCGCGAACCGTCGGCGTTCGCGGGCGCGGTCTCGGCGGTGCGTCGGGGTTCGAGGCAGCTCGCGACGTGGCTGGCCCTCGCGCAGTCCGGATATCGCAAGCCCGATCCGTTCGGCGCGGCTATCCCGGTCGTGCGCCCGACGGAAGCTGCGTTCGGTCTCGCGCGGGGCGTTGCGCGCGCCCGTCGCCGCGCCGGTCGGGCCCCCGCCTCCGCGTCCCTGATGCGCGCGGCGGCGAACGCCAGCACGTCGCGGCCAAGATCGCCGTCGGCGGCCTCTTCCGCCCGCGCCGGCAGGGCCGTCGTGTCGCCGGTCATCCCCGTCTCCGCCTCGGGGCCCAGGTCTCGCACCCCGAAACTCTCCCGAAGAGTGGCGACGGCCAGCCGCGACGCCGCCTGCCGCGCACTGCCCCACGCCGCGGGCTCTGCGCACGGCCGGCCCCGGTACCGCAGGGCGGGACGCGACCCCGACACGCCGCGCGGGGTGGTGCGGGTTGATGGCGCGCACCTTGTCCGCGCCGTTCGGGATCAGCACATGCACCGCGGCGGCGGGTTCGGCCCCGATGCAGGTCCCGGTGTTGCGGATGCCGCGGCCGACCTGTTCCGCCGCCGTTGCGGGCTTGCGCACCGCGGCCGGGAAGGCGGGGGTCGGGTGCGGATGCACGAAATTCATGGTGGGCTGGCGGGCGGCGGGGTTCTTCTGCCCCTTGCAGACCGGCGCCCGCCGCGCCGCGGGGTCGAGCGTGACGCGCTGCTGCTCGATCACGGCGGAGGGGTCGGATTTCTCGAGGCCGAAGAGGTTGAAGCCCTGCTCGGCCGTCGGTGCAAGAGGTTGGAGAGGATCCCGTCGGGGTCGGACCGTTCGGGGCGGCCGACCATCTGCCAAGGGATCGCGTCCCACTTGCCGCGGTTGAACCGCACGACAGCCGACATCGGTTCGCGCGGCACGACCTCGACGTGCACGCCGAGGCCGGGCTTGCGCCGTTCCTGCGCGATCAGATGGACGAACCGATGGTCGGCCGGCCGCTTCGCGCCGGACCTCGAGCACAAGCGCCTGGCGCAGGTCACCCGCGACGGCCCCGGCTGCCGGTGGGCGACCGAGTTCGCCCGCCCCGGACGGATGGGCGAGACCGACGGCCTGATCCCGGACGTGATCCGAACCGTGGCCGGCAAGACGGCCGCGGGCGAACGGCCGCTTCCGGCGGGCGAGCATTCCGTCAGCAACAGCGGCCTGACCGGGCTTTTCGTGCCATCACCGGCGACGCCGGACGACCTGCGCACCGCAGCGGGCCGTTACCCCGTCGGCGGCTGCGGCGCCGACATCGCCGCCGCGCAGGACCAGGTCGGACAGCTCAGCATCGGCAAAGCCGTCGTCCTGCCGACGTGACGGCAAGGGTCCGTGCGCGGCGTTGACCGGCCGCGCGGCGGGGTCTAGACCGGCGCGGTCCGAACACGGGAAGGGATCGGCGCGTGACCGTCCACCTGCACGAAGGCGACCTGCCCGACGGCCTCGCGCTCGGCCCCGTCGTTGCGGTCGATACCGAGACGATGGGTCTCGACCCGCGGCGCGACCGGCTGTGCCTCGTGCAGCTGTCGTCGGGCGACGGCAACGCCCACCTCGTGCAGATCGCGCGGGGGCAGCGCAGCGCGCCGAACCTCTGCGCGATGCTGGCCGATCCGGGCACGCTCAAGCTCTTCCACTTCGGCCGGTTCGACATCGCGGCGCTGCACGCGGCCTTCGGCGTCGTCACCGCACCTGTCTGGTGCACCAAGATCGCGTCCAAGCTGGTGCGGACCTTCACCGACCGTCACGGCCTGAAATACCTCCTGCAGGACCTCGTCGGGGTGGACATCTCGAAGCAGCAGCAGACCTCGGACTGGGGCGCGCCGGTGCTGACCGACGCGCAGAAGGACTATGCGGCGTCGGACGTGCTGCATCTGCACCGCCTGAAGGCGGAGCTGGAAGTGCGGCTGGCGCGCGAGGGGCGGACGGAGCTTGCACAGGCCATCTTCGCCTTCCTGCCCGTCCGGGCGCAGCTCGACCTGATGGGCTGGGACGATGCGGCGGACATCTTCGCCCACTAGGGCCGGGGCCGATGGCGGGTGACGGCAGCCTGCATTCCCGCGTTGTCGCCGCGCTGAAGGTGGCGCTGCCGCTGGCGGCGCTGGCGCTGATGGCGACGCTGTTCCTATTCTCGAACGGCCCCCGACGCGGCGACCTGCCCTACGCCGAGGCCGAGATCGCGGCGCTGCTGCGTGAACCCAGGATGACCGCGCCCGAGTTTGCGGGCGTCTCTTCGGACGGAACAGACCTGCGCCTGACCGCCGACAGCGCACAGAGCGACATCGAACGCGGCGGGACGGCCAGCGCGGCGCGACCCGTGTTCGACGCGGCGACGGCCGACGGCACCGCCTACCGCGCGGTCGCGGCCGAGGCGCGGCTCGACCCCGCGCGCGGGATCCTCGTCCTGTCGGGCGGGGTCGTGCTGACCGCCAGCACCGGCTGGCGGGTCGAGACGGCAACGCTCGCTGCCGCGCTCGACCGCACCTGGGCCGAAACGCAGGGCGGGGTCGCCGCGACCGGCCCCGCAGGCCGCGTCAGCGCCGGCCGGATGCAGCTGACGAGAACCGGCGCGGGCGACGTTCTGGTTTTCAAGGACGGCGTGAAGCTGCTATACGCCCCCGAACCCTGACCGTCGCCCGAGGCCACGATGCGTGCCATCCCGCCTGCCCGAACGCTTGGCGTCGCGCTGTGGCTGGCGGCCGGCGCGGCCGCCGCGCAGGACGCCGCCATTGGCTTCCAGGGCCTGCGGCAGGATCCGTCAACCCCGATCGAGGTCGGGTCCGACGAGCTGACGGTGGACCAGGCCCGCGGCGCGGCGACCTTCACGGGCAATGTCGTCGCGGTGCAGGGCGCCATGCGGCTCGCGGCAGGGTCGGTCACGGTCGAATACGATCGCGAGGGCGGGGGCATCCGGCGCCTTGTCGCCAGCGGCGGCGTGACCTTCGCCACCGGCGCCGAGGCGGCCGAGGCGCGCGAGGCGGATTACGACGTGACCACCGGCGCGCTGGTCCTGTCGGGCGGCGTCGTGCTGACGCAGGGCCCGGCGACCATCACCGGCGACCGGCTGCGCGCCGACCTGCGCGCCGGCACCGGGCGGATGGAAGGGCGGGTCCGCACGGTCTTCCGCCCCGCGGGCACGGGCGACTGATGCGCGACACGGCCGAGCCGGCGCGGCCGGGTCCGGGCGGACCGGGGCCCGAGCTCGCCGGGCGCAGCGGGCTGCGCGTCGTCCGCCTGCGCAAGAGCTATCGCCGCCGTCTGGTCCTGCGCGATGTCAGCCTCGACCTAGGCCGCGGCGAGGTGGTCGCGCTTCTGGGGCCGAACGGATCGGGCAAGACGACCTGCTTTTACACCATCGCGGGGCTGGTGCCGGCGGACGGCGGGCAGGTGACGATCGACGGGCGCGATGTGACCGGCCTGCCGATGTACCGCCGGGCGCGCATGGGCCTTGGCTACCTGCCGCAGGAGGTATCGATCTTCCGCGGCCTCAGCGTGGCGGACAACATCCTCGCGGTGCTGGAAATCGTCGAGGGCGACCGGCACAAGCGGCGGGAACGGCTGGAAGAGCTGATGTCGGAATTCGGCATCACGCACCTGCGCCGCGCGCCGGCCCTGTCCCTGTCGGGCGGGGAACGGCGGCGAGTCGAGATCGCGCGGTGCCTGGCGGCGGACCCGCGGTATCTGCTGCTCGACGAACCCTTCGCCGGAGTTGACCCGATCGCGGTCGGCGAGATCCGGCATCTGGTGCACGACCTGAAGTCGCGCGGGATCGGTGTGCTGATCACCGACCACAACGTGCGCGAGACGCTGCCGATCGTGGACCGCGCCTATATTCTGCACGACGGCCGCGTCCTGATGAGCGGGACGACGGACGAAGTGGTGCGGGACGAGACGGTGCAGCGCGTCTACCTCGGCCAGGGGTTCCGCATCGACTGAGGCGCGCCCAAACGGTTGTTGACAACCCCCGCGGCGGTGCCGCCAAATACCCGAAATGCGTGCGACCTTCGCCAGCGCCGGCCCGGACAGACTGCCCCTGCAGCCCCCGCCGCCCTGCCCGCAAGCGCACCGGCCCGCGCGGCCGCACCCCTTCACGTCCGTTCCGCAAGAGCAGGAGGCACTATGCGGTATCAGATCAGCGGCAGGCAGATCGACATCGGCGAGGCGCTGCAAACCCATGTGAAGGCCGAGCTTGGCGAGACAGTGGAGAAATACGCGCAGCGCCCCACCGAGGCCGTGGTGATCTTCAGCCGCGACGCGCACCAGCACGTCTGCGAGGCGACGATCCACCTGTCGACCGGCCTGACCGCCCAGGCGCGCGGCCAGGCAGGCGACATCTATGCCGCGTTCGAAAGCTGCCGCGAGAAGATGGACAAACAGCTGCGCCGCTACAAGCGCCGCCTGCGCGACCACCACGCCGCCCGTTCCCGGCCGGTTGAGTTCGAGGGCGTTCCCGCCTATATCCTCGCGGCCCATGACGAACCGGACGAATCCGAGCCCGAGACGCTTCAGCCCATCATCATCGCAGAGATGGAGACGCGGGTGCCGGAGCTGTCCGTGGGCGAGGCGGTGATGCAGATGGAACTCGGAGGGCAGAAGCTGCTCGTGTTCCGCAACGAAGGGCATGGCGGGGTGAACGTGGTCTATCGCCGCGACGACGGCAACATCGGCTGGATCGACCCGCGTAACAGCAAATAGGCGAAGGGCGCACCGCCGGGCGACATCCCGGACGGCGCGGCGAACATGGACATAGCGAAAATCCTGAAGCCCGAGGCGGTGCGCGTGTTCGGGCACGTGGTCAGCAAGAAGCGGCTGTTCCAGGACCTCGGCGACATCGCGGCGGCCGCCTACGGCATTCCGGCGGCCGCCGTGGTCGATGGATTGCAGGAACGCGAGACGCTGGGGCCCACCGGTGTGGGGCACGGCATCGCCCTGCCCCATGCCCGGCTCGAGGGACTGGACCGGATCGCGGGCCTCTTCGTGCGGCTGGAACGCCCGATGGACTTCGACAGCGTGGACCGCCAGCCGGTGGACCTGATCTTCGGCCTCTTGGCCCCGAAGGACTCGGGGGTCGAGCACCTGAAGGCGCTGGCGCTCATCAGCCGCACGATGCGCGACCCGGCCGTGATCGCCAAGCTGCGCGCGAACCTCGCGCCGGCGACGCTGCACGCCATCCTGACCGAAGCGCGGTCGAGCCAGGCGGCCTGATCCCCGCCCCCCCGGACTGCCGCGTCCGGCACGTCCCCGCCGACGACACGGTGGCGCCCGCCCGCGGCAGCGATGCACGCCGCCCCCCGGGGGCTGGCCGGGCGGCGGCGGCGCACGGCGCTGCGGCCGGCGTGCGCGGGCCCCGCACGCTCAGGACGCGGCGGGCGGCGTCCAGTCGGCAAAGCCGAAGGCGGCGTGATCGCGCGCGTAGGCGTCGCGCGATGCCGCCTGCACCTCGGCATCGGCGATCGCGGCCAGCACGGGATCGGGCGGCTCCGCCGCGACGGGCGGGGCAAGGGCGCCCGTCTCGGCGGCGAGGAAGGCAAGGCCCTGCGCCAGCCGTTCCTCGCGCAGGATGTGGTCGGGGCGGATCGCGGCGGCGAACCCGTCGATCACGGCAGCCTGGCTGGCCCAGGCGGGATCGACGCGCACTGCCGTCTGCCCCGCCAGATTGCCCTTCACGAAGCGCAGGAAGGACAGGAACGCCGCCCGGTGTTCTGCGACCGGCAGCGCCGCCCCGGCCGCCGGCAGCGCCACCTTCCACTGCCGGCGCAGCACGCCCGCGACCACCCCGGCCTCGCCTGTCAGGATGCGGTCGCGGAAGGCCGCATGCGCGCGCGCCAGAGGATGGCGCAGCACGCAGAAGGCCCGCGCGCCCGGACTGGCCGCCTGCCAGTCGGCAAGCGTGCGGCGGCTGAAGCCATGCACCACACCGGGCGCGGCGTCGGCCCGACGCACCTGCGCGAGCCAGCCTTGCACCGATGCGGCGGGGCCCCCGCGGATCGGCAGCCACAGAAGCGGCGCCCCCCTGGCCGCGACGAAGGTCGGCACCGCGGCCCCGCGCGCCGGTTCGAACGCCGGCGGCAGCGCCAGCGCGAAGGGGTCGAGCGCGGCCAGCGCCGCCGCCATCTCGGCCGGATTCGTCACCTTTTCGGAGGCAGGCTCGGGGTTCTGCTTCTTCACCGCCTGCGACACCGCCTCGAGCCGCCCCGGCACGCCGAGAAACGCCGCGAGCCCGTTCAGCACCGCAAGGTCGCCCAGATCGTCATAGGCGATGTGGAAGGCCGTCTGCCCCGTCGCCTGCAGGCGGTGGTGCACGCCGGCGTGGAACGCCCGCTGCTCGGCCAGGTAGGCGGCGAAGTCCGCGGGGTCGAAACGCACCTTCTCGGCCCGGCGACGACGGGCGTCGCCCAGCTTCCACTGCCCGGTCGCCCGGGCGATCTGCAGCGACACGAAGGCATCGAGCGGGTTGCGCGTCAGCACGATCTTGGCGCAGCGCGGATCGTCGAGGCAGCGGTCCAGCACCCTTGGGTCATGGTCGTGGAAGAAGCGGAAGCCCGCGATCCCCGCGCCGGCCGCATCCCGCATCGCCGCCACCAGCGCAAGGGGATCGCGGTCGCGCGCCGCCAGCGTCATGCCGAGGTATTCGCCCCGGTCCTTCGTGCCGATGAAATGGGGGTTGAACGCCTCGCCGTGGCAGGCGACGCCGGGAATGGCGTTCAGATTGTCCTCAAGGAAATTCGACCCCGTCCGCATCCCGGCGATCACGATGAACAGGTCGAAGGGGCGCATCGGCGATCGGCGTCACTTCACAAGGTATGGGCGGCCGCGGCGGCCGATGGCGGGCTTCGGGTCCTCGCCGAGCGGCACGTCGCCGACCAGCGTCGGCTGCATCCCCTGGTTGCGCAGTTCCTGCAGGAAGCGGCCGAACCCGGTCAGGTCCGCCATACGCGGCACCTCGGTCAGGCGGCGCAGCGCGGTGGGGCTGATCTCGTCGATGATGCTCTGCAGAGGCTCCACCGGGTTTTCGAGGAACTCCGCCAGCGTCCAGATCCGCGTGCGCGCCTTCGTCCAGGGCGACCGCAGCACATGCAGCTGGTCGCTTTCGATCTTCTGCAGCCGTGCCGCCTCGCGCCGCAGATCGGAAAACTCGCCCTTCGCGCGGAAGAGCGGGATCGCCCAGGCGCCCGAGATTACCGAAATCTGCGCGTTCGCGTCGCCGGCGATGAACCAGTTCAGCGCCTGGTTGTCGCGCGGGCCGAAGAGGAAGCACTGCCGCTCGCCCCGGGTGTTCCACATCAACGAGGTCAGGAACGCCTTCGGATCGTAGTCGCGCAGCGCCGCGGAATCGGACAGGCAACCGTTGTAGATCCGCTCGCCGCCTGCGAAATGCGCCCGGTCGGGCGCGAACAGGTGGCCGTGCACCCGCAGCCCCACCGTGCGCGCGAGCCAGGCTTCGAATTCCACGAACACGTCGCCGAAGCCCTGGAAGATCGAATAGGGCCCGCCGGTGCGGCCGTTCTCCCAGTTCTCGTTGGGAAAGCGGCTCTGCATGTAGAGACCGGGCCGGCCGCGTGTGCGCCGTTCCACCGCCTTCGAGAACAGCCGGTCGATCTTGCCGGGGTTCGGCTCGGCCCGCGCCTCGGCCGGGTCCACGGGGCGCAGGAACTCGGCATAAAGCCGGTCGGCGCGGTGCCAGGCCTTCCGGGCGACGAAGCAGTCTGACCGGCGCAGCAGTTGCAGGTGGTCGTCGTAGAAGATGTGTGGCTTGCCCTGGAAGTCGAACTTCGACAGCGTCAGCGAGCGGCTTTCGACCCGCGCGGAATGGAGCCGGACCAGCGTCTGGAAATAGCTTTCGTCCGGGATCCAGACCTGGCGGAAATAGCGGTCGTAGATCGGGCGGTCGGGATCCTTCAGGATCGCGCTCAGCGTCTGCCGGGACAGGCACCACCACTGGCTGCCGAGGTGCGGCACAAGGCCTTCGGGGATCCGCCGCTTCAGACGCAACACCCGCTGCACCCGCACCCAGAGGTCGAACAGCTTGCGTTGAGAGCGCCAGGAAAAGGGGAATCGCAGGGTGAAGCGTTCCATGCTGAGGCCGCCGATCGTCCAGCCCACGTCCTCGGTCGTCACGCTTTCGATGAAGTCCGTATTGGGCCGGGCGTCGAGGTAGGCCGCAAGCTCGGCTGCCGGGCGCAGCGGCAGGCACGACCCCGACGCGAGGTAGACATGCCGCACCCCCGGAAACTCGTCCAGCATCAGCGTCGCGGCATCCAGCGTCGCGCCGACAAGGCCCCATCCCCCCCACTCGCAGCGGTGCCGGGGCGAGAAGCGCACGTCGGGCAGGTCGGCCAGGTGATGGCGCATCCGGTCCACCGCCGCACGGCCCACCTTCGCATCAACGTGGATGACCACCGGGCAGCCCTGCTGCGCCCAGTGGCGCGCCACCTCGGCGGCGCGGTCGAGGGCCGCGTGGCACAGCATCACGAATCCGACCGTGCCGGCAGTGGTCACGCCCAGTTTCCCTTGGACATCAGGCCGAGGATCTCGAGCTGCCGCCAGTTGATGTATTTCTCGCTCCACTTGCACCACAGGTCGGTGCCATCGCGCAGCGCGGCGTGGTAGGCGCGGTATTCGTGGCTTCCGGCATAGTGCTGGCGGCGGAGCATCTCTTCCTCGGCCTTCGCCGCGAAGGTGTCGAGGAACTTGGCGTGCAGGAGGCAGCCCGACGCCTTTTCCCCGCCCCATTCGTCATAGACGAGGTTCAGCCCGCGCGGCAGCAGCATGTGGGTGGACGACACATAGGCGTAGTGCCGGTGCCACTTCACCAGCGGGATCTTGTTCAGCGCCGGCGCGCGTTCGGGGTTGTCGGGGAAGAAGGCGCGGGCGCGCGGGCCGCCCTGTATCCAGAGGTTGCCGAAACGGGGGTTGCGGCGGATCATGTAGTTGCCGCTGTCGAACCAGCTCGCGATCTCGAACGGATCCTGTCCCTCGCGATAGGGCTGCGCCTCCAGCGGGCCCTTGGGATACATGTCGAGCAGCATCGCCCCGAACGACCGGATCGCGGATGCGTCCAGCCAGTCGGTCAGCGCCCGGATGGGGCGGCTGTCGCAGAACGGATAGACGAGGAATTCGTCGGGATCGACGACAAGGCACCAGTGCCCGTGCCCGTGGCGCATCTGCAGCCAGTTCAACCAGTCCACCCCGAACCGCGCGCGGCGGTAGCTGGCCTGCGTATGCCACAGCGACACGTCGGGCTGTTCGGCAAGGTATTCGCGGCTGCCGTCGGCGGAATCGTTGTCCACGACCAGAAAGTGGTCCACGCCCATGTCGCGGTAGTAGCGCAGGAACCACGGCAGCCGGATGCGTTCGTTCCTGAGCGTCGAGAACACCAGGATGTCGCCGCTGCGGATCCGCGCCGTGCGGTCGATCACCGGGACAAGCTCGCGTCGCTTGCGGAAGGCCCGGAACCGCCAGCGTTTGCGCGCCAGACGCAACCCGTATGACTGGATGATGCCCAAGGCCTGCCCCGACCCGTCCTGCCTCGCTGCGCCGCAGTCCTGTCAGATCCGGCTTAACACCCGCTGAAAGTGCGCCTCCCAGCTGAAGGTGCCGGTGGTCCGGCCGACCGCCACGGCATCGTCCGCACGCGCCACGGCGGCGCGCACGGCGACTTCGTTGGCCCAAGCATAGGGGTCTGCCGGATCGCGGTAAACGGGATAGTCGCCCGCGATCTCGCGAAACACAGGCAGTGGCGAACAGATCACGGGGGTGCCATGCGCCATCGCCTCGACAAGCGGCAGGCCGAATCCCTCGGCAAGGCTCGGGAACAGCAGCGCCCGCGCACCGGCCATCAGCGCGGCGACCGCGCCGTCCGTCAGGCCCGGGGCCTGCCGCACCAGCCCCCGCGCCGCCACGCCATCGAGCCGCGCGAAGAGCGCAGGAGACGCCCAGCCCCGCGCACCGGCCAGGATCAGACGGGGCACGGCATCGGGGGGCAGGCCGGCGGCGAGGATGTCCCAGGCGTCGAGCAGCAAGGCGTGGTTCTTCCGCGGCTCGATCGTGCCGAGGGTCAGGAAGAAGGGCCGTCCGTCCGTCAGGCCGGCGGGCACCGCGGCCGGGTCGGGTGCAGCCGGCGTCACGCCGAGGTGCGCGACCGTCAGCGCAGGCACGCGCCCGAACCGGCCGAACCAGCGTTCCGCGTCCACGCGGGTCGCCTTTGAGTTGCAGATCACAAGGTCGGCCCCCGCGGCCACCGCGCGCAGCCGTCGCGCGAAGACCGCCACCCGGTCGGGACGCGCGAAGGCGGGGTGGTCGAGCGGGATCGTGTCGTGCACCATCGCCGCCGCCCGCGCCCCCGGCACCGCGCGGACAGCCGCGAAGACCCGCGGCGTGAGGTTGGAATGCCCGACGTTCACATAGGACAGTCCCGCCGGCAGGTGCCGACGCAGCATCCGGGCAAGGCCCAGAGGCGAGGCCCGCGCGACCGCGCGCCGCCTTACGGCCGTATCCGCCGCCGCCGCACGCGGATCGCCCGCCCGCGTCAGGCGCGACAAGAGGTCGGGCAGCGGCGCGGTGTCCAGCGCGGCCAGATCGAGCGCGCCCGCGCGATCCAGAAGGCAGAAGCCCGCCGCGGTCCGCACCAGCGCGAAGAGCGGCACCGGCTCGGCCGCCAGCCGGTCAAGGTATGCGCGTTCCACCCGGTCTATGCCGGTGGGCGCGCCGCGACCGAGGCGTGCGGCAAGGCGCGACAGGTCCAGCAGCCGCGCGGCCGGCGGCGGCGCCACGGCGCCCCTACTGCGCGGCCCGCTGCGTTGCGAGAAGGGCGTGCAGGTAATCCGACAGCTCGTCGCGCAGGTCGTCGCGCGACAGCGCGAAGGCCACGGTCGCCTGCAGGAATCCGGCCTTGGACCCGCAGTCGTAGCGCTGCCCCTTGAAGCGCAGGCCCCAGACGCCGCCCTCGCTGTTCACCTCCTGCGCGATGGCGTCGGTCAGCTGCACCTCGCCCCCCGCGCCGGTCTTGCGCGCGTTCAGGTTCTGCAGGACCCGCGGCGTCAGGATGTAGCGGCCGATCACCGCAAGGTTCGACGGCGCGGTGCCGGCCGGCGGCTTTTCCACCATGCCCTTGACGCGCACCAGCGGCCCCGTCTCGGACGCGATGTCGAGCACGCCGTAGGCGCTGGCGCGCGCGGGCGGCACTTCCATCGCGGCGACCATGTTGCCGCCGGTCTCGGCATAGGCCTCGACCATCTGGCGCAGGCAGGGGGGTTCGCCCGCGATCACGTCGTCGGGCAGGATCACGGCGAAGGGTTCGTCGCCGATCAGCCGGCGCGCGCACCAGACCGCATGGCCGAGGCCGAGCGCGCGGTGCTGGCGGATATAGGCGATGGCGCCCGATTCCATGTCGGTGGCGCGCAGCACCTCGAGGAGTTCGGTCTTGCCGGCGCGGCGCAGCGCCGCGTCGAGCTCGGGCGCGTGGTCGAAATAGTCCTCGAGCGCGGATTTCCCGCGGGCGGTGACGAAAATGAAGTCGGTGATGCCGGCCGAACGGGCCTCGTCGATGGCATACTGGATGAGCGGCCGGTCAACGAGGGTCAGCATCTCCTTCGGCATCGACTTCGTCGCGGGCAGGAACCGCGTGCCGAGTCCCGCGACGGGGAAAACCGCCTTGGTGACCTTGGTGTGCTTGTGACGCGCCATCATTCCACCTTGCTGACAACTACGCCGCCGGCCGGCGCACGCAGGATTCGGCCTGCTACGGCGACCAGCGGACTGTCGAGGGCAAAGACGGCAGGATCAAGTCGTTTCGGCGGTTTCTTGCCAGCCGCGCACGGGCCGCACGCCGGCGATCCGCGCGGTTTCGGCGGCCACGCGCGCGGCCGGGGCGGCGGCGGCCTGCCAGGGCATCAGCGGCGGCCGGCTGCGGTCCGACCGGCCCCAGAGCCCCCCCGCCTGTTCCCAGATGCCGTCGTCGCGGAACCGCATCCGGTGCCGCCGCCAGCCGGGCGCGACGTGCAGGATCGTGACGATCGCGCCCGCGGCGCGGGCGGCGCGGGCCGCGGCCTCGGCCGCCGCGCGGTCGCGCGATGTGGCGGCCAGGACGACGCCGGGCCGCGGGCCGGTGTCGGGCAGCGGCAGGAACGGCAGCTGAGGCGGCGGAAGCGGCGGCAGGTCTGCAGGCGACTGCCGCGCGCCCTCGGCCAGCCCCGCGTCGAACCCGGCCAGAAGGCGCGGCACGTCGCCCGGCGCGAGCAGCCCCGCCACCATGTGCCGCACAAGGCGCGCGCGCTGATCGGCCCGCGCCCGCGCCACGGCGCCGGCGCGGGCATCCGCAGGCGCGTGGCGCAGCAGGAAGGCCGAGAGGCTGGCCCCGATAGGGCGAAGGTCGCGCGGCACCCGGTCCTGCCGGCGCAGCGCCGAGGCGGCGAAGCCGTGGATCACCTGCGCCCCCGGCACCACGGCCGTCAGCCCGCCCGCCGCGGCCAGCCGCAGGTTCACGTCCGCCTCGTCGAGGTAGAAGCGGAACGCCGGATCGAAGCCGCCCGCCGCCGCCAGCGCCGCACGGCGGAAGGCGCAGTTGGTGCCGGGCGTCTTGACCGCCCGCGCCGCCGACCCGGCGTGCAGCGACACGCCCGCCGGCACCTCCAGCGGATGGTCCTGCCCGGTCGCATCCACTTCGGCCGCGCGCCATTGCCAGGAAATCCCGTTGCGCCCGCGCGTGAACCCCGCAGCCGCGACAACGCGCGGATCGGCGAAGGGCGCGGCGAGGCGGGCGGCCCACGTCGGCTCGCACCGCGCGTCGTCGTCGATGAAGGCAACGACCGGCCCCGCGGCCAGCGCGATCCCGCGGTTGCGGGCGGCGGCGACGTTCGCCTCGTCGAACACCGCCAGCCGGATGCGACCGGCATGCCCGCCGATCGCCTGCGCGCCCGCCGGGCAGGCGACCACCACCACCTCGAGCGCGGGATGGTCCGACTGCGCCAGCGCCGCGAGGCAGCCGGGCAGCAGGTCGGGCCTTCCGCGGCTGACGACGACGACCGAGGTCGGCGGCGGCGCGGCCACCGGCGCGTCAGTCCTTCAGCACGACGCCGGGGGCACAGGCGATGAAATGCGGGTTGTCCCAGCCCGGCTTGCCGTAGGCGAGCGGCGTGCGGTCATCGGCGCGCAGCACCAGCCCCCCGGCCGCGCGCAGAACGGCATCGCCCGCGGCCGTGTCCCATTCCATCGTGCGGCCGAGCCGCGGGTAGAGGTCCGCCTCGCCGGCAGCCACCAGGCAGAATTTCAGCGACGACCCGGCGTTCACCAGATCACCCACGGCATAGCGCGCGACGAATTCCTGCGTGGCGGCGTCGAAATGCGATTTCGAGGCGACGATCCGCAGGGCGCCGTTGTCGGGCGCAGCCGCCACGCGGATCGGGCGGCGGGTGCCGGTCGCCAGATCCTCTTCCACCGCGCCGCCCGCAGGATCGGTGGCGAAGAGCCGCCCCTTCGCGGGCGCGTAGACCACGCCCGCGACCGGCACGCCGTGGTCCACCAGCGCGATGTTCACCGTGAAATCGCCCCGGCGCTGGACGAATTCCTTCGTGCCGTCGAGCGGATCGACGATCAGGAAGGTGTCGGCGCGAAAGGCGTGGGAGGATGCCTGTTCCTCGGTCACCACGGGCAGGCCGGGGAAGGCGGCGGCAAGCCCCGCCGCGATCAGCGCATCCGCCGCTTCGTCGGCGGCGGTCACGGGGCTTTCGTCGCCCTTGGCGCGCACCTCCATGTCCGGGCGGTCGTAGATCGCCATGATCGCCGCGCCCGCCTCGAGCGCCAGTTGCCGCATCACCGCCGCGAGACGGACACGATCCATCGCCACCCTCCGCATCGCCGGATTGCCCGGCCGGTCGGGGTGCCTTATCCTTCGGCCTCAAGGGATCGGCAAGAGTTCCCGGTCAAGGATGCGCTCGTCCCCTGCAGGGCGGCGGAAGGCAGGCATGTTCGAGGTCAGGCAGAGTCGGACGACGGCGCAGGGCGCGCTCGAGATCCTCGAGCTCATCTACCATGCCGCTGTCCGGCAGGTGCGTAAGGGGCACGGCAACGCCGTGCTGGGCCTCATCCTGAACATCCTGCAGTCGGTGCTGTTCGTCGTCGTGTTCTACGTGATGTTCGAGCTTCTGGGCCTGCGCGGGAACCGGATCCGGGGCGACTTCTTCCTGTTCATCATGTCGGGCGTGTTCCTGTTCATGGTTCACACCAAGACGGTGGGGGCAGTGGCGGGTGCCGAGGGGCCGACATCGCCCATGATGAAGCACGCGCCGATGAATACCGTCGTCGCCATCGGCGCGGCGGCGCTGTCGTCGCTCTACATGCAGATGCTCGCAGGCTCGGTGACGGTGTTCCTCTACCACGTCATCATCACCCCCATCACCATCGACGATCCGGTGCCGATGATGGGGATGGTGCTGCTGTCGTGGTTCTCGGGCATGGCGGTCGGCATGGTTCTGCTGGCCGCCAAGCCCTGGGCGCCCGATGTCGTGGGCCTTGTCACGCTGATCTACCAGCGGATGAACATGATCGCCTCGGGCAAGATGTTCGTGGCCAACGCCACGCCGGGCTATGTCCTCGCCTATTTCGATTGGAACCCGCTCTTCCACGTCATCGACCAGTGCCGCGGATTCGTCTTCCTGAACTACGAGCCGCACCATTCCCGCTGGCAGTATGCGCTGGTCGTCAGCGTGGTCCTGATCATGGTCGGGCTGATGGGCGAGTTCTACACGCGCAAGCACGCCTCGGCGAGCTGGTTCGCCAAGCGATGACCCCCGGCCCCGCCCCGGGGCAGCCCGTGCCCGGTGCGGAACGATGGCCAGGGCCGCCGGCCCCTCGCGCTCAGACCGGCCAGCGCAGGATCGCCGCCAGCGGCCCGCCGCTGCCCGGAACCTCGTCGGCACGCACCGCGACCACCTGCCCGCCGTGCAGCAGCGTGCGCCCCGCGATCTCGTCGATCACGCCGTAGGTGTCGGCCCCCTGCCCCTCGGCCAGCGTGACCGCGCCCGTCACCTCGTCCACCGTGCCGGGCACGACCACGTCGATATCCACAAGCAGGGTCTCGACCGCGCCCGCCGTCGCCGCGCGGGCCGCAAGGTCGATCTGCCGCGTCGCGCGCCCTTCGCCCGCGCGCGCGTCGTAGAGCGCGGCAAGCGCCTTGATCCGCTCGGCCCCGAGGGCGTCGAGGATGGGCCGTGCCGCCTCGGCCAGCGCGCCGTCGCTGTCGCGGCCCGCGAACCCCTCGATCGCCTGCGCCGCCAGCCCGCCATAGGTGCAGACCGACCGGAAGAGCGACCGCATCGGCTCGGCCGCCGCGAGGATCAGGGGTTCGCTGCGCCCCGAAAGCACGGGCCGAAGCGCGGCGTCCACCGCGCGGGCATAGGCGCGCAGGTGAACCGCCTGCCCCTCGGCCCCGCCGATCCGCCGGCTATAGGACCGGCTGTTGACGTTCGCAACACCTGCGACCGACGCCGCGTCCTTCGGCATCCCCGGCACCTTCACCGTCTGCGCCGGCAGGTCGGGGAACACCTCGACCAGCCGGACCGCGTTCTCGGCCAGAACCAGCACGAAGGCGTGCTGCCCGACGGCCAGCGCGCGCAAGAGCGGCTTGATGTGGAACCGGTCGGACACCTGCAGCAGCGGCTTGAGGTGGTTGGGCAGCCGGAAGGTCTGCATCCCTTCGGGCGTCACGAACACGGCAAGGCTGCGCGCCTGGTGGGCCCAGAAGGCGTCGTCGTCCAGAAGGTCGCCGACCTGTTCGGAAATCGGCCAGATCGCCCGCTTCTCGATCCCCGCGGCCTGCATCTGGGCCTCGGCATCCTTCAGGAGGTTGCCGAGCTCGATCCGCGCCTGCCCCACATGCTGCGTTTCGGGCGTCGTCGGAACATAGAGGCTGACGGCGGGCCGGGCGCGGCGGGCGCCCAACGCCTTCACCTCGGCTTCGGTCGGGATATCCACGTAGAGCATCGTGCGTCCTTCTGGTCCGGTCGAGTCCGCCGCACCCTGCGCGCTGCGGCCGGCAGGTTCAACCGGCAACCACGCGCAGCGTGACATTGAGCCGCCCCCCCTGCGGCAAGAGGCGCGAGCTGCCGGGGCGGATGCGGTCGATCCCGTGGAAGGCCAGCCGCGCGGCCCCGGCCATCAGCACCACGTCGCCCGAGCGCAGCCAGCGCGACACCGTGCGATCGCCGCGCCGAGCCCCTCCCATGCGGAACAGCCCGTCGTCGCCAAGCGACACCGACAGCACGGGAAAGCCGAAATCGCCCTCGTCGCGATCCTGGTGCAGGCCCATCCGCGCGCCGGGGTCGTAGTAGTTGACGAGGCAGCAGTCGGGATCGCGCGACAGCCCGGTGACCCGCCGCCACAGCGCGAGGATCCGCGGCGGCACCGGCGGCCAGGCCATGCCCGAGGGGTGCTGCGGCGCGTAGCGATAGCCCGCCCGGTCGGCGATCCAGCCCAGCCGACCCGCGCCGGTCATCCGCACCGACATCGCCCGGCCGCCCGGCGTGACCGGTCGCACAAGGGGCGCCGCCGCCACCACGCCGCGCAGGTCGTCCACCCAGGCCGCCTGTTCGGCCGGGTCGAGAAGCCCCGGCCAGATCAGGAAGCCGGCTTGCGAAAGCGGTGCGGGAACAGCGGGTTCGGGCGGGACCTCGGGCATGAAGAATCACGGGGTCGTGACGCTTGCAGCCCCCCATACCCCAACTTATATACGCCCGGAAGCCGCGGCCTGGGCGCCATGGGCACGTCCTTGCCGCGGCCCGAATGGGATCGGGACGGGACGCCGCGATCGGGTCCGCGCCCCAGCATATCGCCGGAAAGGGAAGCACATGCCGAAAGTCATCGGGATCGACCTCGGGACCACGAACTCCTGCGTCGCCATCATGGACGGGTCGCAGCCGCGGGTCATCGAGAACTCGGAAGGGGCGCGCACGACGCCCTCGATCGTTGCCTTCACCGACACCGAGCGTCTGGTCGGCCAGCCGGCCAAGCGCCAGGCGGTGACGAACGCGCAGAACACCATCTTCGCCGTCAAGCGCCTGATCGGCCGGCGCTTCGACGACCCTGTGATCACCAAAGACCTGAAGAACCTGCCCTACAAGGTGGTGAACGGTGGCAACGGCGACGCCTGGGTCGAGGTGCGGGGCGAGAAATATTCGCCCAGCCAGATCAGCGCCTTCATCCTCCAGAAGATGAAGGAGACCGCAGAAAACTTCCTCGGCGAGCCGGTGACGCAGGCCGTCATCACGGTGCCCGCCTATTTCAACGACGCGCAGCGGCAGGCCACCAAGGACGCGGGCAAGATCGCGGGGCTCGAGGTCCTGCGCATCATCAACGAACCCACGGCGGCGGCGCTCGCCTATGGCCTCGACAAGAAGGACAACAAGACGATCGCGGTCTACGACCTCGGCGGCGGCACCTTCGACATCACGATCCTCGAAATCGACGACGGCCTGTTCGAGGTGAAATCGACCAACGGGGACACGTTCCTCGGGGGCGAGGACTTCGACATGCGGATCGTCCAGTATCTGGCCGACGAGTTCAAGAAAGAGCATGGGGTTGACCTGACGCTCGACAAGATGGCGCTGCAGCGGCTGAAGGAAGCGGCCGAGAAGGCCAAGATCGAGCTGTCGTCGTCGAGCCAGACCGAGATCAACCAGCCCTTCATCTCGATGGACCGCAACACGGGCCAGCCCCTGCACCTCGTGATGAAGCTGACGCGCGCCAAGCTTGAAAGCCTGGTGGACGACCTGATCAAAAAGTCGCTGAAGCCCTGCGCGCAGGCGCTGAAGGATGCTGGCGTCACCAAGGACGACATCGACGAGGTGGTTCTGGTCGGCGGCATGACGCGGATGCCGAAGGTCATCGAGGAGGTGACGAAGTTCTTCGGCAAGGAACCGCACAAGGGCGTCAACCCCGACGAGGTGGTGGCGGCCGGTGCGGCCATCCAGGCCGGGGTGCTGCAGGGCGACGTGAAGGACGTGGTCCTTCTCGACGTGACGCCGCTGTCGCTCGGGATCGAGACGCTCGGCGGCGTGTTCACGCGCCTGATCGACCGCAACACGACGATCCCGACGAAGAAGAGCCAGGTGTTCAGCACGGCCGAGGACAACCAGTCGGCGGTGACGATCCGGGTGTTCCAGGGCGAGCGCGAGATGGCGGCAGACAACAAGCTGCTCGGCCAGTTCAACCTCGAGGGGATCCCCCCGGCGCCGCGCGGGATGCCGCAGATCGAGGTGACCTTCGACATCGACGCCAACGGCATCGTGAGCGTGCAGGCGAGGGACAAGGCGACCGGCAAGGAACAGAAGATCACCATCCAGGCCTCGGGCGGCCTGAGCGACGCCGAGATCGAGCGGATGGTGAAGGATGCCGAAGCCAACGCCGAGGCCGACCGCAAGCGCCGGGAGCTGGTCGAGACGCGCAACCAGGGCGAAAGCCTGCTGCATTCCACCCGCAAGTCGCTGAAGGAACATGGCGACAAGGTGGATGCCTCCACGGTCGAGGCGATCGAGCTGGCGATGAGCCCGCTCGAGGATGCGCTGAAGGGCGAGGATGTCGGCAAGATCCGCTCGGCCATCCAGAACCTGACCGAAGCGGCGATGCGGCTGGGCGAGGCGATCTACAAGGCGCAGGCGGCCGATGCCGACAAGGGCGACGGCGACGCCCCGCGCGGCGCGGACGACGACATCGTGGATGCCGACTTCGAGGATCTGGGCGAGAACCGCAAGCGCAAGTGACGTGCCGCGCAGGCGGCAGGGCGGCCCCTGACCGGGGGCTGCCCGCTGCGTTCCCCCCGGAGGGTGCAGTATGGCGAAACGCGATTTCTACGACGTTCTGGGGGTCCGCCGAGGTGCCTCGGCCGACGAGATCAAGAGGGCCTACCGCCAGAAGGCGAAGGAACTCCACCCCGATCGGAACACCGACAATCCGCACGCCGAGGCCCAGTTCAAGGAAGTGAACGAAGCCAACGACATTCTCAAGGATCCGGAGAAGAAGGCCGCCTACGACCAGTTCGGCCACGCCGCCTTCGAGGGCGGAATGGGCGGGCCACGTGGACCGGGCGGCCATGGGGGGCCGGGGGGCGGCGGTGACTTCTCCAGCGCCTTTTCGGATGTGTTCGAGGACCTGTTCGGCGATTTCATGGGCGGGCGCGGCGGCGGCGGGCGTGGACGCGGCGGTGTCAGCCGTGGCGCCGATCTGCGGTACAATCTGCGTATCGCGCTCGAGGATGCCTTCACCGGCAAGCAGGCTTCCATCTCGGTGCCCGGCTCGGTCAAATGCGAAACCTGCAAGGGCACCGGCGCCGAGGGCGGCAGCCAGCCACAGACCTGCCCGACCTGCTCGGGCCACGGCAAGGTGCGCGCCCAGCAGGGTTTCTTCACCGTCGAGCGCACCTGCCCGACCTGCTCGGGCCGCGGCCAGATCATCAAGAACCCCTGCGGCGACTGCGCCGGCCAGGGCGCCGTGCGCAAGGACCGAGCGCTGAATGTATCGATCCCGCCCGGGGTCGAGACTGGCACCCGAATCCGG
>CALIZF010000016.1 GCA_938028765.1 uncultured Paracoccaceae bacterium
AGCTGGATCAGGTCGGCCGCGAGCGAGGCGGCAAGCGTGACCAGCGCAGCAAGCAGAAGAGCAAGCAGCGCGACATTGTAGTCGTTGCCCAGGATCGCGTCGTAGAGGAGCTGAGAGGCTGCCGCATGTCCCGCCCGCCGACCCTGCGCCCCGCCGTTCCGCCCGTGCCGCCCCGCCACGGCCTGTGGCGCGCGACGCCGCCGGCGATCTTTCCGCCGATCCTCGGCCTCTTCGCGCTCGGCCTTGCCTGGCGGCGGGCGGCGGCGGTGCTGCCCGAGCCGATGGCGGGCTTGGGCGAGGCGATCCTCGGCGCGACCGCGCTTCTGTGGGCCTTCGCCGCGGTCGCCTATCTGGCCAAGGCCGCGCGGCGGCCGGGCGCGGTCACCGACGATCTTGCGGTGCTGCCCGGACGGGCCGGGATCGCGGCCGCGGTCCTCGGCTTCTACGTGCTGGCCGCGGCGCTGGCGCCCTATGCCCCGGCGCCGGCGCGGGTGCTGCTGGCGGCGGGGCTGGCCGTGCAGGCGGCGATGGCGTTGTGGCGTGCAGCGGCGATCCTGCGTGGCCCGGCCGAGGCGCGAACCGTCTCGCCCGAGCTGCACCTCATCTTCTCAGGGGTCGTCGTCGCCGCACTGGCGGCCGTGCCCGCGGGCTGGCCGGGGCTGGCGCGCGCATTCCTCTGGCCGGCGCTGGCGGTGGCCGCGGCGATCTGGGCCGCCTCGCTGGTGCAGTTCGCGCGCCGCATCCCGCCGGCGCCGCTGCGACCGCTGCTGGCGATCCACATCGCGCCGGCTGCCGTCGCAGGAATGGTTGCGGCGGACCTCGGTCAGCCCGGCGCGGCCGCGGTGCTGGTCGGGCTGGCGTCGGCGCTGGCGCTGGCGCTGGCCGCGGCGGGGCGCTGGCTGACCGCGGCCGGCTTCTCGCCCTTCTTCGGGGCCTTCACCTTCCCGCTCGGGGCGCTGGCGGGCGCGCTTCTGACGCAGGGCTGGGCGGTGCCGGGGCTGCTCGTTCTGGCGGCCGCGACAGTGGCGACGCCGGTCATTGCTGCGCGCGTGCTGCGCGGCTGGGCCGACCGGACGCTCGCGGCGCGCAGCAACGCCGGCGTGGCCTAGAGACGCGCCACACGCCCCACCCACCCGCGCGCGAGCGCAAGCCCCGCCGCGTCGGCCGCCTCGGCGTGCCGCGCCGCCTCGGCGGCATGCGCCTGCCGCCAACCCGGCGCCAGCGCCTCGGCCTGCTCCGCGAAGCGGCGGGTCCAGTCGGCCACCACGGCCCGGTTCGCCTCGAAGTGGAACTGCATCCCGTAGGCCGCCCGGCCCACGCGGAAGGCCTGGTTTTCCGCCCCGGCCCCGGTCGCCAGCCGCACCGCGCCGGGCGGCAGGGTGAAGGTGTCCGAGTGCCACTGGAACGACCGGAACCCGCCCGCAAGCGGCGCGGTCACCGGATCGGCCGCGCCCGCGGGGGTCAGCGTCAGCGGCGTCCAGCCGAACTCGGGCGCGGCGCCGATCAGGTTCCGCGCCCCGTAGCCGCGCGCGAGGATCTGCGCGCCGAGACAGATGCCCAGCACCGGCGTCCCGGCATCCCCCGCCTGCCGCATCAGGGCCGCGAGCCGCGGCAGGTAGGGATGCCGCGCGTCGTCGGTCGCCGCCTGTTCGCCCCCGAACACGACCAGACCGGCGTAATGCGCGGGATCGGGCAGCCGCCCGTCGCGGAACGGGCGGAAGGTGTCGGTCAGCATCCCCGCCTCGGCCAGCGCGACGCCGACCTGCCCGTGATGGGTGACCTCGGTGTTCTCGACGATGGCGACGCGCATCCCGCCTGCCCCCCTTCGGCCGCGCCGCCCCCTTGCCATCCCGCGGCCTCCGTGAAAAGGGGACGCGCCAAGCCGGATGTGCCGCGGGGGGACCGATGGAGATTCGCGAGGCGCTGACCTTCGACGACGTTCTGCTGGTGCCTGCCGCCTCGTCCGTCCTGCCGGCCGAGGCGGACGTGACCACGCATGTGACGAAGGCGATCCGGCTGAACATCCCGCTGTTGTCCTCGGCGATGGATACGGTCACCGAAAGCCGCATGGCCATCGCCATGGCGCAGGCCGGCGGCATGGGCGTGATCCACCGCAACCTCGATCCCGAGGCGCAGGCGCGCGAGGTGCGACGGGTCAAGCGGTTCGAGTCCGGGATCGTCTACAACCCCATCACGCTGACGCCCGACCAAACGCTGGCCGACGCCAAGCGGCTGATGGACCGCTACAACGTCACCGGCTTTCCGGTGGTGGACGGCCGCGGGCATGTCGTCGGCATCGTGACGAACCGCGACATGCGCTTTGCCGAGGATGACGCAACCCCGGTGCGCGTGATGATGACGGCCGAGAATCTCGCCGTCCTGCGCGAGCCGGTGGACCGCGCGCAGGCGATCAGCCTGATGAAGGCGCGGCGGATCGAGAAGCTTCTGGTCACCGACGGGACCGGGCGGCTGACCGGCCTACTGACGCTCAAGGATACCGAAAAGGCGGTGCTGAACCCCTTCGCCTGCAAGGACGACCTCGGCCGGCTGAGGGTGGCGGCGGCGACGACGGTCGGCGACCAGGGCTTTGCCCGCAGCGAGGCGCTGATCGACGCGGGCTGCGACCTGCTTGTGATCGACACCGCGCACGGGCATTCCGAGGGCGTGTCAAAGGCGGTCGAACGGATCAAGCGGCTGTCGAACGCGGTGCAGGTGGTGGCAGGCAACGTCGCCACGGCCGAGGCCACGCGGGCGCTGATCGGGGCGGGGGCGGATGCGGTGAAGGTCGGCATCGGGCCCGGGTCGATCTGCACCACTCGCATCGTCGCCGGCGTAGGCGTGCCGCAGCTGACCGCAATCCTCGATTCCGCCGGGGCGGCGGGCGACGTTCCGGTGATCGCCGACGGAGGCATCAAGTATTCCGGTGACTTCGCCAAGGCGATCGCCGCAGGCGCGTCCTGCGCCATGGTGGGCAGCGCGATCGCGGGCACCGACGAAAGCCCCGGCGAGGTAATCCTCTACCAGGGCCGCAGCTTCAAGGCGTATCGGGGGATGGGCAGTCTCGGCGCGATGGCGCGCGGATCGGCCGACCGCTATTTCCAGAAGGACGCAGCGCAGGACAAGCTGGTGCCTGAAGGGATCGAGGGGCAGGTGCCCTACAAGGGCGCGGTAGCGGCCGTCCTGCACCAGATGGTCGGGGGTCTGCGCGCCGCCATGGGCTATACCGGCTGCCGGACCATCGCCGAGATGCGCGAACGCTGTCGGTTCGTCCGCATCACGGGCGCCGGCCTGCGCGAAAGCCACGTTCATGACGTGCAGATCACGCGCGAAAGCCCCAACTACCGCGTCGGCTAGGGCGCGCCCCGCGGCGCGAATCGTTCCGCGGCGCAGCGCGACGGCGCGGTCCGCCTGGCGGCCCGGCGCCGGTCCCCGACGGATGCGGCGGCAGCGGTGCGTCGGGCCGGGCTGGATCTGCCGCGTTTTCGCGCTTCGTTCCGCCATCTGCCCGCAGCCTGGGCGGATCCTTGCCGAATGCGCAGGTTTTCCGCTTTTTCTCGCGCCAGGCGCGGGCAACATGTTAGCACGGCCGCGGCGCCGGTCGCGTGGCACCGGGTCACGACAGTGACGAAGGCGAAGTCCCGATGCTGATTTTCGGTGGCCGACCGTCCGGCCTGCAATTGAAGGCAGTCGAAGCGCGGATCGCCGCGGGCCTGTCGCGTCTGTTCGAGCTCCCCCGGACGTGGAAGCGCCTGATCCAGCTGACCGCCGACACGCTGCTGATCGTGTTCAGCTATGTCACGGCGTTGGTGCTGGCGACCGAAAGCGTCGCGGTGCTGGGCGGGTGGCGCGTCTGGGCCGCGCCGGCGGCGGCGGCGTTCTTCTCGCTCTTGGTGTTCTACCGGCTGGGCTTCTACCGGCAGGTCGTCCGCGCGCTCGGCGGGCAGGCGCTGCTGTCGCTGGTCGAGGGCGTCGGGGTCTCGGCGATCTTCGTCTCGGTGTCGGCGCTCCTGTTCGGTGCGCCGGCGTCGCTGGCGCTGGCGATCATCTATTCGCTGATCGCCTTCTGCACGGTGGGCGGGGTCCGGTTCCTCCTCCGGGCGATCTACTGGCGCACGCGCCAGAGGGCCAAGACGCGCGTCATCATCTACGGCGCCGGCCAGTCGGGGCGCGAGCTTCTGTCGTCGCTGCAGTCCGGGCCGGACTATGCGCCGGTCTGTTTCATCGACGATGCGCGCGAACTGCACGGCCAGCAGATCGGCGGGATGACGGTCTATTCGCCCGCCCGTCTGCCCGCGCTGATCCACGAGTTCAACGCCCGCGTCGTGCTGCTGGCGATGCCCTCGCTCAAGCGGGCCGAGCGCGCGGCGATCGTTGCGCGGATCGAGCATCTGCCGGTGCGCGTGCAGATCATGCCCGGCATCGGCGACATGGTGGAAGGCCGCGGCAACCCCGAGAGCCCCAAGGGCATCCGCGAGGTGACGGTCGAGGACCTGCTGGGGCGCGATCCGATCGACCCCGACCCTGCGCTGATGGCCCCGACCCTTGCCGGCAAGTCGGTGATGGTCACCGGTGCGGGCGGGTCCATCGGGTCGGAACTTTGCCGGCAGATCCTGCGCCAGCGGCCCCGCATGCTGGTGCTGCTGGAGCTGAGCGAATTCGCGCTCTACCAGATCGACGACGAGCTGAAGGGCGCCGCGGCGGCTGCGGGCGTGCGGGTGGTTCCGCTTCTGGGTTCGGCCGGCGACACCGACCGGGTTGCATCGATCCTGCGGCAGTTCGGGGTCGAGACGATCTATCACGCCGCCGCCTACAAGCACATGCCGATCGTCGAGCAGAACATTGTCGAGGGGTTGTCGAACAACCTCTTCGGCACGCTCAGCATCGCGCGCGCGGCGGTGGCGGCGGGGGTGCAGAACTTCATCCTGATCTCGACCGACAAGGCGGTGCGGCCGACCAATATCATGGGCGCGTCCAAGCGCATGGCCGAACTGATCTGCCAGGCGCTCGGGGCCGAGGCGGGGCGGACACGCTTCTGCATCGTGCGGTTCGGCAATGTCCTCGGCTCGTCGGGGTCGGTCATCCCGCGGTTCCGCCGGATGATCGAGGCGGGCGGGCCGGTCGCCGTCACCCACCCGGATATCGCGCGCTATTTCATGACCGTGACGGAAGCGGCGCAACTCGTCATCCAGGCGGGCGGCATGGCGCGGGGCGGCGACGTGTTCGTCCTCGACATGGGCCAGCCGGTCCGTATCGTCGATCTGGCGCAACGGATGATCCGCCTGTCGGGTTATGTGCCCGTGATCGCCCGGAGCGCCGACGAGGCTGCGGCGCTGAAGGGCGGCGACCGCATCCCAATCGTCTTTACCGAGATGCGGCCGGGCGAGAAGCTGGTCGAGGAACTGCTGACGTCGGGGCACGCCATGCCGACGCGGCATCCGCGCATCCTGACCACGATGGAGGATGCCTGGCCGTGGGAACGGCTCGTCCGCATCCTCGACCACCTGCGCGAGGCGTGCCGGGCCGAAGACCTGCCGCGTGTGCGCGCGCTGCTGGCGCGCGCGCCGACCGGCTACCGGCCGTCGGACCCGATCGTGGACCTGACCTGGACCGATCTCGACTCGATCCGCGGCACCGCATCGCCCGCCTTGGCCCCACCGCAACCCGCGGTCGCGGATGCGCTTCTGGACCGGATCGCCGAACGGCTGGTCGCGCACCGACCGGAGCCCGCCCGCAGCGCACCGTCGCAACCCGCCGGCACGCCTGCACATCCCCCCGCCCGCCGCGACCGCCCCGTGCCGTCGCAGGCCGCCGCGGTTACCGGCACCGCCGCCGGCAGCTGATCCCCCGCGCGCGACCCCGCCCGATGGGCTGCCGGTCCGGCCTGCGGACCGCCTGTGCACGCCCGCCGCCGCCCCGCGCGGACTCCATGGGGGCGCACTGACCGGTGCGCAGGCCGCGGCCGACGCTTGTCACGCGACCTTCAGCAGATCCTCCAGGGCCGCGTTGTCGTCCGTCAGGTCGCGCAGGGTCGTGCGGTCCAGCGTGGCATAGAAGGCCTCGACCGCCTCCGCGAGCAGGCACCGCAGCCTGCAGGCCGCGGCCAGCGGGCAGGTATTGTCGGGCGCGAAGCATTCCGCGAAGGGTGTCTCCGCCTCGAACGCGCGGAACACTTCGCCGATGCTGATCGACCCGGGCGGCCGCGCCAGCGCCAGCCCGCCGCCGCGGCCGCGAACCGTGCGCAGGTATCCCATCACGCCGAGGCTGTGGATCACCTGCGCCAGATGGTTCTCGGACGCGTTGCAGGACAGCGCGATGTCCTGCTTGCGCAGGATGCGCCCCGGATTCGCGGCGCAGGCCATCAGCACGCGCATCGCGAGGTTGGTCCGCATGGTCAGGCGCATGAACTTCTCCGTCATCGGCCCATGGCACGTTGCCACGGCGCACGGAACAACGGTTTGACATGAATCAAAGGCGCGCTGCTGCGACCTTGCGGGACAGGGCCGGGGGGCAATGTCAAGAGTTCCCCGCGCCGCCATCGCCGGCGCGCGGCGCGGGATCGGGCGGTCACTTCGGCCCGATCATCATCACCATCTGGCGGCCTTCCAGCTTCGGCATGGATTCCACCTTGCCAAGGCCCTGCACGTCGGCGGCAACACGGTTCAAAAGCTCCATCCCCAGCTGCTGGTGCGCCATCTCGCGCCCGCGGAAGCGCAGGGTGATCTTAACCTTGTCGCCTTCCTCCAGGAACCGGTGCACCGACCGCATCTTCACCTCGTAATCGTGGGTGTCGGTGCCGGGGCGGAACTTGATTTCCTTGATCTCGATGATCTTCTGCTTCTTGCGCGCCTCGGCCTCGCGCTTCTGCTGCTCGTACTTGAACTTGCCGAAGTCCATGATCTTGCAGACCGGCGGCGTTGCCGTGGGCGATATCTCGACGAGGTCCAGCCCCGCCTCCTCGGCCAGCATCAGCGCCTGATGCGGCCGCATGACCCCAAGGTTCTCGCCCTGCGCGCCGATCAGCCGGATCTCCGGGGCGCGGATGCGCTCGTTGATACGCGGTCCCGTCTCGCGCTGCGGCGGGGCGTTGTGCGGTCTGCGGGCTATGGCGTGCATCCTTCTGCGGTTGAAAATGTGGCGCGCAAGATAGTCGCGCACGGGGGTGCGTTCAACCGCTTTCGGCCCGGTGCGCGGCGGGACGGTGCTTGCGGCGGCTGCGGTGCGGCCCCATCTGACTGACGGACACATCAGCAGGAGGAACGCATGAACAGGACCATGATCCTCGTCGGGGCCGTTCTTGTCGCGCTGGCCGCCGGCGGATACTGGCAGTTCGTCGTGGTGCCCGAGCGCGCCGCCGCCGCCCGCGCCGCCGAGGAAGCGGCCGCCGCCGCAGCCGCGAGGGCCGCGGAAGAGGCGCGCGCCGCCGAGGAAGCGGCCGCGAGGGCCGCCGCCGAGGCCGCCGCTACCGCCGCGGCCGACGCGGCCGACGCGCGCGCCGCGCTGGCCGCAGCGCTCGACCCCGCAACACTCGATCCCGAACGGATCGTCGCGGCGATCGAGCAGTCGGACCTTCCCCCGGAACGGAAGGCGGCGCTAACCGCATCGGTCCGTGCGGCCGAAGGCAACGCGGCGCTGCTCGAATCCGCCGCCGCCGAGGTGCGCACGGCGCTCGGCCTCTGAGGCGGCGGGGGTCAGATCCCGTCGCCGACGAAGGCCTTCTCGACCACATACTCGGCCGGGTCGGAATTCGCGCCCTCGCGCAGGCCCCAGCCCTCGAGGATCGCCTTGACGTCGAGGTTGAAGGCCAGGCTGCCGCAGACCATCGCGCGGTCGGTGGCGGGGTCGAGCGGGCCGGGCAGGCCGAGGTCCGCGAAGACCTTGCCCGAGACGAGGTTGTCGGTCACCCGGCCCATGCGCGCCGAAGGTTCGCGGGTGGTGGTGGGGTAGTAGTGCAGCTTGCCCGCCACCATCTCGCCGATCAGCGGGTCGTCGGGCAGGCCCGCGACCAGGCGCCGGCCGTATTCCAGCTCGGCCACCTCGCGGCAGGTGTGCATCAGCACGACCTGTTCGTATTTCTCCCAGGTCTCGGGATCGCGCAGCAGGCTTGCGAAGGGCGCGATCCCGGTCCCGGTCGCCAGCAGCCACAACCGCCGCCCCGGCAGCAGCGCATCGTGCACCAACGTGCCGACGGGCTTGGGGCGCAGGATGATCGAATCGCCCGGCCGGATATGCTGCAGCCGACTGGTCAGCGGGCCGTCCGGCACCTTGATCGAGTAGAACTCGAGGCTGTCGTCCCAGGACGGCGAGGCGATCGAATAGGCGCGCAGGATCGCCCTGCCGCGCTCGTCCGGCAGGCCGATCATCACGAATTCGCCAGACCGGAACCGCAGCGAGGGCGGCCGGGTGACCCGGAACGAAAACAGCCGGTCCGTCCAGTGCGCAACCTCGGTCACGGTCTGGGCGTCGGGCAGGTGGCTCGGGGCGGGCGCAGGGGTAGCGGCGGCAGTGGTCACGGTGCGTGGCTCGGCGATGCTGTTGGCGCAGGCTTACACTGCCCCGGGCCCGCGCGAAACCCCGGCGAGGCGCGCGCGATAGTCGCGCACCGACCAGTCCGCGCGCGCAAGCCAGTGCGCCTCGGGCTGCCGGGCGGCGAGAGCGTCGGGGATCTCCACCTCGTCGAACCCCGCGCGGCGCGCCAGGGCATACTGGTCGGCGATCAACGGCCCTGCGGCCCGCAGCCGGCCGGCATAGCCCATCAGCCGCAACCGCCGCGCCAGCGTGAAGCCCCGCCCGTCGCCGAAGGCCGGAAAGGCCACCCGGATCAGCGACAGCCGGGCAAAATGCGGCGCAAGCGCGCCGGGGTCGATCGTGTTGGGCACGTCCACGGCGACGGCGTCAGGCCCCGATGCCTCGAACGCAACGATTGGGTCGGGAAAGTCCTCGGGCTGAAAGCCACGGTCGGTCACGATCACGCTCATGTCCTGTCCCCCCGCTGCGCCGCATCCGCCGGACGGGCCGCCCTCCCGCCGCCGCGCGGTCCGGGGGACGCCCGCGACGGCCGCCGGGCCTGCCGCTGTGCCGCGCGCCCGCGGCACCCCCGAGATCGCTGCGACTTCATCTTGTCCCAAATACTCCCAGGGGGTGAGCCGCGCAGCGGCGAGGGGGCGGGACGCCCCCTGCTGCGCCCCCGGCGGGGGCAGGCGGCGGTCATGCGGCGTCCTCGCGCGGCAGGGGGCCGCGCCGGGCGCGGCCCTCGATGAAGTGGATGCCGCATTCGGTCTTGTCGCGGCCGGGCCAGCGGCCTGCGCGGTCGTCCTCGCCTTCCGCCACCGGCGCGGTGCAGGGCGCGCAGCCCATGCTGCGATAGCCCCGTGCCACCAGCGGATGGGGCGGCAGGCGGTTTTCGGCCATGTAATCGGCGATGTCGCTGCGGTCCCAGTGGGCGAGGGGGTTCAGCTTGATACGGCTCGTCCCCGCTTCCGCCTCGAAGAACTCGAGCGCGGCGCGCGCCCCGCCCTGGAACCGCTTGCGTCCGGTGATCCAGGCGTCGAACCCCTCGAGGGCCGCCGCCAGCGGCTCCACCTTCCGCAGCGTGCAGCAGGCATCCGCGTCATGGGCATGCAGCGTGCCGTCCGGGTCGCGCAGGGCAAGGTCGGCGCGCCCGGCGCGGATCAGGCGGATGTCGCGCAGATCAAGCCGCTCGGCCAGCTCGCGCTGGTAGGCGAGCGTCTCGGCGAACAGCATCCGCGTGTCGATGAACAGAACCGGGGTCGCCGGCGCGATCACGCTGACGAGGTGCAGAAGGACGACAGACTCCGCCCCGAAGGACGACACGAGCGCGGTGCGCCCAAGCTCGGCATCGCGCAGGGCACCTTCCAGCACCGCCACCGCCCCGTGGTGGCGATAGCGGGCATTGAGGGCGCCGACGCGCCCCGCGACGTCAGGCAGCATCGCGCACCGCCCGGTCGTAGAGGGCGGCGCGGAACGGCTCGGCCCCGAGGCGGCGGAACGCGGCGATGAAGGTCTCGTCCGGCGACAGCCGCAGCGCGAGATAGGCCCGCACCAGCCGGTCGATCGCCGGCACAACCTCGTCGCCGGCGAAGCCAGGCCCGACCCGCTCGCCGATCGCGGCGGTTTCGGTGTGATCGCCGCCGAGCGTGATCTGGTAGGTCTCGACCCCCGCGCGCTCGAGGCCGAGGATCCCGATGTGCCCCACATGGTGGTGGCCGCAGGCATTGATGCAGCCCGAGATCTTGACCTTCATCGGCCCGATCTCGCCCTCCAGTCCCGCATCGCGGAAATGGGTGGCGATCGCCTGCGCGATCGGGATCGACCGCGCGGTGGCCAGGCTGCAATAGTCCATCCCCGGGCAGGCGATGATGTCGGAGATGAGGTCCACATTCGCCGTGGCGAGGCCTGCCTGCGTCAGCGCCGCGAACACCGCCGGCAGGTCGGCTTTGCGCACATGCGGCAGGATCACGTTCTGTTCGTGGCTGATCCGCAGTTCGCCGTATCCCCAGGCCTCGGCGATGTCGGCCAGCGCGCGCATCTGGTCGGCCGTGGCGTCGCCCGGTGTGGCGCCGTGCGCCTTCAGGCTGACGGTGACGATGACGTGGCCGGGATGGCGATGGGGCGCAAGGTTCCGACTGGCCCAGGCGCGGTAGGCCGGATCGGCGCGCTGCGCGGCCTCGTGCGCCGCGGTCGGGCCGTCGCGGAAGGCGGGCGGCGCGAAGGCGGCGCGGATGTCCGCCCAGAGGGCGGGATCGACGCCCGGCCAGACCGCGCGCAGCGCCGCGAAACGGTCCTCGACCGTGGCGCGGAAGGCGTCAAGCCCGTGCTCGAACACGGTGATCTTGATGCGCGCCTTATACTTGTTGTCGCGCCGGCCGGCCTCGTTGTAGGCTGACAAAATGGCTTCGACGTAAGGCAGAAGGTCCGCCTCGGGCAGGAAGTCGCGGATGACATGTCCCAGCATCGGCGTGCGACCGAGGCCCCCGCCCACCAGCACCTCGAACCCCGGCGCGCCGTCCTGCGTCACCATGCGCAGGCCGATGTCGTGCGCCCGCGTCACGGCGCGGTCGTTCGGGCTGCCGCTGATGGCGATCTTGAACTTGCGCGGCAGGAAGCTGAATTCGGGGTGGTCGGTGGACCATTGCCGCAGCAGCTCGGCATAGGGCCGGGGGTCGGCGATCTCGTCCGCCGCGGCCCCCGCGAAATGATCGGCGGTCACGTTGCGCACGCAGTTGCCCGAGGTCTGGATCGCATGCATGCCCACGTCGGCCAGCGCCGACAGGATCGCCGGCACGTCCTCAAGCCGCGGCCAGTTGAACTGGATGTTCTGCCGCGTGGTGAAGTGGCCGTATCCCCGGTCCCACCGGTCGGCGATGTGCGCAAGCTGACGCATCTGCCGCGGGCTGATCGTGCCGTAGGGGATCGCCACGCGCAGCATGTAGGCGTGCAGCTGCAGGTAAAGGCCGTTCATCAGCCGGAGGGGGCGGAACTCCTCCTCGGTGAGGGATCCGTCCAGCCGGCGCGCCACCTGGCCGGCGAATTCGGCCACCCGGGCGCGCACGAAGGCATCGTCGAAGTCGCTGTAGGCATACATCGTCAGGCTCCCCGGCTGCGCAGGACTTCCTGCTTGCCGTGCGGGTAGTTGGACGGGCCGCGGGCGCGGAAGGCCTCGCGGAAGTGCACGGGTTCCGGGCCTTCGGGGCCCTGCCGCGCCTCGGCAAGGTAGGCGCCGACCACCACCAGCGGCTGCGCCTGCGCGTGCAGCAGGCGCAGCTGCGCGTGCGCCTCCTCCGTGATCAGTTCGGCCTCCCGCAGGTCGCGCGTCCAGCGGTCGTCCGCGGTCAGCCAGACCACGTCGCCCCGGCGCAGGTCGCTGGCGGTGACCACCTTTGGGGTGAAGCCGCGGGTCATGCCAGCGCCTCCCGCCGCGTCGTCGTGTCGTCCGGCGCGGGCAGGTCGGGCGAGGCCGTCAGGGCGGGCAGGGCCGCTGCCGCCGCGCGCGGGGCAAGGCCCCAGAGGATGACCGCCGGCCCCGCGCAGGCCGCCGCCGCCGCCGGCAGCGTCGCCAGCGTCGCGGCCCGGATGCGCTGGTCGGCGCGGCTGGCGTTCTCGACCACGGTCGCGGGGGCGTCGGGGGCGGCGCCGTGCATCATCAGGCGTCCTTGCACGAACCGCGCCGCCCGCTTGCCCATGTAGATTGCCGCGACCGCGCCGGGCCGGGCGAGCGATCGCCAGTCATGCTCGGCGAAGCCCGCGACGTCATGCCCGGTCAGGATCGTCAGCGCGCCGTTGCGGCCCCGGCAGGTCAGCGACTGGCCGATGGCCGCTGCCGCGGCCGCCGCAGCGGTCAGGCCCGGCACGATCCGCCAGGCGATGCCCGCGGCGTCAAGCGCCGCAAGCTCCTCGTCCAGCCGGCCGAACACCCCCGGGTCACCGGCCTTCAGCCGCACCGTCCGCAGCCCCGCGCGGGCCGCCGCGACGATCGCGGCATTGATCGCGTCCTGCGGGGTCGAGGGGCCGAAGCCTTCCTTGCCGGCGGCGATCCGCCGGGCGCCGGGCGCGATCAGGGCGAGGATCCCGTCGCCCACGAGGCGGTCGTGGATCACCACCTCGGCCCCGGCCAGGGCCCGGACGGCGGCGAGCGTCAGCAGGTCCGGGTCGCCGGGACCGGCCCCGACGATCAGGACGGGCGGCGCGGGCGGGGCGGCGGCAGCGGACGGCATGGCGACTCCTGGCTCGATCTGCCGCCATTATAGGAAAATATCCCAGATATATGCCATACAGCCTTGAATATAAGAACGTTCATAAAGATATTTCGGTTCATCAAGACCCATTTCCGCCGCTCCGGGGAGAATTCTGGAATGACCGCCCGCCTCGACGACCTCGACCGGAAGATCCTCGCCGCGCTGCAGGAGGACGCGTCCCTGTCGCTCGAGGACATCGCGCGCCGGGTCGGGTCGTCCAAGACGCCGGTCTGGAACCGGATCCGCCGGCTGCGCGAGACCGGTGTCATTCGCCGGCAGACGGTCATCCTCGACCCCGAGGCGCTGGGGCTCGAGGCGTGCTTCTTCGTGCTGATCCGCACCTCGGAACACGATCCCGACTGGCTGGCGCGCTTCCTCGCCGCCGTGAAGGCCCGGCCCGAAGTGCTGGAGGCGCACCGTCTGGCGGGCGAGATCGACTACATCCTGAAGGTCCGCGTGAAGAACGCCCGCGCCTATGACGCCTTCTATCAGGCGCTGATCGCGCAGGTGAAGATCCACAACGTGACGGCCCTTCTGTCGATGGAAGAGATCAAGGCGACCACCGCGCTGCCGCTTTGACCGCGGGCCGCCGCGCCGTGGCAGGGCGGCGCGGGCGGCCGCGCCGACCGTCATGTCTGCGGCGCCTCCGTCTGGGGACCGGCAACGCCTTTGCAGCGCGCCTTCGCGCGGCGGCGGCCGGTCACAGGCCGAGGGCGCGAAACACCGCCGGCAGCGCCTCAGGCAGGTCCTCGGCGATCAGGCCGGGGCCGAAGGCGCGGGCGGCCTCGACATGCAGGAAGGCCGCCAGTTCCGCCGCCTCCATCGCATCGAACCCGCGGGCCAGAAGGCCGGTGATGAACCCCGCAAGCACGTCGCCCGACCCGGCGGTGGCCAGCCAGGGCGCCGCCCGCGCGCCCCGCGCCTCCGACACCGCCACCCGCCCGTCGGGCGCGGCGATCACCGTCTCGGCCCCCTTGTAGAGGACGACCGCCCCCGACCGCGCCGCCGCCCGACGCGCCGCCTCGAACTTGGTCGGCGCGCCGGGCAGTTTCGGCGACAGGTCGGGGAAGAGCCGGGCGAACTCGCCCCCGTGCGGGGTCAGGACGGTCGCGGGCGTGCAGAGGGCGAAGAGGGCCGCGGGGTCCGCCGCATAGGCGGACAGCGCGTCAGCGTCGACCACGACGCCGCGCCCCGACGCCAGCGCCACCGGCATGAGGTCGCGCGCGCGGTCGAACCCCATGCCGGGGCCGAGGCACAGCGCGTTGTAGCGCGGATCCTCCAGCGCGCGCCGCAGCGCCGCCGCATCGTGCACCGCCCGCAGCATCACCGTGTCGAGCCGCGCCGCGTTCTCGGCCAGCGCAGGCAGCGGACAGCCGAGCGTGACGAGGCCGGCCCCGATCCGCAGCGCGCCCCGTGCGGCCAGGCGCGCCGCCCCGCCTTGCCCCGGCCCGCCGGCGAGGATCAGGGCATGGCCGTAGGAATACTTGAATCCGTCCTCGCGCTTGCCCAGGCGGCCGATCAGGGCGGAAAGGTCAGGCGTCATGGCGGTGTCCGTCCCACGGCCCGAGGCCGATGTCCGCCACGACGACGCGGCCGCAGAACGCCCGCCCCTCGCCCGCCGCGTGGCACGGCTTGGCGGCGTGGAAGGTCACGGTCAGGTCGGCCTGCAGCGGCCGGAAGGGCGGCCCCGCGTCGGGCCGCGGCGCGAACATCACCCGCCCGGTGTCGGCATCGACCCCGGACGGCATGTCGACCGCCACGACCCGTGCGCCGCCCGCCGCGGCGGCCCGGCCGGCCGCCTCCAGCGCCCGGCCGACCTCGGCGGGCAGCGGGCGCGCAAGGCCGGTTCCGAACATCGCATCCACCCACAGGTCGGGGCGATCCGCCGCCGCCATCGCGCGCACCCATGCATCGAGCTCGGCCAGCGGCCGCACTGGTCCCTGGGCGGCCCAGGCATCATGCGCGGTGCGCGCGTCAGGCGGCATCCGGGCGGGCTCGCCGAACAGGAACACGTTCACGTCCCAGCCGCGTTCGCGCAGAAGACGGGCCATCACGAAGCCGTCGCCGCCGTTGTTGCCCGGGCCGCAGAGAACCACCGCCCGCCGCCGCCCGGCCGCCAGCGCAGGCCAGGCCGCCAGCGCCGCCGCGACGGCCTCGGCGCCTGCGCGCGCCATCAGGTCAAGCCCCGTGACCGCGCCCGACGCGATCGCCGCCGACTCGATGGCGCGAATCCGGGCTGCAGTGGCGGGTTCGGGCATCGCTTCGGCCTCGTCGTTTCTGTTCTGCACAAGAATTGAGCAAGCCGCCCAAATCGCGGTCACCGCCTGCGGTTTTCCCCCGAGCAGCCGCGCAGGCGGACCCTACCCGATTGTCCGGGCGGGGGGAAAGTGATGGATCGGAGGCGCCGTGGGCGAGGGGAGGATGCGGCCATGAAGAAGATCGAGGCGATCATCAAGCCGTTCAAGCTCGACGAGGTGAAGGAGGCGCTGCAGGAAGCGGGCGTGCAGGGCCTGAGCGTGGTCGAGGTCAAGGGTTTCGGCCGGCAGAAGGGGCATACCGAGCTCTACCGCGGGGCCGAATACGTCGTCGATTTCCTGCCCAAGGTGAAGATCGAGATCGTGCTGCCCGACGACATGGTGGACGCCGCGATCGAGGCGATCATCGGCGCGGCGCGGACCGACAAGATCGGCGACGGCAAGATCTTCGTCTCGACGGTGGAGCAGGCGATCCGCATCCGCACCGGCGAGATAGGCGACGAGGCCGTGTGACGCGCGGGCCGCGGGCATCGCGCGCAGGGTTCAACTGACGAAAGGTCAAGGCCAGATGAGCAAGGACAAGGTTCTGAAACTGCTGAAGGACGAGGAGGTCGAATACGTCGACATCCGCTTCACCGACCCGCGCGGCAAGCTGCAGCACGTGACGGTCATGGCCGACCTCGTCGATGAGGATTTCCTCGAGGACGGATTCATGTTCGACGGCTCGTCGATCGCCGGCTGGAAGTCGATCGACCAGTCCGACATGAAGCTGATCCCCGATACGTCTTCGGCCTATCTCGATCCCTTCTACGCCGAAAAGACGCTCTGCCTGCACTGCAACGTCGTCGAGCCCGATACCGGCGAGCCCTACAGCCGCGACCCCCGGTCGACCGCCGTCAAGGCCGAGGCCTATCTGAAGTCCACCGGAATCGGCGACGCCGCCTATTTCGGCCCCGAGGCCGAATTCTTCATCTTCGACGACGTGCGCTACAGCGTGACACCGCAGAAGGTTGCGTTCCAGATCGACGCCGAGAAGGCGGCCTGGAACACCGATGCCGAATTCGACACCGGCAACCTCGCGCACCGGCCCGGCCACAAGGGCGGCTATTTCCCCGTCAACCCGATGGACGAGGGGCAGGATCTTCGGTCCGAAATGCTGTCCACCATGAAGCGGATGGGCATGAAGGTGGACAAGCACCACCACGAGGTGGCGACCTGCCAGCACGAACTCGGGCTGGTGTTCGGTACGCTGACCGCGCAGGCCGACAACATCCAGAAATACAAGTATGTCATCCACAACGTCGCGCACGCCTACGGCAAGACGGTCACCTTCATGCCCAAGCCGATGAAGGGCGACAACGGCTCGGGGATGCACGTCAACATGTCGATCTGGAAGGACGGCAAGCCGCTCTTCGCCGGCGACAAGTATGCCGACCTCAGCCAGGAGGCGCTGTGGTTCATCGGCGGCATCCTCAAGCACGCCAAGGCGCTGAACGCGCTGACGAACCCCGGCACCAACAGCTACAAGCGCCTGATCCCGGGCTTCGAGGCGCCGGTGCTGCGCGCCTATTCGGCGCGCAACCGGTCGGGCTGCGTGCGGATTCCGTGGACGGAATCGCCCAAGGCCAAGCGCGTCGAGGCGCGCTTCCCCGATCCCTCCGCGAACCCCTACCTTGCCTTCGCGGCGCTGCTGATGGCGGGCATCGACGGGATCAGGAACAGGATCGACCCCGGCCCGGCCTCGGACAAGGACCTCTACGATCTGCCGCCCGAGGAACTGGCGGAAATCCCGACCGTCTGCGGGAGCCTGCGCGAGGCGCTGGAGTCGCTCGCGGCCGACCACGACTTCCTGCTGGCGGGCGACGTGTTCACCAAGGACCAGCTCGAAGGCTACATGGCGCTCAAGTGGGAAGAGGTCTACGCCTACGAACACACGCCGCACCCGGTCGAGTATCAGATGTATTATTCCTGCTGACCTCGCCGGCAGGCCATTTCACCGGGGCGCGCATCGCAGGGTGCGCGCCCCTTGCGTTTGCGCCCGTCCGATCCGCGCGCAACCGCGGGTCGATGCCGCGCCGTGCGGAACGGCACCCCGCAGCGCGATCCGCCCGCCTGCGGAAACGGTCCGGGCCCGGTCGAACCCCGGTTACGCGCTTGCGCCCAATTCTGGGCACCGATTGTTTCGATTTTCTGCAAATGGTCACAATCGCGGCGAATTGCCTGCACGATTGAAGATCAACTTCGGGACGAGCAACGACGGAGGCCGAGCATGACTGCCGCGCAATCCAGTACGATCGCCGCCCTGTTCTACGTCAACCCGCCGGCGATCAACTTCGCCCGGCTGGTCGCCGACCTTGACGCCGCGCTGGCCGAGGTGCCGCACGACCGGCGCGCGCTGACCTGGGATTGCGACGATGCCGCGATCGTCGATCTCGACGCGGCGCGCATCGTGCTGAGCTGGGCCGACCGTCTGCCTGCTCCGCTGCCGGCGGCGCTCGCGCTGTCGGTCGGACCGGGGCCGGGCGCGGGTGCCGATCCCTTTGCCGGACGGCGCGAGGCTGTGGCCCGGCTGATCGCCATGCGGATCGCCAGCCGCCTGCCGCCGGACGAGACGCTGTGGGACGCGGCCGAGGGCGCGATGACGGCCGAGATGCTGGACGAGGAATCCGTCCGGATGCATGCCGCGCTGCGGTTGGGCCGGCTGAAGTCCGCCGCGGCGGCTGCGGCCCGGACTGCCCCGGACGCGGGCCGGGCGGCCGATGTCGTTGCCGACGCGGAGGACGCCCCCGTTCGCGCGACAGCCGAGACCGCCGCCACGGCCGACAGTGCCGAGCCACCCTCTGCCGGAGCACAGCCGCGCCCCGTGCGCGCCGCTGCAGCGACGGCCGACGATGATCCGGATGTCGATCGCCTGATGGCCCGGATGGAACGGGAACTGACGGCGCAGCGGACGGGAGCCGCACCCGCCGCGCCGCCGGCGGCACGGCCGGACACAGCTGCTGATGCACCGGCGGAAACCACCCGCCCCGCCGCCCCGGCCGAAGA
>CALIZF010000017.1 GCA_938028765.1 uncultured Paracoccaceae bacterium
GGCTCGCCGCCCGAAAGGCGCTGGTGGCGGACAGTCCCGACGCGGAAAGCCTGTCACTCTGCGTTGACACCCTTCTTGCCGCAGGGCGGCGCGCTTGAGCCGGACGCGCGCTGCCGCTAGGCTGACCCGGCAGGCCTGTCGGCCCGCGGCATCGAGGAGGCACCCGTGACCGGCCCCGACCACAAGGGCGCGCCCGCACCGGACGCCGGCCCCGCGCCTGCAAACCCCGCCGAGCCGCTGGCCGCGGCGACGATGTCTGAGGGCGGCGCCGATGCCGGTCGCCGCGCCGTCGAGACGATCGAGGAGGCGGAGGTGCTGGACGGGTCCCCCGCGCCGCCCGCGGACCGCGATGGCACCCCGGCCGCCGGCCGCCGGCCGGACGGCGGCGATCCTGCGTCGCCCGACGCCGTGGTCGACCCCGGCGCGGGCGCCGCCGCCGGCGGCGGTGCGCCGTCGGCCGTGACGGCGGCGCGGGACGACGCAGCGGCGAGCGACCGGCCTGAGGCTGGGGATGCCGAAACGCCGCCCCCGCTGGTCCCCGCCGACGACGGCAATCCGCCCGACCGCGCCGCCGCCGCCGCTGCCGCCGCGCAGGCGGCGGTTGCCGCGCTGGCCGGTCGGCTGACCGCGGTGGAAGGCGAGGTTGGCGCGCTGTCGCAACGCAAGCCGGACCCTGCACGCGGGATTGGCGGGGGGGCGTTCCTCGCCCTGGTGCTGGGCGGCATCATCGCAGCGGGCGGCGGCTTCGCGCTGGCGCGCTGGTATCCCGACCTGCTGCCGATCGCCACGGCCCCGGCACCCGCCGCCGACCCCGCGCTGGCGGCCCGTGTGGCCGAGACGGCAACGGCGGCCGCCGCCCTGGCCGAGCGTCAGGCGGCGCTCGAAGCGGCGCAGGCCGCGCTCGCCGCCCGGATCGATGCGATGCCGGGGCCCGCGGCCGGGGGCGACCCGGCCGCCCTCGCGCCGCTGGCCGACCGGCTTGCGGCGCTGGAGGCGCAGGTTGCCGCGCTGGCGGCGCGACCTTCTGGCGAGGGGGCGAGTGACGGGGCAGGCGGCGGGGCCGATCCGGCGGCCCTCGCGGCGATGGCCGAAACGGTTGCGGCGTTGCGCGCCGAGGTCGAGGGGCTGCGGGCCACCGTCGCGGCCGGCCCCGATCCGCGGCTTGCCGACCAGATCGCCGCGCTGACCGCCGCCGCCGCCGCGGAACGCGCCGCGGCCGAGGCGCGGGCCGAGGCCCTGCGGCTCGAGACCGAACGCGCAACAGCCGCAATGCGCGCCCGGGCCGCTCTGCTGCGCGTGCAGGCCGCGGTGGATGGCGGCGGGCCGCTCGATGCCGCGCTGGCGGACCTCGCGGCGGCCGGCGTCGCGGTGCCGGCCGAGCTCGCCGCGCAGGCCGCGGGGGTGCCGACGCTGGCGACGCTGCAGGCCGCTTTTCCCGATGCTGCCCGCGCGGCGCTGGCGGCCAGCGTCACCGTCCCGACCGACGGCGACATGATGGACCGTCTCGGCGCGTTCCTGCGCGCCCAGACCGGGGCGCGGTCGCTGGAGCCGCGCAGCGGCGACGATCCCGACGCGGTGCTTTCGCGGGCCGAGGCGGCCCTGCGCGCGGGCGATCTTGCAGCGACGCTCGCCGAGCTCGACACGCTGCCGCCGGCCGCGGCCCCGGCGCTGGCCGCATGGCGGGCGCAGGCCGAGGCGCGAGCGGCCGCCGTCGCGGCAGTGCGGCGGATTGCCGCGGAACTTGGCGCAGAGTAGGGGGGCGGGGATGCTGTGGTCGCTGACGAAGGTCGTCCTCTTCATCGCGGTCGTTGCGGCGCTGACCTTCGGCGCGGGGCTCTTGGTCGATACCGGCGGCGGCCTGCGGATCGCCTTCGGCGGCTGGGAATTCACGCTTGGCCCGCTGCAATCGCTGATCGCGGCGCTGCTTCTGGTCGCGGCGGTCTGGGTCCTCATGATGCTGGTCGGCCTTCTGGTCGCGTTCCTGCGGTTCCTGACGGGGGACGAAACCGCGATCTCGCGCTATTTCGACCGCTCGCGCGAACGGCGCGGCTTCAATGCGCTGGCCGAGGCGCTGACGGCGCTGGCCTCGGGCGAGGGGCGGGTCGCCTATGCCCGCGCGATCAAGGCCGAACGCCTGCTGGGGCGGCCGGAGCTGACGACGCTGGTCGCCGCCCAGGCCGCGGCGGCCTATGGCGACACCGAGAAGGCGAAGGAGGCCTACAAGAAGCTGCTCGAGAACGATCGGTCGCGCTTCGTGGGCATCCGGGGATTGATGCGCCTCAAGCTCGACGAGGGCGATACCGAAACCGCGCTGAAGCTGGCCCGCAAGGCGTTCGAGCTGAACCCCCGGCACGAAGAGACGCAGGATCTGCTGCTCAGGCTTCAGACCGCCGCCGGGGACTGGGCGGGCGCGCGCGCCACGCTCGGTGCCAAGCTGAAGGCGGGCGCGCTGCCGCGCGACGTGTTCCGGCGGCGGGACGCCGTTCTGGCGCTGCAGGAGGCCAGGGGCGTGCTGGACGAAAGCGCCCCGATCGAGGCGCGCGAGGCCGCGATCATGGCGAACAAGCTGTCGCCCGACCTCATCCCGGCCGCCGCGATGGCGGCTCGCGGGCTGGCCGCCAAGGGCGACATGAAGGGTGCCGTGCGCGTGCTGAAGAAGGCCTGGGAGGCGCGGCCGCACCCCGACCTTGCCGCGGCCTTCGCCGACCTTGTCCCGGATGAGACGCCGGCCGAGCGGCTGAAACGCTTCAAGGCGCTGACGGCGATCCGCCCCGACGACGACGAGACGCGGATGCTGGAAGCGGAACTTCTGATCGCCGCAGAGGATTTTCCGGGCGCGCGCCGCGCCCTCGGGGACGTGCCGACCCGCCACCCCACAACCCGCAGCCTGACCCTGATGGCCGCCATCGAACGCGGTGCGGGCGCAGACGAGGCGGTGGTGCGCGGCTGGCTGGCCCGGGCCGTGGCCGCGCCGCGAGGGCCGCAGTGGATCTGCGAAGCGTGCAACACCGCCCACCCGTCCTGGCAGCCCGTCTGTTCGAATTGCGGCGGTTTCGACACGCTCGCCTGGGTCGAGCGGGCCGAGACAGCCGCCCAGCCCGGCGCCGATGCCGCCATGCTGCCGCTGCTGGTCGGCCCGCAGGACAAGGCTGCGGCAGCAGGCCAGACGGGCGCCGCGCCTCCCGGCGGCGAGGAGGCCAAGCCCGCGGCCTGATCCGCCCCCGGCCGCGGTCAGACCCGTTGACCTTCCCGCGCCGCCCGCGTAAGGGGTCTGCGGCGCCGCAGTAGCTCAGCCGGTAGAGCACGTCATTCGTAATGATGGGGTCGGGGGTTCGAGTCCCTTCTGCGGCACCACTCACCTTCATTGACTTATTGATATCATTGATGAATGCATGAGGCACTCCGTGCCTCACCCACCCTTTGCGTACCGGATATTCGGGCCGTTCGATGCGTCGTGAGGACACCATATCCCTCAAGCCTGGCACCTTCACGATGGTCGTGGGTCGTCGGGGCAGGGGCCGGCAAAGCCGCAGCCCCACAACGTTGACCCGCCCGCACGGTCTGCGCGCGCCGTTCCGCGCCCTGTCACAAGGGCATGCCCGCGTTCCCCGCCCCCCGCACTGCACAGGCAAAGCCTGAGGAACAACCTGGAGGGATGCTGTCCCACGGCGTGGAGTAGCTGGCGCTGATCGTCACCGGCGATGTTCGGCGCGGGTCTGCTTGATCAGGATGCCGCGGCGGGCAGGCTGATGGCGGGGGTGAGGAGGGTCAGGAATTGATCCAGTTGGGGCTGTTGAAAAAGCCCCATGCCTCCGATTAACTTTGCATGTCGATGGATGAGCGCTGCGATGCCGGGTCGGAAAGAGCGCGGGCAACCGGGCTTGTCATCGCCGGGTCGTTGCGGGGTCTGATCCCCGATGACCATGTGCGGGTGAAGATCGATCAGGTTCTCGACCTTGGGTGGCTTCGCGCTGACGTGGCCGAGCTTTGTTGCGCCGACAATGGCCGCGCCGGCCTCGATCCCGAAGTCGCCGTGCGCCTGATGCTGGCGGGCTTCCTGCTCGGCATCGTGCACGACTGGCGTCCGATGCGGGTGAGGGCATCCCGGCCACCATTTCGAGGGGATGCCCGCAAGAGGTCGATCGCGCCTTTCGTCGCGCCGGCCTTGCGCCCGAGCCGGTGCTGGTCGCCGACACCCGCGACGCGGTCTATGAGGCGGTTGCGGTCGGCATCGGCGTCGGCTTTATGTGGCGCAACGGCACGTTCCGGTCCGATACCGTCCGCCGGATCGCGGTCGCCGCCTTCCAGCCTGCGAGCGAGGAATGCGTCTTCGCACTGTCGGACGAACGCAACCCGGTGGTCGATCTGTTCTTCGCCGCGGCCGAG